>CAZYVT010000079.1:0-14967 GCA_964651335.1 uncultured Enterobacteriaceae bacterium | reverse complement strand
CATGCTCGCGCTCGCCAAGCGCGGGCCTGCGCTCGAGCGCGCGGTCAAAAGCGGCACCTGGCCGCGCGACTTCGGCAGCGTCGAGCTGCGCGGACGTACCTGCGTCGTGGTGGGCTATGGCCGGATCGGCCGCCAGGTGGCGCGCCTTGCCGCAGCCTTCGATATGCGGATCGTCGTCGTGGATCCGCACGTGCCGGAAGATGTCGTTGCAGTCGACGGCTTCGAGCGCGCAGATTCAATGCAGGCGGGTCTTGCGGTCGCCGATTTTGTGGTGCTCGCCTGCGCGCTTACGCCCGCCACTCGGCATCTGATCGATACGACGAGTCTGGCGCAAATGAAACCGGGCACCTTCGTGGTCAACGTCGCCCGTGGACCGATTATCGATGAGAGCGCACTCGCTGCCGCATTGCATGATCGGCGGCTCGGCGGGGCGGGCCTGGATGTTCTCGAGGCCGAGCCGCCGCGTGCCGGCAATCCGCTGCTCGCGCGCGATGATGTGGTGCTGACCCCGCACACCGCGGCTTACCTGCGCACGGCATTCGACAGAATGGCGCTCGCCTGCGCGGAGAATGCGCTAGCCGGACTCGACGGGAAACTGGATCCCTCGGTGGTCGTGAATGCCGAGGTGTTGCGCCAAGGATGATATCGGGAACGCGTAGCCACGGCGGAGTGCTGTTACGATGACGCGCGGATGACCAACCGGGTCGAGGAGCGCCAAACCATGCCAATCACCGGCAAATGGATCTTTACGGCAGCCATGGACGTCGACCCGGACAAGGAAGCCATCTTCAACGAGGTCTACGACCGTGAGCACATCCCGATCATCAAAAAGGTACCGGGTGTGATTTCGGTGACGCGGCTCAAGCTCGACACGCTGCGAATGGCGATGGGCGGTGAGACCAAGACCATGGACCCGCGGGGTGCCCCGCGGTACGCCGCAATCTATGAGCTCGAGAGCCCGGATGTGTTGACCAGTCCCGCGTTCGCGAAGGCGGTCGATCAAGGGCGTTGGTCAACGCACGTCCGGCCCTACACTCGCAACCGCCACCACACCTTGCACAAGGTCATGTGACCAGGCGCGTCAACCGGAGGTGCTCGGCCCGTGATCGAAGAGCGCTATCGCAGCCGGACGCCGCGTTCCGCGGCGCTCTATGCCGCGGCTTGCCGCGTGCTGCCCGCGGGGCTTACCCACGACTCACGCATGACTTCGCCCTACCCGATCTACGTCGCGCGCGCCGATGGCGCGCGCAAATGGGACGTCGACGGCAACGAGTACGTCGACTATTTCGGCGGTCATGGCGCGCTGCTCTTCGGGCATTGCCATCCGCCGATGGTCGAGGCGGTGCAGCGCCAGGCGGCGCTCGGCACGCACTGGGGCGCCTCGCATGAGCTTGAGCTGCGCTGGGCTGAGGCGGTGCAGCGGCTCGTTCCCTCGGCCGAGCGTGTGCGCTTCACCGCTTCGGGGACCGAGGCTTCGCACCTCGCGCTGCGGCTTGCGCGCGCATACACGGGCAAATCCAGGATCGTGCGCTTCGTCGGTCATTTCCATGGCTGGCACGATCAGGTCGCGCCCGGCGGGATGTCGCACTACGACGGCTCGCTGCCCGCCGGCATCCCGGCATCGCTCGCCGGCGAGACCCTGCTGCTTGGCGCCGATGACGTCGGTCCGGTGTGCGATGCGCTACAGATGCGGGACGACATTGCCGCCGTCATGGTCGAGCCTTCGGGCGCCTCCTGGGGACAGGTGCCGCTGCCGCATGGTTTTCTCGCCGCGCTGCGCGAAGCGACACGCCGGCACGGCGTGCTGCTCATCTTCGACGAGGTCATCACCGGCTTTCGCTGGTCGAGGGGCGGCGCCCAGGCGCGCTACGGCATCGTCCCGGACCTTACGCTCCTCGCCAAGATCCTCGCCGGCGGGCTTCCGGGGGGCGCTATCGCGGGCGCGAAGCCCATCCTCGACCAACTCGACCCGGCCGCGGCAAAAGCCGCCAGCCGTGAGAAGATCGGCCACCAGGGCACCTTCAATGCCAACCCGCTGTGCGCCGCGGCGGGAGTCGCCGCCCTTTCGCTCGTGGAAAGCAGCGATGCCTGCGCGCGCGCCGAAGCAAGCGCGGAAGAGCTGCGGGCAGGGATGCGCCGCATTCTCGTCGACGAATGCATTCCCTGGGGCGTCTTCGGCGAGGCGTCCGTGTTCGTGATCTTCCCCAATCCGGCAGGCCAGGCGATCGATCCGGCAACTTTTGATCCGCTCAAGCTCGGCTTCAAGGGGCTCAAGGGCGCGCGCGATGCGCAGCTCAACAACCGGCTGCGGGTCGCCCTGCTCGTGCACGGCATCGATATTGCGGGCGGGCCCGGCGGCTTCGTCTCGGCAGCGCACGGCGCGCGCGAGATCGCGCAAACGCTGGATTCGTTTCGCGCCACGCTGCGCGCGCTGAAGGCCGAGCGCGCTATAGCGCCCTAAGTGCGCACTATGCGCGACTCGACCGCCGGCCGGCCGCACATCGCCGAACGCGCGAGCGGTCTGAACGGGGTCTTCGGCGTGCGTCCGCAGTAATCCGATGGATCGCGGTCGCCGCGCTGGCCATCCGGCAGACGCGCATCACCGACGCGGCCGAAAACCGCTCTTATTCACCGTTCAGACGCAAATGATTCTCTGAACCCGGCGACGCGCACGGGGCGATTTCTTTGCGCCGTGGTGCCGTCGCCGAGCTGGCCAGCATCGTTGCCGCCCCAGCTCCACAGCGTGCCGTCGGCCCGCAGCGCGATGCTGTGGTAGCCGCCGGCGGCAATCTTGGTCACCTTGCGTAGGCCCTGCACGCGCGCCGGCGTGCCGCGGTCGGCGACCCCTCCCTCGCCAAGCTGGCCGTCGTCGTTGCCGCCCCATGCCCAGACGCTGCCGTCGCGCCCCAGCGCGAGGCTGTGGTATCGGCCGGCGGCAATCGCCACCACCGCACCGAGGCCGCGCACCGGCATCGGCCCGGCGCGCATGCCCTCGGTGCCGTCGCCCAGGCGGCCACCGGCGTTGAGGCCCCAAACCATGACGCTGCCGTCGGTCCTAAGCGCAAGGGCGTGCTCGCCGCCGCTCGCGATGGCGCTTACCGCGTCGAGGCCGGGGATCCTTTCCGGCACTGGGCGGGGCAGATTTCCGGGCGCGGTGTAGCTGTGGCCCCAAGTCCAGACGCCGCCGCCAGCGTCGACGGCGTAGGAATCGGTGAAGCCAGCCGCGATCGCGCGCGCCCCGCTGATGGCGCGCACGCGCACTGGCTCGAGGCGCGTTTCGGTGGTGCCGTCGCCAAGCTGGCCCCACTGGTTTCTGCCCCAGGCCCAGACGATGCCATCGGCACCGAGCGCGAGCGAGAAATCACCGCCCGCCGCGACTGCGATCACGCCGCGCATGCCCTTGACCGCGACCGGCGCGACGCGGTCTGCGTCTGTCCCGTCGCCGAGCTGGCCGAAGAAATTCCACCCCCACGCGCGCACCCCGCCGTCGCGCAGCAAGGCGAGAAAATGGTATTGCGAAGACACCGAGGCGGCGGCGACCCGTTGCAGTTCCCTGACCCGGACAGGGCGGGTGATCGCCGCGCCCCCGCCCACGGCGCCGCGACCGCTGTAGCCCCACACCCACACGCTGCCGTCGGCGCGCACCGCGAGCGACTGGCTGCCGCCGACGGCGATCAGGGGCTCGCCCGCCGCCGCGGGTGCAGCGAGGCAAGCCACGATCATCGCGGCGGCACCCGCGCTCAATCGACCTGCAGCTCGCCGATGCTCGGAGTTAGGGCGCGCGGTCGGCGTGGGCGCGCTCCTCATTCATTCATGATGAATACGGACTCCTCGTAAAAGCGGATGCGACCCTCAATGCTCAGACGATCCACGAACGCCTGGAAGTGCGCCTGCTTGTCCGCCTCGGAGAGCGGGCTGCGGATGAAGGCCAGCTTCAGGTTGATGCCTAGTGTGCGGCCGGGGATGACGTGCCGAGTGAGGCCGGTGGGAATCATCACACCCTGTGCGGCAAGGAGCAGTAGCTCCTCCTTGTGCAGCAAGGGGAATAAGCACACTTGGTGTTGCACGACGGCCTGCACCATTTGCGGCAGCTGCTCGTAGTCGGCCAGCTTGATGCGCTCGAGCCGGCTTCGCCCCTCGTAGGCGCTCACCACGCCTCTCAGTACGCGGATGTGCCCGTGCACGTCGATCTCCGCCTTCGCCGGCGTTGGAAAGAGCCCCCACCACGCGGTCTCGTTTTCCACCAGCACCGCGTGGACCTGGCGTAGCTCCAGCAAGTGCGCGACCTGGGCGCGGGCGACCGGCCGCAAATGCACGCCGGACAGAGCCGCATAGCTGGTGCGAAGCGGCAGAGCGTCGCTCTCCAGCAACAGGTGGTGCCACCCCTTGAGCTGCACGCTTGGGTCGCTATAGCTCACGACCTGCACAGGGACGAGCGAATACCCGAGTTCCAGGAAGGCGCTCACGCGGTTGGCTCCGTCCAGCAGCAGGTAGTCGCCGTCCTGCATTTCGGCGACGATGGGCGGGTTGCGCAGCACGCCTTCGGCCCGGATGCGCTCGACGAGGCGCAGCGTACGGCGGCGCTCCGGGTGCTCATGAAAGCGCACGCGCGCGGTGGGCACCAGCCTCAGATCCGGCCGCAGTTCCGATTCCGCCACGGATTTGCCATCAAGTGACGCAGATCGCCCCGCGCGATAATCGCGTTCCCCGGACTAACCGCGTAATTTGAATCGCTGGATTTTCCCGGTCGCGGTTTTGGGCAGCTCGCCGATGAACTCGATCCAGCGCGGGTACTTGTACGGCGCGAGCCTGTCCTTGACGTGGCGCTGCATGGCTGCCTTGAGCGCGTCGTCACCGGCCTTCCCGGGCTTGAGCACCACATAGGCCTTGGGCTTGATGAGCTTGTTCTCGTCCTCATGGCCGACCACGGCGACCTCGAGCACCGCTTCGTGCGAAATCAGCGCCGCCTCGACCTCCACCGGCGACACGTAGATGCCGGACACCTTCAGCATGTCGTCGGATCGCCCGGCATAGGTGTAGTAGCCGGACTCGTCGCAGGCGTACTTGTCGCCACTCTTGGTCCACTCGCCCTGAAACGTGGCGAGCGTCTTGTCGCGCTGATTCCAGTAGTACGCGGCGCTGGTCGGGCCGGAGATGTACAGATCGCCGACTTCGCCGGGCTTCACCGGATTGCCCGCCTCGTCCAGCACCCTGACCCGGTAGCCCGGAACCAGCTTGCCGGTGGTGCCGTAGCGCACGTCGCCCGGCCGGTTGGACAGGAAGATGTGTCCCATTTCGGTCGAGCCGATGCCGTCGAGAATGTCCACCGCGGTGCGCTCTTTCCAGCGCTTGCCGAGGTCGGCCGGCAGCGCCTCGCCGGCCGAGATGCAGATGCGCAATGCAAGTTGCTCCTTGTCGGGGAAGTTGGGATCAGCGAGCAGCGCCGCGTAGAGCGTCGGCACGCCGTAGAAGATCGTCGGCCTCTTTTCGGTGAGACGCTTGAAGACGGAGGCCGGCGTCGGACGCTCGGCCATCAGGATCGTCGTCGCGCCCACCGCCATCGGGAACGAGAGCGCGTTGCCCAGACCGTAGGCGAAGAACAGTTTCGCCGCCGAGAACACGGTGTCGCTTTCCCTGATCCCGAGGACCGGCCGTGCGTAGAGCTCCGCCGTAAGGATCAGGCTGCTGTGCACGTGCACCGTGCCCTTGGGCGTGCCGGTCGAGCCCGACGAGTACAGCCAGAAGCACGCGTCGTCGCGCGTGGTTGGTGCGGCGGTGAGCTCGGATTTCCCGCGAGAAAGGATCTCCTTGAACGAAACATGCCCTTTCGCATCCGCACCCGAAACGATCACGGTTTTGAGAAAAGGCAGCTTGCCGATGAGCGGCGCAAAACCGGGCAGCAGCGCCTCGGACACGATCAGCGCCCGCGCGCGGCTGTCCGAGAGCATGAACTCGTAGTCTTTCGTGGTCAGCAGCGTATTCACCGCGACCGGAACGATTCCCGCCTTGATCGAGCCCAGGAACGCGGTCGGCCAATCGATCGTGTCGAGCATCGCGATCACGACGCGGCTCTCCATGTCGAGACCGAGGCCTTTCAGGCCGCCGCCGAAACGGTTGACCCGATCGGCGAGATCGGCGTAGGTGTACTGTCCCGCGTCGTCGATGTAGGCCGCCTTGCCGCCGCGGCCCGCCCCGAGGTTGCGTTCGATCAGGTCTTCAGCCGCGTTGTACTGGCGTGGAATCTCGACGCGTGGCGGCGATACCGAATGGTCGGCCGATGAAAGTCCCATGCTCTCCCCCGAAGTTGCGTTGCTCTGTCAACGGGGGATTGTTCGCGCCCGCTGCTATCGCGTCAAGGCGCTGCGGTCAACGCTTGCGCAAGGCGCTACGAGCGGAGATGACAGGCCACCCAGTGCCCGCCGGGGCCCTCCTTGAGCGGCGGCACTTCCTCGCTGCACAGGGGCAGCTTGCGAATGGGGCAACGCGTGTGAAAGCGGCAGCCCGTGGGCGGCCGGATCGGATTCGGTACATCGCCTTCGAGCACGATCCGGCGGCGCTTCACCGTCGGGTCGGGAATCGGCACCGCCGACAGCAGCGCTTCGGTATAGGGATGTCGCGGCGCCGCGTAGAGGTCCCGCGCAGCCGCGATCTCGACGATCCTGCCGAGATACATGACCGCGACGCGCGTACTGATGTGCTCGACGACCGACAGGTCGTGCGCGATGAAGAGGTAAGCCAGATTGAACTGCTGCTGCAGGTCTTCGAGCAGGTTGATGACCTGCGCCTGGATCGAGACGTCCAGCGCCGAGACCGGCTCGTCGCAGATGATCAGCTTCGGCGACACCGCCAGCGCGCGCGCGATTCCGATGCGCTGGCGCTGGCCACCGGAAAATTCGTGCGGATACCGGCGCATGTGATCCGGGTGCAACCCCACGGTTTCGAGAAGCTGAGCGACCCTCGCCTCGCGCTCCATCCGGTTCCCCGCGAGATCGTGGATCACCAGCGCCTCGCCGACGATCGCTCCGACCGTCATGCGCGGGTTCAGCGAGGCATACGGGTCCTGAAAAATGATCTGCATGCCCCGGCGCAGCGCCCGCAGCGCGTGCGCATCCAGCGATGTGACGCGCTGGCCGTCGAACCAGACCTCGCCCGAGGTCGGTTCGATCAGCCGCAGGATGCAGCGCCCGGTGGTGGACTTGCCGCAGCCGGACTCGCCCACCAGGCCCAGGGTCTCGCCCTGCTCGAGCTGGAACGTGACGCCATCCACGGCATGCACGCGACCGACTTCGCTGGAAAGCAGCCCGCCCTTGATCGGGAAGTGCTTGACCAGGTCCTTGACGCGCAGCAGCGGTTCGGCCATCGCATTCGCTCTCAGAGCACGCAGGCCATCTTGTGTCCGGGCCGGATCTCACGCAGCGGCGGCGTGTGCTCCGTGCAGCTCGCCCGGACATGCTGGCATCGTGGCGCGAACGGGCAGCCGGGCGCAGGATCGAGAAGGCTTGGTACCACGCCAGGGATTGCCTCGAGGCGCTGCTTGCGGGCCGCCCCGGCATCGAGCCGCGGAATCGAGCGGATGAGGCCTTGCGTGTAAGGGTGCCGCGGATTGCCGAACAGCTCCTTGACCGGCGCCTCCTCGACGACCCTGCCCGCGTACATCACGACGACGCGCTGCGCCGTTTCCGCGATGACGCCCATCGCATGCGTGATCAGCATCACGGCCATTCCGATCCTCGTCTTCAGCTCGGAAAGCAACTCCAGGATTTGCGCCTGGATCGTCACGTCGAGCGCGGTCGTGGGCTCGTCGGCGATGAGCAGCTTGGGATTGCACGCAAGCGCCATCGCGATCATGACGCGCTGGCGCATTCCGCCCGAAAACTGGTGCGGATAGTCGTCGAGCCTGCGCTCCGGTTGCGCGAGATGGACCAGCCTGAGCATGTCGATCGTCCGTTCGATCGCCGCGCGCCGCCCGAGTCCTTCGTGGAGCCGGATCACTTCGGCGATCTGTTCGCCGATCGTGTAGACCGGGTTGAGCGAGGTCATGGGCTCCTGAAACACCATCGCGATCTCCTTGCTGCGAATCGAGCGCATCTCGGCGGGGCCCAGGGGAATGAGGTCCCGGCCCTGCCAGAGGATCTGGCCGCCCGCGATGCGCCCGGGCGGCATCTGGATCAGCTTCATCACGGAGAGCGCGGTGACGGTCTTTCCGCAACCCGATTCGCCGACCACGCCGAGCGTCTCGCCCCGGTCGATCGCGAGGTCCACGCCATCCACCGCGTGCACCATGCCTTCGTCGGTGGCGAAGTGCGTCTTCAGTCCCCTGATTTCGAGCAGGCGATCGCTCATGGCCGCTACATCACCTTGCGGGGGTCGAGCGCGTCGCGCAAGCCATCGCCGATGTAGTTGATCGACAGCACGGTGAGGAAGATCGCCGCGCCCGGGAACAGAGCCCAGTGCGGGGCGATGTCCAGGTAGTCCTTGGCGTCGTACAGGATCCGCCCCCAGGTGGGAATGTCGGGCGGGAATCCGAGACCGAGGAACGACAGGGTCGACTCCGCGATGATCGCGGCGGCAACGTCGATCGTCCCCGCGACAATCACTGGCCCGAGAGAATTGGGCAGGATGTGCCGCATCACCTGGCGGGAGGTCGTCGCGCCGAGCGCGCGCGCGGCCTCCACGAACTCCTTCTCGCGCAGCGACAGGAACTGCGCGCGCACCAGCCGCGCCACCGGCATCCAGCGAAAACCGCCGATCACCGCGACGATGAGGATGAAGACCCCGACCTCCGGCCCCACCAGCACCTTCAGGGAATCGCGAAACAGGTAAATGATGAGAAGCAGCAGCGGCAGTTGCGGCAGCGACAGGAACAGGTCGGTGAGCCACATCAGCGCCGCGTCGACGCTGCCGCGCGAAATGCCGGCAACGGCGCCGAGCAATGTGCCGACGACGATCGCGATCAGCATCGCGGCGAGTCCGACCGCGATCGAGATCCGTCCTCCGTACAGCATCCGGGCGAGCAGGTCCTGGCCGAGATCGTCGGTACCGAGCGGATGCCGCCAGGACGGGCGCATGAGTCTGGCGTTGAAATCGATCTCGTTGATCGGCACCTGCCACAGGAGCGGGCCCAGCACCACCGCCAGCACGATCACGGCCAGGATCAGCGCGCCCGCGAGCGCAAGACGATGGCGCCGAAACCGCCGCCACGATTCGGCGCCCAGCGAGGCGCGTTTCGCCCGGCGCGCCGCACCGGCCGCTTCGAGCGCGGCGCTATCGGTAGGAGATGCGGGGGTCGAGCCAGCCATAGAGGATGTCGGCGAGCAGGTTGCACAGAATGACCAGGCAGGAAAACACGAACGTGACCGCCATGATCACCGGCGTGTCGTTCGCCAGGATCGCGCTGATGAGCAGCGAGCCGATGCCCGGCACCCGGAAAATCTGCTCGGTCACGATCGCACCGCCGAAAATCGCCGGCATCTGCAGCGCGACCAGCGTGACGACCGGGATCAGCGCGTTGCGGACGACATGCTTCACGATGACCACGCGCTCGGGGAGCCCCTTCGCCCTGGCGGTGGTGACATAGTCCAGGCGGATCACGTCGAGCACCGCGGAGCGCACGTAGCGGGTCCAGGAGGCGCCCTGGAACAGGCCCAGGACCGCGACCGGCATGATCGCCTGTTTGAAGTGCTCCCAGTACCACAGCCACCCGGTGGCGCTGATGTCCGCGCGATACACGAACGGCAGCCAGTCGAGCTGGATGCTGAATACGAGGATGAACAGGATCCCCGTGAAGAAGGTCGGCAGCGAGAACCCGATGAAAGCGAGCGTGTTCGCGATCTGGTCGAAGATCGTGTAGGGTCGGGTCGCTGCATACACGCCGACCGGGAGCGCGATCAGCAAGGCGAGAATCTGGGAGGAGCCGATCACGAGCAGCGTGACCGGCAGGCGCCCCAGGATCAGATCGTCCACGTCGACCCGGCTCGCGAACGAGAATCCCCAGTCGCCATTCAGCATCGCGGTGAACCAGCGCACGTAGCGGATCGCGACCGGATCGTCGAGCCCGAACTTGGCGCGCAGGCCGGCGCGGACCTCCGCTGGAACATTGGGATTGGTGGCCAGCTCCTCGAACGGGTCGCCGGGGGCCAGCGCGAGCACCGTGAACAGGATGACGCTGATTCCGAGCAGGCTCGGGATCGCGATCAGCAGGCGTCTGAGGAGATACCGGCTCATCGCATCAACTGAGGAAACCAACCGGCCGACCCGGGTTTACCTTCGTCAATCTCCCGAGTTTGCGTCCCTGCGCAAACTCTCATCCCTCGCGGTACCAGTCTTTCAGAAGCCAGAAATCGTTGTCCCAACCACTCAAGGGCGCCCGCAGCTTATTGGAGATCGCGGCCACCCGGGGCCGGAACACCACCGGAATGACCGCCTTGGCCTCGACCGCCAGGTCGTTCATCCGCATGAACAGGGCCGCGCGCTTGACCGGGTCGAGCTCGCCCTCGGCCGCGCGATAAGCCTGGTCGTACTCTTCGCTGCGCCAGCGCGTGATGTTGCGGCCCTGCCATTTGTTTTCCTTGGTGGCGATCTGCCAGGAGCAGAACTGGTCCATGAACACCTCGGGATCGGGCTGCGTCATGGTCGTGGTGTACATCTGGATGTCGCAGTAGAACTTGGTGTACGTGTCGGGATTGGCCACGTCGGAAGAAAAGTACACCGAGGGCGTGATTGCCTTGAGTTCCAGGTCGATGCCGGCCTTCTGACACGCCTGCTTGATGATGGCCTGGGTCTTCTGGCGCGGCGAGTTGATCGAGGTCTGAAACACGAACTTGAGCTTTTTTCCGTCCTTGGCGCGGATGCCGTCGGCGCCGCGCTTCCAGCCCGCGGCCTCGAGCACCTGGATCGCCTTGTCGACGTTGAATTCCCACTTCGTATTCTTCGAGCGGAAGCGCTCCGGATTATTGAGGAAATTGCGCGTGGCGATTCCGGTGCGGCCGTAGATATGCTCCTCCACCGAGGCGCGGTCGACCAGCAAGTTCAGTGCATCGCGCACTGCCGGGTCGGCGAGCACCGGGTGCCTGGTTTTCGCGCTCGAGCGCTCGCCGTCGACCTCGGTCCAGGGGTCGGTGGTGTTGAGCTGCAAGTGCTCGATATTGCCGCCGGACACGATGTCGGCGCGGCCCTTGCCGCCTTTTTCCAGACGCAGGAGGATCTCGTCCTCGACCTGCATGTTCCAGGCGTAGTCGAACTCGCCCGTCTGCATCACCGCGCGCGCCGCCGAGACGGCGTCGCCGCCGCCTTTCATCTCGATCGAATCGAAGAACGGCCGGTTCGGCTCGTGATAGGCGGTATTGATCTGCCCCCGGACCATGTCGCCCGGCTTGAAATCGACGAATTTGTACGCGCCGGTGCCGACCGGTTTGAGGTTGGCCGGCGCCTCGCGCGACTTGGCGCCCTTGTAGGGCTCGAACAGGTGCTTCGGGATGATCATCCCGCGCGTGCTGACGAACGCATCGGCCCAGAACGGGGTGGGCTTCTTGAACTGGACGCGCACGGTGTGGCTGTCGAGTTTTTCGACCTTGATGTCCTGGTAGCTGCCGATGCTCACTGTGGCGGTGGCCGGGTCCGATGAGTATTCCCAATTGAACACCACGTCGTCGGCGGTGAAGGGTTTCCCGTCGTGCCACTGCACGTTCTTCTTCAGCTTCCAGGTCACCGATCTGCCGTCGGCGGCGAGGCCGCCGTTCTGCACGCTCGGGATTTCCGCGGCCAGCAGGGGCACCAGGTTGCCATCGGGGTCCCACGCCGCAAGCGGCTCATAGAAAATGCGCGAGCCTTCCTGGTCCTTGGTCCCCACCGCGAAGTGCGGATTGAGGAGCGTCGCGCCCTGCCACCACAACACTTTCAAGGCGCCTCCTCCTCCGCGCCTGGCAGGTTTGTAGTTGAACCTCGCCTGTGCCTGCGCGATGCCCGCGTACGCCAGCATCTGGGACGCCAAGGGTGCGGTCAGCCCGAAGCCGACCATCATGCGGACGAACCGGCGCCGCGACAGCTTGCCGGCCTTCACCTGCGAGATCAGGTTTCGCAGCTCTCGCTCGTTCATCAGGTACCCTCCTCGTCGCGGATATTATCCGCCATCCATTCCCCGATCGAGGTTCTCATGCCCCATGTGAAAAGAACAATCGCGCTGCCGTCCATGACGCCGGGTACCGGCCGGCGTCTCGCCATTCACCGGTTCGGCAAGGCGGGCGCACGGCCGAAAGCCTATCTGCAGGCCGCCATACACGCCAATGAACTCCCGGGCGCCATGGCGCTGCACCATCTGCTGCCGATGCTGGTGGAGGCCGACCGGCGCGGCCGGATCAAGGGTGAGATCGTGGTAGTGCCGACGGTCAATCCCATCGGCCTCGCGCAGCTCGTCGGCAACAACCATCTCGGCCGCTACGACTTCCTTGGCCGCGATAACTTCAACCGCAACTGGCTCGATCTTTCCGGCGCCGTCGCCGAGCGAGTCGGCGGCAGGCTGGGGCCCGAGGCCGGCGAAAACGTCGCCGCGATCCGCGAGGCGGCCCTTGCAGCGCTCGCCGCCATGAAACCGGTCAACGAGCTGCAGACGCTTCGCGTCGAAGTGATGAAGCTGTCGGTCGACGCCGATGTGGTGCTCGACCTGCACTGCGATCTGGAGGCTGTGCTGCACCTGTTCATCTCGCGCAGGGACTGGCCGGGTCCGGCGCGCGCGCTCGCGGCCGACCTCGGCGCAGCGGCGACGCTGTACAACGATCCGTATCCGGAGTCGCTTACCTTTTCCGGCGTCAATAGCGCATTGTGGGCGAGGCTCGCCGAGCGGTTCCCGGAGGCGAACATTCCGCAGGCCTGCCTTTCGGCCACGGTCGAGTATCGCGGCCAGCACGAAGTGAGCCACAAGCTCGGGAACGCCGACGCTCGCAACCTCTACCGGTTCCTGGTACGGCGCGGTGCCATTGCGGGCCGCGCCGGCAAGCTGCCGCGTCTCAAGGCGGATGCGACGCCGATCGGCGGCATGGATGTGGGCTACTGTCCGAAGCCAGGCATGCTGGTCTATCACGTGCCCAAGGGATCCATGGTCCGCAAAGGCACGCCGGTCTGCGAGGTCATCGATCCCTCGGACGCGCGCGGGCCGAAGGCACGGCTACAGATCGTCGCCCGAACCGACGGCTTATTGTTCAGCCGCAAACCGGATGGACGCCTTGCCTGGCCCGGCAAGGTCGTGTTTCGCATCGCTGGAGCGAGGCTCCTCGCCCATCGCAAAGGCATGAGCGGCCTCGACGACTGATCGGTATTTGGATTTCACACGCGGGATTGTCGGGCTAGGCGGTGGCCGCCAGCCGCTCGCGGACCTGCGCGATCCAGTCCTGCACCCACTCCAGCGCCGCCTCCTCGGCGAGCACGCCGCTCGATGCGTCGTGGGCGTGGCGCTCGCCGATCCGTTCAGCGCCCAGGGCAGACAGGATTTCGTCGAAGCGCCTGCCGCCGGCATTGAAGGTCTCGGCGTAGGTGCGGTCGCCGAGCCCGTAGACGCCGTATAGCATGCCGCCCAGATCGGGGCGGTCCTTTTGCAGCGTCTCGTAGAGCTGCTTCGCGTTGTCCGGAACATCGCCCTGCCCGTACGTCGAGGTACAGACCAGGTACACGCGCCCGCGATCCGCGAACACCGACGCGTCGAGACCGTCCATCAAGAGCGTCTGCACCTCGGTTTCGCCATCGTCGAGCACCAGCTCCATCTCCTGCGCGCAGAGCTGCGCCGTGCCGGTCATGGTGCCGACCAGGATGGTGATTTTCGGCGTCATCCGGATTCCTTGATTGACATCAACTATATTGCAGCTTACAATTCTGGTCAAGCACTATATTGCATTATCCCCGGTCAACCACCTACAGATCCACACCTCCATGGCCGCCGCCCTGACCCACCCGGAGCGCGCTGAAAACGGCGAGGCCGCGTATCTCGCGCGCCTCGGTGAACGGGTGCGCAACTGGCGCCTCGAGCACGGCACCACGCGGAAAGCGCTCGCATGGGCCTCCGGGGTGTCCGAGCGCTATCTCGCCCAGCTCGAGGCGGGCGAAGGCAACATCTCGGTGCTGCTGCTGCGCCGGGTCGCGCAGGCGATGAGCGTCCCGGTCGAAGAGCTGGTGCGGGTACACGATGCGGCGCCGCGCCTTGCGCGCATCGCGCTGATCGGACTGCGCGGGGCGGGCAAGTCCACGCTCGGCGAGCGACTCGCGAACAGCCTCGAGATCCCATTCGTCGAGCTCGATCGCGAGGTCGAGCGCGAGGCCGGGACCCCGCTCGGCGAGGTGTTCTCGATGTACGGCCAGGAGGCGTTTCGCCGCTTCGAGCGCCGCGCCCTGGAGCGGGTTCTGAAGTCGAACCCGCGCGCCGTGATCGCAGTCGGCGGCAGCCTCGTCACCGACCCGGCGACCTTCAAATTGCTGCTCGGGCATTGCTATTCCGTCTGGCTCAAGGCATCGCCCGGGGAACACATGCAACGCGTGATGGCGCAGGGCGACCTGCGTCCCTTCCGCGGCCGCTCGACCGCAATGGACGAGATCCGGCAGCTGCTCGCCGATCGCGACCGCCTTTACGCCCGCGCCGATGCGGTCATCGACACCTCGGAGCGCTCGATCAAGCAATCACTCGCAGAACTGCGCAGAATCCTGGAGAACGCATGATCACTTTCGATACCCATCCCGACCGCTACAACCACTGGAAGCTCTCTTTCGACGGCCCGATAGCCACCCTCACGCTCGATGTCGCCGAAGACAAGGGCATCGCCCCGGGGTACAAGTTGAAGCTCAATTCGTACGACCTCGGCGTCGACATCGAGCTGCACGACGCACTCAACCGGATCCGCTTCGAGCACCCGGAGGTGAAGGCAGTCGTCCTCACCAGCGGCAAGAGCCGCATGTTCTGCTCCGGCGCCAACATCTACATGCTCGGCC
>CAZYVT010000078.1:6616-15099 GCA_964651335.1 uncultured Enterobacteriaceae bacterium | reverse complement strand
GAGCACCGTACCGCCGCCCGTTTTGCCCGAGGCATCGACAAGCGCCGCATTGATCAGCCCGACGCGTTCGCCGAGCAGGTGAATCGATCCGCCGCGCGCATCGGCGCCTTTCGCTTCAATGCGCCCATCGGCGAGCAGCGTGCCCATCTCGGCCTGGATCGATACGCTGCCGCCCTGGACCCCGTTTGCGTTGATTGCCGAAGTCGACTCAAGTGTCACGTCCTGCGCGGCGCGAATCGCGATTTGCCCGCCATTGCCTGCGCTGCCGCCCTCGGCGCGAATGATGCCGCTGTTCGTCACAGCGTCGCCTTCGAGGCGGATGACGCCGTTGACGTTGCTCAGCGTATTGGCCTGGATCACGCCCGAGTTGTTGACGACCGAGCGCGCAAGGCTGTTTGCGGCTTTGGCGCTGAGGATCACCTGCCCGCCGTCGGCCTGGATGAGCTGCCGGTTTTCCGCCAGTGCTTCGAGCGCGCCCTTCTCGACCGCGAAGCTCACCAGGCTGTTGCCGCTCAGATTCAGCGTGACCTGATTGCCGGCGGCAAGCGCCACCGTGCCAAGGGTTGCCGTAATGGAGCCTTCGTTTCTGACCTGCGGACCGATGAGCGCGGCGTAGCCGCCGTTCGCCGCTGTGATCGTGCCCTGATTGATCACCGAGCCGGCACTTTGTCCGCGCACGAACGTGTATCGCCCAGCGAGAAAGTCACTGTCGGAGAGATTGAGGGTCGTGGCGACGAGACCGCCGACATCGACCTGCGCCCCGGGCGCAAACAACACCCCGTTCGGATTGAGGAGGAACACCTGTCCGTTGGCGGTGAGCGAACCGAAGATGCGCGATGGCTCTTGCCCCAAGACCCGGTTGAGCGCGATGGAAGACTGTGAAGGCTGATTGAATCGCACCGCTTCGCTGCCTGCGATTCCAAAACTCTGCCAGTTGATCGCTACTTGTGGGCTCGCCTGATTGACGGTCAGTCGGCTACCCGACTGAGTGATCGCCGCAGAACCCGCGCTGACCTGACCGCCGGTCGGAAGCGCGTGCAGTTCCGATGCACTCATGAGAAACACGGATGCAACCGCCCGCACGATGGGGCGGACCCGCGGAAAGGAGCACCGCCGACGGGGTGGCCAGCGGCGCCTAGGGCGATCTAGCGCTTCCTCCAAACTGCGTTCCTCCGCGATCGCTGTTGCGAGCGCGGTTCCCGCTCGCTGCGATCGTCCTTTTCATGCGCAACAGTGAGTATATCTAAGGTTTTATACTAGATGCAAGTCACAATATGCTGATTCCGCGCTGAAAATAGTCATCATGACGAGACGATCAAGCCATAGTCCCCGGGATCGCGCCCGTCATCGGCGATCCGCTTCGCGAGCCGCCTGAGGTACGCGCGGTCGTCGGCGTCGTTCTCCCAATACGTGCCGCCGAAGCTCTCGACGGCCGCAGACATCAGCGACGCCCTGGTCCTGCCGACGCCGTTCTCGATCAGCAGCGCGTGAAAGATCGCATCGGCCGCGTCGCGCTCGAGCTGATGCGTGTGGTACAGCCAGTCATGGAACACCGACGGGATCATGAAGCGGGGATTGAACGGCGTGCCGATCAGCTGCCACGCCATCGGCGGGACGCTCGCCCCGTCGTACTGGAAGAACTGCGGAACCCTGATCGTCTTGCCGCCGTTCTTCCAGGCGAGGTCGGCGGCGATCTCGTAGGCCTCATCCAGCTTGTTCCTGTCCGGTTTGATCACCGGAATCACTTGCAACGCGTCCATCGGTCTCTCCTTTGCGGTCTGCCTCGAAAAATCCTGCGTCCGCCGGCCCGGCGGTGTGCGGGGCGTTCACGCCGTGAGCAACACGTCCAGGAACCGGGACCAGCCCGGGTAATCCTTGGTGTAGCGCAGCGCGACATACTCGCTGCGCCGCTTGACGTAGTCGGCGCGCAGCAGCGGGAACCAGATCGAAAGCCCCTTGGAACGCGCGACCTTCGCGCCGTAGGATCCGTTCGCGAGCACCGCCTGCTCCACCGCCGTCTTCACCGCGCCGCACGCCGCCTTCACCTTGGGATCCGGCACGCGCTTGGAGAGGTTGTCCGCGAGATCCGCCAAGTCCACATAGGTCGGCTCCTCATAGCCGAGCGTCACCACTCGCGCCTGCAGCACTTTGCCCTGGTCGGCGCCGCCGAGCGCCTGCGCGAGGCGCTCGACCGCGCTGCCGACCGCGGGCAGCCGCGCAAGTTCGAGCGCCGACTGCGTCACGCCCTGCTCGCCGGTCGCGCGGTAGGAGCGAATGTAAGCCTTGACGATGCTCTTCGCCACGGCGCGCGCGTCGGCGGCTTTGCCGAGCGCGGCCAGCACCTCGCCGTAAGGCCAGCCGTCGCCGGGCTCGGTCTGCTGCGAGCCGACCACGTACTCCGCAAGTCCTCTGAACTCGTAGGCGACTTCGAGCATGTTCATGAGGCAGGCGTCGAAGCCGAGAATCGCGAGCCGCCGGAGCGATTTGCCGAATCCCGCTTTCTCGAGCGCCCAGCGCAGCTCGCCCATGGTGAGCGCGTCGCCTGCACTCGAGTCGTCGTAGGCGATGTCGCGGGTCGGCTCGTGCATGAAGCCCGCGCCGTGGTTCCACGCCACGAGCAGGCGGTTGCGCGCCGGGTAGCGCTGCGCCGCCCAGCGCGCAAAATCGGCGAGATAGCGCGGCTCGCCCGTGTTCTGCTCGGGAAGCCGCTCGATCACCGTGCGATGCGATTTGCCCTCGAAGTCCGGCTCCGAGACTTCGTAGCGGATCGAGCCGGTGTGTTCGCCCTCGGTGTCGATCTGCACGGCGACGTACGTGCCCTTCGACGCGCCCGCCTGTTGCATCTCCTCGATGTCCTCCAGCCCGGCGTCGGACAGGTTGTTGTCGCCCGCGATGTAGGTGTAGAGGCCCCACGTCTTGGCGGGATTGGACTTCGCTCTCCTCTTCGGCATCGTCGTGCCTCCTCGAATGGCGAGCCGGGCCCGCCGCAACGGAACGACAGATCCTACGCCACTCAGTTGTGCCGCTGCACGATGCCCATCAGCTTGTACACGAGGCACGCCGCGGTGAAGTCGAAGGCGTGAAAGCCCCGGATCGGGGCGAATTCGAGCAGGTCGAAGCCGATGATGCGGTGCTGCCGCGCGACCGACTCGAACAGCCCGAGTGTCTGGTACCAGCCCAGGCCGCCGGGCACGGGCGTGCCGGTGGCCGGCAGCACGGACGGGTCGATACCGTCCACGTCGAGCGTAAAAAAAACCTGCTTCGGGAAGTCCTCCGGAAGGGCGATCGCGTCGATGCGCTCGCGCACGAGCCGGTCGGCGTCGAGGTAGCGGACGTCGTACCGCGTGCGGGCAGCGCGCTCCTCTTCGCAGTAGGCGCGATTGCCGAGCTGGAACAGGGGAATGCCGGCCTCCACGACCCTGCGCATCACCGAGGCGTGGCTGAGCGGATCGCCCTCGTAGCGGTCGCGCAGATCCGCATGCGCGTCGATCTGGACGACGCCGAAGTCGCGCACGCCCGCTTCGCGATAGCCTTGCACGACGCCCCAGGTGACGGTGTGCTCGCCGCCGAGCACGACGGGCATCCCGCCGAGACGCAGGATCTTCGCCACTGCCCCCGCGATGGCAGCGATCACCTTCTCCGCCTTGCCGCGGCAGTCGATCGCCGGCCACGTGTAGATTCCCTCGGCGCCCGGATCGCTCGCGCCATCCCAGCGCTCGAGCTGCCCGGACGCGGCGAGGATGGCCGCAGGGCCTCTTGCCGTCCCGCCACCGTATGAAACCGTCTTCTCGTACGGAACGGGAAGAACGTGAAAGCGCGCGGCGTTCGGCCCGATCCTTTCAAGCTCGGTGCCAAGGAAACGCGGCACCGACCCGTGTCTGCCGCGCTGCTTCGCACTTCCTGCCTGCCCAGTCGCCCGCTTCATGACAGCCGGGTTTTGAAGTCCGCGTACCCGAACTCGCGGACGATCCGCAGCGCATCGGTCTCCGAGTTCCAGATCGCGATGCTCGGCAGACGAATGCCGTTGAAGGTCGTGGTCTTGACCATCGTGTAGAGCGCCATGTCCTCGAAGACGAGGCGGCTTCCGACGCGCAGCGGCGCCGGAAACGAGAAATCCCCGATCACGTCGCCGGCAAGGCAGGTCTGGCCGCCCAGGCGGTAGGTATGCGGGTGCTGGCTGGGCCCGCCCGCGCC
Organism: uncultured Enterobacteriaceae bacterium; assembly: GCA_964651335.1. Classification (GTDB taxonomy): domain Bacteria; phylum Pseudomonadota; class Gammaproteobacteria; order Burkholderiales; family SG8-39; genus 2-02-FULL-66-14. The sequence goes on along the minus strand of CAZYVT010000078.1, from coordinate 10,905 downwards.
GATGATACGCGGCCGGTACGGCATCTCGATCACGTCGGGCATATGGCAGGTGGCCGAGGTATCCAGGATCGCAAGAGGCATCCCGTTCCACGGCAGGTCGAGCACCTCGGCGACGAGCACGCCGGCGTGGAGCGCGATCGCCTCGCCCGGCTCGAGGTAGAGCTGCACCCGGTGGCGGTCCCGGAAGTCGCGCAGCAGCCGCACCAGGTCGTCCACCTGATAGCCGGGACGCGTGATGTGGTGCCCGCCGCCGAAATTGATCCACTCCATGCCGGGAAAGAACTCGCCGAACTTCTCCTCGAACGCCGCGACGGTGCGTTCGAGGGGCGGGAAATCGTCTTCGCACAGAGTATGGAAGTGCAGCCCGCTGACGCCCTCAAGGCTTCCACGGAACTCCGAGCGCGGGATCCCGAGCCGCGAGCACGGCGCGCACGGATCGTAAATCGGGGCCTTACCCTCCGAGTGCTCGGGGTTGACGCGCAGGCCGAAACGCAACTCCGGACGGCGTTCGCGCGCCGCGCGCACCAGCGGCTGGAATCGCTCCCACTGCGCGAAGGAGTTGAACACGACGTGGTTGGAGAGGTTCAGGATCTCGGCGAGGTCGGCTTCGGTATAGGCGGCCGAAAACGTGTGCACCTCGCCGCCGAACTCCTCGCTCCCGAGGCGCGCCTCGTGCAGGCTGCTCGCGCAGGTGCCCTTGAGGTAACGCGCGATGAGGGGTGCGAGCCCCCACATCGAGAACGCCTTGAGCGCGAGCAGGATCTTCGCCCCGCTCGCGCGCTGGACAGCGTCAAGCACGCGCAGGTTCTCCTCGATCGCGGCCTCGTCAACGACAAAACAAGGCGAGGGCACGCGCCCCGGGTCGAGCTGCCTGAACCGCTCAGCGCGCACGATGGATCCGTCCTGACGGGCGGAGGAAGCTGGTGTTGCTCAGCAGTTCGCGCTGCGGGCGCTCACGCCATTGGCGCATCGGGCTCGACCACCGTCCAGGGCAGGCCGTGGCGGTTCATGTCCTCCATGAACGGGTCCGGGTCGAACTGCTCGAGATTGAACACCCCCTTGCCGCGCCACCTGCCCGTCACCATCTGCTTGGCGCCGATCATGGCCGGCACCCCGGTCGTGTAAGAGATCGCCTGCGCCCCAACTTCGCGGTAGCAGGCCTCGTGATCGCAGATGTTGTACAGGAAGGCGAGCTTCTCCTTCCCGTCCTTGCGGCCGCGCACGAAGCAGCCGATGCACGTTCTTCCCTTCGTGAGCGGGCCGAGGCTCGCGGGATCGGGCAGAAGCACCTTCAGAAACTGCAGCGGCACGATTTCGCGGCCCTCGAACGTGACCGGCTTGATCGAGGTCATGCCGACGTTTCCGAGCACGCGCAGGTGCGTGAGGTAATTGTCCGAGAAGGTCATCCAGAACCGCGCCCGGCGCAAACCGGGGAAGTTCTTGACGATCGACTCGAGCTCCTCGTGGTAGAGGAGAAAGATCTTCCGCGGGCCGATTCCCTCCGGGAAGTCGAACATCCGGCTGACCGAGAGGGGCTCGGTCGTCTCCCAGCCGCCGTTCTCCCAGTACCGGCCGTGCGCCGTGACCTCGCGGATGTTGATCTCGGGGTTGAAGTTGGTGGCGAACGGCTGGCCATGCTCGCCGGTGTTGCAATCGATGATGTCGAGCTCCTCGATGGCGTCGAAGTGGTGCTTCGCGAGGTACGCGGTGAACACGTTGGTCGCGCCCGGATCGAACCCGCTGCCGAGCAGCGCCATGATGCCGCGGCTGCGATAGCGCTCGTGGTAGGCCCATTGCCAGCGGTACTCGAATTTCGCCGTGTCGCGCGGCTCGTAGTTGGCCGTGTCCACGTAATCCACCCCGGTGGCGAGGCACGCATCCATGATCGGCAGGTCCTGGTAGGGGAGCGCGACGTTGATCACGATCGCCGGCTTCTCGCGCTCGATCAACGCCGTCATCTGCCCAACGTCGTCGGCGTTCACCTGCGCGGTCACGATCGGCCGCTTGAGCTGCGCGGCGATGCGCCTGCATTTCTCCTCGGTGCGGCTCGCCAGCACGATCCCGGAGAACACCTCGGGAACCTGGGCGCACTTGTGCGTGACCACCTGCCCAACCCCGCCCGCGCCGACGATCAGCACCTTTCCCATGCCCTGCGCCCCTCCCCGGGACTATTCTTCGTAGTACGTGTAACCGCGCAGGCTGGCGGCGAACGCATCCAGCACCGACTGGCGCTGGGCCAGCGTGATGCGGGACTTGCGCACCGCCTGCTCGGCGGTGCAGCGGAACTGTTCCAGCAGCTGTTGCGGCTGGTACTCGACGTAGCTCAGCACGTCGGCAATGCTGTCGCCGCTCATCTCGCGGGCGAAGTCGAAGGTGCCGTCGTCGTTGATTCGCACGCTCGCCACGTTGGTGTCGCCCATGAGGTTGTGCAGATCGCCAAGGGTCTCCTGGTAGGCGCCCACCAGGAATACGCCGAAGTAGTACGGTTCGCCCTCGGCGTACGCGTGCACCGGGAGGGTCCTGCGGATTCCGTTCGCCTCGATGAAGTGGTCGATCTTGCCGTCCGAATCGCAGGTGATGTCGGCGATGGTCGCGCGGCGCGTCGGCGGCTCGTCATGGCGATGCACCGGCATGATCGGGAACACCTGCTCGATCGCCCACACGTCGGGCAGCGACTGGAACACCGAGAAATTTCCGTAGTAGATGTCGGCGAGAGACTCCTCCAGGTCCTCGAAGCCGGCGGGTACCCGGCGCGCACTCTGGATGACGCGCAGGATGCCGCGCAGGATGTGCAGGAAGATATTCTCGGCGAGCGAGAGCGAGCGCAACCGGATCTGGCCGCGGCGGAACAGATCGCGAATCTCCCCCCGATAGAAGACCGCGTCGTTGTGGCACTCCTTGACGGTCTTCGCGCTGATGCCGTTGAGCACCTCGCGCAGGTTCTTCACCAGCTCGTGCTCCTCCTCCGGGACCGCGGGCGGCGCCTCGCCGGGTTCGAAGGTGGTCACATCGAGGATGTTGAACAGCAGGATTGCCGAGTATGCGACCGTCGCGCGCCCGGACTCGGTGATGATCACCGGGTGCTCGATGCCGGCGGGGCCGAGCGTGCTCATGACGGTCTCGACGATGTCGGTGCAGTACTCGTCGACCGAGTAGTTCTTGCTGAAGATGTAGTTGGTCTGCGAGCCGTCATAGTCGACCGCGAGGCCGCCGCCGAGATCCAGGTAGCCCATGGCGGCGCCTTCCTGCCTGAGGGAAACGTAGTAGCGGCAGGCCTCCAGCACCGCGTTGCGGATGTCGCGGATGTTGGGAATCTGCGACCCGAGGTGGTAGTGCACGAGCTGCAGGCAGTCGAGCATGTCCTGCGCCCGAAGCGCATCGATCAGCTCCACGATCTGCGCGGTGGTGAGGCCGAAAATGCTGCGGTCGCCGCTCGACTCGTTCCAGTGGCCTTCGACGCGCGCGGCGAGCTTGACCCGCACGCCGAGCATCGGCCGGATGTCGAGCCTGCGGCTCGCCTCGAGGATGAGCGGCAGCTCGGTCGGGGTCTCGAGGACCATGAAGCACTTGTAGCCGAGCCGCAGCGCCTGCAGCGCGAGGTCGATGAACTCCTCGTCCTTGTAGCCGTTGCAGATGATGTAACCGGTGTCGGGCTCAAGCGTGGCAAGCGCAATCAGCAGCTCGGCCTTGCTTCCGGCCTCGAGCCCATGCCCGAAGCGCGCGCCGAAACCGGCGATTCCCTCGATCACCTGGCATTGCTGGTTGACCTTGATCGGGAACACGCCGCGGTACTCGGCCTGGTAGTTGAGCGCCTGGATCGCCCGCCGGAAACTCTCGTTGAGCATCGAGATCTGCGCATCGAGCAGGTTTTCGATTCGCAGCAGCACCGGCATCTGCAGCCCGCGCTGCTGCATCCCGGCGATGATGTCCATCAGGCTCACCGCGACCCGGCCGCCGTTCCCGGGCACGCTCACCGCGACCGCTCCGTCGTCGGAGATTTCGAAATATCCCGCGCCCCAGTTGCGGATCCCGTAGAGGTCGGCGGCGTCGGCGGGGGACCATTCGGTCGGCGTAACGACGGGTTTGAGCCTGCGCGCGGTTTTCTGCATGTCTGCTGCGCCCAAATGGAGTTGCGCGAGTATCTCGCGTTCTGAAGCCTTATAGCAAACGCGGCTTGTGTAGCGGCCGCTTTTCGGGGTCCAGGCGTACGACCGCGACGGCAACCTTTCGGTCACGGCCTATCCGCGGCCGTTCCGGCGCTAGGACGGCAGCGATCGATTGCGCGCCGC
>CAZYVT010000078.1:0-6516 GCA_964651335.1 uncultured Enterobacteriaceae bacterium | reverse complement strand
GCGCGCCGCTCAGTCCTTGATCAACTGCTTGTACGGCACCTTCTTCAGCTCCCACTTGCCGGTGTCGCGGTCGTACTTCGAATTGACGAAGCACTTCCAGTTCTCGTCGTCGATGTAGTTGTAGTCGGTGCGGTAGTAATAGCCCGGGTAGCGCGTCTCCGTGCGGTACTGGATGTGCCGCATGTGCGCCTCGGCCGCGAGGATGCGGTGGTAGTTCTCCCAGGCGCGCAGCAGCTCGTGCAGGTCCTTCGCCCGCATCTTGAGCGAGTCCTCGCGGAGCATCACCAGCTTTTTCTCCGCCATTTCCAGCATCTTGGCGTTGGTCTGGTAGAACGTGGAGACGCCGGCGACGTACTCGTCCATGATCTTCTGCAGGCGGAACTGCAGCATCTTGGGCGTGATGTAGTGCGGGTTGATGTCGATCGCCGTGGTGTAGTCCTTGTGCGTGAGGAAGGTCTTCACCGGCCGGTAGATTTCCTCCACCAGCTCGGTCGTGGTGCGCGCCATCTCCGGCTTCCAGTCCTTGTGGTCGAGCGCGAACTTGACCATCGCCTTGGCGGCGATGCGGCCCTCCGCGAACGAGCCGGAGGAGAACTTGTGGCCGGAGGCGCCCACGCCATCGCCGCCCGTGAACAGGCCCTTTACCGTGGTCATGCGGTTATAGCCCCAGTTCCACTCCTTGGGCGTGCCCGGGATGTCGGTCGGCCCGGACACCCAGATGCCTGCGCAGCCGGCGTGAGAGCCGAGCAGGTAGGGCTCGGTCGGCATGATCTCCGAGGGCGATTTGTCGGGCTCGATGTTCTCTCCCGCCCAGATCCCGCACTGCGAGATGGTCATGTCGAGAAAGTCTTCCCACGCCTCGGACTCGAGGTGCTTCACTTCCTTCGGCGTCATCTTCTCGGCGAGCTTCGCCATCGCCGCCGGCGTGTCCATGATGATCGGGCCGCGGCCTTCCTTCATCTCGTTGAGCATCAGGTGGTTCCTGAGGCAGGTGCCCGGCACGCCCTGGCCGTACTTGCCGAAGCGCTTGGTGTCCCTCAACTCCGCGCCGTGGATCGCGCTGTAGTCCTCGCCCATGCCGTTCGCGACCTTGGCCTTGAACAGCAGGAACCAGGCGCCTACCGGCCCGTAGCCGTCCTTGAAGCGCGCCGGAACGAAGCGGTTTTCCATCATCGTGAGCTCGGCGCCGCATTCGGCAGCCATGGCGTAAGTGGAGCCGGCGTTCCACACCGGGTACCAGGCGCGGCCGACGCCTTCACCGATCGAGCGCGGGCGAAACACATTCACCGCGCCGCCGCATACGAGGAAGCAGCACTTGAACCGGTAGATGTAGAGCTTGTGGTCGCGCACCGAAAAGCCGGCCGCGCCGGCAACCCGGGTCGGATCGTTCTTGTCGGTGATCAGGCGCACGATGAACACGCGCTCCTGGATGCGGTCGTTGCCGAGCGCCTTCTTCGCCGCTTCGGCGACGATCCACTTGTAGGATTCGCCGTTGATCATGATCTGCCAGCGGCCGGAGCGCACCGGCCTGCCGCCCTGCCGGAGCGTCTTGTCCTCGTCGCCGGGCTGCTTCCAGATCGGCAGGCCCCATTCCTCGAAGTTGTGCACCGAATCGTCGACGTGGCGGCCGACGTCGTACACCAGGTCCTCGCGGATGATCCCCATCAGGTCGTTGCGCACGTAGCGCACGTAGTCCGCGGGGTCGTTCTCGCCCATGTAGGTGTTGATCGCCGACAGCCCCATCGCCACCGCGCCCGAGCGCGACATCGCCGCCTTGTCCACCAGCTTGATCCGTAGGCCCGTGCCTTCGGCCCAGCGCTGGATCTCGAACGCCGCGCCGCAGGCGGCCATGCCGCCGCCGATGATCAGGATGTCGAGCTCTTCCTCGACGATTTCGGGATTGCCAAATCCGTATTGCTCAGCCATGCCGCGCCTCTACTGATGAATGAACTGCGAGGTGTCGCACTGGTGGGTTTCCCGGGTGAACAGCAGGTCGTGCCGCTCGATCTCGCTCATTTCGGCCGCTGGCTTGCCTGCATACGGCTCGATCGAGCCCTCGCTGGTGGTGCGGATCGGGAACTTGAAGCGCTTGACGGTGCCGTTCCTGAACTTGATCGTCCACATGATCGAGTCCGAGCCGCGCAGCGGCTGCACCGAGGCGCCCATCGGCACCACGTCGGCATAGTGCCGCACCTCGATCGCGTTCTGCGGGCAGATCTTGACGCACGAATAGCACTCCCAGCACTGCTCCGGTTCCTGGTTGTAGGCCTTCATCGGGTGGCCGGTGATGGAGCCGTCTTTGTCGAGCATCATCAGATCGTGCGGACAGATGTACATGCAGGCGGTCTTGTCCAGCCCCTTGCAGCCATCGCATTTGTCGGTGCGTACGAAAGTCGGCATGTGTGTGTCCCTTCCTCTCCGTTCGGCTAGCGTGCCGAATGACCTGCAAGTTTTACTTCCACTCGTTCATGTTCTCCGAGCCCGGCGTAGTACTCGCGCAGGATCTCGAGCACTTCCGGGCGGCTGAATTCCGGCGGCACCGCATCGCCTTCCGAAAGCCACTTGCGCAGCTTGGTCCCGGAGACCAGCAGCCGGTCCGTGTCCTCGTGCGGGCAGGTGCGCGCGGAGGCCATGCCGCCGCAGCGGTAGCACCAGAAGGTCCAGTCAATCTTCAGCGGTTCGGTTTCGAGCGAACCCCTGGGAATCTCGTCGAAGATCCGGTGCGCGTCGAACGGCCCATAGTAGCTGCCGACGCCGGCGTGATCCCGGCCGACAATCTGGTGCGAGCAGCCGTAGTTCTGCCGGAACAGCGCGTGCAGCAGCGCCTCGCGCGGCCCGGCGTAGCGCATGTCGAGCGGATAGCCCGACTGCACCACCGTTCCGGCGCGGAAGTAGCGCTCGATCAGCGCCGCAATCGCGCGCGTGCGCACCTCGGCCGGTATGTCGCCGGGCTTGAGATTGCCGAGCAGCGAATGCACCAAAACGCCGTCGCACGTTTCGATCGCCACTTTCGCCAGGTATTCATGCGAGCGGTGCATCGGGTTGCGGGTCTGGAATGCCGCGATTCTCGTCCAGCCGAGTTTTTCGAACAGCGCGCGCGTCTGCGCCGGCGTCATGTAGAGCGCGCCGTATTTTTCCGGAAAACCGCCCTGCGAGAGCACCTTGACAGGACCCGCAAGATTGACCTCGCCCTGCTCCATCACCATCTTCACGCCCGGGTGCTCGGAATCGTCCGTGCGAAAGACCGCCCGGCACTCATGGCGCCGGTCGATCCGGTATTTCTCCTCGACCCGCATGGTGGCGATCGCGTCACCCGAATCGGCGTCGCGCAGCGCGACCTCGGCGCCTTCCCGCATTGCTGCTGCGGTACCGGCATCCGTGGAGAGCGTGATCGGGATCGGCCAGAAAATTCCCGAGGCAAGCTTCATTTCATCGCACACGCGCTTCCAGTCGGCCTGCCCCATGAAGCCGGAAAGCGGCGTAAAGCCGCCGATGCCGAGCATGATCAGATCTCCGCGTTCGCGCGACGACACGCGCACACCGGGGAGCGAACGGGCACGCGCGCGCTCCCGGGCAAGCGGCTCGCCTTCCAGGAGCAGCGGCCGCAATCCCTTGCCGCCGTGTGGATTGACCAGACCTGTCATTCGAATGGCGTGAGTTCGCTGCGCTGTTGCACGGTGCAGTACGCTATCACGGGGGTCCGGAACGCTCGCAAGATGTTGCTGATCCGCCAATAAGCGGAGGCAATTGCAGCGCGCCCTATTTCTTGCGCGAATCCCTGAGTTCGCGGGTGTGTTCGGCGCGCAGCTCCTTCAGCCGCGCCTCTACGGCGGAGAGTTCGTAGAAGTTGCCGTCGCCCGCGGCCTGCGCCAGTTGCAGCTGCTCGATCGCGGCGGGCAGGCTCCCGCGCAGCGCGTACGCCTCGGCCTGCGCCTGATGCTGTTGCAGCCGCTTTCCGAGCGCGGCGTACGTCTTCGCCTTCATCTCATGCAGCTTGTCGTCGCGCGGATAGAGGCGGATCTGGATATTCAGATGTGCAAGCGCTTCGTCGTTGCGGCCCTGCGTATCGAGCGCCTCTGCGTACGCGTATGCAACCGAACGGCGGTTCGGCCAGCGCTCGGCGCCTTCCTTCAGCACCGTAAGCGCGCGCGCGCCATCGCCGAGCGCCTGCTGCACCCGCGCCGCAAGCAGGACGAGCATGGGGCTCGCCGCGCCGGTCGCGAGCAGCCGCGCAAGCTCGCTCGCCGCTTCGTGCGCCTGTCTGGCGCGCAGCAACGCCATCACAAGCCCGTAGCGCGCCGCCGGCTCGTTGGCGAAGCGCCGTTCGCGAACGGCAGCGCCGAACTCCGTGACCGCGTCGCGCGCCTCGCCGGTCTCCGCGCGAAGCTTGGCGCGAACGAGATGGAATTCGAGGCTGTCCGGGTGCTGCCGGTACGGCAGGTTTGCCGCGCGCGCCTGCGCGTCCGCGATCCGCTCGGTCGTGACCGGGTGGGAACGCAGATATCCCGGCACACTGCCGTCGTCGACGATGCGGGTGGTGCGCTGCATCTTCTCGAAGAAGGACGCCATGGCGCGCACGTCGTATCCCGCGGCCGACAGCCTCTGGAACCCGATCCGGTCGGCCTCGCGTTCGAAGTCCCTCGAGTAGCTGAGCTGTGCCTGCACGGCCGCACCCTGGGCCGCCATGGCGGCGCCCTGGGCCAGGTCCGGACGCGTGCGCCCGAGCAGAATCGCGGCCGCCATCGCGATCATCGCCGGCACCTGGATCTGCTGCTGCGCGCCGAGCAGGCGCGCAATGTGCCGCTGCGTGACGTGCGAGATTTCGTGGGCCAGCACCGAAGCGACCTCCGATTCGCTCTCCGATGCGGCGATGAGCCCGGTGTGCACGCCGACGAAGCCTCCCGGCAGCGCGAAGGCGTTGATCGTCGAATCGCGAATGGCGAAGAACTCGAAATCCTGCGGGCCGCCGGGAACTGCGGCGACGAGCTTTCCGCCGCACTGGTTGAGGTAGTCGGCGATCTCCGGATCGTCGAGGTAGGACGGATCGCGCTGCCGGATTTCGCGCAGGATGCTTTCGCCGATCCTGCGTTCGATCTGAGGCGGCAGCACGCCCCCGGAGCCCTCGCCGAGATCGGGGAGCGCCTGCCCGAACGCGCGCGGAAGGACAGAGAGAAAAAGGGCGAGCAGCGATGCGAGGACGCGCATCCGGCTATGATACCGTCCGGGTCCACGAGTTCCCAGGAGTATCCCTTGACGCGCAAGGAATCGCGCATGCTCACGCATTTCGACCGCAAGGGCCGCGCCCGCATGGTGGATGTGGGGGCGAAGGGCGAGACGAAGCGGGTCGCCGTCGCCACGGGCCGCATCAAGATGCGCCCGCAGACATTCCGCGTGCTCGCCCGGGGCAGCGCGAAGAAGGGCGACGTGCTCGGCGTCGCACGCATCGCCGCGATCCAGGCCGCGAAGCGCACGCCCGGACTCATTCCGCTCGCCCACCCGATCGCGATCACGCGCGTCGCCGTGGATTTCGATCTGGACGACGCGCGCAGCCAGGTGGTGCTGCAGACGACAGTCGAATGCCGCGGGCGCACCGGCGTCGAGATGGAGGCGCTGACGGCGACCGCCGTCGGGCTGCTCACGATCTACGACATGCTGAAGGCGGTCGACCGCGGCATGTCGATCGGCAGCGTGCGGCTGGAGGAAAAGCGCGGCGGCGCCTCGGGGCATTGGCGCCGCAAATGAATCGGCCGCATGCGCGAATAAGAACAATTCATTTTGCGGGGCTTTTCCGAATCTGGCAGAGCGGTTAGCATCTGGCGGTCAGGAGGTGGGCATGAACCGGAATCGAAGGAAGATATTGCAACGCGCCGGCGCGTCCGGTGCGCTCGCCGCGGCATTCGCCGCCGGGGTGCTGCGTCCACAGGAGCTGCTCGCCGCCGGCTGGAACAAGGACGCGTTCGGATCCAGGACGCTGGCGGATGCGCTCAAGAGTCTGGGCGCGGCGAGCCCGGCCGACAGCAACGAGATCGTGATCGAGGCGCCGCAGATCGCGGAAAACGGACAGGTGGTTCCGATCGAGATCACGAGCAGCCTGCCGAACACCAGGTCCCTCGTCGTGCTGATCGAGAAGAATCCTTTCCCATTGGCGGCAAAGTTCGATTTCCTCGAGGGCGCGGTTCCGTTCGTCAAGGTGAACGTCAAGATGGCAGAGTCGTCCAACGTGCGCGTGGTGGCCGAGGCGGGCGGAAAGCACTACGCCGCGGTCAAGGAAGTCAAAGTCACCATTGGGGGTTGCGGAGGCTGATATGGCAGATCCGATGAAAGTGCGCGCTACGCTCAAGGGCGATACCGCGGACGTGCGCGTGCTCATGAATCACCCGATGGAAACCGGCCTGCGCAAGGACAACGCCGGCATGCTCATCCCTCTGCACTTCATCCAGGAAGTCACCGTCAAGCTGAACGGCAAGACGGTGATCGAAGGCCAGACCAGCCAGGCGGTGTCGCGCAACCCGGTGT
>CAZYVT010000077.1:0-15444 GCA_964651335.1 uncultured Enterobacteriaceae bacterium | reverse complement strand
TACGTCGAAGACAACGAGATGAACCGCAAGATCGTGCGCGACCTGCTGAAGCGGACCACCTACCAGCTCATCGAGGCACACGACGGTGAGGCGGGTGTTGCGATGGCGATCGAGCGCCGTCCTGACCTTATCCTCATGGACATCCAGCTACCGAAGATCTCCGGCCTGGAGGCGACGCGCAGGCTCCGCGCCGATGCCGCGACGGCAGCAACACCGATCGTCGCCATCACCTCGTTCGCGCTTTCCGGCGACGACCAGAAGGCGAAAGAGGCTGGCGCCACCGCGTACCTCGCGAAACCCTACAGCCCGCTCGATCTGCTCAATCTGATCCGCAAGCTGCTGCCGGAGGGGTGAGCGGCTTGCGTTCGCGAGGGCATGAAAGTCCTTGGTGTAACATCTCGCGCAAGATTTCCAGGTGGACGTACCGTCATGAGGCCGTCTGAAGCCGTCGCGAAGCACCGTGCCACGATCCTGAGGGCAGCGCATGCCTGCCGGGTGACGAACGTGCGGGTCTTTGGGTCCGCAGCGCGAGGAGATGATACCGAGCAGAGCGACCTCGACCTGCTTGTCGAGGCACCCAAAGGCATGACCTTGCTCGACATGGCTGGGTTGCAGCAGGAACTCGAATCGGCCCTCGGCTTGAAGGTCGACGTTGTCACTCCGTTTGATCTCCCCGAGCGGATAAGGGCCCGCGTGCTCGCTGAGGCGCGCCCGGTGTGAATCTGCGGGACGAGGATTATCTCCGGCACATCTTCAAGTGGCGAATCGAGCGGTTGCTTGGTCCGACCGGGGGTGATCGCACAGATTTGCCCGTTAAGTCCGGATGAGGCGCTCCGTGCTGACGCCCCGCACATCCATTTCGAAATCCAAACCCTCGATCGGCGGCCGGCAGTAGTGCCACACGAGGCTCGCGCCCGCGCGGCGCGCAACCTCATCGATCGGAAACCGCAACGCGGTATAGACCTGTACGGCGGTGGCGTCCTTCCACGTGAATCCGCCGAGGCCGCGCATGCGGCTTTCCATCACGTCGAGAACCCAGTTCGCCTTCGTCCTCATTCCCGACTTCGTGGTATCGCCGCGCGCCACGATGTCCTCCGGAAAGCGCCCGCCCTCCGGCCACTCTCCGCTGCCCGCGACAACGAAGCTTGCTGAGTCAGACTGGTCGGGAACTGTGTAGCTGAAGGCGTAGAACGACGGCTCCACGGACGGATCGATCTCAGACGCGACGTTGGATCGCGCGACCGGATTCAAGCCGTTCCGAAAGATCTTCCACTCTTCAAGCACCGCAACGTAGCCCCGGTTGAATTCGGCGAAGCCTTCGAATGAGAAAGGCCGGGGCGAGCGCAACTCGCAGGCGCAAAACGCGGTCCTCGGCCGTCCGAGCGCCCCAAAGTGCAGGGCGATCTTGCGGAACCCTTCCGCGACCGGCACGGTCTGTGAGAAGCGCGCACGCTCGATCGCAAAGCCCGGCAGCGCCTTTACGCCCTGCGAATACGGAAACACGCCCTTCAGGAACGCGAACCCGCCCTCGGCAAACGGAATCAGCTCGTGCATGCCGAGACTTTAGCGGGTAATCGTGTTCAAATCCCGGCGCATGAAAAGCAGACGATTGGGTCAAAGCGCGTTGGAAGTCACGGAAATCTGCCTCGGCACCATGACCTGGGGCGAGCAGAACACGGAAAGCGAGGCGCACGCGCAGATCGAGTGGGCGCTCGATCACGGCATCAACTTCATCGACACCGCAGAGATGTATCCGGTGCCGCCCCGCAGGGAAACCCAGGGCGCTACCGAGTGCATCCTGGGTTCGTGGGTCGCGCAGAACCGTCACCGCAGGGGACAGCTCGTTCTCGCTTCGAAAATCGCCGGGCCCGGCCGGCGCGAGTGGATCCGTGGCGGCGAGAATCATGTTTCAAAAAAAACCATTCCCTGGGCGATCGACGACAGCCTCAGGCGCCTGCAAACCGACTGGATCGACCTCTACCAGATCCACTGGCCGGAACGCTACGTGCCCTCCTTCGGCGCTTGGCAGTACGACCCCTCGAAGGAGCGCGAGGACGTACCGATCCTGGAACAGATCGAGGCGATGGCGGCGGCGATACGCGCGGGAAAGATCCGCGCCTACGGGCTCTCGAACGAAACCCCGTGGGGGCTGTGCGAGTTCTCGCGCCTGGCGCGCGAGAACGGTCTGCCCGTTCCGGTGTCGGTGCAAAACGGCTACAACCTCGTCTCGCGCCTGTTTGACGGCGATCTGGCCGAGGCGAGCCGGCGGCTTGACATACCGTTGCTTGCGTATTCGCCACTGGCGATGGGGCTGCTCACCGGAAAGTATCGCGCAACGGATTGGCCGTCCGCCGGGCGCCTCGCAAAGTTCGTGGATTTCGGCGAGCGCTACAAGCGCCCGCGGGTGCTCGCCGCCGCCGGGGAGTACTGCAAGATCGCCGACAAGCACCGGATTCCCCTGACCGGAATCGCGCTCGGGTTCGTGCGCAGCCGTTTTTTCACCGCTTCGACCATCGTCGGCGCCACCAGCGTCGCCCAGCTGGAGGAGCAGGCGCGATGGTTCGATCTTGTCTTGCCGCCCGAAGTGATCGCGGAGTTCGAAGCCGTCCATCAGGCTTACTCGAGCCCGGCGGCGCAGTAGCGATGACGGCGAAGTGGCTCGAGGGCAGGGTGCTCGAAAACCGTCATTGGACGCCGGCGCTCTTTTCGCTTCGCGTGGCGGGGCCGGCGCTCGAGTTCGAGGCGGGGCAGTTCGTCAAACTGGCGCTCGACGTCGACGGCGAGCGCATCGCGCGTCCTTTCTCCTTCGTCAATCCGCCCGGCGAGATGCCGCTCGAGTTCTACGGCATCGTGGTGCCCGAGGGGCCGCTTTCGCCGCGCCTGGCGTGCCTGCAGCCGGGCGACGCGCTGCATCTCTCGACCAACCCGTCCGGATTCCTGGTGCTTTCGGAAGTTCCCAAGGCGGAGGAGCTGTGGCTCGTTGCCACGGGAACGGGCCTCGCACCGTTTCTCTCGATCCTGCGCACGGACCCGCCGTGGCGCGCTTATCGGCGCGTGATCCTGGTGCACGCGGTACGCCGAGCAAACGAACTCGTGTACCGCGACCTGGTCGAAGCCACGAAGCACTCCCGAGGCGAGCAGTTCCGCTACGTGACGTTTGTCAGCCGCGAGGATCATCCGGGCTCGCTCGCCGGACGCATCCCGGCGGCGATCCGTGATGGACGCCTTGAGGCGACGGCATACGCCATCGCGCCGCAGCGCTCGCAGTTCATGCTCTGCGGCAATCCGGACATGGTGAAAGACGTCACCGCAGCGCTCCTCGAGCGGGGGTTGCGCAAGCACCGGCGCCGGGCGCCGGGGCACATCACCAGGGAGAACTTCTGGTAGCGATGGTGCGAATTCTCATCCTGTTGGCGGTCGCGTTGTGCTCCGGCTGCAGCGCGACGCGCTTTGCGTACAACAATGCGGAGGTGTTCCTGCGCTGGCACGCCGGCAGATACCTCGACGTTCACGGCGCACAGAGCGAAGAGCTGGACGAGCGCATTGCCGGGTTCGTCGCCTGGCACCGGTCGAACGCATTGCCGCAATACGCACGGCTGGCCGCCGAAGCCGGCGGCAGGCTTGCACGCGGCCTCTCGCAGGAAGACCTTGTTTGGGGTTACGATTCGGTTCAGGCGCAGGTGCTGGAGGCGGTGCGCGCCGCGGCAGGCGAGACGGCAGATCTGCTCGACCGCATGACCCCGGAGCAGATCGAGCATCTGGAGCAGCGGTTCGAGGAAGACAACCGCAAGTTTGCCAGGGAGTACCTTTCGGGGACCGGGGAAGAGCGCCGCAGGCGGCGCTTGAAGCGCAACCTCGAGCGGTTGGAGGAATGGTTCGGGGGACTGAGCGATGCGCAGGTCGAGCGGGTCAGACAATACAGCGAGCGTGCGCCATTCACGGACGGCTTTCGGGACCGCGAGCGCAAGCGCCTGCAAGCCGAATTCATCGCCATGCTGCGGGCACGCGAGGCGAGGTTGCGCTTCGCAGATTGGGCGCTGCGCTGGGACCGCGGGCGCGATCCGGCTCATGCAGCCGCGGCGCGCGCCCAGTTGGAAGAGTACTTCAGCATGCTGCTCGACCTTGACAAGACGCTGATCCCCGGTCAGCGCCAGGCGGCCGGGATCCGCTTCCGGGAACTGGCGTCCGAATTCGAGCAGCTTGCGCGCAAGTGAACAACGGCGACAAGGTTTCCGTTAGCGCACCGGCCGACGAGTCGTCACCCGGCTACGCCGGCCGTACGCGCTACACGCAGCTCGAGTACGACGCGGTCCTTGCGACCGCCTCGGTCGGCATCGCCTTTACGCGGGACCGCAGGTTCTTCCTCTGCAATCCCAAGTTCGCGGAGATGTTCGGCTGGGGCCCAGACGAACTGATCGGGCAGTCGGGCGAGGTCGTGTATCCGTCGCGCGAAAGCTACGACATGCTCGGACAGATTGCGATCCCGCTCCTGTCGGCGGGACGCCGGCTGGACGTCGAATGGGAGATGCGGCGCAGGGACGGAAGCTTGTTTCCGTGCCACGTCATCGCCAAGGCCATCAACGACGAAGACGCGCAGCAGGGAACGGTCTGGATCGCGCAGGACATCACCGAGCGGCAGCGCCAGCACGACCAGCTTGCACGGGTGCTGCGCGAGGAGGATGCGATCCTCAACACGGCTTCGATCGGGATCTCCTTCGTCAAGGACCGCAAGATCGTGCGCTGCAACCGGCGTTTCGAGGAGCTGTTCGGTTACGCGCCGGGCGAGCTTACCGAGAAGAGCACGGCCCTCATCGTCCCGACCGAGGACGAGTTCGAGGAAATCGCGCGTGAAGTGCTGCCGCGGCTCGCCGAGGGCCATACGTACTCGGAGGAACGCCGCTTCCGCAAAAAAGACGGCGCCCTCATATGGTGCAAACTCGTCGGCAGGGCGATCGACCCGGCCGAGCCCGAGCAGGGCGTGATCTGGACCTGCGACGATGTCACGGAGCAGCGCGCCACCCGGGAGTCGCTCGAGGCCTCGCGCATAGCACTCGAGCGTGCGGTGGCCGAGCGCACTGCCGCGCTGCAGCGCGTGAATCAGATCCTGGAGACGGAGATCGGGGAGCGCAAGCTGGCCGAGCTGCGCGCGCAGTATCTCGCCGATCACGATGCGCTCACGAACCTTCCGAACCGGCGGCTGCTCGAGGACCGGCTGACCCAGGCTCTCGCTCTGAGCGAACGCAACCGCAAGCAGAGCGCGGTGATGTTCATCGACCTGGACAAGTTCAAGATCATCAACGATTCCGCGGGCCATGCGGCGGGCGACGCGGTGCTGAAGGAGGTTTCGCTGCGCCTGGCGAAGCAGTTGCGCACCGGCGACACGATTTGCCGCGTCGGCGGCGATGAGTTTGTCGTCGTGCTGCCTGAAATCAAGCGCCTGTCCGACCTGGCGCATGTCTCGCAGAAAATCATCGAGACGGTCTCGCAGCCGATGACGGTGGACGAGCGCGATCTCCAGGTTTCGCCCTCGATCGGCATCAGTATTTTCCCGGACGACGGTCGCGATGCGGAAACACTGATCCGCAATGCCGACGCGGCGATGTACCACGCCAAGGAAACGGGACGCGCCAACTACCAGTTTTTCACCGAGCAGATGAACCTCACGGCCACGAGGCGCCTCACGCTCGAGAACGACTTGCGCGGTGCGTTGCAGAACGCGGAGCTGCGCCTGTATTACCAGCCGGTGGTGGAGCTTGCGTCCGGGCGCGTGGCCGGGTACGAGGGGCTGTTGCGCTGGCAGCACCGTTCGCGCGGCCTGATCTCCCCGGCCGAATTCATCCAGCTCGCCGAGGACACGGGATTGATCCTGCGGATCGGCGATTGGGTGGTCGGCGAAGTCTGCCGCTGGGGCGCGCTCAATGGCGCCGACCGCGGCCTCGTGGTCGGTGTAAACCTGTCCACGCGCCAGTTCACAGACCTGAAGCTGGTTGACATCGTGGCGCGCGCGCTCAGGGAGTCCGGCCTGCCGCCAGGGCAGCTCGAGCTCGAAATTTCCGAGGCAACGGCGATGCAGCACAACGAGCCGGCGCTCCCGACGCTGCGCAAGCTCAAGGATCTCGGCGTGTCCCTGGCGATTGACAACTTCGGCACGAGCTACTCCAGCCTGCTGAATCTCAAGCGGTTTCCGGTGGATAAACTGAAGATCGACAAATCCATCATCGGCACAATTCCGGAGGACGCGGACAGCAGGGAGATCGCGGTCGCGGTGGTCGACCTTGCACATGCGCTCGGGCTGAAAGTCGTCGCCGAAGGCGTCGAGACCGAAGCTCAGGAACAGGCCCTGCGAAGCTGCAGCTGCGACTACGCCCAGGGTTTTCGCTTTGGAGAACCGATGGATTTGGAATCCGCGGCGAGAAGGCGCTCCTGAGCGCTAGTTCCTGGCGAGGCGCGGTTGGAGAAATGCGGATCGGTAAGCACATTGGGTCCGCCGATCCGCAGCAGCAACGTCGCGTGTCCGAGCGAGCGCGGCGATCGCTGCGGGGACAAACCGGACCATGGCGCGGCATTACAGGGACATGAAACCGCCGCTCCAGTTCTCGCATGCCAACGGCTTTCCGGCGCCGTGCTACGCGGCGATGCTCGGAGAGCTCGGCCGGCGCTACCGCATCGGCGCGATCGAGGCGTTCGGCATCGACCCTCGCTATCCGGTGACCGAGCGCTGGCTGCATCTGGTCGAGCAGCTCGAGGACGCGATCGAGCGCGACTGGCATGGCGAGCCGGTGTACGGGGTCGGGCATTCGCTCGGCGGCTATCTCACGTTTCTTGCTGCGGTGAGAAGACCCGAGCTGTTTCGCGCGATGGTGCTGCTGGATGCGCCGATCGTGGGTCCGATCAAGGGTGGGCTCCTCGGGGCGACCAAGCGCTTCGGCATAGTCGATCGCGTGACCCCGGCCGGCGCGACGCGGGAGCGCAGAAGCGACTGGCCGAGCCGCGAGGAG
Source organism: uncultured Enterobacteriaceae bacterium (assembly GCA_964651335.1). Lineage (GTDB taxonomy): Bacteria > Pseudomonadota > Gammaproteobacteria > Burkholderiales > SG8-39 > 2-02-FULL-66-14. Next base: position 8,446 of record CAZYVT010000077.1, on the reverse strand, counting down.
GCGAAAGCGCACTTCCGCACGCGCCGCCTGTTCCGCCATTTCGCCGCGGAATGCCTCGAGGACTACGTGCGCCACGCGCTGGTGGGCGGGCACGGCCACCTCCGGCTGCGCATCGGCCCGGAGATCGAGTACCGGATCTACCGCACGATCCCGCACGACATGTCGCGCCACCTCAGGCGCCTGCGCGTCCCTGCGGGTTTCGTCGGCGGCGCCGACTCCGATGTGGTGCGCATGGTGGGGATGTCGCTCATGCGCGAGCCGAGGTTCCTGAAACGCCGGGTCCCCGGCGGGCATCTGTTTCCCCTCGAGCATCCGCGCGAGGCGGCTGCCGCGGTGGTCGAGCTACTCGAGGAGCTTGACTAGCCAGAGGCCGAATGCGGCCGCACAGACGATCCAGATCGCCACGATCACCACCGCCGCGGCGCGACTCTTCGGACGCTCGAGCGTCGATTCGGCCCGTCGACGCGCTTCGGCGAGAACGGTTGCCGGCACGAGCCGCAGCGCGAGCCAGATTCCGATCGGGAGCAGCAGCAGCTCGTCCAGATAGCCGAGCACGGGGATGAAATCCGGGATCAGGTCGATCGGAGAAAGCGCATAGGCGACGATCACGCCGGCGAGGACCTTCGCGTACCAGGGTGTGCGCGGATCGCGCGCGGCGTAATAAAGCACCAGAGATTCGCGCTTGAGAGCGTGCGCCCACTCGGCAAGGCGTCCCATGGGCTGCTAGATCATGCGACCGCGCTTCTTTTTCAGCAGCTCCTCGGCGCTCTTGATGTTGATTTCGACGCCGATCATGTTGGGATTCACCTCGAGTGCGCGCCTCCACCAGTGCAGCGCCTTGTCGTAGTCCTCCAACCGGAAGTAGATCTGCCCGTAGCCCGAGAGCGCGCCGAAGTGCAAGGGGTTGCGCTTCATCACCTCGTCGCAATCCGCGATCGACTTCTGGTACTCGCCCGCAAGGTAGTGGACGGTCGCGCGCTTGTTCCAGCCCTCGGCGAATTCCGGCTTCCTGCGAATCACTTCGCTGAAGGTCGCGGCCGCTTCGCGGTGGCGGCCGGCCTGCATCTCCTCGACCCCCTGCGCCATGAGGCGGTCGATCTCGCCTTCGCCCGAGCGGCTCCACAACAGCCACAGCCCCTGCTCGGCGTAGCCGCGCACGAACGGGCTCTCGTCACGCAAGCGCTTGAGCAGCAGCGTCTGGTCTTCGATCCGGCCGTGGTTGGCGATCCAGACCACGGCTTCCGCGCGGCGCTCGGTCTGGGGGTGCTCCAGGCTCGTGAGCGCGTCCGCGCGCTGCTCCGGCGCCGGGAATGCATCCGGCGCGATCCCTGTTAACGTAGCGGCTATGGCGATGACCGGGAGAACGCGATGAAGGCCGCAGCGAAGCATGCATTCATCATAGCCTTTTTCGCCGCGACATCGGTGCTTGCGGACCCCGGCGACGGTAACACGCTTCGAGGTGGGTCCGTGCAGGACCCGGTGCTGGAGAAAGTCCTGGCCGCCAACGCGCAGAAAGACTGGCCGCAATCCGAGTCGATCCTGCGCGAGGCGCTCGCGAAAGACCCTGGCAACGCCGAGTACCATAATCTCTTCGCGTATGCGATCCGCAAGGGCGCCAACCCGAACGTGGACCTGGTCTTCAAGCATTACAACGAGGCGCTGAGGATCGACCCCAGGCACCGCGGCGCGCACGAGTACATCGGCGAGGCTTATCTGATGATCGGCAACGCTTCCAAGGCGAAGGAGCATCTCGCGGCGCTGGATCGCCTTTGCTTCTTCGGCTGCGAGGAATACTCCAAGCTGAAGAAGGCGGTCGCCGAGTACGAGGTAAAAAAGAAGTAGTCCGGAACGCCGCCGCAGCCGGGGCTTTGCTATCCTCTCCCGGTGATGCGACCCGGTTTTGTTTTCATCCTCGCCGATGACCTCGGCTACGCGGACCTCGGCTGCTACGGCGGGCGCTCGCACTGTTCGCCCGAACTCGACCGCATGGCGGCCGAAGGACTGAGGTTCACCGACGGCTATTCGAACTCGCCGGTCTGCTCGCCGACGCGCTTCGCGCTGATGACCGGGCGCTGGCAGTACCGGCTGCGCGGAGGCAACGACGAGCCGATTGCGACCCGGCATCGGGGCGACCCGGTGCTCGGCCTGCCGCCCTCGCATCCGACCCTGCCTTCGGTCCTTCGCGATGCCGGCTACAGGACCGCGCTCGTGGGCAAGTGGCATCTTGGTTTCCTGCCGCATTTCGGGCCGCTGAAGAGCGGCTACCAGGAGTTTTTCGGCTCGATGAGCGGCGGGCTGGACTACTTCACGCACAAGGATTCGGCGGACGCGCACGACTTGTACCAGGACGAAGAGGAAGCGCACCGTGTCGGTTACCTCACCGATCTGATTTCCGATCGCGCCGTCGAGTTCGTCGAACGGCAGCCCAGACAGCCGTTTCTTCTCTCGGTGCACTACACCGCGCCGCACTGGCCCTGGGAGACGCGCGCGGACGAGGCCGAAGCGCGCCGATTGCCGAAGCTCTATCACTTCGACGGCGGGTCGGTGCAGACGTATCTCACCATGATCCGTCACATGGACGAGGGGATCGGCCGGATCCGCGACGCGCTGAAGAAGGCCGGCGTCGACGAAAATACGCTCGTCGTCTTCACCAGCGACAACGGCGGCGAGCGCTTTTCCGACACCTGGCCGCTGGTCGGCAGGAAAATGGACCTGCTCGAGGGAGGAATCCGCGTTCCCTATATCGTACGCTGGCCGGCGCGCGTGAAGCCGGGCGGCGTCACCTCGCAGCATGCGATTACGATGGACTGGGTGGCGACGTTCTTCGAAGCGGCAGGGGTTTCGCCGCATCCGGATTTTCCACTGGACGGGAAAAGCCTCGTTGCGGTCCTGGAGGAGCCGCACTCGGTCTTCGAGCGCGAACTCTACTGGCGTATGAAATTTCGCAACCAGAAGGCGATACGCGCCGGAAACTGGAAATGGCTTTCACTCGACGGCGACGAGTTTCTGTACGACCTCGCGCAGGACTCGCGCGAGCGCGCGAACTTCGGCAAGCGCGAGCCGCTGCGGCTCGCCGCGATGCGCGCGCGTTACGCGGAGTGGGAGAGCGCGCTGCCGCAGTTTCCGGACGCAACCTTTTCGGTACCGGCCACCAAGGCCGATCTCGTACGGCCCTCGGGCTAACCCCATGAGCCGCCGCGCCTACCGGATCCTTCCCACCGACTCGACCACCTTCTACCCGCGCCTGATCGGCACGCACGGCGCGGTCGCGGCGAATTCCTACCTCTCCGTGAATGCGGGCGTGGATGTGCTCAAGGCGGGCGGCAATGCGATCGACGCCGCCGTGGCCGCAACGCTGGTCGAAGGCGTCGTCAATCCGCAAATGCACACGATCGGCGGCGAGTGCCCGATCCTGGTGCGCCCGGCGGGCGAGCACCGCGTGATCGCGGTCAACGGCAATACCGCCGCGCCGATGAAGGCGACACCGGAAGCATTCCGGGCGCGCGGGCTCTCCGACGTGCCGGAGGCCGGCATTCTCGCCGCCGGCGTGCCGGCGGCGTTCTCTGCGCTGCTCACGGCGCTTACGCGCTGGGGCACGATGAGCTTCCGTGAAGTGATCGCACCTGCGCTCGAGCTGGCGAAAAAAGGCTTCCCCGTTTCCGAGGGCCTGCGCAACCAGCACAAGTACGGATTGGTGGCGATGCAGGAGAAATTCCTGCGCGAATGGCCGGCGAGCGGGCGGCTGTACGTGCCCGGAGGGCGCGTTCCGGAGGTTGGCCAACTGCTGAAAAACGAAGCGCTTGCGCGCACGTACGATTACCTCGCCAGCGCGCAAGACCCGCACGAAGCGTTCTACCAGGGCGAGATCGCAGCCGAGATCGCGCGATTTTCCAGAGACCACGACGGTCTTCTCGCGCGCGAGGACCTCGAGCGCTTCGAAACCAGGATCGAAGAGCCCGCAAGGCTGCGTTTCGGCGCCACGGAGCTTTTCAAGTGCGGCTTCTGGACACAGGGCCCGGCCGAGCTGCAGACGGTGGCGTTGATGTCGCACTTTGATCTCAAGACGATGGGTCCGGGCAGCGCTGATTATTGCCACCTGCTCATCGAGGCGATGAAGCTTGCGTTCGCCGACCGCGAGCAGTACTACGGCGACCCGGCGCAGGCGTTGGTGCCGGGCGAAGTCCTGCTTTCCGAGGATTACACGACGCGCCGCGCCGCGTTGATCGATCTCAGGCGCTCGAACCTGGAACTGCGGCCGGGAGACGCACAGCGAAATGCCGCGCTGCTCCCGGCGGACGAGCGCTTCACCCCGAAATCCTGGGGCGCCGGCACGGTGCACGTGGACGCAGTGGACGCCAAAGGCAACATGGCCTCGTTCACGCCGAGCGGTGCGTGGATCATGTCGTCGGAAGTGATCGAACCGCTCGGATTTCCACTCTCAGTCCGGATGATGACTTTCTACCTGGGGCCGGCGCACCATCCGAACGTGGTCGCACCGGGCAAGCGCCCGCGCACCACGCTCACGCCCTCGCTCGCGTTCCGCAACGGCAAGCCGTGGATGACCTTTGGCACGATGGGCGGAGACAACCAGGGCCAATGGCTGCTGCAGTTTTTCCTCTACCGCGCGGCGTTCGGCATGACGATCCAGCAGGCGATCGAGGCGCCGAAACTCTCCACCGAGCACTTTCCGGGGTTCTTTGCGCCGCACGAAGGCGCGCCCAACCGTGTGCGGATCGAGCCGCGATTCGGCCAGAAGGTGATCGATGAACTCAGGCGGCGCGGCCACGAACTGGACGTCGCGCCCGACTGGAGCGAGGGCTTCGTCTCCGCCGCTCAGTTCGACGAGGACACCGGCCTCATCGAGGCCGGTTGCGATCCGCGCGGCTCGAAGTCGGAGTGCTTTCCTGCTTTTGCGTACTGCTGGTGACCTCCCGTGAAACCGGGATCAGTGTCCTATCTCTACTGCGGGTGAGCCGGGCCAGTTACCGTTGCCAGTTTTCGACGTGCAGATCGGGAACGCGTCGGAACTCGGCAATGTTGTCTGTGACCACGGTCGCGCCGACGCTGCGCGCATGCGCGGCGATCAGCGTATCGAGAGGGCCGATTGCCGTGCCGCGGGGCTCGAGATGGGCGCGAATGAGGCCGGCGTGGCGGGCAGCTTCTTCATCGAAGGCAAGAAACCGGAAGTGGATCAGGATTTGCCACACCTTTGCCCGCTTGGCGCGCGGCTGCACAGCCTTTTCGATCATGGTCTGAAGTTCGGAAAGCGAGATTGCGGAAAGCAGGCGCTCCCCGTAGCTAAGCTCTGCTACGCGTTCCGCTATGCGCTCGAAACCTTTCGCCCGGTGCACAAGCGCCGACATCGCGTTGGTGTCGAACATGAACATCGTCAGGACCGGGCGCGCTTGCGTCGTTTGGCCACGCGCAGCCCGGGATCGCTTCGCCGGTCCGTCCAGCCGGGCTGCTCTCGCGGAGCGAGTTCCACCGGACCGACTTCTTCGAGAAGCCTGAGGAACTCACCCTTGCGGAAACGTTTCGGGATGAGATACACAACCCCCCCCAGCTTCTTCGCAATGACCTCACGTCCGGCGAAGCGGAACTCTCTGGGCAAGCGCAGGGCCTGGCTACCGCCGTTCTTGAACAACTTGAGCGTGCGTTCCATCGGGCACCTGTCTATACCGTGTCGCTATAGCAACATTCTAGCCCGACCCAACGCGGCTGGGCCGTGATTGGTTGACCGATGGCCCGGAAATCGGCGGCATGGCGGGCGGACGCCTACTTCCGTCGAACCTTTCGCTTCGCTCGCTGACTGCTGATTGCTTTGGCGTATCGCTTGCGCGCGAGTGCCGCGCCTGCCGCCAGCACCTTCAGTTTCGCCAGCGCGATTTCCCGGTCCATCGGCGCCATGCCGCAGTTGGTGCAGGGAAAGAGCTTCGATTTCGGCACGAACTGCAGCGCCTTGCCGATCGTGTCGGCCACCTCCTCGGCCGTCTCGACTTTGTCCGAGGCGACGTCGATGACCCCGACCAGCACGTCCTTGCCCTTGAGCAAGCCCATCAACTGCGCCGGAACCTTGGAATGGATGCACTCAAGCGATACCTGGTCGATCCTGCTCTTCGCGAGCGCGGGGAAGATTGCCTCGTACTGGCGCCACTCGGCTCCGAGCGTCTGCTTCCAGTCGAGGTTCGGCTTGATGCCGTAGCCGTAGCAGATGTGCACCGCGGTCTTGCACTTGAGACCCGCGATCGCGCGATGCAGCGCCGCGATGCCCCACTTCTTCACGTCGTCCATGTAGACGTTGAACGCCGGCTCGTCGAACTGAATCACGTCTACGCCGTCCTTCTCCAGCGCGCGCGCCTCCTGGTTGAGGAGCGCAGCGAACGCCATCGCGAGCTTCACTTTGTCGCCATAGTGGCGGTCGGCGATCGTGTCCACGATCGTCATTGGCCCGGGCATGGTGATCTTGAGTTTTCTTTTCGTATGCGCGCGCGCAAGGCGCGCCTCGATCTGATGCACCCGGCCCTTCAGTTTCAGGGGCCCGACCACCACCGGCACCATCGCCTCGTAGCGGTTGTCGCGGATTCCCATCTTCACCTTGTGCTCGAAGTCGATCCCCTCGACGGACTCGAGGAAACCGTGCACGAAGTGCTGCCGCGACTGCTCGCCGTCGCTGACGATGTCGATCCCCGCGTCCTCCTGCTCCTTGAGCCACAGGAGCGTGGCGTCGCGCTTCGCCGCGTCCAGCTCCGTCCCCGCCGGGCGCCATGTCGGCCAGAGCTTCTTCGTTTCCGCCAGCCAGGCCGGTTTCGGCAGGCTGCCGGCAATGGTGGTTTCGAACATGCGCAATTCCTCCTCGGTGGCAGTAGTGTCCGGTTAAGAACGTGTTCAAGCGCACGAACTTCCTGATGAATATGAGTTTTCGGGCGGATTTTCTTGGTGCCGACTTGAACGCGAGAGCCGATTGCGGCGATGTTGTCCGGGTTGCCCATCCCGGAGACGCGCATGTATGTCGGCAAGACGCTGTTCGCCCAACTGATGGACTTCGTGCCGTGGACGAGTTTTCGCCGCATCGTGGCGCGCTACGGAGGCGACACGCGCGTGCGCTCGCTCAACTGCGCCGAGCAGTTTCGCGTCATGGCGTTTGCGCAATTGACCTGGCGCGAGAGTCTGCGCGATATCGAGGTGTGTCTGTCCGCCCAGGCCGCGAAGCTCTACCACATGGGGTTGCGCGAAGCGGTGCATCGCTCCACGCTCGCCGATGCCAACGAAGCGCGCGACTGGCGCATCTGGGCCGATTTCGCGCAGGTGCTGATCCGAAGGGCGCGGCGCCTGTATGCCGGCGACAGCCTCGGGGTGGAGTTGTCCAACACGGTCTACGCGCTGGACTCCACCACCATCGACTTGTGTCTGTCGGTGTTCCCGTGGGCACGCTTTCAATCGACCAAGGCCGCGGTGAAGATGCACACGCTGCTGGATTTGCGCGGCCCCATTCCGAGCTTCATCCACGTGAGCGACGGCAAGCTCCACGATGTCAACGTCCTGGACGTGTTGATCCTGGAGGCGGGCGCGTTCTACGTGATGGATCGCGGCTACATCGACTATGCACGCCTGTACACGTTGCATCAGGCGGGGGCGTTCTTCGTCACCCGCGCCAAATCGAACTTGGACGCAAGACGCCTGTACTCGGCCAGCACCGATCGCGCAACCGGTGTCATCTGCGACCAGAGCATCGCGTTCAACGGGCGTTACGCCGCCCAAGACTACCCCGAGCGGTTGCGCCGCATCCGCTATCGCGACCCCGAGTCGGGCAAAACGCTCGTGTTCCTGACCAACAACACCGTCCTTCCTGCCTTGACGATCGCCGCCCTCTACAAGTGCCGCTGGCAGGTGGAGCTGTTCTTCAAGTGGGTGAAGCAGCACCTGCGCATCAAGCGCTTCTACGGCACTTCCGAGAACGCGGTGAAGACCCAGATCTGGACCGCAGTGTCGGTCTACGTGCTGATCGCGATCGTCAAAAAGGAGCTTCAACTCGATGCCTCGCTCTACACATTGCTACAGATTCTGTCGGTCACGTTGTTCGAGAAAACACCCATCGATCAAGCATTTGCGGACAACGAGCACAAAACCGAACACCTCATGTCCTGTAACCAACTGAATCTATTCCCGAGTTAACCGGACACTACTGCCTCGGTGGCTAATTTACATGGTTGTGAGGCTCACCGGCAGTGACCCTGTTCTTAGAGGAGTCCGGTAGACCGCCTTGTCGGTGCCGCCGTGCACCGTCCGATCGGATTGCTGGTCTCCGTGGACGTTGAGCTGCTGTCGAAGCGAGCGCGAAGTCGCGCTGGCGATTGGCAGCCACCGTCCCGCATCGACTATCCTTCGATGGCAAACCTCAATCCCGCCCGCTCCTGCAGGCGCGATACCAGCTTTAGACCCATCGCCG
>CAZYVT010000076.1:0-16680 GCA_964651335.1 uncultured Enterobacteriaceae bacterium | reverse complement strand
ACGTTGCGGCCCTTCGGGCCGAGGGTCACTTTCACCGCGTCGGCCAGGATGTTCAGGCCGTGAACCATCTTGCTGCGCGCACTTTCGTGGAAACGTACTTCTTTTGCTGGCATTGGATGCTCTCCTGGTTAGCTGATCTTTGGCTGGTTCAGGCGCCTTCAATCACGCCCATGATGTCCTCCTCGCGCATCACGAGGAGTTCTTCGCCTTTGACTTTCACCGTCTGTCCCGAGTACTTCCCGAACAGCACCTTGTCGCCCACCTTGACGTCGAGGGCGATGAGCTTGCCGTCGTCGTCCTTCTTGCCCTTGCCTACGGCGACGATTTCGCCCTGGTCGGGTTTTTCAGCGGCGGTATCAGGAATGACGATGCCGCCTGCAGACTTGCGCTCCTCGTCGATGCGTTTGACGATCACGCGATCATGCAGAGGACGGATTTTCATGCGGGTCTCCAATAAAATGATTGAACATATACAATGCGTTGCGATGGATATTGGCCGAGAAGCCAATAAACTGCTAGCACTCGCCTTTCGCGAGTGCTAATGATAATGGCCAATCAGGTGCGTTTCAAGCCCCGCTGAAGGTCGGATTCGCCGATCCCCATAGAATTCGACCATGCCGAGATCCTGGATCCTGGTCATGCCCGCCTTGTGCGCCTGCCTCGCAGCCAACGCCCAGGATGGTTGGCCTCCCCCCGTTTACCAGGCGCTGCGGGCCGCCGGCATCCCAAGTGCCGCCGTGGCGGCAGTCGTCCAGGAAGTGGCTGCGCCACGTCCCGTGCTGCGCGTGAACGAGCAAGTCGCGATGAACCCGGCGTCCGTGATGAAGCTCGTCACCACGCTGGCCGGGCTCGAGTTGCTAGGCCCGGCGTACCGCTGGAAAACCGAGGCCTATCTCGATGGGCCGCTGCGCGACGGCGTGCTCGAAGGAAACCTGATCCTCAAGGGATACGGCGACCCGAAGTTGAACTACGAGGCGTTCTGGATGCTTCTGCGCGCCTTGCGCGGCAAGGGGCTGAGGGAAATCCGTGGCGGTCTGGTGTTCGACCGCAGCCATTTCGAGCGCGTGCAAGGCGACCCGGGGCGCTTTGACGGCGACATCTTTCGCCCTTACAACGTGCTGCCGGACGCGCTGTTGGTGAATTTCAAGTCACTGCGCTTCGCGTTCGTGCCGCAGCCCGAAAGCGGCGTGGCGCGAGTCTCGGTCGACCCGCACCCCCCCGCGCTGGACGTAGTCAATGTGCTGAAGCTCTCCGAAGGCGCCTGCCCGGAAGGGCGTGCCTTTCGGGACCTGTTGAAGCCAACGTTCGACCCCGCTCGACCGCGTGTACTGTTCACGGGTGAGTACCCCTCGAGCTGCGGTGAGAAGGAACTCAACGTCGCCTTGCTCGAGCCGAACGATCATGCCGGCGGGGTTTTTGCACAGCTCTGGGCCGAGATGGGGGGCGTGTGGAGCGGTGCAACGCGCGAAGGCCAGCCGCCCGCGGGCGCCCGTCCTTACCACGTCCACGAATCTCCCCCGCTGGGCGAGATCGTGCGGGATATCAACAAATTTTCCAATAACGTGATGGCACGGCAGCTTTTCCTCACTCTCGCCGTGGAATCGGCCGCCCCCCCTGCACGCGCCGCGAATGCGTTTCGCGCGGTGCGCCAGTGGCTCGCGGCGAAAGGGATCTCCGCGCCCGAATTGGTGATGGAAAACGGCTCAGGGCTGTCTCGCGTCGAGCGGATCAGCGCGGCAAATCTCGCCAATCTCCTGCTGGCGGCATGGCGCAGCAATGCGATGCCCGAGTTCATCGCCTCGATGCCTGTTGCTGCAGTGGACGGCACCATGCGCCGGCGGTTGAGGCACGAGGCAGTCGCAGGCAACGCACATATCAAGACAGGGCTGCTCTCGGACGTGCGATCGATGGCGGGCTACGTCCTGGACCGCAACGGCCACCGTCATGCAGTCGTGATGATCGTCAACCACCCGAACGCGCACCAGGCGCAGCCCGCGATGGATGCGCTCCTGCGCTGGGTCCACGGGGGCTGAACTAGGCCGGCATCGGCATGGGACCGCCGCGCGCGAGCGCGAGCCAGCCGCGGATGACGCGGTATGCGACCCAGAGTCCCGTCAAGGCCCATACCAAAATCGCGAGCGGGATCAGCAGCAACGTGACCCAAAGGACGAGGCCAAGCAGCGCCCAGGGCACGGCGAACCAGAAGGTCCGGATCTGCCAGCGGAAATGCGACTCGAACATCGTTCCGGCGGCCTCCGAACGTTTCACGTAGTTCAGGATCACGGCGATGATCGACGGCCAACCAAGCAGGAAGGTAGTCACGACCAGCGCCGGCGTGAGAATTCCGGCGAGCACCGACCAGGCGTGCAGTCCGTAGATGACGTGCGTCCACGCCCGAAGCCCCTCCAGATCCGGGTTGGTGCTCACAGCCCAAGTTCCTTCCAGAGCGCGTCGATGCGCCGCTTCACTGCAGCATCCATGGCGATCGGACGGCCCCAGGTACGCGCTGTCTCGCCGGGCCATTTGTTCGTCGCGTCGATCCCCATCTTTGAGCCAAGGCCCGTGACCGGACTTGCGAAGTCGAGGTAATCGATCGGCGTATTTTCCGCGATCAGCGTGTCGCGCGCCGGGTCCACGCGCGTCGTGATCGCCCAGACCACGTCCTTCCAGTCGCGCGCGTTCACGTCATCGTCCACCACGACGATGAACTTGGTGTACATGAACTGCCGCAAATAGCTCCAGACGCCGAACATCACCCGCTTCGCGTGCCCGGGGTACTGCTTTTTCATGCTCACCACCGCCATGCGGTACGAGCAGCCTTCGGGCGGCAGGTAGAAATCCACGATTTCGGGGAATTGCTTGGCGATCAGCGGCACGAAGACTTCGTTCAACGCGACGCCCAGCGTCGACGGCTCGTCCGGCGGCTTGCCGGTGTACGTGGAATGATAGATCGGAGCGCGCCGCATGGTGATGCGGTCAATGGTGAAGACCGGGAAGGATTCGGCCTCGTTGTAGTAGCCCGTGTGGTCGCCGAACGGCCCTTCGAGGGCAGTGTCTGCTGGATGGATCGCGCCCTCGAGTACGATCTCCGCGGATGCCGGGACCTGAAGATCGCTTGCCAGGCATTTCACCAACTCGGTGCGCGCGCCGCGCAAGAGGCCCGCGAACTGGTACTCGCCCAGCGTGTCCGGAACTGGCGTGACCGCAGCGAGGATCGTCGCCGGATCCGCGCCAAGCGCAACCGCGACGGGAAATGGTGCACCCGGATGCGCGATCGAATGATCGCGGAAATCGAGCGCCCCGCCGCGGTGTGCAAGCCAGCGCATGATGACGCGGTTCGGCGCGATCACCTGCTGTCGGTAGATTCCGAGGTTCTGGCGGGATTTCAGCGGCCCCCTGGTGACGGTGAGGCCCCAGGTGATGAGCGGCCCGGCGTCCTCGGGCCAGCAAGTCTGCACCGGCAGGCGCGCAAGGTCCACGTCCCTGCCTTCCCATACCACTTCCTGGCACGCAGCCGAGGCAAGCTCCTTGGGCACCATATCGAGCACTTTCGAGGCCAGTTGCCGAAGCTCCGGCAGCTTGTCCCAGACGTCGCGCAGTCCTCGCGGCGGATCCGGCTCACGCAGCGCGGCGAGCAGTCTGCCGATCTCCCGCAACGCCAAGGCGTCCGCCGCCCCCATGGCGAGCGTAACGCGACGCACCGTGCCAAAGAGATTGCCGAGGACCGGAATCGAGAATCCCGCGGGCCGCTCGAACAGGAGTGCGGGCCCGCCCTGCTTCAGCACGCGGTCGCAGACCTCCGTCATTTCGAACCGTGGCGAAACCTCGGCGGCGATCCGTTTGAGCTCGCCGAGCGACTCGAGCTGGGAGAGGAAATCGCGAAGGTCCGCGTACTTCATCGCAGCACGACCGGGAGCAGGATCCCGCCGAACACCGAGGCGCCGATCCAGTGGCTGTGCCGGAACGCCCGGAAGCAGCCCTCGCGCGTGCGGCCGCGGATGAGGCGCCAATGATGAACCAGCATCGACGCGGCAACGGCCAGTCCGACGTAATAGAGCCACGGAAGCCGCAGCGCAAATCCAATCCCCGCCAGGATCGCGAGCATCATGCAATAGCTTGCGACCACGGCCGCCACATCCCAGTCTCCGAGGGCGATCGCGGAAGTGCGGATGCCGAGCTTCACGTCGTCATTGCGGTCCACCATCGCGTACTCGGTGTCATAGGCAAAGGCGTAGCACACATTTGCCGCGAGCAGCGCCCAGCACTCCCACGGCAGTCTGCCCTGGATTGCCGCGTAGGCCATCGGGATACCGAAGCCGAAAGCGATGCCGAGGTAAGCCTGCGGCAGCGCGAAGAAACGCTTGGTGAACGGATAGCTCCATGCAATTGCGAGCGCCACGAAGGACAGTGCGATCGCGCGCCAGTTGAGAAACAGCACCAGCGAGAACGCGAGCACTGCAAAGAACAGGCCCACGCCGAGCGCTTCCGCCGGCGTGATCTCCCCCGTGGCAAGCGGGCGGGTTTTCGTGCGCTCGACGTGCGGATCGAACCTGCGGTCCGCGAAATCGTTGATGGCGCACCCTGCCGAGCGCATGAGCAGCGTGCCGAGCACGAATATGAGCACAAATCCGAGCGGCGGCCTGCCACGCGCGGCGAGCCACACTGCCCACAGCGTCGGCCACAAGAGCAGTAGCGTCCCGACCGGCTTGTCGAGCCTCACCAGACGCTCGTACGCATCCAGCCGCTTGATGATGAAGGCAATGTCCATGCGGTCAAGCATAGCTCAAGCCCGCAGCAGCTCCTGCCTGTCCGGCAGCCACCGCTCGACATGCCGCAGGGCGGAATCGGGCTCGCGCCCGAGCAGCCACTCTGCGGCATCGCGCGCGGCTCGGACGAGCGGTTGGTCCTGCTCCAGATCGGCAAACCGCAGCAGCGGCATCCCGCTCTGGCGCTCGCCCAGGTATTCACCGGGACCGCGCAGCAGCAGGTCCTGGCGCGCGATCTCGAATCCGTCGGTGTTCTCGAAGATCACTTTGAGCCGCGCGCGCGCCGCCGCCGAAAGCGGCGCCGCATAGAGCAGGACGCAGACGCTTTTCTGCCGGCCGCGGCCCACTCGCCCGCGCAGCTGATGCAGCTGCGCAAGGCCAAAGCGTTCCGCGTGCTCGATCACCATGAGCGAGGCATTCGGAACGTCCACGCCGACCTCGATCACCGTGGTCGCGACCAGGAGCTGGATCCGGCCGGAGGCGAAGTCCGCCATCACCGCCGCCTTCTCCACGGGCGGCAGGCGCCCGTGCAGGAGACCGACGCGCAATCCTGTCAGCTCGGAGCGCAGCAACGCATGGGTATCGAGCGCAGTGCGGAGGTCTCCTTCTTTCGATTCCTCGATCACCGGACATACCCAGTACACCTGCTGCCCCTCGGTGCAGGCGGCGCGAATCCGGCGCAGCACCTCGCCGCGACGCGCGTCGGAAACGAGGCGCGTCGCCACCGCCCCTCTTCCCGGCGGACGCTCGTCGATCACCGAGACGTCGAGATCGGCAAAGTAAGTCATCGAGAGCGTGCGCGGGATCGGAGTCGCGCTCATCATCAATTGGTGCGGCACGAGTTCGGGATTCGCCCGCCTTCGCAATTCAAGCCGCTGCTGCACTCCGAAGCGATGCTGCTCGTCCACGATCGCGAGCGCAAGGCGCTTGAACGAGACGCCTTTCTGGAACAGCGCATGCGTGCCGATCGCGATGGACGCCTCGCCCGCCGCGATCGCCTCGAGCGCCGCGCGCTTTTCCCTGCGTGCGAGCGCGCCGTGCAGCCATACGATCCTGGCCCCGAGCGGCGCCAGCCACTCGCGGAACTTGCGCCAATGCTGTTCGGCGAGGATTTCGGTGGGCGCCATCACGACCGCCTGCCAGCCCGTGTCGGCGGCGGCGAGACACGACACCGCGGCCACGATCGTCTTGCCGCTGCCCACATCGCCCTGCAGCAGCCGCTGCATCGGGTGCGGCGAGGCGAGATCGCGCAGGATGTCGGCCGCCACGCGCGCCTGAGCGCGCGTGAGCCGGAACGGAAGTCTCCCCGAGAAGCGCTTCATCAACGGCCCGTCGGTCCGCAGCGCCGGCGCGCGGCGCGTCTTGCGTGCGCGATATGCCAACCGCATCGAGAGCTGCTGCGCAAGCAACTCGTCGAATTTCATTCTCTGCCACGCCGGATGGGTGCGCTCGGCGAGCATCGCAACGTCAACACCCGGCGGCGGACGGTGCAGCAGCCGGACGCTTTCCGCGAAGCCCGCGAGCCCGTAGCGCCGGAGCAGGTCACCGGGCAGCGTTTCCTCGAGCGGCGTCTCGTCGAGCGACTCAAGTACGAGCTTGCGCAGGGGGCCCTGCGCAAGCCCTGCCGTCGTCGGATAGACAGGAGTGAGCGCATCTGCGAGCGGCTCATCGGCACGCGCCAGGTGATAGCGCGGGTGCGCCATCTCGGCGCCGAACCAGCCCGCCCGCACTTCGCCGAAGGCGCGCACCTGCAATCCTTCGGCGGCGGCACGCTGGAACTGCTTCAGCTGACTGGCGTAGAAATTGAAGAAGCGCAGTACCAGGCCCTCCGCGTGCACGACGAGCTGCCGCTTCGGACGATAGGCCACCTCCGCACGGATGACGCGCGCCTGCACCAGGACCGGTTTCCCCGCCGGGGCTGCGGCAAGCGGCGTGATCGCGGTCTCATCCTCGTAGCGTAGCGGAAGGTGCAGGACGAGGTCGGCGCGCGAGCGGATCCCGAGCTTTGCGAGTTTTTTCGCCGTCGCGGGTGGAAGCTCGCGCTTCAACCGGCGTACAGGATCGCGTCGATTTCGACGAGCGCGGCCGGCGCGTCCTTGCTCTGGATCACGGTCTTCATGCGATGCCGGGGAGTAGAATGCTTCCCGCCTATCTTAGCGGAAATGGCGAACCCGCTGATTTCCTCCCTCGAGAAGCTGATCGGCACGCCGCGCGACGGCGCGCTGCTGCGCTATTCCCTCGGCCGAGAATACCTCAAGGCGGGCGAGCTCGAGCGCGCGCTCGGCGCGCTGCGCGAGGCCGTGACGCGCGACCCGGATTATTCCGCGGCGTGGAAACAGCTCGGGCGCGCGCTCGCCGACGCCGGTCGCGACGCCGAGGCGCTCGCGGCGTGGAAGAGCGGAATCGAGGCCGCGAAGCGCAAGGGTGATCGCCAGGCGGAGAAGGAAATGACGGTGTTCGCGCGGCGCCTGGAGCGCAACGCGGCGCGATGAATCTGTATCAGAGCCTGCGGCACTTCGTCGTCGGCGCTCCGCTCGACCCGCTGTCGCGCAAGACCCGGCACAACCTGGCGCTGGTGGCGTTCTTCGCCTGGGTAGGGCTGGGCGCCGACGGCATCTCCTCTTCCTGCTACGGACCCGAGGAAGCGTTCAAGGCGCTGGGCGAACAAACTCACCTCGGTCTTTACCTCGCGTTCGCGACAGTGGCGACCGTGTTCGTGATCGCACTGGCCTACAACCAGGTCATCGAACTTTTCCCCACCGGCGGCGGAGGCTACCGTGTGGCCTCAAGGTTGCTCGGCCCGTATGCGGGGGTCGTGGCGGGCGCGGCGCTGCTGGTGGATTATGTGCTCACGATTGCAATCTCCGTCGCGGCCGGCGTGGACGCGCTCTTTTCCCTGTTTCCGGTCGCATTCCAGAAATGGAAGCTTGCCACGGGCCTGGCGATCGTCGTGGTGCTGCTGCTGCTCAATCTGCGCGGCATGAAGGAGGCGATCAAGGTGCTGCTGCCGGTTTTCCTCGGCTTCATCGGCACGCACGCAATCCTGATCGTGTACGGAATCCTTGCCCACGCCGGCGAGTTCGCCCGGCTCCTGCCCGCCACGCTGGAGGAGACCGGCCAGGCAGCCAGCGCCATGGGCTGGGCGCCTCTCGCTGCGTTTTTGCTGCTCGCCTATGCGCAGGGCGGCGGCACGTACACCGGCCTCGAGGCGGTCTCGAACAATGTCAATGTGCTCGCCGAACCGCGCGAACGCACCGGCAAGCTCACCATGCTGTACATGGCGGCGTCTCTCGCCTTCACGGCGGGCGGCGTCATTCTTGTCTACCTGCTCTGGGGCGCGCGGCACGTGGAAGGACAAACGCTCAATGCGGTCGCGTTCGCCGCGGTGCTCAGGGACATGGGGTTCGAGGCGCCGCTCGCGCACCAGGGCGCGCTGCTCGTTGTGCTCGCGCTCGAGGCCGGGCTTCTATTCGTGGCCGCCAACACCGGATTTCTCGGCGGCCCCGCGGTTCTCTCCAACATGGCGGCCGATTCGTGGGTACCGCACAAGTTCCGATATCTCTCGACGCGGCTGGTCACCGAGAACGGCATCGTCGTGATGGGCCTTGCGGCGCTTGCCGTCCTGCTGTGGTCCGATGGCAGCGTGACGTTTCTGGTGGTGCTCTACTCGATCAGCGTGTTCCTGACTTTCGCGGTCTCCCTGTTCGGACTGTGCGTATATTGGTGGCGCCACCGCGACGCGAAACGCTGGCTCCGGCGGCTCGCGCTTTCGGGTGCAGGATTCGCCGTGTGCGCCGGGATCCTGTTGCTCCTTGCGCTCGATAAATTCGCCGCCGGCGGCTGGGCGGCGATCGCGATCATCGTGGCGATCGTCGCGCTGTGCACGTCGGTGCGGCGGCATTACGATTTCACCAAGGCGCAGATCAGGAAGATCGACGCCCAGTTCGAAGATGTTCCCTTCGGCTCGGTGGCCGAACCGCGGAAGCTCGATCACGAAGCGCCGACTGCGGTGTTCATGGTCGGCTCCTCGCGCGGAGGCGGCCTGCACGCGCTGCTCTGGGTGCAGCGCATGTTCCCGGGACACTTCAGGAACTTCGTGTTCGTCAACGCGCGCGCCGTGGACGCGCACAGCTACGGCGGCGCGCAGGACATGGAGGCGATGAAGGTCGAAGCCAATGTCGCGCTGCACTTCTTCGAAAACTTCTGCCGCTCGAACGGCCTTGCCTCGAAGTCCTACCTCTCCTTCGGCACCGATCCGATCGACGGCTTTGTCGAGTTGTGCGAGCGCGTGCGCCAGGATTTTCCCAACAGCATTTTCTTCACATCGAAGCTCGTTTTCGAGCACGACAGTTTCTTCTTTCGCATTCTGCACAACCAGGCGGCGCTGGTGCTGCAGCAGCGCCTCCATCTCGCCGGCATGCAGATGGTGATCCTGCCGATGAAGGTGGAGACGTGAAAGAGCGACGCGCGCTGTCGGGAGCGCTCAACGTGCTGGGCGGTCCGCTCGTCCCCTGCGGGCTCGATCCGGTCACCGGCTTCTACCGCGACGGCTGCTGCAACACCGGCTACGAGGATGTCGGCATCCACGTCGTGTGCGCGAAAATGACGCGCGAATTCCTGGCATACTCAAAGCGCCGCGGCAACGACCTCTCCACCCCGGCGCCGGAAATCGGCTTTCCCGGACTCAAGCCCGGAGACCGATGGTGCCTGTGTGCGGGGCGCTGGAAGGAAGCGCTGGACGCGGGCGCTGCGCCGCCCGTACTCCTGCAGGCGACCCATGAGGAGGCGCTCGCGGTCGTGCCGCTCGCAGACCTCAAGCGCCATGCGATTGATATTTCGTAGGGAGGGGTGTTGGTGGAGTGGAAGGGGATCGAACCCTCGACCTCGGCATTGCGAACGCCGCGCTCTCCCAGCTGAGCTACCACCCCGGGGAAGGTCACGGATTTTACAGGGGAACCCGGCTCCGGGACAACGCTTCCGCTATCATGGCGCGCATGCAGATCACTGCGCCTTTTGGCTACAAGCGGATCGCGCCGCTGCGCCGCGACCAGAAAGTGCGGCTGCCCGCGCCCGGCGAAGTCCCCGAATTTGCGCGGACGCTGAATGCAATCCCGATCAGCTTTACCGAGTTTGCTCCGGTCGGGCACGTGTACCCGATCGTGTTCACGAGCGGCGATGGCGGCGTCACTTTTGCTCCGGTCGCCGTGCTGGGATTCGCGGCCGGCGAAAACCTCTTCTATGTCGACGGGCGCTGGGCGCGCGACGTGTATGTACCCGCGTACGCGCGCCGTTTCCCGTTTTGCATGGCAAAAGTCACGCTCGACAAAATCGAGCAGCAGAACCGGCTCATCTGCGTCGAGACCGACTTTGTGGACGACGAGACCGGAGAAGCGATATTCGACGAGCAAGGTCAGCCGCTGGAGAGATGGAAGGGCATCGAGCGTCTGCTCACCGAGTTCGAGTCCGACCTCGAGCGCAGCCGGGAACTGTGCGCGATCCTCGCCGACTACCGGCTGCTCGAATCCTTCTCGCTACAGGCGACGTTCAATCAGGGCGGGGCGATGCAGCTCACCGGGATGCACCGCGCAAGCGACAAGAAGCTCGAGACGCTGAATGCCGCGCAACTCAAGAACCTGCTCAAGAAGGGCATTCTCGGGCGCATTTATGCGCACCTGCTGTCGCTCGACAATTTTGCGCGACTGCTCGACCGGCGTGCTGCGCGCGGCGCCTGACGCGCGATCGGGCGTACGCTTGGTATCGTCGCCCGCTGTGGCGATGCTGATCCCGGAGGTGCGTGATGTCATCCGTGATTCGTCTATGTCTTCTTTCCCTCGCCTTGCTGCTGCCCGGCTGTGCTGCCGTGTCAAACTCTCCAGCCACCCAGGTTGACGAGCAGGCGGTGGCCCGTGTGGAGCAGGCGGCCGCCCGGGCTGGAGTCAAGGTCTACTGGGTCCATCCGCCGCTCAAACTGGTGACCGCGGCTTCGAAATAGCGCGCCGCGCATGGAAAAAAGCGCGCCGTTGGAGGACGAACGCGACCGAGCCGATTTGCGATCTCATCCGGTTTCTCGGCGCAGAAGTCGACCGGCACCGGCCCGCCCATCGGTATGCCGAAGCGCCGCTACCCGTGACAAACCGCCTTGCCAATTGCGAAGTGTACGAGTTTTGCGAAGTGATGCCGTAGCTGCCGCGCTCCACGGCAACGATCAACCGCAGACCCTAAGCCCAGTTTCTCCGGTCGACGAATGTCCGCGGCTCGAGCGGCCGCCCCTCCGGATAGGTCGAGCCCTCGCGGCGCGCCGACCACAGCAGTAGCGGTCCGATCACGCGGCCGAGGACGCGCGAGACGACACCGAACTCGCTCTCCATCTGTTTTCGCAGCTCTGCGATCCGCTCGCTGATGGCCTGGTTCGAGCCTCGCAGATATCGCTGCATTGCCCACAACGCGGCGCCGTATCCCCGCCTCAGGTTGTCTGCCTCGGCGATGAAGCGCGCGCGCACGCGCGCGTCGCTGTCCTGCCCGTAACGTTTCCAGCCCTCGTACGTGGTTCGCATGATCCGGTACAGGCTGGGCCCGTTGACGGCGAAGTCGTGCTGAAATGCGAAGTCGAGCCAGGACTTGGAATCGTCGCGGGCAATGTGCTCGTGCTGGAAGTTGAACTTGTACTGGCCGTGGATGTCCGCCAAGTCGGTTTCCTTCAATATCCGGCCCTGCTTCTCCATCTCGGCGTAGAGCGGCGTGCCGGGGAGCGGGGTGTACAGCATGAACTGGTGGCAGTCGGCGTCGTGGGCCACGGCGTGCTCGATCTCCTCGCGGATGTTCTCGGGCGTGTGATGCTCCATGCCGATAATCGTCGAGCCCTGGACCCGGATGCCGTGCGACTGCAGCTCGCGGGTGAGCGCGACCGTGTCGGCGTTCTTCAGCTTCCTGTAGCCGGACTGGGCCGACTCGAAGCCCATCCACACCCACGACACGCCCAGCTCGACGAGCTGCCGCATGTCGTACTTGCGGAGCGCGTTCGCCGACGAGAAGACATACATCGACCAGGCCTTCCGGTGCTTCTTCATCTGGTCGAGCAGCTCGAGCGCGCGCTTCTCGTACAGCAGGAAGTTCTCGTCCATCATGAAGAAGGTGCGCACGTTCAGCCGCTGTTCAACGTTGCACATGATGTCGAACAACTGCTTTCCGGTGTCGTAGAAATTGACGAACCGGCCCTTGCCGCCGAAGAAAGCCGACGTCGCGCAGAAGTTGCAGCCCATGGGACAGCCGACCGAGGGGATGATCGTTGCGGCCGGATCGCCGCCGCCGGGTGGCGCCCTGAGGCCCATCAGCCGGAAGCCGAACGACGAGCGAATCACCGGGTGCGAGATCGGCCCGTCGACCGGCTCGCCGAGGAACTCGCGGAACCAGCGGATGCCCTCGCCCTTGACGATGTGATCGGTGTCGAGCATCCGCTCGACCCCCGGAATGGCCGCCACGTGACCGCCGACGACGACGGTCGATTTCGGCGAGTGCTCCCGCACGAGGCGGCACATCTCGCGCACTTTGCCGACGTTCACGATGATGCCGGAAATACCGACGATGTCGTACTGATGGGACCTCAGCTCTTCGATGAACCGCTCGCGCGTGGGGAAGTCGAGCAGTGTCGATGGAACGGAGATGTTCTCCTGGATCATCATGATGCCCCAGGAGCGGTGGTGCATACGCAGCGAGAAAGGTCCCTGCGCCCGCGTGACTTGGTTGTGATAGAGCTCCAGCGGGTTTATCGCCCGGCTGCCGAACTCATCGTCGCACGCGAAGGGGCGGAACACTGACCCCAGGAGTACGCTGGGACGGGAAGGCGCTGACTGAGGCATTCATCGACCTCTGACAAAGAACAATATACGGGCGCGGCGACGAACGGGACAAACGATTCTAGTCGTTTCTCAAAACGATAAACGATAAACGATAGAAAATTCGATCCCGCTGTTCTCGCGCGTACCGCCAATTGCGGCGGCTGGGCGCCGATTCAGGGCTTGCAGTTTTTGCGCGCTGGGGCATTTTGCTCCTCCGGCCGCTCGATCCGACGTGGAGGCAGTGCGCGAGGGGTAAGTGCGGCCGCACTCATCCCTCGCGCTGCGTTACGCGATATCGGGCACAGGATGGTAGGTGAGAGGAATGACCGCGTTCGTCGGCCAGTCGGGAGCTTGCGTAGGTGGGCCGCGCTCGGTCGCCTCGGGAGCCCAGCGGCCCAGGTGCTCGAGGATGCGACGGATGACCTTCGGATCGTCGATCAGCGCGATGATGCGCATCGGCGCCTTGCACTTCGGGCATTCGAGCTGGAATCGGTTTCATAGACCTTACGGATCAGCCGCGCCCAGGTGGCCCTCGCTCTGGCCGCGAACTCGCTCACGGGCTCGAGTTGTGCCGAGGGCGTCTTTGCCGCCTCTTGTGCTTTCAGCGCTTTCGCCCGCTCGCCGCGCGCCCGGTTCGAATACCAGCCGATGGTGCGAACCAGGTGCTCGTAGCGATCCGGGATATGGCGGCAGAGCAGCTCCAGCCACGCGGCGCCCGGCATGGCGGTCTCATCATCTGACTCCAACGCCGACGATCGAGTCCCTTCGAGGCGGGCGCGTCAACGCAATGCCACCGCAAGCCGTTGCGCGTGGATCATAGCAAAGAAAGGGCGCCTCGCGACGCCCTCTGCGGACTGATTGTTTCCGAACGCGAGTAAGCGTCTAGCTGCCTCCCGCGGTCGCCTCCGCTGCCGGAGCTTCCTCGGCGGCCGGCAGCGCCGGCAACGGCGGCGGTTCTGCCGCCTGATCCTTGCGGATCTTGTGGTACGCCATGCCGGTGCCCGCCGGGATCAGGCGCCCGACGATCACGTTCTCCTTCAGGCCCCGCAGCTCGTCCTTCTTGCCCATGATCGCGGCTTCGGTCAGCACGCGCGTGGTCTCCTGGAACGAGGCCGCCGAGATGAATGAGTCGGTGGAGAGCGAGGCCTTGGTGATGCCAAGCAGCATGTACGAGTAGGTGGCCGGCTTCTTGCCGTCCTTTTCCGCCTTCTCATTCTCCTCGAGCAGCTCCGCGCGCTCGACCTGCTCGCCGGTGATGAAGGGCGTGTCGCCCGGGTCCTCGATCTGAATCCGGCGCAGCATCTGGCGCACGATCACTTCGATGTGCTTGTCGTTGATCTTCACGCCCTGCAGACGGTAGACGTCCTGCACCTCGTCGATGATGTAGCGCGCAAGCGCCTCCACCCCGAGCAGGCGCAGCAGATCGTGCGGATCGACTGGGCCGTCCACGATCATCTCGCCCTTGTTCACGACTTGCCCGTCGTGCACCAGCACGTGCTTGTCCTTCGGGATCAGGTACTCGTGCTGCTGGTTGTCGAGATCGGTGATCACCAGACGCTGCTTGCCCTTGGTGTCCTTGCCGAAACTCACCGTGCCGGTGACCTCGGCGAGGATTCCCGCGTCCTTGGGCGAACGCGCCTCGAAGAGTTCGGCCACGCGCGGCAGGCCGCCCGTGATATCGCGGGTCTTGGAGGTTTCCTGCGGAATCCGCGCCAGCACTTCACCCACCGCCACCTGCTGGCCGTCGCGCACTGCGATCACCGCGCCCACCGGGAAGCTGATGTTCACGGCATGGTCGGTACCGGGGATTCGCACCTCCTCGCCCTGCTCATTGATGAGCTTCACGGAAGGCCGGACCCCTTTGGCGGCGGCGCCGGCGCGGCGTTTCGGGTCGATGACCACGAGCGTCGAGAGCCCGGTCACGTCGTCGATCTGCTTGGCGACCGTCACCCCCTCCTCGACGTGCTCGAACTTCACCGTGCCGGGGTACTCGGTAATGATCGGGCGGTGATGCGGGTCCCAGTTCGCGAGCGCCATCCCCGCCTTCACGAGCTTGCCATCGGTGACCGAGAGCAGCGCGCCGTACGGCACCTTGTGACGCTCGCGCTCGCGGTGGTTGTCGTCCACAATCACCACCTCGCCTGAGCGCGAAATCACGACCTTGTCGCCCTTGGCGTTGGTGACAAAGCGCATCGTCGCGGTAAAGCGCGCGGTGCCGGCCGACTTCCCCTCGACGTGACTCTGCACCGCGGTCCGCGACGCCGCGCCGCCGATGTGGAAGGTCCGCATCGTGAGCTGGGTTCCCGGCTCGCCGATCGACTGCGCCGCGATCACGCCGATCGCTTCGCCGACGTTGACCGGTGATCCGCGGCCAAGATCGCGACCGTAGCACTTGGAACACACGCCCCAGCGCGTCCCGCAGGTCAACGGCGTTCTCACCTTGACCTCGTCGATGCCGACGTTGTCAATCGCTTCCACCGCCTCCTCATCGAGCAGCGTGCTTGCCGGATACAGTGCGTCCTGCGTTTCCGGGTGCAGGAGGTCGATGGCGAGCACGCGGCCGAGAATGCGTTCCTTGAGTGCTTCGACGACCTCTCCACCCTCGACCAGCGCCTTCATGGAAACGCCGTTCGTGGTGGCGCAGTCCTCCTCCGTCACGACGAGGTCCTGCGTCACGTCCACCAGACGCCGCGTGAGATAGCCGGAATTCGCGGTCTTGAGCGCGGTGTCCGCAAGTCCTTTTCTCGCGCCGTGCGTGGAAATGAAATACTGCAGCACGTTCAACCCCTCACGGAAATTGGCGGTGATCGGGGTCTCGATGATCGACCCGTCGGGTTTCGCCATGAGACCGCGCATGCCCGCGAGCTGCCGGATCTGCGCCGCCGAACCTCGGGCGCCGGAGTCGGCCATCATGTAGATCGAGTTGAACGCCTCCTGGCGCACTTTCTTGCCGTGGCGGTTCTCGACTTCTTCGGTGCCAAGCTGCTCCATCATGACCTTGCCGACCTGCTCGCCGCAGCGCGACCAGATGTCCACCACCTTGTTGTAACGCTCGCCGACGGTGACGAGTCCTGACGTGTACTGCGACTCGATTTCCTTCACCTCGGCTTCGGCGGCCCGGATCAGCTCGTGCTTTTGCGCTGGAATGCGCATGTCGTGCACGCCGAACGAGATGCCGGCGCGCGTCGCGTAGGTGAATCCCGCCTGCATCAGCTTGTCGGCGAAGATCACCGTCTCGCGCAGGCCGCAGCGGCGGAACGCACCGTTGATGAGACGCGAGATCTCCTTTTTCTTCAATGGCTTGTTGAGCAGCTCGAAGGGAAGCCCCGGCGGCAGGATTTCCGACAGCAGCGCCCGGCCCGTCGTGGTCTCGTACCGCGTCACCTTCTCGGTTCTCTCGCCGTCCTCGCGGACCTCGATTTCCCTGATCCGCACCGAGATGCGCGCGTGCAGATCGAGCTGCCTCGACTCGTACGCGCGGGACACCTCGGCGAGATCGGCGAAGGTCATGCCCTCGCCGGTCGAATTGATGTGCTCGCGCGTGGCGAAGTACAGGCCGAGGACGATGTCCTGCGAGGGCACGATGATCGGCTCTCCATTGGCCGGAGAAAGCACGTTATTCGACGCCAGCATGAGGGTTCTCGCCTCCATCTGCGCTTCCAGCGAAAGCGGGATGTGCACCGCCATCTGGTCGCCGTCGAAGTCGGCGTTGAATGCCGCGCAGACCAGCGGATGCAGCTGGATCGCCTTGCCTTCGATGAGCTGCGGCTCGAACGCCTGAATCCCCAGGCGGTGCAGCGTCGGGGCGCGATTGAGCATCACGGGATGCTCGCGAATCACCTCTTCCAGGATATCCCACACCTCGGGGACTTCCTGCTCGACCAGGCGCTTGGCGGCCTTGATCGTCGTCGCGAGGCCCAGCAATTCGAGCTTGTTGAAGATGAACGGCTTGAACAGCTCCAGCGCCATCTTCTTCGGCAGGCCGCACTGGTGCAGCTTCAGCTCTGGGCCCACGACGATGACCGAGCGGCCGGAATAGTCCACGCGCTTGCCCAGCAGGTTCTGCCGGAACCGGCCCT
>CAZYVT010000075.1:717-17724 GCA_964651335.1 uncultured Enterobacteriaceae bacterium | reverse complement strand
CGCGAGATCGTGCAGATGGCCCGCGAGTCGGGCGCGCGCAAGGTGTTCTTCGCCTCGGCCGCACCACCGGTGCGCTTCCCGAACGTGTACGGCATCGACATGCCGACGCGCGCCGAGCTCATTGCCGCGCACCGCAGCGAGGAGGAGGTGGGTCATGAAATCGGCGCCGACGCGCTCGTCTACCAGGATCTCGACGCGCTCAAGGAGGCCGTACGCAGCGTCAACCCGAATCTGACCAGTTTCGAGGCCTCCTGCTTCGACGGCCACTACGTCACCGGCGACGTCACCAGCGACTACCTGCATGCGATCGAAACGCGGCGCGATGCCGCGCGCGACGTGGAAGAGGACGAAGCCGCCCAACTCGACCTGAATCTCGTCACGGCGGCGTGAATCTGCTATAGTCTCCGCATCGCGCCGATTTGAGCCACAGCTTGCGGGCGCGTTACAAATTCAGCTAAAGCGTGCCGACGAAACCCGGTCCGCTGAGCCGGGTTTTTGTTTTGCGCCTGCAGGCTCGAGGAACCGACATGAAAAGCAATTACGAGCTTGCAACCCTGGCGGTGCGCGCGGGACAGGCGCGCAGCCAATTCCACGAACATTCCGAAGCGCTGTTCCTTACTTCGAGTTTCGTATTCGACAGCGCGCAGCAGGCCGCCGGGCGCTTCACGGGCGCCGAAGACGGCTTTGTCTATTCGCGGTTCACCAATCCGACCGTTTCCATGATGCAGGACCGGCTCGCAGCGCTCGAAGGCGCCGAGGCCTGCGTGGCGACCGCTTCGGGCATGTCGGCAATTCTCGCGATGTCGATGGCGCTGCTCAAGGCGGGCGACCACGTGGTGTGCTCGAACGCCGTGTTCGGCGCCACCGTGCAGCTCTATTCGGGGATCCTCACCCGCTTCGGCGTGGACACGACGTTTGTCTCTCCGACCGACCTCGCGCAGTGGCAACGGGCGCTGCGGCCGAACACGAGGCTGCTGTTCGTCGAGACGCCTTCCAATCCGCTCACCGTAGTCTCCGACATCGCCGCGCTGGCAGCGATCGCGAAGACGGCGAGCGCGCTGCTCGCGGTGGACAATGCGTTCTGCACTCCGGCGCTGCAGCGGCCGCTGGAACTCGGCGCAGACCTCGTCATCCACTCGGCCACCAAGTACCTCGACGGGCAGGGGAGAGTGCTGGGCGGTGCGGTGCTTGGCGCCAAGGCGCTGGTAATGGACGGCATCTTCGGATTCCTGCGGACCGCGGGGCCGTCGCTCTCGCCCTTCAATGCCTGGGTCATCCTGAAAGGAATGGAGACGCTGGAACTCCGCATGCAGGCGCAATCCGAGCGCGCGCTCGAACTCGCACGCTGGCTCGAATCGCACCCGAAAGTCGCCCGGGTGTTCCATCCCGGCCTGCCGTCCCACCCGCAGCACGCGCTCGCGATGCGACAACAGCGGGCCGGCGGCGCGGTGGTCTCGTTCGAGGTCAAAGGGGGCCGGGACGCGGCCTGGAAGGTGATCGATTCGACGCGCCTCATTTCCATCACGGGAAACCTCGGCGATGTCAAGACGACGATCACGCACCCCGGAACGACGACCCACGGACGCATTTCGGCGGAGGCGCGCGCCGCGGCCGGGATCACGGACGGATTGTTGCGCGTGGCGGTCGGGCTGGAAGCGCTCGCCGACCTGAAGGCCGATCTGGCGCGGGGGCTCGACGTCTAGGCCTCGGCCTGTAACGGACGCCGATCTCGTGCCCGGCCTAGAAGGCGATCAGCCGCGCACCCATCTCGTCCACTGCAAGATAGCCGCCCGTCCCGTACCAATCGGGTAGCACCCAGCGCTCACGGCGCGCGCCGTCCACCTCGATCTCGTGGTGTGCGGAGCGGTGGGTATGTCCGTGGATCAGCCGGCGCACGTCGTACCCGCGGAATGCCTCCCGCACCGCACCCTCGTTCACATCCATGATCTCGGCGGGTTTCCCGGTGATGACCTGCCGGCTTTTTTCCCGCAGCTGCAGGATCTGCGTCCGCCTTTCGGCGAGCGGCATGGCGAGAAATTCGCGCCGCCAAGCCTCCGAGCGCGCGGTGCGCCGCCAGGCCTGGTAATCATGGTCGTCGGTGCAAAGCGTGTCCCCGTGCATGAGCAGCGTCGGCGTGCCCGCTACATCCGTGACGGTCGGATCCTCCAGCAGCCGGACGCCGCTCGCCTCTGCAAATCCGTTTGCCAGCAGGAAGTCGCGGTTGCCGTGCATCAGGTGCACGGCGATCCCTGAGCGCGTCAGGCCACGCAGTGCGCGCGCAACCTGGCGCGCGAGCGGGTCGCCGTCGGGAGCCTCGAGCTCGTCGTCGCCGATCCAGTATTCGAACAGGTCGCCGAGAATGCACAGCGACTGCGCCGCCGCGGCATCGTCGGACAGGAAGCGGAAGAACCGCTCGTTGGTGGCGGGGCGCTCGCTCGCCAGGTGCAGATCGGAAATGAAAAGCGCGCGCGCCACATCATTTCTTCGGCGGCACGGGCGTCACTTTCTCGATGACCACGATCTCGCGCGGAGCATCGCGCTGGAACGGCCCGCCGGGGCCGGTTGCAGCGTTGGAAATGTTCCCGACCACATCGAGCCCTGAGACCACCCTGCCGAATACGGCATAGCCGTTGCCGTCGCCGCGCGGGTCGCCCCAGTCGAGAAAGGCGTTGTCGTTGACGTTGATGAAGAACTGTGCGGTGGCGGAATGTGGATTTGAGGTGCGCGCCATGGCGACGGTGCCGATCTCGTTCTTGAGGCCTGCTTTGACTGCCATCTCGGCCTCGTTGCGGATCGGGTCGCGCGTCTTCCTGACCTGGTAGCTCTGCTCGAATCCGCCACCCTGGATCATGAAGCCCGCAATTACACGGTGAAAGATCGTGCCGTCGTAGTGGCCGTCCTTCACGTACTGCAGGAAATTCTCGACCGTTGCCGGCGCCTTCGCCGGATAGAGCTCGAGGCGGATGGTGCCCGCACTGGTCTTGATCTCGACCTGTGGCTCCGCGGCTAGAACGCCGCAAGTAGTTGCTGCGGCAGCCAAAGCCAGGATCGGCATCAACCTGTCGAAAAAGCTCATTGTGTTATACTTTTCAAGGGCCTACGTGATGTCTGGCATTCTAGACTAAGCCCTGCGTCTCCACAACCCGGCCCCGCTGTCAGGCAGCGTTCCTTCCACGATGCTTCGAGTCTACAACTCGCTTGCACGCGAAAAGCAGGACTTCGTGCCGATCCGGCCGGGAGAGGTGCGCATGTATGTCTGCGGCATGACCGTGTACGACTACTGCCACCTCGGGCACGGCAGGATGCTGGTCGCGTTCGACATGGTGCAGCGCTGGCTGCGCGCGAGCGGATACCGCGTCACCTACGTGCGCAACATCACCGACATCGACGACAAGATCATCCGGCGCGCGCTCGAGACTGGCGAGATGATCGGCGAGCTCACCGCGCGTTTCATCCGCTTCATGGACGAGGACCTGGCGGCGCTCGGAGTCGAGAAGCCCGACCACGAGCCGCGCGCGACGGATTACGTGCCGCAGATGCTCGAGATGATCCGCCAACTCGAGACGCACGGACTGGCGTATCAGGCCGGGGACGGCGACGTGAATTTCTCGGTGCGCAAATTTCCAGGCTACGGGCGGTTGTCGGGCAAGTCGGTGGATGAGTTGCGCGCCGGCGAGCGTGTCGAAGTCGGTACATCGAAGCAGGATCCGCTCGATTTCGTGCTCTGGAAGCGCTCCAAGCCGGATGAGCCGAAGTGGCCCTCGCCCTGGGGCGAGGGCCGGCCGGGCTGGCATATCGAGTGTTCGGCGATGGGATGCGCGCTGCTCGGCGAACACTTCGACATCCACGGCGGCGGCCAGGACCTGCAGTTTCCGCACCACGAGAACGAGATCGCGCAATCCGAGGGCGCGAACGGCAGCCGCTTCGTCAACTACTGGCTGCATAACGGTTTTCTGCGCCTCGAGGACGAGAAGATGTCGAAATCGCTCGGCAACTTCTTCACCATCCGCGACATTCTCAAGACTGTGGATCCGGAAGTGGTGCGCTTCCTGATCCTGCGCGCGCACTATCGGAGCCCGATCAATTACACCGACGCGCACATGCAGGATGCGAAGGCGGCGCTGACCCGGCTCTATACGGCGCTCAAGGGCGCGTCCGTGGCGGCCGCGCCGGTCGACTGGAGCGAATCGCACGCGCAGCGCTTCAGGGAGGCGATGGACGACGACTTCGGCACGCCCGAGGCAGTGGCGGTGCTGTTCGATCTCGCGCACGAGATCGGACGCGGTCGCACCGAGCTCGCGCCGCAGCTCAGGGCGCTGGGCGGTGTGCTCGGTTTCCTGCAACGCGACCCGCAGGAGTTTCTGAGGGCCGGGCCGGGCGGTGCGCTTTCGGACGCGGAAATCCAGCAGCGCATCGAGGCGCGGCTCGCGGCGCGCAAGAAGAAGGATTACACCGAGGCCGACCGCATCCGTAGCGAGCTGGCTGAAGCGGGTATCGTGCTCGAGGATGGTGCGGGGGGTACGACCTGGCGGAGAAGGTAGTGCGCTACGCCGCGTGCGCCAGCGCGAAAGGCATGTGGACCTCGCCAAAGCCCTCGGCCACGTCGCGCTCGTGCAGAGCCCGCACCCTCGGCAGATGCTCGCGCAGCGGCGCCACCAGCCGATCCGGGAGCATCGTCACGCGATCACGCGCCCCCTTGCCGTCGCGCACGGTGATCTCGTGCCTTTCGAAATCGACATCCTTGACGCGCAACCGCAATCCTTCCAGCAGGCGTGCGCCCGAGCTGTACAACAGGCTGACAACCAGCCAGCGCGTGCCTTCCAGGTGCGCGAGCAGGGCGCGGACCTCGTTCTCCGTAAGCACAACCGGCACGTGCTTCGGCCGCTTGGCGCGCACCACGCCGTCCATCCACGGAAGCTCGACCTGCAACACCTCGCGATACAGGAACAGCAATGCGGACAATGCCTGATTCTGCGTCGAGGGCGCCACGCGCCCGACCGTGGCGAGATGCGACAGAAATGCTTCCACCTGCGGGCCAGCCATCTCGCGCGGATGCCTCTTGCCGTGAAAGAAAATGAAACGGCGGATCCAGTGCAGGTAGGAGTCCTCCGTGCGCAAGCTGTAGTGCTTCACGCGCAGACGATCGCGTACCTGGTCGAGCAGGCGTGGTGGCGGCATGGCGCCCTCCGGTGGTTGCGATACTGTACGAACGTACAGGTGCCGATCCCGGTTGACGCAGTTGAGGAATCAAGGGGTTGAGCGTAGTCTCGCCGTTCGCCCCGCCTCAGGCCCCGTACACCGCGCTCTGCGCCCCACAGCGTCCTTGTAGGCGCTGTCAACCGTTCCTACAATTCCCATAGCGCCGCACCCCGCCGGGCACGTCCAACTGGGCGTCGGACCGACACCGCACGCACCCGGCGTCGTTGAAATCGATCAGAATGGTGTCGGTCAACTTAACGTTAGCCGTCACTATGGCACCGCGCTTCGAACTTGAGCCTCATCACCGCAACGTGCCAGACGAGGAATTCGTCTCGGATTTGCAGCGCGTCGCGAGAGAGCTTGCCAAGCCGACCGTAACCAGCGACCAATACAATGAGCGCGGCAGATTCCATGCCTCTTCGCTGGCGCGTCGCTTTGGGTCATGGTTCAAGGCGCTTGAGCGCGCCGGCCTCGCCAAGTCGCGCGCGTTGCATATCTCGAACGACGACCTGTTCCAGAATCTGGCCGAAGTCTGGACACGGCTCGGCCGGCAGCCCAAGTACAACGACCTCACGTCGCAGTCTTCGCGATTCTCCAACGGCACCTACGAGAATCGTTTTGGAGGGTGGAGAAAAGCACTTGAAGCATTCGTGGCCTGGGCCAACGAAGGCGAGGTTCACGCCGCTGAGCCTTCGCTTAACGAACGCGCCACTCGGCATCGAACGCCACGCAATATCAATTATCGCCTTCGCTTTCTCGTAATGCGTCGTGACAACTTCAAGTGCCGTATCACCGGACGTTCACCTGCCAGCGATCCAACCGTTATTCTCGAGGTGGACCACATCGTGCCATGGGACAAAGGTGGAGAGACGATCATGGAAAATCTTCAGACACTTGCCAAAGAAATCAATATCGGCAAGAGCAACTTGAGCATGCAGAGTGACGGCTAACTTTAGCTGGTGCGGACGGGCCGGAAGCGTCGTACCATTTTTTGGCACCGCGGCGGCCCGCCGCACAGCAAGACGTTAAAGAGCAACTGTAAGTTCAAAGGAGAGCGCAATGCGCACCATTCATTGGCCGACGGCGATTTTTGCACTGATGCTTACCGGCTGTGTGGGAATGCAGACGGCACCCACTCCTGAAGCGCGGAGCGCGTTGGCGCCGACGGGGAAACTCCGCGTCGGGTTCATATCCGGCTCCCCAATACATGCGGCAAAGGATGCTGCGTCAGGGGAGTTCAAAGGCGTTGCAGTTGACCTCGGAAAGGAATTAGCCCGGCGTATCGGAGTTTCATTCGAACCCGTAGCGTATTCCTCGGTCCCGGCGCTTATCGTCGCTGCAAAAACTGGGGAATGGGACGTCGCAACAATGGGAATCAATGCTGAGCGCGCGTTAGTGGTGGACTTTACCGCGCCATACATGGAGGTCGAATTCAGCTACCTTGTTCCGCAGGGTTCGCCCATTTCCACTTTATCTGACATCGACAGGCCCGGGGTTCGAATTGGCGTGGTGGAAAAGGGCTCGCCCGATGCCTACCTCACCGGCACCATACGGAGTGCCACGTTAATTCGAGCCCCAACCGTTGCTGGCATGGTTGAATCGCTACGAACCGGAAGAGTAGATGCCCTTTTTGGAACCAAGGCAGGCATGCTCAGTCAGGCCGAGAAGCTCGCGGGTGCTCGCGTGCTCGAGGGCCGATCCGGCGGGGAGGAAACCGGTATGGCGATTCCGAAAGGACGGCAACTCGGCGCCGCTTACGCTCGCCAGTTCGTCGAGGACGCGAAAACTGAGGGGCTGGTCAAGACTGCAATCGAGAAAGCCGGGTTACGCGGCGTGGTTGTCGCCCCAATCAAATGATGCTCTCTAAGCGCGGCTTGGACTGCGACGCCAAGCTTCCCCCGAAGCGGGCGCGCGTCAAGCCGGGCGTTATGCGTCAGGAGCCATCGCATGCTGATCATTAAGTTTTTGTTCGGACTCGCCTTCATTGGATCGGTCGCCTGGTTTATTGCGCAACCCGACTATGAGCCCGCTATCGCGATAGTCACTTCATTGACCGCATTTATTGCCGCTTGGCTTGGTGACAAGAAACTAAAACGGCAAGCGAATCAAAACCAGGCCATCGCCAAGAACGGTATAGGTATTCAAGCAGGTGAAGACGTCAGCATCGGCAGTATTCGCACAAGCAGAAAGACAACAGATGCTGAATAAGGACCAAAACCAAGATATTGGAAATAATGCGACAGCAATCCAAGCGGGAGGCAGCGTAACCGTAGTAAACGTCGGTGTGACTTCTTCGGAAGCTCGGGCAATTGCTTTGGATGTAGCGAAGGCGACCTTCTATGAACTTACCGGTGCAGCCAAGGACACCGCCAGCCTTCGAGTTGAAGAGATCACGAATCAGGTAATTGAAAAGCTCGAGAAGGACTTTCCCGCAGGCCTTCAAAAAGCGAAAGATCCTGATTTTCAGTACGCGCTCTTTACCGTTCAAAAGGAGTACGCGCGAAACGGAGACAAAGACCTCGGCGATCTGCTTGTTGATCTGCTCGTTGATCGTAGTAAGCATGACCAACGCGACATCCTCCAAATCGTACTTAACGAATCGCTCTCTACTGCGCCCAAGTTAACGGACACTCATCTTGCAGCTTTGGCGGTAATTTTCCTGTTTAAGTACACGCAACATCTTGGGATTGGCAACCACCAAGTGTTAGGTGAGTATCTTGACAAGCATCTATTGCCATTCGTCCCGAAACTCTCAAAAAATCGAGCGGGTTATCAGCATTTGGAGTTTTCGGGCTGTGGATCAATAGGGCTCGGCGGAAATACTCTAGAGGGCATTTTTGGAACGGTATACCAAGGACAATTCCTCAAGGGGTTTGACCAGTCAGAGGTCACGAATCGGGCTATTTCCGGCGGGCTGGATTCTCGATTCTTTATTCCGTGTCTCAACGATCAGTCAAAGTTACAGGTAAACGCGAACAGCAAGGAAAACCTTGAGAAGTGGCTCGACACGCAAGGGGTTTCTTCAGAAGACCGAGCAAAGATTTTGGAGCTATTCGACCTAGGCAAGATGAGCGAATCTGAAATTAAGGACAAACTCATTGCCATCCGCCCGTACATGGCCGAAGTCTTCGAAGCATGGACCAATTCCGCAATGCAGACATTTACACTCACAAGCGTGGGGATGGCGATTGGACATGCGAACATCAAGCGCCTAATCGGAGAATTCGCGAGTCTTGCGATTTGGATCAACTGACGCATAACTCGGCGTTCAACCGGACCTGCGCGAAAAGCTGCGCAGGCCGGTTACCTCTACGTTAGGACGCAGGCAGACATATGCCGCAGTGGGCAATCGACCTCTGGAACTGGGCAAAGGCTAACGACCTGCCAAACTGGATTGTCGTCGCGTTCACTGCCATCGCGTGGCCACTAGCACTTCTCGCCTGGAATAGGCGCAAAGTGAACAACGTGCCGAGCCTAGAAGTAAGGTTACTGGCCGGAAATATTGAGATTGGGGTAAACCCTCACGATGCCGTCTCGCTGGACTTCACCAATCACACCGGCTCCGTTGTCTATATCACCGGCGCTCGAATCAAGAAATGCACCGGTCAATTCTCCGTTCCTATTGATGCAAGCCGGGACATAGCAGAAGGTTCGTATCACTTGTCTTTTATGGACGCGAGCAGCGGTGGCTTCGTCCATAGAGAGTTGACACTTCAGACCAACCAATCGGGCCGCACTGTTATTGCCATCACCGCGCCCTTATCACAAACCTTCTATACGTATCGGGCGCCCTGGTACAGGCGACTCTTTCGAAGCCCGAGATACTTCATCCTCGAGTACACCGCGGTGGTCGGTACCAGTCGCCATTCGGTGGCTACGGTGTACTGATGCGTCCTAACCTGGCAGTGGTGGCGGACGCGCCGGAAGCGCCGTGCCTTTGCTGGACGCTGCACTCGGCGCGCCGCACACTTCTACGTTGGGCCTCATGGGCCCCATTGATGCGATGAAGAGATTCCTGAACGGATTGACGTTCACTGCGGTTGGACTTGTGGGCCTGATATCGCCCGCAGCTGCCGTCGAGTGGGGCAGCCCGACATTGGAACAGGCTGCACGATGCGACAAGCAGCCGGATTTGAAGGACCAGAATGACTGCCGCTGGGCGTACTCGGTCAAGGGGTTGAAGTTTCCAGACGAGGCCGAGGAACCGGGTTTTTTCACGAATACCGCCCGTATGGGCATCTTCAAGCCACGCGGCAGCGGGCTGTTCCCCGCGCTGATCCTGCTGCACACCTGCGCGGCGGTCGATTTCGACCCGCAGCACATGCCCTATTGGGTGTCACAGGCGCTGAAAGCCGGCTACGCGGCCTTCGTAGTCGACAGCTGGAGCCAGAGGAGGACTTCGGAACTCTGTCAAAGCAGCCCCACGGGCTTCCTTCCAATTCACATCGCCGTCCGCACCCGCGATGCATATGACGCGCTGGAGCATCTGGCGAAGTTCGATTTCATAGACAAGTCGCGCGCTGCCGCCATCGGGTTCTCGAACGGCGGCCGGGTCAGCTATCAGCTCATTCGAAAGCCGGTGCGCGAGATGTACTCGCCAAGCGGGGGGCGGTTCGCCGCTGCAATCGCCGTGTACGGGAAATGCCTGCTGGAGAGCCGCGGATTCGTCTACCTGGACCAGGACGTAGACCAGCCGCTACTTGCCCTCCTCGGAGAGCTGGATAGGGATGGTGACCCGAAGGTTTGTCTGCCGCGGTTGGAGACGCTCAGGGCGAAAGGCGCACCCGTCGAATGGCACGTGTTCCCGAAAACCGGCCATGCTTGGGACCAACCGAAAAACTCGATGCCACGTACGATTAGCTACCTTGGTAACCCTGACGGTGTTCTTTTTGCCTATGACGGCCATGTCACTGAGTCGACGCGCGACAAGGTCTTCGAGTTTCTCGCCCGGCATCTCGGCAAGCCGAAGAGATGACGAATCAGGGCTCGACGATGGGGCACGTGGCGACGCTATGGCCCAACTTTAGTTCGAGCGGACGCGCATGAGGCCGCGCGCCGCTCAACATGACGATCGACGCCGAGACCGAAGCAACGTACTGGTATGCCCCGACCGCACGTGCAGTCGTGAAGTCGGTGTACCGGAATCCGTACCTCGGGACATCGACCGTCGAACTGGTCGAGTTCCGGGTGAAGCCCTGATTAATCCCATATTCGTTCGCACGCCATGCCGCCTAACCCTGCGCTCGAGCGGACCCGCCGGTTCGCGATTTCTTTTTCCATAAGTCGGTGGCGGCGGGCCGCCTGCACTCGAACGAAAGCCATTCTGTCTAGATTCCTTGCCTGCTCCGACGGGGTATGATAAATTGTCATACCATGGAGGTGCGCCATGAGCAGCATCAAAGTTGCCATCACTATTGACAGTGCGACGCTGGAGCGCGTTGACGGCTTGGTTGCAAAGAAGGTTTTTCCCAACCGCAGTCGAGCAATTCAGTCAGCCGTAGCCGAGAAGCTCGCGCGGATGGAGCGCGGCCGCTTGGCATCCGAATGCGCAAAACTCGATCCTAAGTTTGAGAAAGCGCTCGCTGAAGAAGGCCTGGGGCAGGAGCTCGACGCTTGGCCCGAATACTGAGAGGCGAGATTCGGTGGGCCGACCTCAACCCGGTCCGCGGCCGCGAACAGGCGGGCTTGCGCCCGGTGTTGGTGCTCAGCCACGACGTGTTTAACGAGCGCTCCGGTACTGTCATTGCGGTGGCGTTGACAAGCCAGCCTCAGCGAGCTGGATTCCCGCTGACCCTCGAGCTTCAGGCGGCAAAGCTACCGAAACACTCGTGGGTCAAAATCAGCCAGATTCGCACGCTTTCTGTAGAGCGCATCGGAGCAAGGCTCGGCCGCGGTTCTCCCGAGGAGCTTTCCCAAGTGGTCGAGGGCTTGAATGAGATTATCGGAATCTAACCGCGCGATCCACACTGACGCGCGACGGGAATCCTTCGCGCGCAGGTGATCGCGGACGTTGGGCTCCTCGAAACGCATGGTACTGATCCGAAAAATTCGGGAAGCGGATTTGGGTGCGACGTTGGCAATTGTCAACGAGGCTGCCCAGGCTTATCGAGGAGTGATACCGGCCGACCGGTGGCGCGAACCCTATATGCCGCCGGATGAACTGGAAAAAGAGATTGCGGACGGTGTCATATTCTGGGTCGCGGAGGAAGACGGGCGTCTGTCAGGGGTGACGGGGATTCAGGACAAGGGAGAAGTCGCTTTGGTACGCCACGCCTACGTCACGCCGACCATGCAGAGGAAGGGGGTGGGGACAAGGCTCCTGCGCCATGTGGAGGGCCTCACCGGCAAGCCCGTTCTGATTGGTACCTGGGCGGATGCGTCCTGGGCCATCGAATTCTATCGGCGGAACGGATTCACAGTCGTCCCGAACAGGCACAAAGACTCCCTGCTCCGGAGATACTGGTCGATCCCCGCGAGACAGGTCGAAACGTCGGTTGTACTTGCCGATGGACGATGGATGGAAGCCCAACAGCGCGCTCGAGCGGACGGCTAATCGCCGCCGCTGAGCGCCACGTTGATATGGCTTTCTTTGTCAACGCAGACGAGTTGGTCCTGCCCACCGCGCGCGGCGGGTGAATTGCAATGCTCGATTGCCGGATAGGGAACGCGGCGGGGCCATCTTGAGCGACGGTCGATCAAGCTGATATTCGCGCGTTGGCTAGCGGCATGACTGCTGTGCGTCGCGGAGCTGCCTCGGTCCAGGATCTGGCCCATGGCGAGGTGCACCGCGGCAAGAGCGGCACCGTTCACGCCCATGGCCAATCCCAGCACCAACCAGCGAATTCTGCGCATCATGGCCAACCCCTTCTCATTCGACAGTTGCAGATTAGGAGCAGGGCTGACCAGGAACAATCGAATTGCGATGAAACGGGAAAACGGGCGACCGAATCGCCCGCGACGACGATGAAGCGGAGCCGGAGGTCCGCTCAGTCTCGCTCGGCCGAGGCTGCGCGGGAGGACCAGTGAATGTGCACAATGCGCCAACCCGCCTTCTTGCGCCTGAGCACCATGGTCTCTGTGCTGATCATGTCGCCATCTCGCGTTGCGATGCGCGAACGCGTGGCAACCCACGCCAGAGCGCCGTGGGCCGATGTTTTTTGATCGAGCACCGTCACCCTGGCGTTCGCGAGGAAAGCCATGTCGGCCTTCATGTGATGTGCCGCATAGTCGCTGCGCGACTGATTCTGCTCCCCTGACTCGTACAGGAGCAGCTCCGGCGCCATGAGTGACATCGCGCCACGATCGTTGCCGCCTTCGAGCGCCCGCCTGAACGCATTGGCCGTGCCCACGGGATCCGCCCGATCGCCCCCCAGTGCTGGGACCGCTGCAGCCCAGAGCAGTGCCGCTATCACCAAACTCCATCGCCGTTCCATGGATACTCCTCCCGCTTGCCACCGGTCGATTATGCCGGTTGCCCCGCACGGCTCGTCGTCCGGTAGCACGGCCTGTACCGCGGACGGCGCAGTTCATCGCAATCCCCTGGCGAGAGCTGGCGGCCCTGCCTAAAGTGCGGTCGTCGATTGCCACTGCCACGGGAGAACGACCATGAACGCCAAGCACCTGATCCTGACCCTGTCCCTGACGCTCGCCGCCGGCGCCGCCGCGGCCGCCCTCATTCGCGGCGCCGCTGTACCGGTCAAGCTGACCCCGGTCGCCGAATGCGGCGATCAAGCCTCGGAAGGCGCCATTCCCCGGGTCGTGGTCACTGCGCGCCGCGACCAGGTCGATGCGGCGGCGGTCGAGATTCCGCGCGTCGTCATTACCGGACACCGCGCTGGCGCGGCACTCGCCGCGGTAAGGACGTAAGCTATCGTCCCTTTCGACACCGGCTTCGTGAGCGCTTCCGAACAATCCGCCGCGCCCTCCGTCAAGCCGACCGGCTGGGAACGCTTTTCCCGGGCCGCCGCGACCGGTTTCCGGCGCTACGCGGAGTGGCTGGTCAGCATTTCGTGGAAGAAGTTTTTCCTGCTCTCGCTCCTGTTGCTGATCGGAGCCGCAATCCTTTCGGAGATACCGCCTTTTTCCATCAAGTTCACGGTAAGCACCGACGATGCCGGTGAGGCGCCTCCGAAAAGGTCGTCGAAGGCGGCGAAGCTCAAGGAAAAGTTGGGCGACGTCGACGTCAAGATCGACGAGACCGGCATCCATATCAAGCGCAAACGCAGCGCGACCGCCGCGCCACCGGAGACGAAAGGCGCGCCGGACGTAGCGAGCACGCCCCCTTCACCGCCTGAAGGCGCTTCCTCCGCCCCGGCCGTTCCCGTTTCCCCGGCCGTCCCGGCGTCCCCCGCGATCCCGGTCCCTCCGACAAGCCTGGTCGAGATCGGGCCCGCCGGCGTCACGGTAAAAGTGCCGCCGGGGACAGCCGAAGAAATCCGCTCCGTGGTCGAAGAGGTCCGCGAAGAAATCCGCGACGCAATCGAGGAAGAGATCGCGAGCGCAACCGAGAAGCCCAGGAAGACGACGCGGGTCATTCGGCTTGGCTCATTTCTGCCGAACCTCGCCTTGCTGCTCATCGTCGCTTCGATGGTCATCAAGATCGTCTATGCCGGCCGGGTCAAGGCGGAGGTGAAAGCCGCCGCGGCGCAGGAGACCGCCGATGCCGAGAGCCTCAAGCGCCAGGTGGTCGAGGCGCGCATGGCCGCGATGCAAGCACAGGTCGAGCCGCACTTTCTGTTCAACACGCTGGCGAGCATCGATCACCTGATCGAGGTCGATCCATCCCGCGCCAGCAAGATGCAGAAAAACCTGATCTCGCTGCTGCGCGCGTCGATGCCGACGCTGCGCGATGCCGGGACCAGTCTCGGCCGCGAACTCGCGGTGGTGCGTCCGTATCTCGAGATCCTGAGAGTGCGCATGGAGGATCGCCTGCAGACCGAGGTCAACGTCAGCGAAGGCCTGCACTCCGCCGAGTTCCCTGCCATGATGCTGCAGTCGTTGGTCGAGAACGCAATCAAGCACGGCCTCGAGCCCAAGCCCGAGGGGGGGATGCTCGCTGTGGGCGCCGAGGTCGTACACGGCAAGCTGGCCGTCACGGTCGCCGATACGGGCGTTGGCTTCGGGCGTGCCGCGACCGCCGGAACCGGGGTCGGCCTGAGCAACATCCGCGAGCGCCTCAAGCTCCTCTACGAAGGCGATGCCGAATTGCGCATCGCCGAGAATGCGCCCACTGGCACGCGCGTCACCATCGTCGTACCCTATAGAACTGCCAACGGCACCAACCGCGTCTGATCGGTCCTCCGCGTCGATGAATCCACGAGCCGTGATTGCGGACGACGAACCGCTCATGCGCGACCAGTTGCGTGCCCGCCTCGCCGAGGTGTGGCCCGAGCTCGAGATCGTGGCCGAAGCCCGCAACGGAGCCGAAGCGGTGGAGCAGACGGCGGCGCTGCATCCGGACCTGGTGTTTCTCGACATCCGGATGCCCGGAAAGACCGGGGTCGAGGCGGCACGCGAGATCGCCGCGCTCGATCTCTCCAGCGGCCGGTCGGTACCCGAGATCGTTTTTGTTACCGCATACGACGAGTACGCGATCGAAGCGTTCGAGCAAGGAGTCATCGACTACGTGCTCAAGCCCGCCGAGCGCGAGCGGCTGCAGGTCACCGTGGAGCGGATCCGCACGCGGCTGGCGCAGCGCGCTACGCCGGCCGGGGCTGCCGCGTCAAACGCGTCACACGACGCCTTGCAGAAGCTGCTGGAACGATTGCAGGGCCAGCTCGCGGCCGGGGGCGCGCCCGGCACCCTGAAGTGGATCCAGGTCACGGTCGGGCAGCAGATCCAGATGATTCCGGTGGAGGACGTGCTGTTCTTCGTTGCGGACGAGAAGTACACCCGGGTCCAGACTGCACAGCAGGAGGCACTCATCCGAACGCCGATCAAGGAGCTGGTCGCCGAGCTGGATCCCAAGCAGTTCTGGCAGATCCACCGTTCGACGCTGGTGAATGCGCGCGCGATCGCCGGAGTGAGCCGCGATTTCCGCGGCCGGCAGCTCGTGAGCGTGAAGGGTCGGCCGGACAAGCTCGAAGTC
Organism: uncultured Enterobacteriaceae bacterium; assembly: GCA_964651335.1. Taxonomy (GTDB): domain Bacteria; phylum Pseudomonadota; class Gammaproteobacteria; order Burkholderiales; family SG8-39; genus 2-02-FULL-66-14. The sequence continues at coordinate 2,438 of CAZYVT010000075.1, read as the reverse complement.
AGCCGCAGCTACGCGCACCTCTTCAAGGGCATGTAGCCGGAATCACCCTTCGAAGAACTCTCGCACCTTTTCCAGCCAGGATTTGGCGCGCGGATTGTGGCGCGCCGTGTCCCGCTGGCTGATGGTCTCGAACTCGCGCAACAGCTCTCGTTGCCGTTCCGTGAGATTGACCGGCGTTTCCACGACGACATGGCAGTAGAGATCGCCCGGCGCCTGGCTGCGCACGCCCTTGATGCCCTTGCCGCGCAAGCGGAAAGCCTTGCCGCTCTGCGATTCGGCAGGGACCTTGATTCGGGCAGTGCCGTCAAGCGTGGGAATCTCGATGTCGTCGCCGAGCGCGGCGACCGCAAAGGAGACCGGCATCTCGCAGTGCAGGTCGTCGTGGTCGCGCTGGAATACGGGGTGCGTTTTGATATGCACCTGAACGTACAGATCGCCGGGCGGCCCGCGGTTCACTCCGGGCTCGCCCTCGCCCGCGAGCCGAACCCGGTCGCCTTCGTCCACGCCCGCTGGAATTCGCACTTGGAGGGTCTTCTGGTGCTTGACGCGGCCCGCGCCGCCACAGGAAACGCAGGGGTGCGCCACCATCGTGCCGCTCCCGTGGCACCGCGGACAGGTCTGCGCAATCGAGAACGGGCCCTGCGATACGCGTACCTGGCCGGCGCCGCGGCAACTGGTACAGGTCTGGGGCTGGGTGCCGGGCTTGGCGCCGGTGCCGTGACAGATGGCGCACTCCGCCATGGTGGGAATGCGAATCTTCGTTTCAAAACCCTTCGCCGCCTGCTCGAGCGCGATCTCGAGGTTGTAGCGCAGATCGGCACCGCGAAACACCGCCGAGCGTCCGCCGCGGCCGCCGCCGAAAATCTCGCCGAAGATGTCGCTGAAGACGTCGCCAAAACCGGAAAAGCCCGCTCCCGCACCTGCCGCCGCGGTCGGATCCACCCCCGCATGGCCGAACTGATCGTACGCCGCGCGCTTCTGCGCCTCGGAAAGGATCTCGTAGGCCTGCTTCGCTTCCTTGAAGTGCTCCTCGGCCTTGGGGTTGTCCGGATTGCGGTCCGGATGCCACTTCATGGCAAGCTTCCGGTACGCCTTCTTGATTTCCTCGTCGGTAGCGTCCCGGTTGAGCCCGAGGACTTCATAGAAGTCACGCTTGGCCACGGCGCTCAGCCGGCCTTCTTGTCTTTCACCTCGGTAAACTCGGCGTCGACGACGTTGCCGTCGTCCTTCTTCGCCTCGCCTCCGGACTGCTGCTGGGCTTCGCCCTCGGGCTGCTGCTTCGCCTGGGCATCGGCGTACATCTTCTCGCCGAGCTTCTGCGCCGACTTGGCGAGCGCCTGGGCTTTGGCCTCGATCTTGTCCTTGTCGTCCGACTTGAGCACGCCCTCGGCATCCTTCAACGCCGCCTCGATCGTCTCCTTCTCTCCCGCCTCCAGCTTGTCGCCGTATTCCTGGAGCGATTTCCTGATCGAGTGCACCAGCGCCTCGCACTGGTTGCGCGCGTTGACGAGTTCGAGCGCTTTGCGGTCCTCCTCGGCGTGCGCCTCGGCGTCCTTCACCATGCGCCGGATTTCTTCCTCCGTCAGGCCGGAGCCCGCCTGGATCTTGATTTTCGCTTCCTTGCTGGTCGCCTTGTCCTTGGCCGAGACGTGCAGGATGCCGTTGGCATCGATGTCGAACGTCACCTCGATCTGCGGCATGCCGCGCGGCGCAGGCGGGAG
>CAZYVT010000075.1:0-707 GCA_964651335.1 uncultured Enterobacteriaceae bacterium | reverse complement strand
TCGGCCAGGTTGAACTGCCCGAGCGACTTGTTGCCGCCCGCCATTTGGCGCTCGCCCTGCAGCACGTGGATCGTGACCGCGGTCTGGTTGTCGTCGGCGGTCGAAAAGATCTGGTTGGCCTTGGTCGGGATGGTCGTGTTTTTCTGGATGAGCTTGGTCATCACCCCGCCCAGGGTCTCGATGCCGAGCGAAAGCGGCGTAACGTCGAGGAGCAGCACGTCCTTGACGTCGCCCTTGAGCACGCCCGCCTGGATCGCAGCGCCGACCGCCACCGCCTCGTCGGGGTTGACGTCCTTGCGCGGCTCCTTGCCGAAGAGCTCGCGCACCTTGTCCACGACTTTCGGCATGCGCGTCTGGCCGCCGACCAGGATCACGTCGGCGAGGTCGGAGACCTTGACGCCGGCGTCCTTGATCGCGATGCGGCACGGCTCGATCGTCTTCTCGATCAGCTCGTACTTGGCGCGCGTGATCTTCATCGTCAGATGCTTCGGACCCGACTGGTCCGCGGTGATGTAGGGCAGGTTGATCTCGGTCTGCTGCGACGAGGAAAGCTCGATCTTCGCCTTCTCCGCGCTTTCCTTCAGGCGTTGCAGCGCGAGCACGTCCCTGGAGAGATCCACGCCCTGGTCCTTCTTGAACTCGGTGACGATGTAGTCGATCAGGCGCTGATCGAAGTCCTCGCCGCCGAGGAACGTGTCGCCGTTCGT
>CAZYVT010000074.1:16127-17911 GCA_964651335.1 uncultured Enterobacteriaceae bacterium | reverse complement strand
TTCTGGCTGATGCTCGCCGCGTTCTTCTTCGGCAACGTCTGCTCGCAGACGCTGCACGTGCACCAGGTTGCCTACCTCGTCGACCTGGGCGTCAGCGCGATCATCGCCGCCTCGGTGGTCGGCGTGGTCGGCGTCTCCAGCATCGCCGGCAAGATCGGCGGCGGCTGGCTCTCTGATCGTTTCGAGCGCGAGCTCGTGTACCTCGGGGGCATCGCCATCATGGTGGCCGCGGTGGCGGCGCTCGCTGCGCTCGCGGGGGCGCCCGCGCCTTGGGCGATCTACGGCTACGCGGTGCTCCTCGGCGTCGGCTACTCGGCCACCGCCTCGCTCATTCCGGCAATGGTGAGCGACCGCTTCGGCGGCCGGCACTTCGGCTCCATCGTCGGCGTGGGCCTGATGGGCAGCGCCGCGGGCAGCGCCCTGGGTCCCTGGATGGCGGGCTACCTGTTCGATCTCACGGGAAGCTACATGCTCGCCTTCGCGATCGCCGCCGGCTGCGGCGTCGTAGCCGGCGCGGCGGGCTGGCACGCGCGCGTGCTGCGGGTGCGGGCTGCGTAGCAGAATTACTTCGCCCGTCGTGGCGGATTGGGTGACGCGTCCGGAGCGCGCTTCTCGCGCTGCCGCCGCCGGCGGTGCTGGTTCCCGCGCAACTCAATACTTTAGACTGGCACAAGATCGGAAGCGATTGGATTTGACTGCCCCTGCAATGATGACCTTGCGCAACTTCGCCGCCGGACCGCTGACGGTACCGGCGAGCACCGCCTGGTACCTCGCCGACCTTGGCGAGTCGAAGGGCCGCCAGGCGCTCCACACGCGCCAGTCGCCGCAGCGGCTCAAGGTGCTGCTGGAGCACGCGCTCATCGAAAGCGCGGTGTCCTCGAACCGGATCGAGGGCGTTACGCTCGATGAGGCGCGCATCCGGCCTGTGATCCTCGGTCGCGCGCTCTTGCGCGACCGCGACGAGGAGGAGGTACGCGGGTACCGCGACGCGCTCGGCCTCGTCCACCGGCGGGGCGCCGCGCTCGCCGTGTCGGAAGCGACGGTGCGGGAGCTGCATCGGCTCTCGCGCGGTGAGATCTGGGACGCGGGAAAGTTCAAGCAGAAGGACGTGGACATCATCGAGCGCTCGGCGCAAGGCGGCGAGCGGGTGCGCTTCAGGACGGTGCCGGCCGCACGCACGCGGGAAGCAGTAAGGGAACTCGTGTCGCTGTGGGGGCGCTGCATAGGCGAGCGCACGGTGCCCCCGCTCATTGCGCTCGCGGCCTTCAACCTCGACTTCCTTTGCATCCACCCTTTCCGGTACGGCAACGGCCGCGTGTCGCGCCTGCTCCTGCTATTGCAGTGCTACCACCTCGGTTTCGAAGTCGGGCGCTACGTGAGCCTCGAGCGCCTGATCGAGCAGAACAAGGAACGCCACTACGAGGCCCTCGAGCGGAGCTCGCAGCGCTGGCACGAGGGGCGGCACGACCCGTGGCCCTACATCAACTACCTGTTGTTCGTGCTGAAGAATGCGTACCGCGAGTTCGAGGCTCGAGTGGGGGAGGTGGCGAGCCCGCGCGGGGCGAAGACCGAGCTGGTGCACTCGGCGGTGGACGGCATGCGGGCGGACTTCACGCTCGCGGAATTGGAGCGCGCCTGCCCCGGCGTCAGCCGCGACATGGTGCGCCGGGTGCTGCGCGACCTGCAGACAGCCCGAAGGGTGACCTGCCTCGGCCGCGGGCCCGGGGCGCGCTGGCGAAGAAAGGGTAATGTCCCGGAAAGAGGGTAATAAAGAGGGTAATAGA
>CAZYVT010000074.1:0-16027 GCA_964651335.1 uncultured Enterobacteriaceae bacterium | reverse complement strand
CGGTGGTGGCGATGCGGTGGGTCATCGGGCGGTCGGGCAATACCTGCTCTAGCTCTCGCCGATCACCGTCATTTATACAGAGGTCGCTTGACGATGTTCCCAAATGGGGAACATCGTGGTAACCTGCTGCATCACGTGGCGCCGGGGCGCGATTGAAAATTCTCGACCGCGAACGGCTCGAACAGTTCTGCCGGAAGCATGCCGATGCGCGCAGCTGGATCGAGAACTGGCTGGCCGATGTCGAGACCGCCAGATGGCAGACTCCGCCGGACATGCGCAATCGGTACGCATCGGCGAGTTTCCTTGGCGGCGGACTGGTGGTTTTCAACGTAAAGGGCAACACCTATCGCCTGGAAGCCACCATCGCCTGCCGTACAGGCACAGTCGCAGTGGAATGGATCGGGACGCATCGCGCGTACGACGAGAGAAACAAGAGTCGATAACGGACATGGAACTTCGGATCATCAAGACGCAAGAGCAGTATCACCGCTACCTTGAAGAGGCGCGGCGGCTCGCCAGGCGCGATCCCGATCCGGAGACGCCCGAGGGCGCCAGGCTGGAGCTTCTCGCCAAGCTGGTCGAGGACTATGAGAAGGAGCGCTTCAATTTCCGCAAGCCCGATCCAGTGGAGGCGATTCGGTTCAGGATGGAGGAGCAGGGACTGCGGCAGAAGGACATCGCGGACATCGTTGGCGGCAAGAACCGCGCCTCGGAAGTCCTGTCGCGCAAGCGTCCGCTCACGCTTGCCATGATTCGCGCGCTTCACGAAAAGCTCGGCATCCCATCCGAATTGCTGATCCAGCAGCCGGTCGCCGAATACCGGGTTTCGGCAGGACGGCGAAAAACCGGGACGCGCAATCAGGGCGGCCGATGAGAGCGCAGGGACTGATTCGCAACTCGCAAGAAATCGGGCTCTGACCCGGGCGCGCCCCCGCTGCGTTATCGCGACACCAGATACCTGGCCGGCGTGAGGATCCTCACTCCGCTTACCGATTTCCCGAAGAGGTGGCCGAAATGGCGCCGGTCGCCGGTCAACAGATGCGAGGCGCCGGCTTCGACAGCGGCGAGCAGGATCGGGGCGTCTTTTGCGACCAGCTCAATCCCGGCAGGAAGCGTTGCACCCGTCGGGGCATCCACGAGCGTCAACTTCGCAGCCAATGATCGAAGCCGGGACCTCTGTTCGTCCGAGTCCAGGTTTCGCTCTGCTTCGGCAAGCGCGAGCCGTGAACTGAGCAGGTCCGTGCCGGAAAGGCGCCAGAGCCTTGCCAGGCCCGCCCCTTCGAGCCACGCGGCGGAGAACAGGACGTTCGCGTCGAGGAAGACGCGGTCCGTCACGGCCGCTGGTGGGGAATGCTCTCGGGGTCGAGCCCAAGCTTGCGAACAGCGCGCACCGCGCGCCGGTAATCCGCGGCGTCAACCGCGTTGTTCAGCAGAAACTCGGCCTTGCGTTGCGCCGAATAGATCTCCACCGGCACGGCAACGGCCGGCCGGATGCTGATGCCGTCCTCGGTCTCCTCGAGGACGACCATTCCGCCTTCCTTCAGCCCGAAGCGGCGGCGCAGCTTCGCCGGTATGACCAGCGTGCCATTGCGTCCTACTTTGCTCGTCTGCATGACTGTGAATCTATGAAATTCTGATATTCGCAGTTTAACACCCTGGACCCGGGCCGCCAGTCGCCAGCCCGCTGTTCTCGCTTCGAGCGCTCGGGCTTCTCAACGTAATCGCACAGGATCCGAAGGCGGTCCTGCGCGCCGTCGAGAAAGCCTGAAGACGCCTTCCTGATCGCGGTCTGACCCCGATCTTCGTATTTGCCCATCACCGTCACGACGAGGCTGCGCGTGTGCGGCGCGTGGCGGTGCTCCCAGAGGGACAAGCCCCTGCCAGGTGCCGAGCATGAGCCGCCCGTCGGCCACCGGTCGAGGTCGTCGCTCCATTTTTTTCTCCATTTGACGGACAATTCGGGCACGCGCCCGGCGGCGCCGAAGGAGAACTTGGATGGAGATCTTTCCTGGCATTTCGGTCGACCCGGGGATCCGGTTCGGAAAGCCCTGTCTCGCGGGTACGCGCATTGACGTGGCCACGATCATCGATGCGCTAGGGGCCGGGGAAAGCTATGAGAGCGTCGAGAGCAACTATCAGCTCACGCGCGAGCAGATTCTCGCAGCGCTGCGGTATGCGGCTCATGTGGCGGCGCACCAGCCACCAGCCGTGAAGGCTGCGTGAAGATCCTTCTCGACGAGAACTTTCCGCTTCCGCTCTATCGCCGGCTTCGGGAAAAGGGCTATGACGCCGTGCACGTCATCGCCCTGGGGCAGCGGGGCATGCCGGATTCCGCGCTGCGCCAGCGCCTTGCGGCCGAAGAACGCGTGTTTCTTACGAATGACACAGAGTTCGAGGATTTGGCGGCGGACTACCGCGCGCAAGTGATCATCTCGCGGCTCCCGCAGCGCTTGCCCATCTCGCAGCGTGTAGAGATCTGGTTGAAGGGCCTCCAGGCATTCTTCGAGCGCAAGCCCGCGGGGAAACTGTTCGAGCTGATGCCGAACGGCGACATAGTGGCTTGGGAGATCAAAGAACTTGCCCACCGCTTGCCGCAGGACGACACCTAGGGGGCCGCGTCCCAGCTGAGCTTTCGGGAGGTCGCTGACTGGATGCTTGGAAGCGTCTGCTGCGCCAGGGCGGTGTTCCTGTCCCGGTAGCAGAAAACCGGGGTCTGACCCCGATTTCTCAAGGCTCTCCGATCACCGTGACGACGAGGCTGCGCGAGTGCGGCGCGCGGCGGTGCTCCCAGAGGTACAGCCCCTGCCAGGTGCCGAGCATGAGCCGCGCGTCGGCCACGGGAATGGTGAACGAATTCGAGGTGAGGACCGAGCGCGCGTGCGCCGCCATGTCGTCGGCGCCTTCGGTGTCGTGGCGGTAGGCGGGATCGCCGTCGGGCGCGAGGCGCGCAAGGATCGTCTCGAGGTCCGCCCGTACGTCGGCGTCGGCGTTCTCGCACAGGATGAGCGAGGCGCTCGTATGCTGCAGGAACACGGTGCACAGGCCGTTGCGGATGCCGCTCTGGGCGACCACGCGCGCGACCTCGGCGGTGACGTCGGTCGTGCCGCGTCCGCGCGTGCGGAATTCCATGGTCTTCTGCTCGATCACGGCTTGGCTTGCGCCTCGGCGAGCGCGCGCTTCGCGCCGTCGGCGAGGAGCCAGATGTCGGCGGTGATCGTCACGAAGTCGTAGCCCTTGGCGAAGAAGCCTGGCGCGGCGCGCGGGTGGCGCGCGACGCCGCCGAGCCAGCGGCCGGCGGACTTGGTGCGGCTCTCGATCTGCGCCACGAGGGCGTGCAGTTCCGCGTCATCGTAGCTGCCGTACTCGGCAAGGCGCGAGAAATCGGGCGCGATGTCTGCAGCGAGGTCGCCGGGGCCGGAGATGATCATGTCGATGCCTTCGACCTCGAGGATCGCGGGGAGGTTTTGAACGCCTTTCCTGGTCTCGACGATCGCCGCGACGAGGAGCTCGTCGAGGTACTCGCGCGGATACTGCGTTTCGGCGAGGCTCCATTTCGCGGCGCGCGATTCGGGATAGCCGACTCCGCGGCTGCCGCCGTTCGGCCGGTAGCGGGTCGCGATGACCAAGGCGCGCGCCTCGTCCGCGGTTTCCACGGTGGGAACGACGATGCCGTCAACGCCCGCGTCGAGCGCACGCTTGATGTACGTGGGATCGTGCGAGGGCACCCGAAGGAGCACCGCGGTGTCGCTCGCCTGCGCCGCGCGCAGCTGCTCGATGAGCGTGCGGAAGTCGGCGCCGATGTGCTCGTGGTCGACGATGAACGCATCGAACCCGCACAGCGACAGGAGCTCGGTGGAATCGCCGCCGGCGAGAAAGATCCAGCAGCCGGTGGCGCGCTCGCCCGCGCGCAGCTTCTTCTTGAGCCTGTTGATTCGCAGCATTCCGGTTTCCCCTGTCAGGACGCGCCGTAGCGACGCGCGCGCTCCGCGAACTCGCGGTAGCCCATGAAGCTCTCGAAGTCGCGCACGCGCTCGCGGTAGCCGGGCACGGCGTTGGCGTCGCGCGTGGCCTTGAAGCGCTCAAGCGCGCGCCCGAGCGCGTCGAACTGCACCAGCGCCGAGAACGCGTAGTAGAGGACGATCGAGGCGCCGGCGCGCTCCTCGTCGGCGAGCGTGCCGCCGGGCAAGTCCACGATCATGACGGGCTTCGCAACGCGGCGCCGGATTTCGGCGAGCTGCGCGGGCGTGACGAGGGCCGGGAACACCATGTCGGCGCCCGCCGCGGCGTAGGCTTCGAGCCGGCGCATGGTGTCCTCGAGGTCACCCGAGATCCAGTTTGCGTCCGAGCGCGCGACGATCAGGAAATCCGGGTCCTCGCGCGCCTCGACCGCGGCGCGGATGCGCGCCGCCGCCTGCTCGAGCGGGCGAAGCCGCTGCGGCAGCTCGGTGTGCTTGCCGGTACCCGAGTGGTCCTCGATGTGGATCGCGGCGACGCCGGCCTGCTCGAAGGCCTGCACGGTGCGCCACAGGTTCGCCGGGTCGTTGAAGCCCCCTTCGGCGTCCGCGATGACCGGAAGCTTGACCGCATTGACGATGGTGCGCGCCTGCGCGGCGAGATCGTCGAGCGAAAGGAGCCCCGTGTCCGGCAGCCCGAATCGGCTCGCCGCGGTGGCGTAGCTGCCGATGTAGACGGATTCGAAGCCGTGCGCCTCGATCAACCGCGCCGAAAGCGCGTCGGTGGCGCCCGGCACAGGGATGGTGCGCCCGCTCGCGACGAGCGCCCGCAGGCGTGCGCGCCGCTCGCGATGCCCGTTCACGACTTCGTCTCGAAGCCGCGCACCAGCGCCGCCCGCGCGCTTCCGGCCTGCAGGAGGAGCGAAAAGTCCGACCCCGCGAGGACGAGCTGCACCCCCATCCCGATGTACCGCTCGAGAAGCTCGGGCGTGTACATGCCGCCCATGCCCGGGAACTTGCCGTGCTTGCGGCAGGCGGCGATCGTCTTGCGGTAGGCATCGGCGACGCGCGGGTCGTCGAATTTGCCGGGAATGCCGAGCTCGAAACAAAAGTCGTTGGTGCCGATGAGAAGCGCGTCGATCCCCGGCACCGCGGCGATCACCTCGCAGTTCTCGATGCCGCGCGGCGATTCGAGCATGACGACGACGAGGGTCTCTTCGTTCACGATCCGCGCCGCTTCGCCCACCGGCAGGGGCGCGAAGCCGAGCTGTTGAAGGCCGCCGCCCATCGAGCGGTGACCGAGCGGCGGGAAGCGGCAGTGATCGGCGATGCGGCGCGCCTCGATCTCGGTCTCGACGTGCGGCACGACGATCCCTTGCGCGCCGTTATCGAGCATGCGCGATGCGTGCCAGTGCTCTTTTCCCGGCACGCGCACGACCGGCGTGATGCCCACGGCGAGCGACGCGGCGGCGATCTGCGCCGCGGTGTCGGAGTCCATCGAGTTGTGCTCGCAATCGATGAAGAGCCAGTCGAAGCCGGCGGTCTTCATGATCTGCGCGGTGTCCACGGTGCGCGCCTGGCGAAGGCCGATGCCGAGGGCGAGCTTGCCCGCGCGCAACTGGCGCAAGGCGTGGTTGGCGACTGCGGTCATGCGGTTCTCCAGTGGCGGGCGCGCGGCCTGTGAAATGGAAAGGCCCGAGTGTAATAGTCCTCGGCGCGAATGGACCGGCCGCATGAGCATCCAGAGGTGCAAGGGGCGCGGCCGGGAGAAGAGCCGGGTGCACCATCCCGTCAGGGATCGAGCCGCAACCCCAGCCGCTCGAAGCAGAGGAACAGTTCGCGGCAGGCCCAGGCGTCGGTCGCGGCGTACGTGACCTGCGCCACGGACAGGCGCGGCGCGGCCCAGTTCGAGGTGCGGTTGCCTTTGGGAATCCGGAATCCGAGAAAGATCCCGGCGAGGTTGCGCAGCCCCGTCTGCCGAAGGCCGTAGCGGCGCGCGACCAGCCCGGCATCGAGCACCGAAGCCTCCGCCGCCGGAAACAGCAGCTTGAGTTGGCGCAGATCGTGCGCGAGCGACACGCCGACCTTGACGATTGCAGGCGCGGCGAGGAGCTCGGCGAGCGCCGCGGAAAAATCCAGCCGCTGCAACGGGAACAGATACGCCGCGCGCGCGGTGGCCACCTGCACGAGGCACGGCAGGTGGCTCTCGCCCTTCGTAAAAGCGGGCCGCGTCTCGGTATCGAAGCCGACCACGCTTTCCTGCCGGATGTCCGCCATCGCGTGCGCGAGGCCATCGGGCGTGGCGACCAGGCACACCTCACCCTCATAGCGCCGGATCGGCAGGCTCGCGAGTTCCTCGCTGGAAATCTCGCGCAGGAATTCCATTGGCAAAGTCACGATGCTCGCTTGCGTCATCAAGGCGAAAATAGGGTCAGACCCCATCTATTATCGGGGTGGTTCGACGGCGGATCTTACCCGGTCAATCGGCGCGGGTAGCCGCACTCTACAATCCATCCATGGAATCCATCACACACGCCGCCGCCGCGCACCGCAAGGGCCTGCTGCTCATGATCGCCGCGGCGCTTTGCTGGAGCACCGGCGGGATCTTCGTGCGCAGCGTCGCCACCACCGACGGCTGGGCGATCGTCTTCTGGCGCTCGGTGTTCATGGTGGCGTTCCTGTTCGCCACGCTCGCCTGGTGGCACCGCGGCGCGGTCTGGTCGAAGATCGCCGCCGTGGGCGGCGCGGGCGTCCTCTCGGGCGCGCTGCTCGCGGCGACGTTCTTTTTCTTCATCCTCTCGCTGATGCGCAACACCGCCGCCAACACCTTCGTGCTGATGAGCACCGGGCCGTTTTTCGTCGCCGTGTTCGGCTGGATTTTTCTCCGCGAGCGCGTGCCGCTGCGCACCTGGATCGCGATCGCGGCGGCGCTTGCCGGGGTCACGCTCATGTTCGCCGACGGCTTGGGCGCGGGGCGCAGCCTCGGCAACCTGCTCGCGCTCGGCGTGGCGACGGCATTCGCCTTGAACGTCGTGGTGCTGCGCCGCATGCACGCGAGCGTCGACATGGTGCCGGCGGTGATGATCGCCGGGCTGATCTCGATCGCCGTCGCGCTGCCCTTTGCGCTGCCGCTCGAGCCGACCGCGCGCGACCTGGCGGTGCTCGCGCCGATGGGCTGCCTGCAGCTCGGCCTCGGCTGCCTGCTGATGACGCGGGCGACGCGCTTCCTCGCGGCCGGCGAGATCGGGCTGCTGTCGCTGATCGAGACCATCCTCGCGCCGCTCTGGGTGTGGCTGGGCGTGGGCGAGCGCCCGAGCGCGCTCGCGCTCGCGGGGGCCGCGGTCGTGCTCGGCGCGCTGCTCGCGAACGAGTGGGTCGGGTTGCGGCGGGCGAGGGCCGGAGCCGTTGCAGGGTTGACAGGAAGACAGCAAACCATAAAAATGGCCCCTTGCGCTGCTTCCCGTGAGGACCCCCGATGAAGACCACCGTCGAGCTGCCGGATGACCTGTTCCGCCGCGCCAAGGCCGAGGCGGCGCTGCGCGGCCGCAGGTTCAAGGACCTCGTCGAGGAAGGTTTGCGCCAGGTGCTGGATGCGCCGGCCGGCGCGCGCGCGCGTCCGACCCTCGAGACGTTGATGAAGCAAGCGCGCGGCGTGGTCGATTCGGCGCTGCCGGATCTGGCCTCGAACCCGAAGCATCTGAAGGGCTTCGGCCGTGACGCGCGCCGCAATCGTTGATACCGGGCCGCTGGTCGCGTTTCTCGATCGGGCCGAGCGCCATCACGGCTGGGCGGCGGAGTGCGTGCGCGAGCTGCAGGCGCCGCTCCTGGTATGCGAGCCGGTGCTTGCCGAGGCGATGTATCTGCTCTCGGGCCTGCCGAAGGCACAGGACGCGCTCTTCGACCTGATCGAGAACGGGGCCCTGCGCATCGCCTTCCAGCTTGAGGAGCATGTTGCCTCGCTGCGCGCCCTGCACCGCAAGTATCGCGACCGGCCGATGTCGCTCGCCGACGCGTGCATCGTGCGGATGACGGAGCTGTTCGGGGACCACTGGGTATTTACGCTCGATTCGGACTTCTCGGTGTATCGCAAGCATGGGCGCGAGCCCTTGGAACTGATTCATCCGTCGCAGCGATAGTCACGGCGATCGCCGCAAAAGCAATCGCTGGTGAATTCCTCACGTCGCCGCGGCCCTGGCTTTGGCGTCCAGCGCCTCCCAGCGCTCGAGCTTTTCCATGAGCAGGGTTTCGATTGCGGCGCTCCGTTGCTGGTCGGCGCGCAGGAGTTCGGGCGGCTGGCGGTAGTGCTCCGGCGCGCTGATGCGCGCGTTGAGCGCGTGCTGCTCGGTTTCGAGCGCCTCGATCTCGCCCGGGAGCGCTTCCAGTTCGCGGGTTTCCTTGTAGGTGAGCTTGGTGCGAACGCGCGCACCCTCCACCACCCCGGCGCTGCGCGCCACCTCTCCGCGGAGAGGAGGGGAAACTCGAGATTCGGGAGGAGGGGATGATTGCCTTACCCAGTCGGTATAGCCGCCGGCGTATTCCTTCCACAATCCGCCGCCTTCGGCCGCGAGGGTCTGCGTCACGACGTTGTCGAGGAAGGCCCGGTCGTGGCTCACGAGAAGGAGCGTGCCGGCATAGTCCTGCAACGCCGCTTCCAACAGTTCCAGGGATTCGATGTCGAGGTCGTTGGTCGGCTCGTCGAGCACCAGCACGTTTGCCGGCCGCGCGAAGAGCCGCGCAAGCAGCAGGCGGTTGCGCTCGCCGCCCGAGAGCATGCGCACGGGCGACGCGGCGCGGCGGGGCGGAAAGAGGAAGTCGCCGAGGTAGCTCATGACGTGCTTCCGGCCGCTTTCCAGTTCGACCCATTCCGAGCCCGGGCTGATGGTTTCTGCAACCGTTTTCTCCGGGTCGAGCGCTTCCCTCATCTGGTCGAAATAGGCGGGCCGGACCTTGGTGCCCAGGCGAACGCTTCCGGCGTCGGGGGCGAGCGTGCCGAGGATGAGGTTGATGAGCGTGGTCTTGCCCGCGCCGTTCGGGCCGATCAAGCCAAGGCGGTCGCCGCGGCTGATGCGAAGGTCGAGGTCTTTCACGATCGGCCGGCCGGCAAAGCTCTTCGTCACCCCGGTGAGTTCGGCCACCAGCTTTCCCGATCGCTGCCCGGCACCGAGGGTCAGCTTCACGGCGCCGAGGCGCTCCCGCCGCGCGGCGCGCTCCTCGCGCAGGCGCGCGAGCCGGGTGACGCGCCCTTCGTTGCGCGTGCGCCGCGCTTCGATCCCTCTGCGGATCCACGCTTCTTCCTGCGCCCAGAATTTGTCGAAGCGGCGCTCGGCAACGCTTTCCGCGGCGAGCTCGTGCGCCTTGACGCGCTCGTAGTCGGAGTAGTTGCCCGGGTAGGAGCGCAGCAGTCCCCGGTCGAGCTCCGCGATGCGTGTCGCGAAGCGGTCGAGGAAGGCGCGGTCGTGGGTGACGACGATTGCTGCGCGCTGCCGCGAAAGGGAATGTTCCAGTTGAAGAATTCCATCCAGGTCGAGGTGGTTGGTCGGCTCGTCGAGCAGCAGCAGCGCGGGCTCGAGCGCAAAGGCGAGGGCGAGCGCCGCGCGTTTCGTCTCGCCGCCCGAGGCGGCAAGCGGCGACAGGTCCTCGTCCACAGCGAAGCGATGCAGGAACTCGGCGAGCCGGGCCTCGAAACGCCATCGCTCGCGATCATCACGAAAATGCGCGTGGATCGCCGGCATGGCGCGAAGCAGGAGGCCCTGCCGCAGCGTCGGCGCGTGCGGGAGCTTCGGCTCCTGCTCCACCATCGCGATCCGCAAGCCGTCGCGCTTTCTGAGCTCGCCGTCGTCGAGCGTCACCGCGCCGGCGATGACACCGAGGAGCGAAGATTTCCCGCTGCCGTTGCGGCCGATCAGCCCGATGCGCTCGCCCGCCTCCATCACGAAGGAGGCGCAATCGAGGAGCGGCAGGTCGCCGTAGGCGAGCTGCGCGTCAGAAAGGGTGAGGAGCGGCATGCTGGCTAAAATGTACCGCGACTGCATCGGCAAACGCAGTCATGCACGGCATTGTTGTGAAACAAACGAGAGAAACCAACCAGAGGAACTGACCATGGCAAAAGCATATTGGATCGCTTTTTACCGCTCCATCAAGAACCCCGGGGCGCTCGCGGCGTACGCGAAGCTTGCCGGGCCCGCGATCCAGGCCGCTGGAGGGCGCTTCCTGGTGCGGGGAATGCCGGCGAAGGTGTACGAGGCGGGTCTCAACCAGCGCACGGTGCTGGTCGAGTTCGACAGCGTGCAGCAGGCCGTGGCCGCGCACGATAGCGCCGGCTACCAGGAGGCGCTGAGGGCACTCGGCGATGCGGCCGAGCGGGACATGCGGATCGCTGAAGGGGCCCCCTGATGAGCCACAAGCACGAACATCTCCTCGAAACGATCTTCCGCGACCCGATCAACACGAACATCCACTGGCGCGAGGTGGAATCGCTGATGCTTCACCTCGGCGCCACGCTGGAAAACCTGTCGGGCGCGCGCCTGCGGGTGAAGCTGAACGGCTACGAGGACACGCTGCGCCGCCCGCACCACGGCGGCTCGACGCTTGGCCGCCAGGACGTGAAGCATCTGCGCGAAGTGCTCGCGCGCGGGCGCGTGACGCCGTCGCTCTACGCGGAGATGATGAAGACGAGGGCGAAGGGCGGATAGCGTCGAATAATGGACCGCCCGCGCGGCCGGCGCTAGATCCCCAGCCGCTCCTGCGACAGATACCGCTGCCGCCAGGTTTCGAACGGGACGGTGTCGGCGGCTTCGATCTGGCGTTGCCTGGCGAGAGAGTCCTGCGCCATGCGCGCAACGCGTTGTTCCACTTCGGGTGCAAGGGGCTGGCTGCGTAACGCGTTCGCGTGCCGCAGCGAGTGCGCGAGAACGAACCTGACGTACGAGTTCTCGTAGCGCTGATCCATCTCCTTGAGGATGCGCGCCGAAGGCACCGAGGCGGAATCGCCGAGCGCGGCGACGGCGGCGGCAAGCGCGTCGCGGTACGCAGCGCCGCCCTGCGCGGCATCGAGCGCCGCTGCGATCGGCTCGCATTCGACGAGCACCTGGCCGCCCCATTCGTGGAGATCCACCTCCTGTTCCTGCCTCTCGAGGCGCAAGCCCGGCTCGCGGCCGCGCGCCGCGACGCGGTGGAGGTTGCGCCGGAGCGCACCCAGTTCCTGCGGCGTGTCCGGGGGACTCTCGCAGAGCAGGCAGTGCAGCAGGAAGACGTCGAGAAGGCGCATCGTCCCGGCTGTGATGCCGACCGGGGCGAATGGGTCGAGGTCCATCAGGCGCACCTCGACGTACTCCACGCCGCGCTCCCTCAGCGCGTGCAGCGGGCGCTCGCCCGAGCGGATGATGCGCTTCGGCCGGATCGTGCCGTAGAACTCGTTTTCGATCTGCAGCAGGCTCGTGGCGAGTTGGCGATACTGGTCGACGACGTCACCCGCGACCTCATCGCCGCGAATGCCGATCGCTTCATAAGGCGGATAGGGGTGCGTGAGTGCGTCCTGCAGCGAGGCTCCGTAGCTTGTGAGGCTGTTGTAGCTCACCGCGAGCGAGGCCTGCGCGTCGCTCTGGTAGCCGAGCGGCCCCATGCGCAGCGACGTCGCTCCCGGCCGGTAGAGCGTGCCGGCGTTCAGCTCCTCGAGGTCATGCGCGCGGCCGGCGACGAAGCTCGCGCACACCGCGGGAGATGCGCCGAACAGGTAGAGCACGAGCCACGAATGGCGCCTGAAATTGCGGATGAGGGCGAAGTAGGCGTCGTTCGGGCCGCCGCGCCAGGTGAGCGCCGGCCAGGCCGCGTCGGGCAGCGAGAAGTTGTAGTGGATGCCGGAAATCGTCTGCATGCGCCGGCCGTAGCGGTGCCCCAGGCCGATGCGGTACACGCTCTTTGCGCGCCCGATGTTGGAGTCGCCGTAGCGTCCGATCGGAATCGCGTCATCAGCGGGCAATCCGCAGGGCATGCTGGCGCACCACAGCATTTCGTCGCCAATGTTCCGGTAGACGACCTGGTGGATCTGCGTGAGTTCCTCGAGGCACGCCTCCGCAGTGGTGTGCACTCCGGTGATGAGCTCGAGCTGCGCCTCGCTGAAATCGGTGGTGATGCGGGGGTGGGTGAGCGCCGAACCGAGCCCCGCCGGGTGAGGCGTCGCGGCGAGCGCGCCGTTCGGGCGCACGCGCAGGGATTCCTTCTCGATCCCGCGGCGCAATGTTCCCAGCACCGCGGGCGGGAGTGCGCGCAACCGTGTTTCGAGCTGGCTCAAGCGGGATTCCTTCGGGCTGTACGAGACGGAAGGTAACAGACAACAAAAAACCCCGCGGCGGCGGGGTTTTGAAAGATGCCGCGCGCCCTCAGGCGAGAACCGGCTCGGTCTCCTTGACGCCGGTCTCGGGTACGGCGGGTTTCGCAGGGACGGCCGGCTTCGCCTTCTTCAACCGCTCCTCGGTCTTCTGCATTTCCGTGCGAATCTCCTCGGCGCAGCTCAACCAGTACTCGATTTCGAATTGGTAGCACATGACGGGTCTCCTTTCCGTTTGACGCGATCCGCGCGTCTCCCCCGGCGGGCGTTGGAATTGTCGGATCATGCTACGCGCGCAACAGGCGAAAATCAAAGCCGTGCTGCCGCATCGGTTCGATGGGCGTTTCAACCGGTGAAAGGCTCCGGGGCGCGCGGGGATCCGGACTGGATAGATATACAGCAATCGCCTATAGTGCCGGCATGGCCACCGCAACCGCATTCGAGCGGCTGAACGACGCGCAGTGCGCGGCGGCGCGCTTTGGCGAGCGCAGCGCGAACGGCTACCAGGCGGGGCCGCTGCTCATCATCGCGGGCGCGGGCACGGGCAAGACCAATACGCTCGCGCACCGCGTGGCGCACCTGGTGCTGGAGGGGGTGAGCCCGGAGCGGATCCTGCTTCTCACCTTCACGCGGCGGGCGGCGCTGGAAATGACCCGGCGGACGCAACGAATCGTGGGTGAGGTGCTGGGCGAGAAGGCCGGCGGCGCCAGCGTGCGGCCGGCGGTGGCGGTGAACTTGCCCTGGTCGGGGACGTTCCACTCCATCGCCAACCGGCTGATCCGGCGGCATTGCGCGCGCGTGGGGCTGGAGGCGAATTTCAGCGTGCTCGACCGCGGCGACGCGGCGGACCTGATGGACGTGGCGCGTCACGAACTGGGGTTTTCCAGGGCGGAGAAGCGCTTTCCGCGCAAGGACACGTGCGTTGCGATCTACTCGCACCGGGTGAATACGCAAGCGCCGCTCCGCAACACGCTCGAGGCGGTGTTCCCGTGGTGCGCGGAGTGGGAGGAGGAGCTGACGCGGCTCTTCCGCACTTACGTCGAGCGCAAGCTCTCCAACCAGGCGCTCGATTACGACGACCTGCTCCTCTACTGGGATGCAATGATGGCCGACGAGAGGCTCGCCCGCGACATTGGCGATCCGTTCGACCACATCCTGGTGGACGAGTACCAGGACACGAACGCGCTCCAGGCGCGCATCCTCATGGCACTGCGGCCGGACGGGGCGGGGGTCACGGTGGTCGGCGACGACGCACAGGCGATCTACTCGTTCCGCGCCGCGACGGTGGAGAACATCCTCGGTTTTCCGGCGCAGTACGCGCCCGAGGCGGCGGTGGTGACGCTGGAACAGAATTACCGCTCGACGCAAGGCGTGCTCGATGCGGCGAATGCGCTCATCGCGGAAGGCGAGCGGCAATACCGCAAGACGCTGCAGGCGCTGCGCGGGCGCGGCGAGCGGCCGCGCTATGTCGCAGTCGCCGACGACCAGGGACAGGCGGAGTACGTCATCGCGCGGGTGCTGGAAGCGCGCGAGCGCGGCGTGCCGCTGCGGCGGCAAGCGGTGCTGTTCAGGAGCTCGCACCACAGCGACCTGCTGGAACTCGAGCTGGTGCGCCGGAACATTCCCTACGTGAAATACGGCGGGCTCAAGTTCCTCGAAGCGGCGCACGTCAAGGACCTGCTCTCGGTGCTGCACTGGGCGGAGAACCCGAAGAATCGCGTCGCCGCGTTCCGCGCGCTGCAGCTCCTGCCCGGCATGGGGCCGGCGAACGCGGCGCGCTGCGTTGCGCAGTTCGAATCTTCAGGCCATTCGTGGCGGTCGCTGGGAGTCTTCGCACCGCCCCCGCTCGCCGCCGAATTCTGGCCGGCGTTCGCCGCGCTGATGGCAGCGCTCGCCGTGCCCGAGGGACCGTGGCAAGGGCAGATCGGGCGGGCACGCGAGTGGTTCGAGCCGCAGCTCGAGCGCATCTACGAGGCGGCGCCGGTGCGTGCCGGGGACCTGGTGCAGCTCGAGCGGATCGCGGCGCAGTTCGCGACGCGCGAGCGCTTCCTCACCGAGCTTGCGCTCGATCCGCCGCAGGCGACGGGGGATCTCTCCGGCACGCCGCTGCTCGACGAAGACTACCTGGTGCTCTCCACGATCCATTCGGCAAAGGGGCAGGAGTGGGACGCGGTGTACGTTCTCAACCTCGCCGACGGCAACTTCCCGTCCGAGTTCTCGACCGGACGCCCGGAGCAGATCGAGGAGGAGCGGCGGCTGCTCTACGTCGCGATGACGCGCGCGAAGACGGATCTTCACCTCGTCGCGCCGCTCAAGTACTACGTGACGCAGCAGCCGCGAATGGGCGATCGGCACGTGTATGGCGCGAAGAGCCGCTTCATGACGCGCGCCGTGATGGCGCGCCTGGAGCCGGTGACCTGGCCCGAAGCGGGGGCCGGCGCCTTGACGCCGGCGAACGGCGCCGCTCCGGTGGACGTTGCCGGGAAGCTGCGCGCGATGTGGTCCTAGGAGATTGAGCGCGAAGCGCTTTTTCCATCTCCCTTGATATCGCGAGTGCTCGCGCCCATCTAACCGGGGTGAGATCGCGCGATCTTTCCACCTGGATGTGGAGCGAAGCTCTTTCGCTCCTGGAGCAGGCCGACCGGCTGCAGCGGCAGTTCTTTCGCCCGCCCTCGGCCGAGGCCCGTGCCTGGGAACCGCCGGTCGACGTCATCGAGACGGCCGACGGACTGACGATCCACGTGGCCCTTCCCGGCGTGCGAGCGGATTCGATCGCGGTACGAATCGAACCCGATGCGGTCACCGTGTGCGGCGTGAGGGAATTCCCGGCGCGCGAAGGCGCCGCCCGGATTCACGCCCTCGAAATTCCCTACGGACGGTTCGAACGGCGGATTACGCTGCCGATGCAAGCACTTGCGTCGTCAAAAGAGGACTTGCAGAACGGTTGTCTCACCCTCACTTTCGGCAGGAAGGAGACCGCATGAATTTCTGGCCCAGACTGCAGAAAACACTTTCCGGCGACGAGGCGGGGAAAGCCGCGTCCGCCCCGGCGCCGCACAAGAAGAACGCGCAGCTCAAACCCCTGCCGGAGGATGCGCTGATCATCGTGCCGATGCGCAACGCGGTACTTTTTCCGGGCACGATTTCACCGCTCACGATCGGGCGCGCATCGTCCGTCGCGGCTGCGCAGGAGGCCGTGCGGAGCGAAAGGCGGATCGGATTTCTCCTGCAGCGCGACCGCGAGCGGAACGATGTCGGCCCGGCCGACCTCTATTGGGTCGGCACCGCCGCCCAGATCGCGCGCTACGTGACGGGCGCCGAAGGGGCGCACCACCTGGTGGTGCAGGGGCAGTCGCGCTTTCGCGTGCTCGAATTCCTCGAGGGCTGGCCGTTCCTGGTGGCGCGCGTGGCCCTGATCGAGACCGCAGACGAGACCGGACCCGAGATCGAGGCTCGCTTCCTGCAGCTCAAGGAGCAGGCGGTCGAAGCGATTCACCTGCTGCCCAATGCGCCGGACGAGCTCGCGGGCGTGGTGCAGACGATGACTTCGCCCGGGCAGCTCGCCGACATGGTCGCGAACCTCCTCGACGTCAGGAACGAGGAGAAACAGGAGGTGCTGGAATGCTTCGACCTCCGCAGGCGGCTTGACCGGGTGCTTGCGCTCCTCGGCGCGCGAGTGGAGGTGTTGCGTCTTTCCAAGGAGATCGGCGACAAGACCAAGAAGGAGTTCGACGAGCGCCAGCGCGAG
>CAZYVT010000073.1:0-18661 GCA_964651335.1 uncultured Enterobacteriaceae bacterium | reverse complement strand
ATCGAGGCGAAGGCGATGGATGCGCTCGAGTTCGTCGGCATCTCCGACATGGCGCTGGAGCCGGCGTCCGCACTGTCTCAGGGCGATCTGAAGCGGCTGGAGGTGGCGCGCGCGATTGCCACCGAGCCCGAGCTGCTCCTGCTCGACGAACCGCTCGGCGGCCTCAGCCCGGCCGAGTCGGAGCTGCTGGCCCACTCGATCCGCCGGCTGCACAAGGGCGGGCGCTTCGGGCGCCTGCACTCGGAAGGCCCGGCGGTGCTGATGATCGAGCACAAGCTGAAGGAGCTGATGTCGATCGTCGACCGCGTGATCGTGCTCGATCACGGCGAGCTGCTGGCCGATGGCCCGCCGGAGGAAATCGTCAGGAACCCGAAGGTGATCGAGGCGTACCTCGGGAGCGGGCATGCCGCCGCTGCGTGACAGTGCCGGCGCACGCGCGCCGCTTCTTCTAGTGAAGGACCTCTCGGTCCGCTACGACAAGGCGCAGATCCTGAATGGCGTGACGCTGGAGGTCGGCGAGCGCGAATTCGTCGGCCTCGTCGGCCCGAACGGCGCCGGCAAGTCCACGCTGCTGCGCGCGATCTCCGGTCTGGTCAATTTCGAGGCGCGCATGAAACGCGGCACCGCGGGCGACATCGTACTCGAGGGAGAGGTGCGCTTCCGCGGCGAGCGGGTCGACACCCTTGCGCCGCACGAAATCAGGATGAGGGGGCTTGCGCTCTGCCCGGAGCGCAGGCGCCCCTTCCGCGAGCTGACCGTGCTCGAGAACATGATGGCGGGCGCCTATCTGGCGCACGACCGCGCCGACACGGGCGCGAGGCTCGAGCGCTGCTTCGCGCTCTTTCCACAGCTTGCCGCGCGCGGCGACCAGATCGCCGGGACGCTGTCGGGCGGCGAGCAGCAAATGCTCGCCATTGCGCGCGCGTTGATGTTCGAATCGAAGCTTCTGTGCATCGACGAGCCCTCGCTCGGGCTCGCGCCAAAGCTGCGCGAGGAGTTGTTCGCCGCGATCGCCAGGGTGCACCAAGGCGGCGTGCCGGTGCTGCTCGTCGAGCAGGAGGTCGGCCAGGTCTTCCGGATGGCGGACCGCAACTACGTGCTGTCGCAGGGAAAGATCATCGCGCAGGGCTCCTCGGCGCGCCTGATGGCGGACGAGACGCTGCGCGCCGGGTATCTCGGGCTCTAGCCGGTTTCGGGACCGCGGACTTCGCGCCGCATCCCGGCTCCGCACAGCCGGCAGGCGCTGCGCCAGGCGCGGTTGCGCTGCTTGCAGCGCGGGCACGCGGTCTCGATCCTGTCGCGCACCCAGGGGGCCAGGCCGCGCGGCATGAAGAGCAGGACCAGCAGCACGATCACCGCGAAGATCAGCAGGCGCAGCTCGCCGAAGGCCTTGAAGCTGCCGAGCCACTCGGTGAGCGGATAGAGGATGAACACCGCGATGACCGGTCCGTAAATGGTCGCCGCGCCGCCGAAGATCCCCCAGATCACGACTTGGAACGACAGCGCGGTCTCGAGTGTCGAGGGGCCCGCGACGCGTATGAAGTGGGCGAACAGCGCCCCGGCGAAACCGGCCGCCAGCGCGGAGACGGCGAACACCACCAGCTTGTAACGCGGTGTGTTGATGCCCGATGCGCGCGCGGCCAGCTCGTCGTCGCGGATCGCGTGCAGCACCAGCCCGAACTTCGAATCGGCGAGCTTCCACAGGCCGTACACGCAGGCGAGCATCGCCAGCGCGGCGACGTAATAGTTGCCGGTGCGCGTCGCGGCGAGCGATTTCAGGCCCGAGATGCCGAGCTCGCCGCCGGAAAATCCCGGGAATGCGAACAGCAACCCGATGGCGATGAGCGGGAAGGCAAGCGTGGCGAGGGAAAGGTACGAGCCGCGCAGTCGCAGGCAGAGGTAGCCGACGCCGAACCCCACGACAGTTGCCACCGCGGCTCCGATCCAGACCGTGATCCAGGGCGAGAGCCCCGCGTGCAGCGACAGCAGCGCGGAGGTGTAGGCGCCGGCACCGAAGAACAGCGCGTGGCCGAAATTGACCTGGCCGGCATAGCCCGCGAGCAGGTCCCAGCTCGCAGCGAAAATCGCGAACAGGCAGGTAAATATGACGATACGCAGCACGTACGGATCGGGGTAGACCAGCGGCAGCACAAGCAGCGCCAGCACCCAGGCAAACACCAGGATTCGCGATGGCAGGACGAACACCTCGCTCTTCAGGTTCACCCACGCCTGGCGCGCGGCGTATGCGAGCGGATTGGTCATCGCTCTTCCTCGAATGCCACGCCGAAAAGGCCTTCCGGACGGATCAGCAGGACCACCACCATGATTGAAAGCGCGACCGCGCCCTTGAGGAACGCGCCCGCGGGCAGCGCGAAAACGGTAATCGCCTCGACGTAGCCGATGATGAGTGCGCCGACCAGGCTGCCCTTCAGGCTGCCCAGTCCCCCCAGCACCACGATTGCCAGCATGGTCACGAGCGGCGCGAGCCACATCAGCGGATCGACCACGAATACCGGCGCGACCACGACTCCGGCGATCGCGGCGAGCCCGACCGAAATTGCGACGCTGGCCATCGCGACGCGCCCGACGTTCATGCCCATCAGGCTCGCGACTTCAAGGTCGTTCGCCGTGGCGCGGATCGCCAGCCCCAGCCGCGTCTTGTAGAGAACCAGCCAGGTGCCGACGAGCATCGCCGCCGCCACGATCAGGATCAGCAGCCTCTGGTACGGGATGCTCACCCCTGCGACGCTCACGACGCCGCTCAGTGCGGACGGGATGCCGAGATAGTGGCCGCCGAACGCGAGCAGCATCAGTTCCTGGAAGATCAGCGCCAGTGCGATCGTCGCGATCAGCACCGCCGACTCGTGCTCGCGCACCGGCTCGATGACCAGCCGGTAGCAGATCACCGAGAGCAGCGTCACGCCCGCCACCGCAAGGATGCCGGAGAGCGCGAACCCCAGACCCGCATTCACCAGCAGCATGTAGAAGCAGTAGGCGGCCAGCATGTAGAATGCGGTGTGCGCGATATTGACGATGCGCGCGACCCCAAAGATGAGCGAGAAGCCGACCGCCAGCAGCGCGTAGACGCCGCCGTTGACCAGTCCGGTGACGAAGATGTCCTGAAGCATGCTTAAAAGAACAGGGGAACCCTACGGTTCCCCCGTTATCCCTCCCGCAAGCGGATTACGCAGGGCGCTTATCGCGCCGGCATCTTGAACGGCTGCATGCCCTTCACCTGCGGCGGCCAGAACGGCACTTTCTTGCCGTCCTGCCACTGCACCCCGATGCCTGCGGTTTTGCCCACTTCCCAGATCAGGTCGTGGCGCTTGTCCCAGGACGCGATGGCGCCGGTGCCGACGTGCTCCATCTTCTCCAGCACCGGAACCAGCTTGTCGGCGTCGAGCGTGCCCGCCTGCTCGATCGCCGCCTTGAGTACCATGATCGCGTCGTAGGTCGCCGCGTTATAGATCGGCGCTTTCTTGTAGCGCTCCTTGAAGGCGCGCACGAACGGGATCGTCTTCGGCGTGATCTCGACCTCCGCATAGGTGTCGAGCGTGGAGACGTAGTTCCCCTTGCCCGCGGTCGCGGCCCAGAATTCGTCCTTCTGGCTCTCGACGTTGATGCCGAACGCTACCGCCTTCATGTTGCGCTCGCCCATCTGGCGTGCCAGGGAAATGCCTACCGGGCCCGAGAGCAGGGTGAACACGATGTCTGCGTCAGCGCGCTCGATCGCCGAGAGTTCCGCGGTGACGTCGGTGGCGACCGCCGAAGGCTGCCACGTGCCGACCACTTCCATCTTCATCTTGGGCAGCGTGGCCTGCAGGCCCTTGAGAATCGGTTCGGTCCATACTGTCTTCTCGGCAACCAGCGCGACCTTCGGCTGTTCCTTCTTCAGCGTCTGCCGGATCTGGTCGCCGATGCTGCCAAGCACGGCCATGAGCGAGCGGAACAGGTCGGGAGACTTGGTCGGCGTCACCCGGAACCAGTACTTGTAGCGATCGTAGTTCTTCTCCACGTTCTCGCCGAGCCGCGCGTCGGCCGCACCGGCGCCGAGGAAGATCTTCTTGCTGTCCATCGCGATTTCCTGCATCGCGAGCACTGCCTCGGAGCGGAAGCCGCCGATCAGGAAATCGGCCTTGTCGCGCGTGATCACGCGCTCGGTCGCGTTGGTCGCGTCGGGAACCGACTGAATCTCGTTGGTGTCGGCGCGGATCAGTTCGACCTGCATCTTCCTGCCGCCGACCGCGACGCCGCCCGCCTTGTTGATCTCGTCGCGCGCCATTTCGGCGCCCGCCCAATGGTTTTCGCCCTGCACGAATGCCATCGGGCCCAGGATCGCGATCTTGATCGTGCCCTGGGCGTGAGCGGCGGATGCGGCGACCAGGACGGCCGCAATGAGAACGGTGCGCAACATGGAAACCCCCTGACGGTCCAGACGGACCTGTTCATGCATATTACCAAAGGCACCCGGGCAAGGGGGAGAACCTCAGAAGATGATCACGCCACGGGCGTTCTTTCCCGACTCCAGATCGGCGAACGCCTGCGGCGCTTCGTCGATCTTGTAGCGGCGGGTGATCAGCTCGTCGAGCTTCAGCTTCCCTGCCATGTACAGGTGCAGCATTCTCGGAAAGTCGACGCGCGGCACGCAGGAGCCGAAGTAGCTGCCCTGCAGCGTCTTTTCCTCGAACACCATGCTCATCGGCTTGAACGAGATGGCGTCGGTCGGGCGCGCGACGCCGACGATGACCGCCTTGCCGCCGCGGCGGATCGCGCGATACGCCGTTTCCGCAAGCGCGCCCACGCCAACACATTCGAAGGCGTAATCGGGTCCCATCCCGGTCATCTTTTTGAGCGCTTTCGCGATGTCCTCACCCGGAGTGGCGAGCAGCGTGTCGGTGGCGCCGAACTTCTTCGCCATCCCGAGTTTCGCTTCGATCGTGTCGATCGCGATGATGCGCTCGGCGCCGGCGATCGCTGCGCCCTGGATCACGTTGAGGCCCACGCCGCCGCAACCGAACACCGCGACGGTCGAACCGGGTTCGACTTTCGCGGTGTTGAACACCGCGCCAACGCCGGTGGTTACCGCGCAACCGACGAGCGCCGCGCGATCCAGCGGAATCTTCAGATCGATCTTGACGACATTCTCCACCGATACGGTCGCGTACTCGGCCATCACGCCGCAGCCGGAGAAGATGCCCAGCGGCTTGCCTGCCTTGTCCCTGGTGCGCGGCGTGCCCTCCAGCGGCGTAGTGAGCGCCTTATGCTGCTCCAGGCACAGGACCGGACGGCCGGAAGAGCAGAACCGGCACTTGCCGCACATGTAGATGAACGACGACACCACGTGATCGCCGGCGGCGAGCCCGGTCACGCCTTCGCCCAGCTCGACCACTTCGCCCGCCGCCTCGTGACCGAGAATGAGCGGCGGCGGCAGCGCGATCGTGCCGTTGGTCGCCGAAAGATCCGAGTGGCACACGCCGCACGCGGCGAGCTTCACCATGACCTCGCCGCGCTTGGGCGAATCGACGGTGATGTCCTCGACGACGACGGGCTTGTTCAGTTCGCGGCAGATCACCGCCCTGGCTTGACGCGCCATGCCATTCTCCGTAAGTAGGGTTCGCGCGAAGTATAGCGGCCCGGCGCGCCGCGCCCGGCCACCGCGTCCACCGGCAGCGCGCTGACCCCGGTGAGCTTGAGTGCGTCCTGTCCGGGGCGCCACGAGATCCGGTCGTACTTCCTCTTCATCGGGCTGAGCTCGATTGCGCGTCGCTCCAGCAGCGCATCGCCATGCCGCAGGACGATGAGCGGGCCTGATCCTGCGACGTGCCATGCACGCAGGTCGTCGCTCGCCTCGACCCGCACATCGAGCGAGGTGCCCTCGGGTCCTGCCTGCCAGTCGAACCGCAGCTCGCGCAACGCGACCGTCGCAGCGCTACGTTGCGGTGCGGCATCGGCGCCGGTAAAGTAGCGCCCCTCCCTGATTTTCCGAGGACCATTCCATGCTCGTCCGCGACAAGTTCTACATCGGCGGCCAGTGGGTCGCACCGTCCACGAACGAAACCATCGACGTGCACCGCGCCGGCGACGGCGCGGTGATGGGCAAAGTGCCCGCGGGAAGCGAGCAAGACATCGAGGCAGCGGTCACGGCAGCGCGCGCTGCGCTCGAGGGCTGGAGCGCCACTCCGGTGGAGAAGCGCGCCGAATACTTGCAGAGGATCTCCGATGGCCTCAAAGCGCGCGCCGACGAGATCGCGAAGACGATCGCGCAGGAGGTCGGAATGCCGGTCAAGCTCGCCGGGCGCATCCAGGCGGGGCTGCCAATCGCCAATTTCGCCAACTACGCCAGGATCGCGCGCGAGTTCAAGTTCGAGGAACGGGTCGGCAACTCGATGGTGGTACGGGAACCGGTTGGGGTGGTCGGGGCGATCACGCCCTGGAACTATCCGCTGCACCAGATCGCGCTCAAAGTGGCGCCCGCGCTCGCAGCCGGCTGCACGGTGGTGCTCAAGCCCTCGGAGGTAGCGCCGTTCAACGCATTCATCCTTGCCGAGGTGATGGATTCGGCCGGCCTGCCGAAGGGCGTATTCAACGTCGTCACCGGCTTCGGACCGGTCGTGGGCGAGGCGCTGGTGAAGCACCCCCAGGTGGACATGATTTCGTTCACCGGCTCGACCCGCGCGGGCAGGCGCATTTCCGAAGTTGCCGCACAAACGGTGAAGCGCGTCGCGCTCGAACTCGGCGGCAAATCGGCCTCCGTGATCCTCGAGGATGCCGATCTGGCGGCCGCGGTGAAGGGTACCGTGAACGGCTGCTACCTCAACTCCGGGCAGACCTGCACTGCGCTCACGCGCATGCTCGTGCCGGAGTCGAAGTACGAGGAGGCCGCGAAAATCGCGGCGGAGGTGGCAAAAGGATTTACCCTCGGCGATCCGCTTTCCGAGGCGACCAGGCTCGGACCGCTGTCCTCGCAGATGCAGCTCGAGCGCGTCCGCGGATACATCAGAAAGGGAGTCGCAGAGGGCGCTCAGCTACTGACCGGCGGCGCCGACATGCCGGAAGGCGTCCCGGCGGGCGGCTACTACGTGAAACCCACCGTGTTCGGAAGAGTGAAGCCGGGCTCGACGATCGAGCAGGAAGAAATCTTCGGGCCGGTGCTCTCGATCATCACCTACAAGGACGAGCAGGATGCGATCCGCATCGCCAACGACACGCCCTACGGACTCGCGGGCGCAGTCTGGTCGAAGGACGAAGCGCACGCGCAGAAGGTGGCGCGCCGCATCCGCGCCGGTCAGGTGGACGTGAACGGCGGCGCATTCAACATGAACGCGCCGTTCGGCGGTTTCAAGCAGTCCGGCCACGGGCGAGAGGCGGGGGTCTACGGGCTGGAGGAATTCCTCGAGTACAAGTCGCTGCAGCTGAAGGGGTAAATTCACCAGGCGAGCTCGAGGATTTCGAGCAGGTCGTCCTTGCCCCGCACCGGCCGCGGATTGGTCGCGATCGGGCCTGTGCCGTCCCGGCTTGCGGCAATCCCGGCCAGCTCCTCGCGCGCGATGCCCACGTCACGCAGCCGCGTCGGCTGACCGAGCGAGGCGATGAACCGGCGCAGCACCTCGCCCGCCGGCTCGCCCGCGAAGCCGAATGCCTCGCTCACGTGCGCCTGGCGCGCGGCATTTGCCGCTGCGTTCCAGTTCATCACCGCCGGCAGCACGACGCAGGAGGTGATGCCATGCGGCACGCCGCGTCCGCCGCCGAGCAGGTAGCCGATGCCGTGGCTCGCGCCGTACGGAATGCCGGCCATGGTCGCGATGCGCGAAAGCCACATGCCATGCTGCGCGAGGGCGCGCGCTTCGAGATCCGCGGGATCGTGCTTGATTTGCGCCAGCGCCCCGGCAAGCAGCCGCATCGACTCGCGGTTGGATGCGTCTGCAATCGGTGCGGCGCGCACCGAACACCAGCCTTCGACTGCGTGGTCCACCGCCCGCATGCCGGTCGAGAGCATCAGGTCGAGCGGCGTTTCCAGCGTCGCCGCCGGATCGAGGATCACGGTCCTCGGCACCGCGAGCGGGTGCGTGTACATCTGCTTCAGGCGGCGCTGCATGTCGGTCACACCGGCATGGGGAAAGAACTCCGCCGCAGAGAGTGTGGTCGGGATCGCGATCATGCGCAGCTTCTGCGGTTCGGCGTCCCATGCGCTCGCTTCCGCTGGCTTCCCGGAAAGCGCGGAGAGATCCTCGACGGTGCGTACGCCGCGCCAGATCGCCAGCAGCATCACCTTGGTGGCGTCGATCACCGAGCCGCCGCCGATCGCCACCACAAGATCCGCCTGCGCCGCGCCGATCGCGTGCGCGCCTGCGATGACCGCTTCGCGCGGGCTGTGCGCGGCGATGGCATCGAATTTCCCGGCGCAGCGCTCGCCGAGGGCCGCGATCAGGCGCGTCACGAGCGCGCCGTTCGTGAGCGAGCGGGTCGTCGTGACGAACACGCGCTGCGCGCCTGCCCGCCCGATTTCCGCCTGCAACGCCTCGGCAGCCGGCGTCCCGTAGATCACGCGCTGCTGCGCCGGCCAGTGATGCACTCCAGTCATCATCTCAGTCCCCCGTCAAAGCCCACCAACTGCGCGATGATATTGCGTTGCACTTCGTTCGAGCCGCCGCCGATCGGACCGCTGGAAGAGCGCCACCGTCATTGCCTCCTTTTCCTCGTGATCAGCGCAGCGACGGCGAGGATGCGATCGGCCGTGCAGCGCAGCGGATTGACATCCACCTCCTCGATTTCGTCCGACAGGTCCGAGACGAATTCCGAGACACGCGCCACCGTGTCCGCCAGAGCGACGAGATCGGCGCCAGGCCGACCGCGAAAACCCTTGAGCAACGGGAATCCCTTGAGACGCTCGATCATGGTGCGCGCTTCATCCGGCGAAACCGGAGCGAGCGCGGTAACGCTGTCGCGAACCAGCTCGACCAGAACGCCGCCCGAGCCAACCACCACGAGCGGTCCCACCGAGGGGTCCACGCGTCCGCCGACGATCACCTCGATGCCGCCCACCATCGGCTGCACGAGCACGCCACGAATAGCCGCTTCGCTTGCCACCCGGCGCGCTGCTGCCACGATCTCTGCGTACGCCGACCGCAATGCGGGCTCGTCGCCGACGCCGAGCCGCACCACGCCTGCCTCGGTCTTGTGAGGGATCGCAGGGGATTCCACCTTGAGCGCCACCGGAAATCCCATTGCGCGCGCTGCTGCGAGCGCCTCCTCCGCACTGCGCGCGAGCCGCTCCTCGACCACCGGCACGCCGTAGGCGGCGAGCGCAAGCTTCGCTTCGCGCTCGCTCAGCGTGGCGCCCGCCGCGCAAAGAACTGCGCGCGCCGCCCGAGACGCGCCTGGCACAGAGACACGCTCGTGCGGCCTGGGCGCTCGCCACTCCGCCCGCGCGTGCCAGGCGGCGATTGCGGCGAAACACCGGTCCATCGAGCGAAATAGCGGGATCCGCTCGTCGCTTTCGTAGGTTTCCGCGCCCGGGCCCTGCAGCCATTCCGAGATCCACACGATCACGACGGGTTTCGGCTGCTCGCGCGCGAGCGCCGGGATCAGCTGGGTGCGATCGGCGCTGACCTCGACGGTCGCGACCGTCATCGGCAGCACTAGCGCACCGTACTGCGGTTCCTGCAGCATGGCGCGGCAGCAACGACCGAAGGACTCCGGATTGCTGAGCACCTGGCCGGTCGGATCGCAGGGATTGCGCGCAGCGCCGAATTCCGGAACCACGCTCCGCAGGACGGCGCTCGTCGATTCGCCCGGTTGCGGCATGGGTACGCCGTATGCGGCGGCCTTGTCGGCGGCCATCACGCCCGCACCACCGGAGCCCGAGATCGCCGCGACGCCGCGCGCGCGCGGCCGCCCGGCGACCGAAAAGAACTTCGCGTACTCAACGAGCGCCTCGTAGTCCGACACCGGAATAAATCCCGCGCGCTCGAACAGCGCCTGCCACGCGACCGCGGAC
This sequence comes from uncultured Enterobacteriaceae bacterium, assembly GCA_964651335.1. GTDB lineage: Bacteria > Pseudomonadota > Gammaproteobacteria > Burkholderiales > SG8-39 > 2-02-FULL-66-14. The sequence goes on along the minus strand of CAZYVT010000073.1, from coordinate 8,664 downwards.
CCGGCGAGCGATCCGGTATGCGAGCGGGCCGCCGCCGCGCCCGCCTCGCTCGTGCCGAGCTTGAACACCACGACCGGCTTGTCGCCGCGGCGCGCGCGCTCGCCCGCCTCGAGCAATCGTTCCGCGCTCGGTACGCCCTCGAACAAACAGGCGATCGCGCGCACGTCCGGATCCTCGGCGAGCGCTGCAATGAGATCCGCGACATCCACGTCGGCCGAATTGCCCGCCGAAAAGAAGTATCGGATGCCGAGAGCGCGCTCTCCGGCCTGGGCGAGTGCGTAACCCAGCGCACCGGACTGGCTCACGATCGCGATCGGCCCGACCTGTCTGGGCATTCGCACGTACTCGGGTATGAACGTCATTCCGGCGCGCAGCGCGTGATTGACGAGACCCATGCAATTCGGGCCGAGCATCGGCATGCGCGCGGCGCGGGCGATGCTTGCAAGGCGCTGCTGCGCAGAGGCCCGTTCGGCGTGGTCCATCTCGCCGTACCCGGAAGCGTAGACGATCGCACCGCCCGCGCCCACCGACGCCGCCTCGCCGAGCGCCTGTTCGACGCCCTCGCGCGGCACCACGAGCACCACGCAGTCCGGCGACGCAGGCAATGCGGAGAGCGAGGGATGGCACGGGCGCTCGCCGATCCGCTCGTACTTCGCGTTCACGAGGAATACCTCTCCCTCGTACTGCGCGAGGTTCTCGAGCGTGCGCATGCCGAACGAGCCGGCACGCGGCGAGGCGCCGACGAGCGCGATCGAGCGCGGGGCAATCAGGCGCGCGAGCTCGGCGCGCGTGTAGGCCGGACGCTGACTCATGCAGCTATACTAGCAGCCGATTCTCCGAGGGATCCCCCGTGAACTTGAAGCAGCTCTTTGATTTGCACGGCCGCGCCGCGATCATCACCGGCGGCTCGCGCGGCCTCGGGCTCCAGATCGCCGAGGCGCTCGGCGAGATGGGCGCGAAGGTGGCACTGACCGCGCGAAAGAAGGATGAGCTTGACGAGGCCGTTGCGCACCTCGGAAAAACCGGAATCGAGGCTCACGCCTGGGTGTGCGACATCGGCCGGCGCGAAACGATTCCGGGCGTGTTCGACCAGATCCTCGCAAAATTCGGCCGCGTGGACATTTTGGTGAACAACGCGGGCGCCGTCTGGGGCGCGCCGGCAGAGGATCACCCGCTGGAAGCGTGGGACAAGCTCGTTAACCTCAATCTTGTCGGCGGCTTCGTCCTGTCGCAGCAAGCGGCCAAGAAGTCGATGATCCCGGCGAAGTGGGGCCGAATCGTAAATGTCGCGTCGGTCGCGGGGCTCTACGCGAGCGACCCGGCGGTGGTGCAAACAGTGTCCTACAACGCGACCAAGCACGGCGTCGTCGGAATGACCAAGCAGCTCGCGGCCGAATGGGGACCGCACGGCATCACCGTCAATGCGATCTGCCCGGGTTTCTTCCCCACCAAGATGACGCGCGCCACCCTCGACACGACCGGAGAACTGGTGCGCAAGGTGACGCCGACCCGGCGCCTCGGCGGCCCGGAGGACCTGAAGGGCCTCGCGGTGCTGCTCGCCTCCGAAGCCGGCCGTCACATCACCGGGCAGGCGATCGCGGTCGATGGCGGGGCGAGCTTGATCTGAGATGGTGCAGGCGTTCGAGAAGGTGCGCGAATACCACCGGCGCATTCCTTTCGTCGAGCATCTGGGAATGGAAACGGTCGGGCTCGAAAACGGGGTCGCGCGCCTTGCCCTCACGCTGAAACCCGAGTTCACAAACAGCTTCGGCACCGCGCACGGCGGCGTGATCATGACGCTGCTCGATGTCGCGCTCTGCCAGGCGGCGCGAACGCAGCATCCCGACTCTGCCGGAATCATGACGATCGATATGAGCATCTCGTTCATCGCCGGCGGCGCGGGACGGCTCGTCGCCGAAGGGCGCGTACTCAAGCCTGGCCGCACGACCATTTTCGCGGAGGCTGAAGTGCGGAATGCCGATGGCACGCTCGTCGCGAAGGCGATCGGTACGGTGCGCGCGCGGCAGGCGGAGAAACGCTAGCGCTCGAACAGCCGCCGCCCGCTCCAGAGCCACGCGAGGCCAGCGAACTGCACCAGCCAGAGCATCCCCAAGGCCCAGGAATATGCCTCGGGCGCGTAACCGCTCACCGTCTGCGGCCACAGGTTCAAGACGAGCCCCACCGCCCACTGTCCGCTGAACATTCCGATGAACACGAACACATTGAGCGCCGTATTTACCCGGCCAGCCATTTCCCTTGGATAGCGCCGCGACAATAGCGAATACGCCAGGGCTACCGCAGTAGCGCAGCCGAAGAATATGCACCACAAGGCAAGCTCCCCCGTGCGTACCCCTATCGCATGAAGGCCTAGGCACAGCGAGGCCACGGTGACCCCGCCCGCGAGGAGCGGCAGCGTGCTGCGCCCGCGCCGGGCGAGCGCGTCCGCCGCACGCCCGAAGCCGACGTAGCCGGCCATCATCGCGATCGCGAACGCAAGCAGTGCGCGTGCCACTTCCGCCTGGGAGTGGCCGGCCACATCGCGCAACCAGGTTGCGACCCATAGCGTAGCGAGTGACACCACGGCAGCCTGACTGCCACACACGCAGGCGGCAACGCGCCAGAACGCCGGGTCGCGCGCGAGCGCCGCGAGCGCGTGAAATTGCTCGCCTAAGCTCTCGCCGCGCCGCGCGCCCGAGCGCTCGGGGACGACGAAGAACAGAACGAGGCTCGCCACAACCGTCAGCGCGACGATGCCGTAGAACACCTCGCGCCAATCCAGCACTCGCAGCACGAGCTCGAGCGGCACCGTGGCTGCAATCGCGCCGAGCATTCCGGTTGCGAACGCGACCCCGTTCATCGTCGCGATGCGCTCGGGCGGATACCAGAGCACGAACGCGGAGAACGAGGACATCAGGCAGCCTGAGACGCCCAACCCGATCAGCGCGCGCGCCGCAGTCAGCTCGCCGGCCGAGCGTGCGAAGGCAAACCACAACCCCCCCGCCGCCGCGACGAGGAGCAAGGTCGCGTTGACTTTCCGTGGACCGTAACGGTCCAGCATCAGCCCGAGCGGCAACTGGAACGCCGCGAACGCGAAGAAGTAGATGCCCGTCAGCAGACCCAGCCCGCCCGCACTCAGGCCGAATTCCCGCGCGAGTTCGGGCCCGATGATCGCGTTGACCGAGCGATAGACGTACGAAACGAAGTAGCCCGCGAGAAACGGCAGGGTGACCCGGGCGAACAGCCATCCCGGCGTGGGCGGCGGTCCGGCGGTGTTCGCTGCGTCCATGGCGAGCGCGATTGTGCCGCAGGCACGGCTGCACGAGAGAACAGGATCAACTATCCTTCCGCGCATGCCGCACGACTACACCGAGATCCTCACCCGGCTCGCGATCGCGCTGATGGCGGGCGGATTGATCGGGTTCGAGCGCAGCTACCACGGCCGGCCCGCGGGGTTTCGCACGCACGCGCTGGTATGCCTCGCTTCCAGCCTTTTGATGCTGGTCACCGTGTACCAGAGCCACTGGTTTCACGCCCCGGAGGCTGCCCTGAGCATCGACCCGACGCGCATGGCGCAGGGCATCATGACCGGCATCGGCTTTCTCGGCGCCGGCGTGATCATCAAGGAAGGCTTTTCGGTGCGCGGCCTCACCACCGCCGCGTCGATCTGGATCACGGCGGCGATCGGTATCCTCGCCGGGATCGGTTTTTACTTCCCGACCGCGATTGCGACCGGTACCACGCTCGGCGCGTTGTCGCTCTTCCGCTGGATCGAGGTGCGCATGCCATTGCAGTTCTTCGCGCATTTCGTGGTCGCCTTCGAGCGCGGCAGCGCAATGAGCGAGCAGGATTTGCGCGCGCTGCTAGTGCGGCAGGGCTTCAGCATTGCGAAATTCGGCTGGCACCTGGACGACGCGACCGGCAAACTCAGCTACCAGATGGTGATCCGGTCGCGGCGCCCGCAGGGGGCCGCCTCCCTTTCCAGCGAACTGCTCGGTCGCCCGGAGGTGCGCGGCTTCCGCATCACGCCGACCGGGGACTGAGTCAGGGTTTCGGTGCTTCCAGCCCGCCGATCAGAAGCCGGTTCCAGGTCGGGCTGATGATCAGCTCGTTCACGCAGGTGCGTCCCGGCATCGTGGCGACGAACAGGATCGCCGCGCCGAGGTCCTCGGGCTGCGACATGCGCGCGCGCTCCCCCTGCGAAGGCGGCACCGGCCGCTTTTCCATGATCGGGGTCGCCACCTCGCCAGGGAGGATCGAGGTGGCCCGGATGCCGTTCCGGCACTCCTCGATGTTGATCGACTCCGTCAAAGCGATCACCGCGCGCTTGGTAGCGTTGTAGGCAGGCCCGGTGAGCTGGCTCGCGTAGCGGCCCGCCCAGGACGAAATGTTGATGATGAGACCATCCTTCCGCGAACGCATGCCCGGAATCACCGCGTAGCAGCAGTAGAAAAGGCCGTTCAGGTTGATTCCCACCACCTCGTCCCAGCCGTCCGCCGTCATGGTCGCGAGATTGCGTTCGCCTCCGGCTATGTTGGTGCCGGCGCTATTGACGAGGATATCGATCCTGCCATGGCGCTTCCCGATCTCGGCTGCGGCTGCCGCGACCGCTTTCTTGTCCGAGACATCGAGCAGGATCGCCTCGGCGCTGCCCGCAGCCTTGAGCTGTGCGAGGGCCTGCTCGTTGGTCCTCTGAGTCCGCCCGGAAATGACGACGTGTGCACCCGCCCTCGCAAGTTCGAGCGCGCCCGCAAGCCCGATCCCACTGCCGCCGCCGGTGATCCAAGCGACTTTGCGGGTCAGGTCAGTGCTTGGCATATTGGGCCGCACCGAAGAGGTTTTCCATCTGCTTGGCAGTGAATCCGGCCGGGCGCCTGCGGTCGGCGAGCACCTGCAGCGCGCGCTGCACGGCCGGACGCGCGGCGATGCCGTCGCGCCAGCGTTTGACGTGCGGGTACTCCTCGATGTTCACGCCTTGGCGCTCGGGAAACCGCAGCCACGGCATCACCGCCATGTCCGCGATGGTGTACTCGCTGCAGGCGACGAACGCCGAGTCCTTCAGTTGCCGCTCCAGCACGGCATACAGGCGGTTCGCCTCGTTCTTGTATCGGTTCATCGCATACGGAATTTTCTCGGGCGCGTAGCCGAGAAAGTGATGCGCCTGACCCAGCATCGGGCCGATATGTCCCATCTGGAACATCACCCATTGCATCACGTTCCAGCGCTTGGCAAGTTCCTGCGGCAGGAATCGTCCCGTTTTCGACGCCAGGTAAAACAGCATGGCGCCGGATTCCGCCAGCGCGAAGGGCTTGCCCTCCGGCCCGTCGGAATCGACCATCGCCGGCATCTTGTTGTTGGGCGAAATCTTCAGGAACTCGGGCTTGAACTGGTCGCCCGCACCGATGTCGACCAGGTGCACGCGGTAGGGAGTGCCGGTCTCCTCCAGCATGATGTGGATCTTGTGTCCGTTGGGCGTGGGCCAGGTGTAGAGGTCAATCATCGTCGTGAATCACCACGGTGCCCGCAATCTTGTCGTGAAAGCCCTGCTTCCTGCGGTCGATCGCGATCCACAGGAAACCCAGGCCGAGCGTGAGGGGGAACGAGACGAGGTAAGCGAGGAAACGCACAATCAGCTTCACGGTGGAGGGCGCGCCGCATGACTTCGCGTCCACGATTTTCGCCGATATCGCCATCTTCCCCGGCGTAGCGCCGCGGAGTCTCCAGAAGAGAATCCCCACCACCACGACCAGCAACTGCAGGATCCAATCCCAGACGCCGGCCGCACGCCCGCTCAGCAAGCGCTCCGGATCGAAGTATTGTGTTCCGTATATCGCCACGAGGACGGGAACGAGCACCACGACGAGTATCAACATGTCGACGACGAATGCGAAAAGTCGCGCCCAGAAACCGACGTACTCGGTGCGCCGCGGCTCAGGCAAGCTTGACAAGCTGCTTTCCAAAGTTCTCCCCCCTGAGCAGTCCGATCAGCCCCTTCGGTGCACTTTCTATCCCCTGGAGCACGGACTCCCGGTACTTGAGCCTGCGGGCGCCAAGGTACCCGGCGAGCGCCTTGAGCGCCTCGCCGTAGCGCTCGCGCCAGTCGAACACGATCATGCCCTGCACCTTGATGCGGTTGACCAGGATCGAGCGGAACATCTTCACGCCGTAGGGCTCGGTCGCGTTGTAGTCGGAGATCAGGCCGCACACCACGATCCGCGAGAACGGGTTCATCAACCGCAGCATCGTGTCGAGCATTTCGCCGCCTACGTTCTCGAAATAGACGTCCGCGCCGTTGGGGCAGGCTTCCTTCAGGTCGCGAAAGAGGTTGCCCGCCTTGTAGTCGATGCAGGCATCGAATCCCAGTTCGTTCACCACATAGGCGCATTTTTGCGCGCCGCCGGCGATGCCCACCGCGCGGCAGCCCGCGATCCTCGCGAGCTGCCCGACGACGCTCCCGACCGCGCCCGAGGCGGCCGAGACGACGACCGTCTCGCCTTTTTTCGGCTGACCGATCTCGTTCAGGCCGAAGTACGCCGTCATCCCCGGCATGCCAAGGACGCCGAGGTAATACGAAAGCGGGGCCCGGTTCGCGTCTACCTTGGTGATCTCCTCGCCCCTCGCGCTGCCGTACAGCTGCCACCCGAGCTGGGCGAGCACATGGTCGCCCGCCTTGAACCCCGGGTGCTTCGATTCCACCACCTGGCCAACCGTCTGCCCGACCATCACCTCGCCGACTTCGACGCCTTTCACGTAGCTCTTCTGCTGGCTGATCCGGCCGCGCATATAAGGGTCGAGCGAAAGCCACAGGTTCCGGATCAGCGTTTCACCGTCTTTCGGCTGCGGCGCAGGCCCCTCGACCAGCTTGAAGTTGTCCTCGCTCACCCAGCCCGCGGGAAAGCTCGCGAGGGTCCACGCCTTGTTCAACGGCACGTCAGCCGAGCCTCGCGAAACGCGCCAGATGGTAGTCCGCGTCGCCGAACTGCTGCGCGATCATCGTGAGCCGCCGGAAGGTGTGCGAAACCTTCAGCTCCTCGCTCATGCCCATGCCGCCGTGCAATTGCACGGATTCCTGGCTGATGTGGCGGCAGGCATCGGCAATCCTGATTTTCGCCGCCGAGACCGAGCGCGCGCGGTCGCGCGCGTCGGCCGGCGCGTCGACCTTGGAGCAGGCAAGACAGGCCATCGATTTTGCCTGCTCGTAGCTGATGTACATATCCACCATCCTGTGCTGCAGCGCCTGGAACGTGCCGATCGGAACGCCGAACTGCTTGCGAGTCTTCAGGTATTCGAGCGTAGTGTCGCAGGCGAATTTCATCGCTCCGATCGCCTCCGCACAGACCAGCGCGGTGGCAAAGTCCATCGCTTCCTCGATCAGCGCAAGCGCGTTCCCCTCGTTGCCCAGAAGCGCGTCTGCGCCGACCCTGACCGACTTCAGCTCCACGTCGCCCGCCTGCATCTCATCCAGCGTGCGGTACCGCTTCACCGTCACGCCTTCAGCACCGCGGTCAACCAGGAACAGGCTCAGACCCTTGTCGGCCTGCGCCGAAACGACCAGCGTTTCGGCCGACGGTGCGCCCAGGACGACGCGTTTTTCTCCCGAGACCTCCCAGCCGCTCCCCGATCTTGCGGCCCTGGCATGCACCTGCGCGAGGTTATAGCGCACCCCTTTCTCGCTCTGCGCGAAGGCGAGCCGCAGCTTGCCCTCCACCACGCGCGGCAGAATGGACTTCTTCTGCGCATCGCTGCCGCCGCGCGCGACGAGTTGCCCGGCGAGGCCGATCGTCGGAAGGTACGGTTCGACGAGCAGTGCGTCGCCAAAGGCTTCCATCACGCCCATGAGGTCCACGGCGCCGCCGCCGAAACCACCGTGGTCGGTCGAGAACGGAAGGCCGGTCACGCCCATCTCGGCGAGCTGCGCCCAGACTTCCGCACTCCAGCCTTCTCGCGATGCGACCAGTTTCCTGCGCTTCTCGAAGTCGTAGTCCTTGGCGAGAAAGCGGCGTACCGAATCCGCCAGCAGTTGCTGCTCTTCGTTGTAATCGAAGTTCATGTTCGACTCACAAACCGAGAGTCATTTTCGAAATGATGTTGCGCTGGATCTCGTTCGAGCCGGCGTAGATCGTGGTCTTGCGGAAGTTGCAGTAGCGCGGCGCCAGGCCTGCGGTGAACGAATCGAAATCGGAATAGCCGTCGGACGGATGCAACGGCTGCGCGAGCGGGCCGACCGCCTGCATCGCGAGCTCGGTGAGCGACTGCTGGATTTCGGTGCCCTTGATCTTGAGCATCGAGACGTCCGCCCCGGGCGGCTGGCCGGTGCGGCGCATCTGGTCGAGGAAGCGCAGATTCGTGATCTCGAGCGCCATCAGCTCGACTTCGACCCGCGCGAGCCTGTCGCGGAACCGGATATCCTCGGCGAGCGGCCGGCCATCGTCACCCGGTTGCCGCGCCGCGAACTCCTTGAGCCTCGAAAGCTCGCGCTTGGAGGCGCCGATGCGCCCGGTGTTCATGCGCTCGTGGCCGAGCAGGTACTTCGCCACCGTCCAGCCCTTGCCTTCCTCGAACACGAGGTTCTCGAGCGGGACCTTGACGTCGTCGAAGAACACTTCGTTCACCTCGTGCCCGCCGTCCATCAGGATGAGCGGCCGCACCGTGATCCCAGGCGTCTTC
>CAZYVT010000072.1:5039-18787 GCA_964651335.1 uncultured Enterobacteriaceae bacterium | reverse complement strand
CCACTGCGAAATCTGCGATGCGCAGGACTCGGTGTTGGTGATCCAGCGCGTGAACACCGGCGCGAGTTGCGGGTTGGAAGTGAAGCCGATGCGCCAACCGGTCATGGCCCAGGTCTTCGATGCGCCGTCGGAAATGATGGTGCGCTCGTACATGCCGGGAAGCTGCGCGATCGAGAAAAAATCGCCCGCGTAACAGAGCCGCGAGTAGATCTCGTCGGCGTAGACCCACACTTGCGGGTGGCGGCGGAGGATCTCGGCAATCTGCTCGAGCTCTTTTCTCCCAAGCAGGCCGCCAGTCGGATTTTGCGGGTAATTCAGGATCAGGAGCTTGGTCTTCGGCGTAATCAGCCGCTCCAGTTCCGCGGGATCGAACGCGAAATCGCGCGCCTCGCGCAGGTACACCGGCACCGGTTTTGCGCCACAGGCGACGATCTGCGATTCGTAGATGGGGAATCCGGGATTCGGGTAGATCACTTCATCCCCGGCGCCGTGGTCGGTCGTCGAAAGGATGGCGTAGGCGATGAAAGGCTTCGCGCCGGCCCCGACGACGACGTCCTGCGCCCGGATCGGCAGGCCTCCACGCATCGCCGCCATGTACTTCGCGGCGGCTTCGCGCAACGGATCGATTCCCGCTGACGGCGTGTAGCCGTGCTTACCCTCGCGGATCGCGCGGATCGCCGCATCCTGCACGTTCTCCGGCGCGGGAAAGTCCGGCTGGCCGATGCAGAAGCTGATGATGTCCCTGCCCTGGCGGGCGAGCTCGTTCACTTCGGCCAGCACGACGAAGGCGTTCTCGGTTCCGAGGCTCGCAGCCCTGCGGCTGAGGTCAGGCATGGAGTGTTGGGGTCAGAGTAAGATTTCGCGATGCCGGAATTCTAACTGGCGTAACATCCGCTCGCGAAATCTTACTCTGACCCCAATTTCCCAATTTCCCCATGCTCGTCAACTGCGTCGCGTATCAGGAAGGCCGCAAGCTCCCCGACATCGACAGGCACGAGATCAAGAGCTACGTCAGCCGGCCGGATTGCTTCGTGTGGGTGGCGCTCAAGGACGCGACCGACACCGAGCTCACCGAGCTGCAGGAGGAGTTCGACCTGCACCCGCTCGCGGTGGAGGACGCGCGCCACGGCCACCAGCGGCCCAAGATCGAGGAGTACGGCGACCAGCTGTTCGTGGTGCTGCACATGATCGAGCCGGCGGGCGAGGAGCTGCACGTGGGCGAGGTCGCGGTGTTCGTCGGCCGCAACTACGTGCTCACGGTGCGCCACGGCACCGAGCGTGGTTTCACCGACGTGCGCGCGCGCTGCGAGCGCGAGCCCGAGCTCCTGACGCACGGCTCCGGCTACGTGCTCTACGCGTTGATGGATGCGGTCGTGGACCGCTACTTCCCGCTGCTCGATGCGCTCGAGACCGAACTTGAGCGCATCGAGGAGCAGATCTTCGCCAACAAGTCGCCGCGCGCGAACATCGAGGCACTGTACTACGTGCGGCAGAAGCTGATGACGCTCAAGCACGCCGCCGGATCGCTGCTGGAGGCGACGAGTAAGTTGCATGGCGGTCGGGTGCCGCAGGTCTGCGCCGGCCTGGGAGAGTACTTCCGCGACGTCTACGACCACCTGATCCGGGTCAACCAGTCGATCGATTCGATCCGTGACACGGTGAACACCGCCATACAAGTGAACCTGGCGGTCATCACGGTCAGCGAAACCGAAGTCACCAAGCGCCTTGCCGCCTATGCCGCACTGGTTGCGGTGCCGACGATGATCGCGGGCGTGTACGGAATGAACTTCGAGCACATGCCCGAGCTCAAGTGGGAGTTAGGCTATCCCTTCGCAGTCTGGGTGATGGTGCTGCTCGACGTCGCCCTGTTCTGGAGATTCCGGAAGGCGGGATGGCTGTGAGGCTGCGGGTCGCTGTTGCGCTGGCCCTGCTCGCGGCGTTGCCGGCCCTCGCACAGCACGGCGAACAGCACCTGCACCAGCGTTTCGAAGACGCGGAGCGCTGGTCGAAGGTCTTCGACGATCCGGCGCGCGACGCCTGGCAGAAACCCGCGGAGGTGATTCGCGCGCTGAAGCTCGCTCCGGATGCGGCGATTGCCGACATCGGCTCGGGCACTGGTTACTTCGCGGTGCGCCTCGCGCGCGCGGCGCCCAACGGGCGCGTCTACGGCGCCGACATCGGTTCGGACATGGTGCGTTTTCTCAATGAGCGCGCGGCGAAGGAAAAGCTCCCCAACCTTGCGTCGCACCTCGCCGCCGAAGCCGACCCCAAACTGCCGGCGCCGGTGGATCTGGCGCTGCTCGTCGACACCTACCACCACGTCGCGAAGCGGGCGGACTATTTTGCGCGCCTGCGCGGCTCGCTCAAGCCGGGAGGTCGCGTCGCGATCATCGACTTCAGGCTCGATTCGCCGACCGGACCTCCGGTCGAGCACCGCGTCGCGCCCGAGCGCGTGAGAGCCGAAATGGAACAGGCCGGCTACCGTCTGCTCGAGGAGCACGGCTTCCTGCCCAACCAGTACTTTCTCGTTTTCGCGCCGCGCTAGAGCTTCAGTTCCGCGCGCACGGCGTCCCATGCGACGCCGACCAGCGAGTGGGCGGTCCTTTCAATCAGGCCCAGCTGCAGGAGCTGCGTCACGTCGGTGTGCACGTTCTTGTAGTTGCGCTCCAGCCGCTTCGCAAGCGCGTTGACCGACATCGGCCCGTCCGCCCGCAGGCGCTCGAGCAGCCGCCAGCGCGCCGGCGTGAGGTTCTTCAGCAGCAACGGCAGACCGGCGAAGCTGAGCAGCCGAACCGGCGCCGGCGCCCGGCGTCCCGACGCCAGGTGCCAGGCCGCCTCGAAGCGGTCGAGCGCGTCCGGCAGCGTACTAACCCTGATGTTGAGCGTTCTCGACATCACGCTCGAAGTCGTAGCGCAACTGCTCGACCGACCTGAATTCGTACCTTTGCTCGCGCCCGTGCCGGCGCCTGCGGTGCATCTTGCCGTCGTTTCCGTATTCCACCATCGGCTCGCCGCCGCGCAGGCAGCGAAGCCGGTAGCGTCCGCCCCGCTCGAAAATGATTTCGACCAGCGCGGCGTCGTTGAGCAGGATGCGTTCCTCGAGTATCGACATATGGCTTTATATACCATAACCTGTATGGAGTACAATCCCCTGCGCATGGCTTCACGGGAAACGTTTTTCAACCTCTACCGGCACGGCTTCGTGCGGGTGGCGCTTGGCGCGCCTGCGGTGCGCGTCGGCGATCCGGCGCATAACGCGGAGGCGACGCTCGCACTCATGCGGGAGGCGGCGCGCAGGAAGGCGCTGGTCGCGGTCTTCCCGGAACTCGGGCTCTCGGCCTACACCTGCGAGGACCTGTTCCACCAGCAGGCGCTGGTGCGCGCGTCCGAATCCGCGCTCGCCCGCCTGCTCGCACGCACGAGGAACCTGCCGCTCGCGGCATTCGTCGGGCTGCCGGTGGCGGTCGCCGGACTGCTCTACAACTGCGCGGCGCTCATCAGCCGGGGACGCCTGCTCGGCGTCATTCCCAAGACCTTTCTTCCCAACTACCGCGAGTTCTACGAGCTGCGCCAGTTCGCGCCCGCGGACACCGCCTCGTGCGGCGACGTCGTTCTGGCGGGACAGAAAGCCCCGTTCGGAACGAACCTGCTGTTTCGCCTCGCCGAGCAGCCAAAGCTCGTGCTCGCGGCCGAGATCTGCGAGGACCTCTGGGTGCCGGCGCCGCCCTCTTCGTACGCCGCGCTCGCCGGCGCCACGGTGATCGCGAACCTCTCGGCCTCCAACGTCGTCATCGGCAAGCACCAGTATCGGCGCGAGCTCGCTTCCAACCAGTCGGCGCGCTGCATTGCCGCGTACCTGTACAGCGCCGCGGGAGTGGGCGAATCGACCACCGATCTCGCGTGGGACGGACACGCGATCGCCTACGAAGACGGTACGCTGCTTGCCGAATCGCGGCGCTTTGCCAACGAGCCCCAGCTCACCGTCGCCGATGTGGACCTCGAGCGGCTCGAAGCCGACCGCATGCGGCAGAACTCGTTCGGCGAGTCCGGGCGCCGCCACCGCGCCGAGGTCGTCCGCTTCCGCACGGTCGAATTCTCCCTTCCGCTGCCGCGCGGAAGGCTGCCGCTCGAGCGCAGCGTGCCGCGCTTTCCCTACGTGCCCTCGGACCCGGCGACGCGCGACGCCCGCTGCGAGGAGGTGTACCGCATCCAGGTGCAGGGGCTCGCCACGCGCATGCGCGCCACCGGCACGAAGAAGCTGGTGATCGGGATCTCAGGGGGCCTCGACTCGACCCAGGCGCTGCTCGTCTGTGCGCACGTGATGGACGACTTGAATCTACCGCGCAGGAATCTACTCGCCTACACCATGCCGGGATTTGCCACGAGCACCCGCACCCGCTCGAGCGCCTGGCAGCTGATGCGCGCGATTGGCGCCAGCGCCGAGGAAATCGACATCCGCCCCTCGTGTGAGCGGATGCTGAAGGACATCGGGCACCCCTACGCCAGGGGCCGCAAGGTGTACGACGTCGCGTTCGAGAACGTGCAGGCCGGCGAGCGCACCAGCCACCTGTTCCGGCTCGCCAACCACCACGGCGCGATCGTGGTCGGCACCGGGGACCTTTCGGAGCTCGCCCTCGGCTGGTGTACCTATGGCGTTGGCGACCATATGTCGCATTACAACGTCAACGTGAGCGTGCCGAAGACCCTGATCCGGTACCTGATCGGCTGGGTGGCGCAGTCCGGGCAGTTCGACCAGGCGGTGCAGAAAGCGCTTGCGCGCGTGCTTGCCACCGAGATCAGCCCGGAGCTCGTGCCCGGGACCCGGCGCGGGCAGCCTGCGCAGCTCACCGAGCGCGTGATCGGCCCGTACGAGCTGCAGGATTTCCACCTCTACTTCTCGCTGCGCTACGGCTACGCGCCGGCCAAGATCGCGTTTCTCGCCTGGAACGCGTGGCGCGGCGACTATCCGCTGCCGGTGATTCGGAAGTGGCTGCGCGTCTTCATCGAGCGTTTCTTCGCCACCAGCCAGTTCAAGCGCAGCGCGCTGCCGAACGGCCCCAAGGTCGGTTCGGGCGGCTCGCTCTCGCCGCGCGGCGACTGGCGCGCCCCATCGGACGGCACCGCCGCGGCGTGGCTGGCCGATCTGGCACGTGTTCCCGCCCGCTAGGCGCTACTGCGGCTTTATGCCCGCAGCCTTGAGAATGCGCTGCGTTTCGTCGACTTCCCTGGCCACGAACTGCGTGAACTCCGGGATCGTCATGTTGCCCGGCTCGGTGCCGAGCCTGGTGAGCCTGCCCCTCAGATCGGGACTGGCGAGGGCGGCGTTGACGTCCTTGTTGATCTTGTTGGCGAGCTCCGCCGGCATTCCGACCGGGCCCCACAGGCCGACCCAAAGCGTGTAATCGAAGCCCGGATAGCCCTGCTCGGCGATCGACGGGACATCGGGCAGCAGGCTCGAGCGCTTGGCGCTGGAGACAGCGAGCGCCAGCGCCTTGCCGCCGTTGACGTGCGGCAGCGCGGCGTTGAGCGGCGCCCAGTAGCAGCACACCCGTCCCCCGATCGTGTCGCTGATCGCCTCGGGAGTGCCCTTGTAAGGCACGTGCACGACGTCGATGCCGGTCGCGATCTTCAGCTTCTCGAGGTTGAAGTGCGTGCCGCTGCCGATACCGGCGGAAGAGAAGTTGAGCTTGCCGGGACTCGCCTTGGCCGCGTCGATGAAGTCCCTGAGCGTCTTCCAGCCCGCCTGCGGGCTGACCATCAGCACGTTCGGCCCGCCGCCCAGCAGCGCGAGATTGCTGAAGTCCTTCAGGGTGTCGTAGGGGAGGTTGGCATAGATCCCCGGGTTCGCCACATGCGCCGAGGAATTGGCAAGCAGCGTGTAGCCGTCGGGGGCCGATTTCACGACCACCGCGGAGCCGATCGAGCCGCCCGCGCCGACCCGGTTTTCGCCGATTACCGGCTGACCCCACATTTCCTGCAGCTTTGCCGCCACCGCGCGGCCGATGATGTCGGTCGAGCTGCCGGGCGTGAACGCGATCACAAGCCGCACCGGCTTGTTGGGATAGGTTTGAGCAAAACCTGGCAAAGCCAATCCCGCGAGAACTGCCAGGACGAAAGACTTACGCAAGCCCATCGCCGACCTCCACATGTTCCGGTTTCAACGTGATTCCCGACGCCTGAGCCTGCTGCAGCAGGAGCGTCGCGAAATCCTCCTCGGTCCAGCCACGGCCCATCATAGACTGAACCAGATCACGTGTGGCGGCCGCAAGCGGCATCGGCACTTCGAAACGCTTTCCCGCGTCGAGGCCGAGGTCCAGATCCTTCCTCAGCAGGTACGGCGTGAACGTGACCTTGAAGTCGAGGTTCACGAACGCCGGCGTCTTGTAGCGCGTGAAGGTCGATCCCATCACGCTCTGGTTCATGAAGTCGAGAAACGCGTGCCGCGGCACTCCCGCTTTCTGGGCGAGCACTGTCACCTCGGCGAGCGATTGCGTCAGCACGCCGAGGAACACGTTGTGGCAGATCTTGACGATCCGCGAGAGCTCACCCTCGCCCACCCAGCTCGCCGCCGGGGCGATCATCCTGAGATAGGGCAGCGCCGCATCGAACGCCTTCTTCGGCCCGGAGCAGGCGAAGGACAGGCGGCCCGCCTTGATCACCTTTGCGTTGCCCGAGACCGGCGCCGCGAGGTATTCGATTTTCCGCGCGGCGAGGAGCTTTCTCAGCTCCGCCGAGCCCTCGAGCGAGATGGAGGAGCACTCGATCACCATGCGCGGTCCTTTTTTCGCGCCCTCGAGCAACCCCTGCATCACTTCCTTGACGTCGTCCCAGGTCGAGACCATGCAGAAGACGATGTCGCGCGCGGCGAGCTCGGAGAGTTGGTCGGCAATCTTTGCGCCGTGTTTCTTCAGCGGCTCGGCTTTCGATCGAGTGCGGTTCCAGGCGAGCACATCCGCGCCGCCCTGGGCGAGGCGCGCAGCCATCTCGTAGCCCATCCGGCCGGTGCCGATCCAGCCGATCGAAAGAGAATGACTCCCTCCCTCTTGGCGAGGGGGAGGGCCGGGGAGGGGGTCAGTACGCATTGGCGACGGGCAGCTCCTGGGCCGGATACAGTGAAATGATCTTCGCACCATCGGGCGTGAGCACCACCTCCTCCTCGATGCGCGCGGCCGACACGCCGTCCTTCGCCGGGCAGAAGGTCTCGACGGCGAACACCATGCCCGCCTTCAGCTCGTAGGGCTCGATGAAGGAGTTGAGCCGCGAGATGAGCGGCCGCTCATGCAGCCCGAGGCCGAGCCCGTGACAGAAATTGAGCCCGAATGCCGCCATCTCCGTCTCGAAGCCGATCTCGGTGGAGGTCGGGAACATCTTCGCCACCTTGTCCGTCGTGACGCCGGGCTTCAGCATCTCGATCGCGTCATCCATCCACTGCCGCGCGCGCTTGTAGGCGTCTTTCTGCGCCGGCGTAGCGCGTCCCACGGAGAACGTGCGGTAGTAGCAGGTGCGATAGCCGATGAACGAGTGAATGATGTCGAAGTATGCCTGGTCGCCGGGGCGGATCAGGCGGTCGGTGAAGTTGTGCGGGTGCGGGCTGCAGCGCTCCCCGGCGATCGCGTTGATCGCCTCGACGCAATCGGAGCCCATTTCATATAAGCGCCTGGTGGCAAGCGCGACGATCTGGCTCTCCTTCACGCCGGGCTTGAGATCCGCGGCGATGTCGTGGTAGACGCCGTCCACCATGGCGGACGCGATATTGAGGAGCGTGATCTCGTCGTGGCTCTTGATCTCGCGCGCCAGCATCATCATCTGCTGACCGTCGCGGACCTCGATCCCCTGCTCCTGCAGCGCAAAGAGCATCGGCGGCTCGCACACGTCCAGCCCGAGCGCCATCCCGGCAACGCCTTCCTGCACCAGGATGTCCTTGATCTCCTTCGCCGCCTGCACGAAGAGCCCCACCTTCGGCCCGATCGCGCCACGCATGCCCGGGTTGCCTGCGCGCACGTGGTCCTCCTTCAGCCACGGGCAGTAGAGCTTGTGGTGCCGCGCCGCGGAACCGAAGTCCCACACCCACGGATCGCCGGTGCCGGTCAGCAGGCAATAGCGGATGAGCTTGTCGCGCGCCCATTCGCCGATCACCGTGCTCGAGATGTAGCGGATGTTGTGCTGGTCGAAACAGAGCACCGCGCCGAGGCCCGATTTCGCGAGCGACTGGCGCGTGCGCGCAAGCCGGTATCGGTGCAGGCGCCTGAATTCCACCCGCTCCTCGAAATCCACCTGCGTCGTGCCCGGCGCCTGCAGCGGGCGGTGCCAGCGATGCCCCGGCTTCAGGTCGTTCTCGTCGACGGGAAGGAACTGGGGCTTCTTCGATTTCTTCGCCATCACGGGCCTCCGTATGGCGAAGAATAGCTCAGGCAGCCTTTTTATGGTTCGGGAACACCTGCGGGCGCAGCGATGGATGGCAAGGCATGGTCCTGGGCGCGTACGGCGCTTCCGCGCCGAGCTCCTCGGCGGCGTGCCACGCCCAGCGCGGGTCCCACATCGCGCCGCGCGCGAGGCAGATAAAGTCAGCCTTGCCCGAGGCGATGATGTCCTCGGCCTGGCGCGCGCCGGTGATCAGGCCCACGCTCATGGTGGCGATCCCGGCCTCGCGTTTGACCTTCTCCGCAAACGGCACCTGGTAGCCCGGCGCGAGCGGCAGCTGCTGGCGCGGATCGAGCGCACCCGAAGACACGTCGAGATAATCGCAACCGAGCTTCTTCAGTTCGCGCGCGAGCACCACCGTGTCGCCCGGCGTCCAGCCGCCCTCGACCCAGTCGGTCGCGGAGACGCGCGCTCCCATGGGCTTGTCCGCGGGCCAGGCCGCGCGCATCGCGGCGAAGGTCTCGAGCACCATGCACATCCGGTTCTCGAGGCTGCCGCCGTACTCGTCGGTGCGTCGGTTGGAGATCGGCGAAAGGAACTGGTGCAGCAGGTAGCCGTGGCCTGCGTGCAGTTCGACGAGGTCGTAGCCGATGCGTTCTGCGCGCTTTACCGAGGCCGCGAAGTCGGCCTTGATGGCGCCGATCTCCGGCTTGGTCAACGCGTGGGGCGTATGCCAGTCGGGCGCAAACGGGAGCGCCGAGGGCGCGACCGTCTCCCACGCGCCTTCCTCGGGCTTGAGCGGCTTGCCGCCCGCGGCGGGTGGGTGGGTGGAACCCTTGCGCCCGGCGTGGCCGAGTTGCAGGCCGAGCTTCGCGACGCCGTACTTCCTGCAGAAGTCGATCACGCGCTTCATCGCCGCTTCGTTCTCGTCGCTGCACATCGTCGCGCATTTGAGCGAAATGCGGCCAACCATGTTGACGTTGGTCGCCTCGGTCATCACCAGCGCGCCGGCGCCGAGCGAGAACTGCCCGAGGTGCATCAGGTGCCAGTCGTTCGCGGAACCGTTTTCGGAGTTGTACTGGCACATCGGCGAAACGACTACGCGGTTCGCGAGCGTGAGTCCGCGAAGCGTGATCGGCGAGAAAAGCGCGCTTGGCATTGGATCGTCCTCCCTGGTTGTCGAGGGATTCAAAACCCTCGGCCGCGCTTCTCCATTGACGTGGATCAAGCCGTGCGACCGTTCCGCGTTACCCTTCCGGAACCGCTCATCGCCTTCGACTGTATCAGCCGAGCTTTCTCAGCAGTCCTGCCGCGCGGGCCGCGTCTTCGGCGCTGTCGAGAGCGACGTAGCACACGAACTTGCGGCCGACTGCGCTTGCCGACAACGCCCGGAAGCTGATCCCGGCGGCGGCCAGCGAGCGCGCGGCTTTCGCGGTCACGCCCGGCTTGTCGGCGCCCTCGACCTTCAACGAGTGCAGGTCGGCCGATTTGGCGAACCCGGCCTCCTGGGCGGCGCGCACGACCTTCGCTCCCTTGACCGGCGCGGCGAACAGGACGCCCTTGCCGGGCTGCTCCGGCGTGCGGCGAGTGAACACGAATTCGAAATTGGCCCCGGCCTTCGCGAGCGGCTCGAGCTTGTCCGCGGCGCCGCCCGCGCGGTCGTCGATCGTTGTCGTCCATAAATCCACTTTGCCTACCTTGAGCGTCATGATGATCTCCTCTCTCTGTGCGGTCGCCCCCCCGCAATGCGCGTGCACGCGAAGGGGTCGCGCCGCAGGGAAGTCTACGCTTGCCGGTATGTAAAACATCGTTTAACATGCGGCGATGCTCAAATCCATCTCCAAGATCGGCAACTCGCAAGGCCTCATCCTCGATGCCGCGCTACTCGAGTTGAGCGGCCTCAGGGTCGGCGACCAGGTCAACGTCACGGTACACGAGGGCGGCACGATCACGCTCACGCCGGTGCGCAGGGCCGCGTCGCCCGAGGCGGTGACTGCGGCCGTCCGCAGGACCGTCAAGGATTACCGCAGGACGCTGCGCCGGCTGGCGTGACGGCGTCGCAGTCCGATTGCATCCATCTCACGGTCGATATCGTCCGTGAGATTGACGGCGAGGTGCTCGCGGCATTTGGCGGCGCGGACGGGATCCGGGATCAGGGGCTGCTGGAGTCCGCAGTGGCGGCGCCGCAGGCGACGTTCGCGGGCGAGTCGCCGTTTTCCGATGTCGGGGAGATTGCCGCTGCCTACCTGTTCTACCTGTGCCGCAATCATCCTTTTGTGGACGGCAACAAGCGTACCGCGATGACCGCGGCAATCGTGTTCCTGCGACTGAACGAGATCGAGACCGCCCCGGATAGCGCTGCCTGGGAAGAACTGGTCCTCGACGTCGCCGCCTCGCGCATCGACCGCGAGGAGACCACGCTGCGGCTGCGGAAGCTGCTGCGCCGAAGCCGCAGAACGCGTTAGGCGGCTTTGCGCTGCTCGGGCCCGGGCAGATCGCCGATCGCGCAGCGAATCGCGTCCTCCACCCGCTCCAGGAACACGAACTCGAGCTTCGCCTTGGCGTCCGCGGGCACGTCCTCGAGGTCTTTTTCGTTGCGTTTCGGGAGCATCACGGTGGTGATTCCGGCACGCAGCGCGGCAAGCGTTTTCTCCTTCACGCCGCCGATCGGCAGAACCAGCCCGCGCAATGAAATTTCGCCCGTCATCGCAATGTCGGAGCGCACCGGCTTGCCGACGAGCAGCGATACGAGCGCGAGGAACATCGCCACGCCCGCACTGGGGCCGTCCTTGGGCGTCGCGCCCGCGGGCACGTGCACGTGGATGTCCGTCTTCTCGAGCGATTCGCCGACCCAGGTCTTGGCGAGCGTCAGCGCCGCCTGCGCCGATTCCTTCATCACGTCGCCGAGCTGGCCGGTGAGAATCAGCTTGCCCGAGCCGGGCACCTTGGAAGCCTCGATGAACAGGATGTCGCCGCCCACGGGCGTCCACGCGAGACCCGTCGCCACGCCCGGCACCGCGGTGCGCAGCGCCACCTCGTTTTCGAATTTCCGCGCCCCGAGAATCCCGTGCAGGTCCGCGGCATCGACCGTCACGCGGTCGGCCTTTCCTTCCGCGATCTTCATCGCCGTGGAGCGAAACACCGACCCGATCTCGCGCTCGAGATTGCGCACGCCCGCCTCGCGCGTGTAGTCGCTGACGATCTGCCGGATCGCCGCCTCCGTGATCTGCGCCTGTTCGGGCTTCAGGCCGTTCGACTCGAGCTGGCGTTTCGCAAGATAACGCTTCGCGATCTCGAGTTTTTCCTCCTCGGTGTAGCCGGGGAGGTGGATGATCTCCATCCTGTCGCGCAGCGGCCCGGGAATCGTGTCGAGCACGTTTGCGGTGGTGATGAACATCATCCTCGAAAGGTCGAAGTCCACGCCGAGGTAGTTGTCGCGGAATTTCGAGTTCTGCTCGGGGTCGAGCACTTCCAGGAGCGCGCTCGACGGGTCGCCGTGAAAGCCGCCCATGCCGAGCTTGTCGATCTCGTCGAGCATCAGCACGCCCGCGCGCGATTCGGCGCGTTTCACCGCCGAGATGACGTTTCCGGGCAGCGCGCCGATGTAGGTCCGCCGATGGCCCCTGATCTCGGCTTCGTCGTGCGTGCCGCCGAGCGCGACGCGCTGGAATTTCCTGCTCGTCGCGCGCGCGATCGACTGCCCGAGCGAGGTCTTGCCCACCCCCGGCGGCCCGACAAAGCACAGGATCGGGCTCTTGCCTTCGGGATTGAGCTTTCTCACCGCCAGGTACTCGAGGATCCGGCGCTTGATCTTGTCCAGGCCGTAGTGGTCCTCGTCGAGGACCCGGCGCGCCTCGCCGATGTCGATTGCCTTCTGCGCCTCCGCCTTCCATGGCAGCTCGGATACCAACTCGAGCCACGTGCGCAGCATCGAGTACTCGCCGCCGCCTTCCTGCATCCGTTCCAGGCGCTTCAGCTCCTTGCGCGCGTACTTGAGCGTTTCGTCGGGCATGCCCGCGGCCTCGATCTGCTTCTTCAGCTCCTCGATCTCGGCGGCGGTGTCCTCGCCCTCGCCCAGCTCCTTCTGGATCTGGCGCATCTGCTCGCGCAGCACGTGCTCGCGCTGGCGCTCGTCGAACTGCTTTTTCGTCCGCTCGCCGATCTCCTTGGAGATGCGCAGCACGCCGACGCGCTGGCCGAGCAGTTCGATCACGAGATCGAGGCGCGCGCGCAGATCGAAAGTCTCGAGCACCGATTGTTTCTCTTCGTTGGTGATGTCGAGCAGGCCCGCCACCATGTCGGCGAGCGCGCCCGGTGCCTCCATCGCCTGCACTACCCCGGCGAGCTCGTCGGGTGCGCCGGGCAGCAGCTTGATCGCCTCGACCGCTTGCTCCTTCAATTGCAGGAAGCGCGCCTCGATCTCTTCGCCCTTTTCCTCGGTCTCGTGGATCCAGGCGACCGACGCCACCAGGAACGGCCAGCCCTCGAGGAACTCGACCACACGAAAGCGCGATTGGCCCTGCACCATCAGGTGATGCGCGCCTTCGCCCCCGGAAAGGATGCGCGCGATGTTGCCGGCGGTGCCGACCCAGTGCAGGTCCTTGGGTCCGACGTCGTTTTTCTTCGGGTCGCGCTGCAGCAGGAAGCCGACCTTCTTCTCGCTGCGCGCCGCTTCCTTGGCCGCGGCCACCGAGGCCGCCCGGCCGATCGTGATCGGCGAGATCACGCCCGGGAATAGCACTGCATTGCGCAGGGGCACCAGGATCAACGCGTCCTCCGGCACCGGCCTGAGGGCGAGCGGCCCGCCGTGGCGCTTTGGCTTGCGTCCCGCTTCGTCGCCAACCGTTATGTCGTCGTTCAAGAGGTCCATCGCAGCTCCCGGAAAGAATCCTGGGTTGTACATGGCGGCGGCCCGGGCGAATTCAAGCCCGCCGGCGGGCGGCGATGCCGGCAGTTTCACGGGCCGCGTCCGGGCCGCCCGTCTACCGATGGTAAGGTGCCGGCGATGAGCGCTCTCTCCGACCGCCTGCTCGCCCTGTCGCCCAAGACCCTCACGGGCATGCGCCGCGGCATCGAAAAAGAGTCGCTGCGCGTGCAGCCCGACGGCAAGCTGGCGATGACGCCGCACCCCGCGGCGCTCGGCTCGGCCCTCAGCCACCCGCACATCACCACCGACTTCAGCGAAGCGCAGCTGGAACTCATCACCGGGGTGCACACCACGCCCGAGGGCTGCATCGAGGAGATTACGCAGATCCATCAGGTGGTGTACCGCGCGATCGGCGATGAGATCCTGTGGTGCGCGAGCATGCCGTGCGGGCTTCCCGAGGATGACGCGATCCCGATCGGCCAGCCCGTCGTGCCGCTGCCCGAGGGCGCTCGGTACCTGG
>CAZYVT010000072.1:0-5029 GCA_964651335.1 uncultured Enterobacteriaceae bacterium | reverse complement strand
AAGCTCGAACATCGGCCGTGCCAAGGCCATCTACCGCATGGGGCTTGCGCACCGCTACGGCCGGCGCATGCAGGCGATCAGCGGCATCCATTACAACTGGTCGCTGCCGGGTCTCGGCAACACGGAGTACTTCGCGCTGCTGCGTAATTTCCGGCGCCACGGTTGGCTGCTGTTTTATCTTTTCGGCGCCTCGCCCGCGGTGTGCTCGAGCTTCGTCGCCGGGCGCGACCACCGGCTGCAGGAGCTCAAACCCGGCAACCTCTACCTTCCGCACGCGACCACGCTGCGCATGGGGCGCCTGGGCTACCAGAGCGACGCGCAGGCCTCGATCAGCGCGAGCTTCAACAGCCTCGAGGCCTACTGCGCCGCGCTCGAAAAAGCGCTGCTCCAGCCCTGGCCCGCGTATGGAAAGATCGGCGTGCGCGGCGCCAATGGCGAATACCGCCAGCTCGGCACCTCGCTGCTGCAGATCGAGAACGAGTTCTACGGCAAGATCCGCCCCAAGCGCGTCATCCGCCGCGGCGAGCGGCCGCTGCACGCGCTGCGCGAGCGCGGCGTCGAGTATGTCGAAGTGCGCCTCATGGACCTCGACCCGTTCGAGCCGGTGGGCATCAGCGCGCCGACGATGTACATGCTGGATGTGTTCCTCATGCACTGCCTGCTCACCGACAGCCCGCCCGACACACCCGAGGAAATCGCCACGGCGGCGGGCAACCAGGAGCGTGTCGCCGGACGCGGCCGCGAGCCCGGCATGAAGCTCTCGCGCGGCGCGCAACAGGTGGCGCTCGAAGAGTGGGGCGCGCAGCTGCTCGCCGAGTGCCAGCCGATCGCCGAGGCGCTCGATGACGCTTTCGGCGGCGGTGCCTATGTCGCAGCGCTCGCCTCGGCGGCGCAGGTGGTGCACAAGCCCGAGTCCACGCCATCGGCCCGAGTGCTCGCGGCGATGGCGCGCGAGCACGACAATTCCTACACCCGCTTCGTCCTCGAGCACTCGCTCAGGCATGCGCGCGCGTTGCGCGATCTACCCCTCGAGCCCGATGTCGCGACGCAATTCGCGCAGATGGCCGAGGCGTCGCACGAGAAGCAGCGCGACATCGAGGCCGCCGACAAGCTCGATTTCGAATCCTGGCGCAAGAACTATCTCTCGCCCGCGCAGTTGCGCGTCTAGCATCTCTCACCGGAAAGGAACCGCATGAGCACCGTCCCCAACCACGCCCTGCGCCAGTTGCGCGCGGGCAAACTCGCCATCGGCCTGGGCCTCAGGCAGGCGCGCACCGTGGACATCGCGCAGATCGCGAAGACCTCGGGCTTTGACTGGCTGTTCATAGACTGCGAGCACAACTCGATGGACACCGACATCGCGGCGCAGATCGCCGCGGCCTCGCTCGCGGTGGGCATCACACCGGTGGTGCGCGTCGCCGGCCTGGAGCACTACCTCGCCTCCCGCATGCTGGACAACGGCGCACAAGGCATCGTCGTGCCGCACGTGGACAACGGCGAGCAGGCGCGCCGCGTCGCCAACACCTGCCGCTTCCCGCCGATCGGCCACCGCTCCATGGGCGGCGGGCTGCAGCAGTTGGGCTTCGCGCCCATGGCGGCGGGCGAGGCGGCGCGCATCGTCAACGAGGAAACGCTGGTGGTGGTGATGCTCGAATCGCCGCAGGGCATCGCGAATTGCGAGGAGATCGCCGCAACCCCCGGCATCGACGCCCTGCTCATCGGCACCAACGACCTGTGCTTCGAGATGGGCATCCCGGGCAAGTTCGACGACCCGCGCATCGTCGAGGCCTACAAGAAGGTCATCGCCGCCTGCCGCAAGCACGGCAAGTTCCCCGGCATGGGCGGCATGTACACCGCCGAGCTGCTCGAGCGCCACATCGGCATGGGCGTGCAGTTGATCCTCTCGGGCTCGGACTTTTCGCTCCTCATGCAGGCCGCGGGCGCGCGCGCGAAGCTGGTGCGCGGCTTCGAAAAATAACCCGGAGAAACGGCATGTCGAAATCCACCACCGCAAGCGGCCTCGTGATCGAGGAGCTCGCCGCAGGCGCCGGGACTGAGGCGAAAGCCGGCAGCAAGGTCAGCGTGCATTACACCGGTTGGCTCTTCTATGGCGGTGAGAAAGGCAAGAAATTCGATTCGAGCAAGGACCGCGGCGACCCGTTCGCCTTCGCGCTCGGCGCCGGCCAGGTCATCAAGGGCTGGGACGAGGGCGTCGCCGGCATGAAGGTCGGCGGCTCGCGCAGGCTGACGATTCCGCCCGATCTGGGCTACGGCGCGCGCGGCGCGGGCGGCACCATCCCCCCCAATGCGACGCTGATATTCGAGGTGGACCTGCTCAAAGTCGGTTGAGAGGAGTAGCATCGAGGCGCAACTCCTGAAAGGAGCCTGCCATGTGCTACAAGTGGGAAGAAGAGTACCTGCTGCAGCGCGCCGAGGAAGCGCGCAAGGCGATCGAGAAGGACGCCGAGCGCGTGAAGCCCAAGCCCGCCGCCCCCGCCACCCCGGCGCCCGCGCCGAGCGTGAGGGACGACGAGCTGGTCCCGGTCTGACCGCGCGGCCAGCGCAGCAAAGAAAGCCCCGCTCAGGCGGGGCTTTTTGCTTTGGGGACAGACCCCGGTTCACGCGGTTGGGGTCTGTCCCCGGTTTTCCAGCGTCTCGGTTCGAGCTTGCCAGGCAAATAAAGCGGATGCGCCGGCTCGCCCGAGCCGTTGACGCGCAGCGCATGCAGCGTGATTCCCTTCCGCTTGAGCATTTCCACGACCGCCGCCGATCGCTCCAGGTGCGCGCCGTGGTTCCCCCACGCGCACACCACGATCGCGGCTTCACGCGCCGCGCGCACGATCGCGGCATCGTTCCCCTGCCCCACGGGATCCTCCGCTGTCTTCATGTCGTCAGGGTCGGTCGCGCGCCAGCCGAACACGTTCGTCACCACCACCTCCCCGTAGCCCCAGCGCTCGGCGTAGTTGCGCGCCCGGGTGCACGAGGGATCGAGCTGGAACTCGTCCGCGGTGCTCGGGTTGAGCATCAGGAAATTCGCCGCGGGCTTCGCGGCATCCCAGCGCCGCCACAGCAGGTAGCGCCAGCGGCGGCAGGGGGAGAAGGTCGCGCCCGATGCGCTCACGCGAGAATCGGGGTCAGAGCCCGATTGTTTCTCAGGCGTATGCAGTACGCCGAGGCCGGCCGCGCGGGCGGTGCCGGCTTACCATTGCCGGTGCCGCCGCGTACTGCGCCGCGGGCTCGCGCACGTCGAGCGTGAACGGACTGCGCACGGTTACGGTGCCAAACACGGCGCCATCCTGGAGGTCCTCGGTCAGCAACAGGGTGCAACCCTGGATTTGCGCGGCGGCAACAACCATGCTGTCCCACCACGACAGGCGCCAGCGTTCTTCGACCTCGCGAGCGCGTCGCAGGAGCGGCTCGTCGATCGGTTGCGGGTTCCAAGCGAAAAACGTGCTTGCGCGCGCCCAAGCATCCTCGGGCGGCACGACAGGGCTGAGCTTCCGCGTGGCGTTGTAATAGAACTCCGAGAGCACTTGCATGCTGGTGTGTCCCCGGCTCTCGCGCCACAGAACATCGAGCCAGGCGTTAGCCCGGACTTGCTTCGCCGGGTCGCGCGGGTCCCTGGAATAAAGCAGCACGTTAGCGTCGACGAAGCACGGGCCGGTCATAGAGTTCCTCGCGCTTGGGGTAGGGCTTCCACGGTCCCTTGAGATCGAAAGGCTTCTCGGCGCGCCAGGCGCGGTAGGCCTCGCCATACTCGCGCGAGCCGCGCATGCGCTCGTGCAGCACCTCGCCCACGAATCGGGACAGGCTCATGTTGCGCTCGGCGGCGTGCACGCGCGCCCACCCGGCCGTGTCTTCATCCAGCGTGATGGTCACGTTCTTCATCGGCAATCTCCAGAATTACACGGGGGCAGTGTAACACGGATTTCGTGTATTTACGGCGCTTCCCGCAGCCTACCCCCGCCCCTTCCGCGCCCACTCCCTCGCCTTGGCGATCGCGATGCGGATCGCCTTGCCCTCCTCCATCCCTTCGGCGAGCAGCGCATTGGCGATCTCGATCGCTTTCCTGCGCATCGGCGCCGGCAGGTGCGACATCGACACCGGGTAGCGTTGCGGCGTCCAGGGCACGGCCTACGCCCACATCCCCCGCAGGGCCGCCGCAACGTCCACCGGCGCGGCAGTTTCGTCCTCGCGCGGCGGCGCATCTTCCGCGGCCGGCCACGCGACCTGGTCCATGCAGGCGAGCACCGCCTTGCTGAGAAAGCGGCTGCGCGCGCCGTACACGTGCCGGTCGCCCATCCTCGATTGCTGCGTCACGTAATACTTGAGCGGCGCGACGAGGTCGAGCGAAGTCTTCGCGCGCGTCATCGCGACGTAAAGCAGCCGCCGCTCCTCCTCGATCTGAGCGGCGCTGCCGGCCGCGAATTCGCTCGGGAAGCTGCCGTCGGAGACGTTGAGCACGTACACCGCCTCCCACTCCTGGCCTTTCGCGGAGTGCACCGTCGAGAGCACCAGGTAGTCCTCGTCGAGCAGCGGCGGGCCGGCGTGATCGCCCGTCGCCTCCGGCGGATCGAGCGCCAACTCGGTGAGGAATTCTTCGCGCGTCGCATAGCCAAGCGCGACCTTCTCGAGCTGGTGCAGATCGCCCGCGCGCACCTCGGCGGCGTCGTACTTGCGCTCCAGGTGCGGCGCGTACCACTCGCGCACGCGCTGCATCTGCCCCGGCCAGGGCGTGCCCGGGTCGCCGAGGAACCGCATCAGCTCGTCGAACTCGGCCGAAGCGCTCTTCACCGCGCGCCAGGAATGGCTCCCCGCCTCGAAGCGCGTGAAGGTCCGCTCAGCGCCCCTGGGCCCCACGCCCGGCAGGAGCTGGAGCGCGCGCCAGGCGGCGACGCGGTTGCGCGGATTGTCCGCCCAGCGCAGCACCGCGAGCGCGTCCTTGACGTGCGCCGCTTCCAGGAATTTCAGGCCCCCGTACTTCACGTAGGGGATGTTGCGCCGCACGAGTTCCAGCTCCAGCGCATCC
>CAZYVT010000071.1:0-18808 GCA_964651335.1 uncultured Enterobacteriaceae bacterium | reverse complement strand
GGTGGAGAAAATGCAGGTGTTCTGCCCCTGGTCCTCCTTGAGGATGTCGGCCTGAACCGTGCCGCGGACTGCCGACAAGGTTTCTCTTTTGATCTTTTCGCAGTCGTCTGAACCGGATTTTTCGATCTGCTGGTCGATCGCGGTGTTGAAGAACATCGCGAGAATGGTGGGCGCCGGGCCGTTGATGGTCATCGAGACCGAGGTCGCCGGATCGCACAGGTCGAACCCCGAGTAGAGCACCTTCATGTCGTCGAGGGTGGCGATCGAGACGCCCGAATTGCCCACCTTGCCGTAGATGTCGGGACGCTCGTGGGGATCGAAGCCGTAGAGCGTCACCGAGTCGAAAGCGGTCGAAAGGCGCTTCGCCGGCAGGTCCCTGGACAGCAGGTGGAAGCGCCGGTTGGTGCGGGAGGGGCTCCCCTCGCCCGCGAACATGCGCGTCGGGTCCTCGTTCTCGCGCTTGAAGTGGAACACTCCCGCCGTGAACGGAAACGCGCCGGGCAGGTTCTCGCGCATCTGCCAGCGCAGGATCTCGCCGTGGTCCTCGAACTTCGGCAGCGCCACCTTGGGAACCTTCGTGCCGGAGAGCGAGGTCTGCATCAGCCGCGTACTGGTCTCACGGTCACGCACGCGGACCACCTGCTCGTCGCCCGCGTACGCCTTGACCGTTTCAGGCCAGCTTTCGAGCAACTCTTTCGAACTCGCATCGAGCGCCGCGCTCTTTTTTTCAATCAGCGCATCGATTTCAGGAATCGCCTTTTGCACCATCGCCTTCGTGCCGATCAGCTGCTGGCGCTCGCGAGCAAGTCTTGACTGCTCTCCAGCATGCGCGTGATAGCCGCGCACGCATTCCGTGATCTCGGCGAGGTAGCGCTGCCGCTTAGGCGGGATGACCACATGCACGCTCGAGGAAACCTTGCCGGCGGGCTTCGGCAGCCGCCCCTTGTCGAGCTTGAGGCCCTTCCCGGCGAGGGCTTGCGCGATGGCGTGATAAAGCGCCGTCACGCCATCGTCGTTGAAGCGCGCAGCGATGGTGCCGTACACCGGCATCTCCTCGGGCGCCGCGGCGGTCGAACTTGTTGATGGCGACGAAATCGGCGAAGTCCAGCATGTCGATCTTCTCGAGCTGGCTCGCGGCGCCGAACTCCGGCGTCATCACGTACAGCGACAGGTCGACGTGCGGCACGATCGCCGCGTCGCCCTGGCCGATGCCCGCGGTCTCTACCAGCACCAGGTCGTAGCCCGCCGCCTTGCAGGCGGCGATGGCATCGCCGAGCGCCGCCGACACCTCGCGGCCGGTGTCGCGCGTCGCGAGCGAGCGCATGAAGACGTTCTCGCCGTGGATCGAGTTCATGCGGATGCGGTCGCCGAGCAGCGCGCCGCCGGTTTTCCTGCGCGTCGGGTCGACCGAAAGAACGGCAATTCTCAGTGAATCTTCCTGATCCAGGCGGAAGCGACGCACCAGCTCGTCGGTGAGCGAGCTCTTGCCGGCGCCGCCGGTGCCGGTGATGCCCAGAACGGGAGCCCGGTGTGCTTTTGCCCTTGCATGAAGGGAATTCTTGAAACTGCAAACCCCCAATTCCAGCGCCGTGATGACCTGCGCGAGGGCGCGCGGCTCGTTCTCCTTCAGTTCCCTGGGCGCGTACTGCGAGAGATCGAAGTCGCAGCGCGCCAGCATGTCGTTGATCATGCCCTGCAGGCCCATCCTCTGCCCGTCCTCGGGCGAGTAGATGCGCGCCACGCCGTACTCCTGGAGCTCCTTCACCTCGGCGGGCACGATCACGCCGCCGCCGCCGCCGAAGACCCTGATGTGCAACCCGCCGCGCTGCCTGAGCAGATCGACCATGTACTTGAAGAATTCGATGTGCCCGCCCTGGTAGGAGCTGACGGCCACGCCCTGCGCGTCCTCCTCCAGCGCCGCGGTCACGATCTCGTCCACCGAGCGGTTATGCCCGAGGTGGATCACCTCCGCGCCCGAAGCCTGCAGGATGCGCCGCATGATGTTGATCGAGGCGTCGTGGCCGTCGAACAGGCTCGCCGCGGTCACGAAGCGGATCTTGTGCTTCGCCTTGTAGACCAGGTTGCGCGATTCCGACAGGTCGGTCATGGGCCCTCCTCCCGGGCGCCGGGACAGAATCCACAGCCTACTTGACGTTTACGTAAACGTCAACTACGGTACCCCGAGTCTTTCGCGTCGACGATGCGCTGCATCGCCGCGAACACGTCCTCGCAGACGCGCTGTTCGCCGGGGCCGGATTCGCGCACCGTCTGCTCGAACACCTCGGGCCGGATCGGGTTGAGAGCTCCGGCAGCGCTGGAGGCAATCTGCACGTCGCAGGCGCGCTGCAGCGTCCAGAGCGTCAGAAACGCTTCCGGCAGCGACGGTCCCCAGGCGAGCAGGCCATGGTTACGCAGAATCACGGCTCGCTTGTCGCCGATGTCGCGCACGAGGCGTTCCTTCTCGCCGGGCTCGACGGTGATGCCTTCGAAGTCGTGATACGCAACTGCGCGGTAGAGTTGCGCGGCATAGAAATTGGTGGGCGAGAGCCCGTCCTTCAGGCACGCTACCGCCATGCCGCTCGTGGTATGCGTATGCATCACGCACTGCGCATCTGCGAGCGCGCCGTGGAGCGCAGAGTGGATCATGAATCCCGCGCGGTTGACCGGCCACTTCGATTCGCGCACCGCGTTGCCCTCGAGGTCGATGAGCAGGAGGTTCGATGCCGTTACCTCGTGGTAGCGCAGACCGAACGGGTTGATGAGGAGCAACTTCTCCGGCCCCGGCACCCGCAGCGTGATGTGGTTGAAGATCATCTCGGTCCAGCCGAGATGGTCGAAGACGCGGTAAGCAGCGGCGAGCTGCACGCGCGCCTCGCGCTCGGCATCCGAAACCGGAACATCCTGCGCCTTGCGAGCAGCGCCCCCCTGCCAATAGATCGTCATCGGAATTCGAATATACGCTCTGCGTTACCCGAGCGCACGCGGTTGCGCACGCCCTCCGGCAGCCGGTCGACGCGCGCCAGGCACCCGATCGGATCGCCGATGGTGTGCGGATAGTCCGAGCCGTAGAGCACGCGGTCGGAGCCGAACACTCGAACCGCCATTGCGAGCGCGTCGTCGCTGAAGACGACCGAGTCGGCCCAGATGCGGCGCGCATACAGGCTCGGCTTGTCGCTCACT
Organism: uncultured Enterobacteriaceae bacterium; assembly: GCA_964651335.1. GTDB lineage: Bacteria > Pseudomonadota > Gammaproteobacteria > Burkholderiales > SG8-39 > 2-02-FULL-66-14. Next base: position 15,628 of record CAZYVT010000071.1, on the reverse strand, counting down.
TTCGCGCGGCAGGCGGGGATGTGGTCGAAACACTGGTCGAGCCGCCCGATGAGGAAAGGCAGCGCGCCGCCGCCGTGGCTGGCGATGATCTTGAGGCCGGAGTAGCGGTCGAAGAAACCGTCGAAAATCATGCGCGACACCGCGAGCGACGTATCGAACGTGAAGCCGACGGACGCCGTCAACTGGAACTCGTTCATTCCCATCGCGCTCACTCCCGGCGGCGCGGTGGGATGCACCAGCACCGGAAGCCGCCTCTCGTCGATCGCTTTCCAGATCGGCGCGAAGAGCGGGTCGGTGAGCGGCTTGCCGTCGATGTTGGCGAGCACCATCACGCCGCAGGCGCCTGCCTTCGTCGCACGCGTCAATTCCCGGGTCGCCGCAGCCGGATACTGCCAGGGCAGCGAGCAGAACCACTGGATCCGGTCGGGAAAGGTCTTCCCCGCCCTCGCCATCTCGTCGTTCATCGTCTGCGCCGCCCTGAGGCTCGCTTTTTCTCCGCCCCAGTAGCAGTTCGGGCACGTGAGCGAGACGACCGACACGTCGATCCCGGCCTTGTCCATGTTGCGGACGCGCAGGTCCCAATCGAACATTTCCGGAACCGGCGTCATGAATGGCGCGCCATCGAGATGGATCGCGCGCAGCCCCCCAGGCACGGATCGGAGCGTGTAGCGCGGGGCGCCGTGTCTTTCGAGCAGCCTCAGCCACTCGCGATTGAGCATATGGGTATGAACGTCGACGACCGGGGTCATTCGGGCAAGTGACGCGAGTCAGTCCACTTTGGCGCCGGCCGCGTTGACCACGGCGGCCCAGCGGCCGACGTCGTTGCGCACGATGTCCGCGAACTGCTCGGGTGAGTTCGGCGCCCAGGGTTCCATGCCAAACCTGACCAGCAGGTCGCGGAATTCCTGCGTATGCTGGAACTTCTGCATCTCGGCGTTGAGCCGCGCCACGACCGGTTTCGGAGTTCCGCCCGGCACCACGATCCCCTGCCACGCCTGCCAGTCGAACCCGGGAACCGTGCTGGCGATCGGCGCGATCGCGGGCATCAGAACCGACTGTCTGCCCGCGGAGGTCCCCAGCGCCACGATCTTCCCGGCCTGGATGTTCGGCACCGCGACGGAGAAGTCGAGGAACATCATTTCCGGCTTGCCGCCGATCACATCCACCACCGCGACTGCAGAACCCTTGTATGGCACGTGCTGGATGTCGAGGCCGAGCTCCTTTTTGAGCACCTCCATGAACAGGTGGTGCGGGCTGCCGCTGCCCGACGAGGCATAGTTGTACTTGCCGGGATTGCGCTGCACCAGCTCGATCAACTCCTTGATGCTCTTCGCCGGGAGCACCGGCGAGACGACCAGAAAGAAATTCACCGAGCCCACCAACGACACCGGCGCGAAGTCCCGCACTGGATCGATCTGGGGCTTGGAATACAGCGCCGGGCTGATGCCGAGCGTCGTGCTCGTCGCCATCAGCAGCGTATATCCGTCTGCAGGACTCTTCGCCACGAGTTCTGCGCCGACGAGCGTTCCTGCGCCAGGCCTGTTCTCGACCACGACCGGCTGCTTGAGTGCAGCGGCGAGCCGATCGCCGATCGCGCGCGCCAGAGTATCGGTCAGCGCGCCCGGCGGATAGGGAACGACGATCCGCAGCGGCTTTGCGGGCCAGGCATCTTGCGCGATCGAATTGCCGGCGGCGCACAGCGCCAGGATGAGGCCAAGGAGAACGCGACCCATCCTGCGATTAACCACAATCCGGTGTTACTGCCACTGACAGGAAACGATCACGAAGTCGTCTCCGGAATCCACCGCTGCGCCGAACCGGATCAGCCGCGGCTTGTCGCCGATCAGCGCTTCGCACACCAGGTCAGGCATGTAGTCGGTCGGCTTCATGACCAGCATGATTTCCTTTGCCGTGGCTTCAATTTCCGGCACGAGCATCACCGCGTCGACGTAATCGTAGCGGTGGGAACCGGAAGAGGTCGCCCAGGTCGATGCAAGATTTACTCCGGTGCCGACTCGTTTCAGCCACATCGAGTACGGGGTTTTCGACAGCACCTGGATCCCGGTGGCGACGCGAGCTCCGGTCGCGGCGTCAAGTCGCCGGATCACTCCGACCCACCAGTGATCGGAATCCGCGCGCTTCAGCGCACAGAGCCTGCCGATTTTCACCCAGCTTCCGCGCTGCGGCGGCACGTCGGCCCCGAGGCCGCTCTCGCTCACGTCCTTTTCCATCCAGATTTCGGGCGTCAGATCTACGTTTTCCGGGACGAGCGTGAGCGTCTGCTTGCGCTCGCCGAGAGTCTCTGTGATCGTGTCCATCTGATCGGTACCGATCTGGGTCACCACGGTCCGGATCGCGTCCAGCGAGTGGAGCACCGAAAGTTCGCCCTGGGCCCTGGTTCTCCCGGTCCCGCGCGAGGGGCGGTTCTCGCCCCAGTAGCGCTTGAGGTGCTTCACGACCGTGACGCGGTCCCATCTCGAGAAATCCTGGCCGGCCTTGCGCTCGTCCGCTTCGCGTGCAGCGCCTTCGAAGCGGAGCAACTCATCCAGGCGCGCGATCGCCTGACCCGGGCCGAAATACCGCGCCGTCGGCGCCGCCGGCGGCTTGTCGCCGTATTGAGACGGCCGCCCGGGATTCGCCAGGTCAATGCAGAACGGAAGCCCAGCGGACGGCTCCCTGCCGAGCGCGAACGCGTTCGCGACCGAGGCGACCGTGCGTGCCGCGAGCTCCACGTGTTCCGGCGCCAGGGATTCCGGCGAGACGATCTCGAGCATCAGCGGCCGCAGCAGCTCCTGCGTCGGGGTCGTATTCTGTGTGTCGTATTTGTAGGCCTTGACGCTGCGGACCTGCGTGCCGGTCGTTTCGGCCATGCGGAACAGCCGGAACAGCCGCACCCAGACCTCCTTGTCTACCGGCCGGTAGCTGAGATGCCTGACGCGCTCCTGCTCTGCGACCGCGCGAAGACCCCGGCTCACCAGCACCGCAATTTCGTCGGTCGGTGCCGGGCGGGACCCGCCCTCGATCTTCAGATCCTTCGCCAGGCTGGCGAGGTACGCCTCCGAGAGCGCCGACCAGAATTCGTACGCCTTCTGGCAGCGCTCGCGCGACTTCATGTCGTGAATCCTCGCCGCCCCAAGATATTGTTCGATCAAGCGGTATTGCTGCGTGCGGCCGAAATCGTCGAGCAACTGCAGCACGGCAGTACGAACCTCCGGCTTGAAATCCGGTGCCTGGCTGACCGATTCGATCCATCCGGAAACCTCGCCAAGCGCTATTCCCGGATCCGCGTCCGGCAGCTCGGCGAGAATCCTCTCCGCCTCCTTGGCGCTGTACATCGGGTGATCGGGCTTGCTTCCGAGCCCGCCAAGCCACTTCAACATGGCAATACCCTCCTTGGGAGCGGCGGACCGTCAACCCGCCGAGATGACATCGAGGTGCGCAACTGGCGAGGAGGATGTTACGCCCATCGAGGGAAGCACGACCCCCTCCGAGTGTGACTTATTTCACAACCTCGGACGGCGCGGGAATCACTAATTCAGAACCGGCTCCAGAGCCAGTACTTTTCGTACCAGACCTTGCCCGCGTGCCACAGCAGGCTCGGACTGCGGACGGTAATCCGCGGCACGGGCTCTGCGTAGAAATCGCCCGAGCCCATCCCGGCGCGGCCGTTGCCGGTTTCGATGAAGCACATTCCCGAGCCGTCAAATCGCTGCGGTGCGCCCTTGCCGGTCCAGGCGCGCGCGATGTTGTGCGCCACGACTATGGCCTGGCCGTGGGCGAAGACGCCTGCCTTGGGCAAGGGGCGGCCCATCTTGAGCGGGATGCTGACGACGTCGCCGATCGCGTACACGTTCGGAAAACGCGTCTCCAGCGTATGGCGGTCCACCGGCACCCAGCCGGTCGCGTCGGTGAGGGCCGCTTCGCGCACCACCGCCGGTACGCGGTGCGGCGGCACGTAGAGGAGCAGGTCGAACTGGGCGACCGCGCCATTGGCGAAGCGCAGGCCGCGGCTGCGCGTCTCGACGCTTGCGACCTGGTGCTCGGGGTGGTAGCGGATGCCGCGCGCCTCGAGCATCTCTCGCACCGCGCGTCCCATCTCCGGTCCGGCGACAATCATCGGCGCGGGCTCGGCGGCGTAGAAATCGATTTCGGTGCGCTCGCGCATCCCCCGCTGGCGCAGGAAATGGTCCACGAGGAGCGCCGCCTCGTAGGGTCCCGCAGGACACTTGTACTGCGGGGCGGCAGTGAGAACGACGACCCGGCCGCCGGAGAAATGCTCGAGCGCGGCGCGGATGGCGCTCGCGCCTTCGAGCGTATAGACGCACAAGCCCGCCTCGGCGAGTCCCGCAACCGACTCGGGTGCGTAAGCCGCGCCGAGCGCGATCACCAGCGCATCGGCCGATACCTTCTGGCCGTCGATTTCTGCGGCCCGCGCCTGAGGGTCGATCCGCGTGACCTCGCCCTGGCGGAACTCGACCCCGCGTTCCGCGAGCCGCGCAAGCGGCCGGGAAAACTCCTCCGGCCGGCGCGCTCCGACCATCAGCCAGAGAAGCGACGGCGGAAAGACATGCTGTTCCGCCCGATCCGCCGCGATCACGCGCCAATCGGCGGGCAGGAGTTTGCGCAGCGTTTCGGCGACCACCACGCCGCCGAGGCCGGCGCCGAGGATCAACGCGGTGCGGCTCACGGTCGCCGCGTCCTCAGAAGACGATGACCCTGTCGGCCCACGCGGTCCAAGCCGCCAGTTCCGCCAAGTTCCCGCGCAGGCAATCCTTCGCAAGATCGGTGTCCGCCAGGCCGCGTGCGTCCATGCAGGTGCCGCAAACGCCGACCTCCGCGCCGCGCGCGGTCACACCGTGCAGCAGCGCTTCGATGCTGTAGTAGCCCTGCGGCACCTTCTGGCCGCCCTTCGCGCACGAAGCCGCATCGCCGATCAGGAAGATCTTCACTTCATTGCCGGCAGCGGAATCCTTCAGCAACTCGCGTGCGAGCCGCAGACCGTTGTAGCTCCGTTCCGTGCCGTAGGGCTGATCGTTCAGCATGAACAGGTACTTCATGACTGTCTGCTCAGGAATGGCATTCCGAGCACGCCCTTGAAGGTCGCGACCGCGCGCGGGTCGCGCCAATCGGGCAACCCGATGTCGAGTTCGCCCTGCGGTGCAGATCGGTAGGTGCCGAGCCATCGGTCCCAGAGCGAGAGGCAGAAGCCGTAGTTGCTGTTGCGCTCGGCCTCGATCACCGAATGGTGGATGCGGTGCATGTCGGGCGTGACGAGCACGCGCCGGACCCAGGGCTCGACCCATTGCGGCAGCACCACGTTGGCGTGGTTGAACATCGCCGTCGCGTTCAAGAGCACCTCGAAGACGAGCACGGCGAGCACCGGCGGGCCGAGTGCCACGATGGCGGCAAACTTCACCAGCGCAGACAAGAGCATTTCGAGCGGATGAAAGCGGATTCCGGTCGTGAGATCGAAGTCCGGGTCGGCGTGGTGCACGGCGTGAAGGCGCGCGAGCGCGGGCACCGCATGGAACAGCACGTGCTGGAGATAAATCACGAAATCGAGCAGCAACGCGCCTGCCGCCAGCGCCGCCCAGACCGGGAGCGCGATGCGGTTGAGAAGGCCCCAGCCGTTCTGGTGCGCCAGCGCGGCGAGCGCGAGCGCCGATCCGGGCAGCGCCACGCGCAGCAGCAGTGTGTTCAGCACCGCGAGCCCGAGGTTCGCGCGCCAGCGCGCCGCGCGCGGCAGGCGCTGCGCCCGCGCCGGCGCGGCGAGCTCCCATGCGGCCATCAGCGCGAATACGCCGAGAAAGGCGCCGAGCCGTACCAGCAGCTCGGCATTCGCTGGGATTGCATTGCCCATGTCCGGGATCGCCATTACCATCGCTTGCGGCCGTTCGCGGCCGGTATTTGTCAACTACTTGGTTGAATAGTAGAATAGCCTCCGCCCCATGTCAAGCGATGCGCTAAAGACCCGGCTCTACGAGCAGCTCGCGCGCGTCGGCACGGCGCTCGGCAGCGCCGGCCGGCTGCAGTTGCTGGAATTCATCGCCCAGGGCGAGCGCAGCGTGGAGATGCTTGCCGCCATGAGCGGGCTGTCGTTCGCCAATTGCTCCAAGCACCTGCAGGCGTTGCGCCAGGCGGGACTGGTGACCGCGCGCAAGGAAGGCCTGCGCGTGTACTACGCGCTCTCCGGCGACGACGTGGTAACCCTCTATTCCGCGCTGCGACGGGTGGCCGAGAACCGCGTCGCCGAGGTCGAGCGCCTGGTGCGCCTGTGGCTCGCGCACCGCGACCAGATGGAGCCGGTGGCCCCGCGGGAGCTGCTCGAACGAGCGAAAAATGGGCTGGTCGTGGTGCTCGATGTGCGGCCCGCGGACGAGTACGCGGCGGGCCACCTGCCCGGGGCGATCAACATCCCGATCGAACAGCTCGAGAGCCGGCTCTCCAAGCTTCCGAAGCGAAAGGAAGTGGTCGCCTACTGCCGCGGCCCTTACTGCCTGATGTCGTTCGAGGCGGTCGAGAAGCTGCGCAAGCGCGGCCTGAAGGCACGGCGCCTCGAAAACGGCTTTCCCGAGTGGCGCGCGGCCGGACTTCCGGTCGAGCGCTGACCGCCAACGCTCCGTTTACGCACGCGGCGGCTGCGCCGCAGAATAGGTCCCGCTCGCGATGTAGCCGCTGCCGAGGAACATGGTCTCGCGCATGGCGAGGTCGGGGCAGAACCGGGCGAGCAGCGTCCATGGCGCTTCGAGCCCTTGGACCGTGCTCAGGTATCCCCAGGTGCGCCACTTGACCCAGAGGTTCAGCGGCGCGAGCCAGCGAGGGTGAAGTTTCGCTCCGATCGTAACGACGCGTGCGCCGGGCGGCGCCGAGCGAAAGATGTTCGCCAGCGCGGTCGGCGAACGCAGCACGTCGTGCGTATAGCAGAAAAGGACCGCGTCGAGCGGGCCGGGGATGCGCGCGGCCTCGACCGATGACTCGATCAGTTCCACGTTCCCAAGCCGCAGCAGCGCGACGCGGTCGCGTGCCTGCTGCATCATCTGGGGGGATTGCTCGACGCCGATCACTCGCCCGGCGCGACCCGCGCGAGTGCTCAATAAGGGCAGGGCAGCGCCGGTTCCGCAGGCCACATCGAGAACGGTTTCGCCCTCTGCCACGCCGAGCCACTCGATGGCACGCGCGCGCTTGCTCTCGATGCGCCGCGCACTGGCGTCATATTGTGACGCGTGACGCGCGTAGTACGCGAGCGAAAACGCCCGGTCGGGTTCGCCGCCGCGCCACTTGATCAATTCGGCCCCTTCGCTTGCGGCGCGACGAGCGCGTCCACGATCGGGCAGCTGCGCGGATCGCGCCCGGCCGCGCACGCCCTCACCAGCGCCCGCAGCGTGCTGCGCACGCGCTCGAGATCGGCAATTTTCGCCTCGACTTCGGCGAGCCTCGCCGCGGCGAGGCGGCGCGCGCGAGCGCAATCGGGCGTGTCCTCGAGAACAAGCAGTGTGCCGATTTCGTCGAGCGTGAAGCCGAGCGCCTGCGCGTGGCGAATGAAGCGCAGCCGACGGACTGCGGCCCCGCCATAACGCCGCACGCTGCGCGCCGGCCGGCGCGGCTCATCGAGCAGGCCGCGGCGCTGGTAATAGCGCACCGTTTCAACGCCCACCCTGCACGCTTTCGCCAAGCCACCGATGGTCATGCCCTGCATCCGCCACCCCCTTGACTCCGTAGTCGAGTACGGAGTTTATACTCGCCCGCAATGCAAAGGCCCGCCCCCGAAACCGCATCGCTCTTTGCCGGCGCGTTCTCCGCGCTTGGCGCCTCGACCTGCTGCGTGCTGCCGCTCGTGCTGGTATCGCTCGGGGTCGGCGGCGCCTGGGTCGCGCAGTTGCGCGAGCTGGAGCGCTTCTATCCCGTGTTCGTTACGCTTGCGATCGCCGCATTCGCCTACGCGTTCTATCGCCTCTACCTGCGCCCGGCGCCCTGCGCGCCGGATACGGCATGCGCCAGCCCGACCGTACGCCGGCGGCAGCGCATTGCCTTCTGGACGACGCTCGTGTTTGCCAAGGCGCTGATCCTCTCCCCGTTCGTCTATGGCTATCTGGCGGCATAGCGCCGTCGCGCTCGTCGTGGCGGTCGCGCTGCCGGCGTTCGCCGGCGAGCCGCAGCGCGTGGTGCTCGACGTTCCTGGGATGTTCTGTTCGCTCTGCCCCGTCACCGTGAAAAAGGCGCTCGAGCGCGTGCCGGGCGTGATCGAGGCGAGCGCCGACCTGGCCACGAAAAGTGCCGAGGCGAAATATGACCCGGACAAAGTGTCGCCCGAAACGCTCGCGCGGGCGGTGACCAATGCGGGCTTTCGCGCCACGCCGCGGAGTCCATGAGCGTCGTCGCTCTCCTACTCGAAAGCACGCTCACCTGCCCGCATTGCGGCCGGGAAAGCGTGGAAACGATGCCGGCCGATGCGTGCCTCTTTTTCTGGGATTGCCCGGGTTGCGGCGCGCGGCTGAAGCCGAAAGCGGGCGACTGTTGCGTCTTTTGCAGCTACGGTTCGGTACCCTGCCTGCCGGTGCAGCAAAGCGGGCGCTACTGCGCCTGACAGCGGTCGCTTGACCCTGTAGCGGCTCCAGGGTTTGCAATGGCGCCATGAGCGCCTGCTGCGACCTGCAACCGTCGTCCCTCGATCCGTCATTCCGGCGCGCGCTCGTCGTCGCGTTGGTGCTCAATGCCGCGATGTTCGCGGTGGAGTTGGCCGCGGGCCTTGCTGCGGATTCGTCTTCGTTGCTTGCCGACGCCGCGGATTTCGCCGGCGACGCGGCGAATTACGGCCTGACCCTGGGCGCTCTCGCGCTCGCCCCGATCTGGCGCTCGCGCGCCGCGCTTGTCAAGGGCCTGACCATGGGCGCTTACGGATTTGGCGTGCTCACGGTAACCGCGCATCATGCGCTGCGCGGCACGGCGCCCGATCCCGCAACCATGGGCGCCGTCGCCCTGCTCGCGCTCGCGGTGAACGTCGGCGTCGCCCTGATGCTTTACCGCCACCGCAATGGCGACGCGAACACGCGCTCGGTGTGGCTTTGCAGCCGCAACGACGCGATCGGCAACATTGCCGTCATGCTCGCCGCCGCGGGGGTGTTCGGCACCGGCAGCGGTTGGCCCGATTACCTCGTCGCCACGCTGCTTGCTGCACTGGCACTGTCCGCTGCAACGAGCGTGGTGCGGCAGGCACGCCGTGAGATACTCGTTCCGGAATGCGCATCGGAGAGTTAGCGCGCCGCGCCGGCTGTCCAGTCGAGACCGTGCGCTATTACGAGAAGGCGGGGCTGCTGCCCGCGCCGCGGCGCACGTCCGGAAACTACCGCAGCTACGGGCCGGCGCACGCGGAGCGGCTCGCCTTCATCCTGCGCTGCCGCTCGCTCGACATGTCGCTGCCGGAGATCCGCACGCTGCTCGCCGCGATCGAGCGTCCCGAGGGCGATTGTGCGCCCGTGAACGCATTGCTCGACGAGCACATAGTGCACGTCGCGGCGCGCATCGCCGAACTGCGACAGCTCGAGGACGAGCTCGATGCGATCCGAGCCCACTGCCGAGGCGCGAGGCCGACAAAGCAGTGCGGCATCCTCGAGACGCTCGCGCGGCCGGCGCCGAGGCGCTCGCGGACGCCCGGTCACGTCGCGAGCGCGCACGGAGCACGGCCACGACGGCGCTGAACGGGACCGATCAGGTCGAAGCCGGGGCGGGAATCGGCCGCCACGCTCAGGATCGCGTCGAGGAAGAGCCCGGCCGTCCCCATAGCGAGTTGATTACGCGCCGATCTCCGCCACGAAAGCGAAGCGGATCGACCACAGGCCGAGCAGAAGAAGGAGCAGACCTGTCCAGAACGGAATGCGCCGTGAAAGCGCGGCGAGCCGGTCGAGCCAGCGCCGCACCGGCTGGAAGAGCACCGCCGCGACGAGCGGCGCCGAGAGCGCGAGTGAGGCGAAGCCCGCGGCGAATGTGAGCCCGGTCACTCCTCCTGTCGCTGCGGCGCCAAGCAGCGCAAGCACCAGCGGCGCGGCGCAGGCCGGCAGATTCAGCCCGAAGAGCAGCCCCAGCCCGACCGAGCCCTGCGACGCCGAAACGCGTGACAGAGCCGGGCCAAGCGAGACCATGAGGACGTTCGCGCGTCCCAGGATGAACAGCACGCCACTCACAGCGTAAAGGGTGCCAAGCAGTATCCATCCGGCCTTCTGGAATCCGAGGAAAACAGTGCCAAGCGCGACGGCGGCAGCCCCGAGCGCCCCGGTGAAAATTGCCCGCGCGAGCGTGACGACGCTCACCTGCGCAATCTTGCCCGCGCGGTCGCGCCCTTCGAGGTACTTGACGAACACGAGGGTCGAACCGATCGAGCACGGCTCGATGAAGCCGAGCAGCCCGAGTCCCACGGGAAGCACGAAGACGGTAAACGCAGTCAACTCCGTCACGGGACTTGGTTCACCCTGTTGCCAGGTTTCCGGAATATGACCGTCTTCATGGCTCTTCGCTTCGCGGAAATTTAGACACCGTACCGTGATACGGAGTCAAGTGCCTGCGGTAGCCAAAACGGTCAGCGCTGCAAGCGCACCGCGCTGATCAAGCCATCCGACACCCAGGTCCTGAGAGAAACCGCCGCCGTGCGGGGCGCTTCGGCAACCGGCAGCTCGTTCGCGAGCAGACGGCACACCTGGCCAAAGGTCTTGCCTGCCCGCACCGCATCGAGCGCGCGCGCCTCGGACGGTTCGAGCGAACGAAAGTACGTCGCGAGGCCCTGCCGCCAGACGATCCAAGCGGTCTTGCGCCGCCGGGCGACAGGCCTTGGCGGCGGTTCTCCTGCATCGGTCGCCTTTCTGATCGCTCCGACGTTGTAGCGCAAGTCCAGCCGCCGCAGCGATGGATGCATGGCGAACCTGAGCGCCGACCAGCGTTCGGGAGCGACCGCCGCCAGCTCCTCCGCAGTAACCACGATCTCGTCGGCGGCGTCGAAGGCGAGCCCGAGGGCCCAGTCGAACGCTGCCACCTCGGCGAGCCAGGGGCGCTGCCGACCGGCGCCGTGCCCGCGCAGGAATGGAGGGAGTTCGCCTCCGTACCAGCGCAGGTTCGCATGCCGTGACGAATGCGATTCGACGAACGCGTTCGCGAGCCGCGCAAACATGCGCTCGCCCGCGAGCGAGCGCAGCCCGGGATAGTTTTCGTCGAGCGCTTCGACCAGGCGCGCGCGGTAAGCGCGCCAGTAGATCTCGGCGCGCTCGCGGCGATTGGACTTTTCCGCCACACGCGCAAGAAAGCGAGGATCGCGCGCGTAGATGTAACGCTGGAATTCTCTCTGCAGCCCGGCGAGCGCTTTCATGCGGCTCGACGCTCCGCTGTCATGGCGGCCGCTCGCTCGCGCGCTGCGTCCAGCTCGGCGATAAGCTCGGCGAGCGGCGGGATGTTCTCGTCGCGCTCGATCAGGGTCGCGACCGGTCCGAAGCGCTCGAGCGCCCGCTCGTAGAGCGCCCACACCGGCTCGATGATCGCTGCGCCGTGGGTGTCGACGATGTGCGTGCCACAGTGCTCGTGGCCCGCGAGATGAAATTGCTGCACGCGCGCGGGTGGCACGCCGGCAAGGTACTCGAGCGGATCGAAGCCGTGATTGAACGCCGAAACGTAAATGTTGTTGACGTCGAGCAGGATCAGACAGTCGGCGTGCTCCGCGATCTCGGCGAGGAACTCCCACTCGGCCATCTCGGACTCGGCGTAGGCGACGTAGCTCGAGACGTTCTCGAGCAGGATGCGGCACCCGAGGAAGTCCTGCACCGCGCCCACGCGCCGCGCCACGTGCCGCGCCACCTTCTCGGTGTACGGCAGCGGCATCAGGTCATGAAGGTTCTTGCCCCCGACGCCCGTCCAGCACAGGTGGTCCGACACCCACAGCGGCTCGATCCGGTCGGCGAGCGCCTTGAGCTGCCGCAGGTAGTTCCGGTCGAGCGGGTCGGCGCCGCCGATCGAAAGCGACACGCCGTGCAGCGCGACGGGGTAGCGATTCCTGATCCGTTCCAGGTAATGCAGCGGCTTGCCGCCGGGGACGAGGTAGTTCTCGCTGATCGCCTCGAACCAGTCGATGCGCGGCGAGCCGCCGAGGATCTGCTCGTAATGCGCCGGCCGCAGGCCGAGCCCGAAACCGGCCGGCGCCGGGTTGCTCCGATGCACGAGTCGCTCAGCCCTTCTTCTTCATCCCGGCCTGCGCCTTGTCGCAGTCGGCCTTGGACATCACCTTCATTCCCTGCCCCTTGCACTCGTTGAGGCCCTTGCAGTTACCGCTCGCCGACTTACACTCGCTCTGGCCCTTGCAGGCGTTGACCCCCTTGCACTCCACCTTGGCCTTGTCGGCCTGGGCAAGCGGCGCATAGTCCGGCGCCGTTGCGCCGATGGCGAAAAAGCTGGCGGCCGCGGCTGCAAGCGCCGCGCCGGAAAGTTTTACGGCCTTTTTCATGCTGGTTTCTCCTCTGACAGATGCGAACGGTCCCGGAAAGGCACCCGGCTACGACGCCGGGGCATCGAAGCCAGCCGGATCCGGAGTTCCGCGCCGGCCATCAGGGTATTACGCATCCCGGGGCGCGCCGGATGCGCCGCCAGCGCCGACGTAGACCTCCGAAGCGTTCGCGAACACCCTGGCGCATTCGAGCGAGCAGAAGCGATAGGTGGTCCCTGCGTAGGTGAACGTCGCGGCGGCGCGGTCGATTGCGACCTGCATCCGGCAAACCGGATCGATGGCGGTGGCCGCGCGCCTCTCGCTTGCCCGCACCAGCTCGAAAACCGGCACGGGATACGCGACGTTCTTGAAGCGCCTCTCGCCGATTGGGCGCGGCTCGATATCGGCGAATACGCGCGCTGCGCCGGCGATCGGCTCGGTACAAAGGATCTGGCCGCCGTTCGCGTGGGCGGCCACCCGCGCGGTCAGGTTGATCGGAGCGCCGAACACCTGCCCTTCGCGCTCGACGATCCGGCCGCGATGGAGCCCCGTGCGGATCTTCGGGAAGTCGGGTTTGCGCTCGATCGCGTCGCGCAGACGCAGGGCCGTGCGCACCACGGCAAGCGTGTCGGCGCCCGCACACAGGACATCGTCGCCGATGCTGTTGATGATCGATACGCCAGGTTCGAGACTCTCGCGGACGAGCCCCTGGAAACGGAGCACGACCTCCGATGCGTGCAGCGCTCCGTGCGTTTCGGTGAGCGCCGTGTATCCCGAAAGATCGGCGATCATCAACGCGAGATCGAGTTCGCGCGCCTCGCCCGGTTCAATCGGCAATGACGTCGGCATTGGCAATGAGCAGCGCATGAATCGGGTCGCGCGAGTCGTGCGGCGGCAGCTTCGGGGTGAGCTTCTTGCGCGGAACGCTCGGAACGTGGTCGCACGTCATCCGCCACCGCTTCTGCAGGACGCTGCGGCAAAAACCGTAGTCGAGCGCCGAGGGCTCGGCGCCCGCAGCCGCCGCCAACAGCCGGCAGGAGCAGTGCGGGCCGTGCTCGCGCTCCCACCGCCCTGCGAACCAGCAACCGTGCGTTCGCGCTTCCGCGTACATCGGATTCGCTATCCGCGGGGCTGCGGGGTGGCGCGCAGGAAGGCAAGCGCCGCATTCTGAGCACGGCTATAGGCGAGCGCGGGTCCGATCGCCGCGGCGAGCGCGAGCATGGAAAGCATCGGCGCGGCGGCCCGTCGGATCAGCGCCATCACTGCCGCTAGCGCTTCATGCCGCCGCCCATCTGCCCCATCATGCCCATGCACATCTCGCGCATGCCGGACATGTCCTCCATCATCCCGCCGTGCATGCCTTGGTGCCCGCTGCCGCCCGCGGACGACTCGCCGCCCGCCTGCGCGAGCGGGATCGCGTTAACGATGCGGTAGCCGCTGTCCTCCGCGACGAACTCGAACGCGACGCGCCCGCCGGCTGGCAGCCGCTCGAAGAGCACCGGGTCGCCGACTTTGAACTGCATGGTCATCGCCGGCCATTTGAGTGTCGCCACCGGCTCATGCGCGAGCGTCACGGCGCCCGCTGCTGGGTCGGCCTGCTGCACCACGCCGAGCGCGTAGTGCGGCGTGCCGGCCGGCGCGCCGGCCAATCCGGAAGCCGCGGCGAGCGCCGCGGTGGTCAGTGAAGCAAGTATCAGCTTTTTCATGAGTTCTCCTTCGATCAAGGTTGCTTCCCCTTTTCCCCGTTCGGGATGCGACGCTGCATCGAGTCGCACACCACCGGAATCACGATCATCGAGAGCAGCGCCGCGGTCATGCTTCGCTCCAGCGCAACTCGTACACCCGATGAAACCCGCTGAACCCCTTCAAGCGGCAGACGCCCACTTGCCGAAACGCAGCATCCGTCGATCTCAACTCGTTGGCCGTATCCTCGTCGAGGAAGATCCGGTTCCGGTCGGGGATCTCCTGCAGGCGCTCTTCCCCCTCCACGGCCACGAACGCCGCGCTCGGCACGCTCATGAGCCGGAACGCTTTGTTAATCGCGGCGCCGTGGCGAACGCCACGCGAATCGAGCAGGATCTCGCCGTACGCCACGGCAGCGCGCACCTCGAGGGGCGGGCCCGGCGCCATGTCGGGCGGGCGCTCATGAAGGCCCCACAGCAGCTTCGCGGCGGCCTGCGCGGCCGCCACAACCGAGGGAAACGTCATCATGCAACCGTCCCCGGTTTGCTCGACGAAGGTGACCCCCCGCGGCCCTGCCGCCGCGAGCGCGCGCCGCTCGAGGACGTTGCGGGCGCGCATCGCCAGCTCATCGCCATGGTGTGTCGCGAGCTGCGTCGAGTTCACGAGATCGACCGCCAACACCGCTTCGATGACCGTCGCGGCGGGGGCACGCCGCCACCGCCTTCGGGTCCATGCGCGGTGGCCGAGCACACCGGCCGCTGCAGCCGCCACGCCAACGAGGACGTGAAACGTCCATTCGCTATAGAACGGTTCCATTCGACGCCTTCGCACGGCGGCCGACCTGCCACCCCTTCACCACCGCGTAAATCGCCGGGATCACGATCAGGGCGAGAACCGTGACCGAGACCATGCCGCCCACCATCGGCGCGGCGATGCGACGCATGACCTCGGAGCCGGTGCCGGTGCCCCACATGATCGGCAGCAGCCCGCCGATGATTGCGGCCACCGTCATCATGATGGGGCGCACGCGCATGAGCGCGCCCTGGATCACGGACTCATGCAGGTCCTCGCCGGTTATTTTTTCCCCCGCGGCCTGCCGCTTCGCCGCGGCGGCCTCGAGGGCGTGATCGATATAGATGAGGATCACCACCCCGATCTCCGCAGCCACCCCGAGCAGCGCGATGAAACCCACCGCCACCGCAACGCTCAGGTTGTAGTCGAGCAGATGCATCAGCCAGATGCCGCCGACCAGCGAGAACGGCACCGACAGCATCACGATCAGTGTCTCGGTGAGCCGCCTGAAGTTGAGATACAGCAGCACGAAGATGATTACGATGGTCAGCGGAACGACGACCTTGAGCTTTTCCTTCGCGCGTTCCATGTATTCGAACTGGCCGCTCCAGGTGACGTAGTAACCCGGCGGGAACTTGACGTTTTCGCGCACCGCCTTCTGCGCGTCGGCGACGTAGCCGCCGATGTCCCGGTCGCGGA
>CAZYVT010000070.1:2067-19766 GCA_964651335.1 uncultured Enterobacteriaceae bacterium | reverse complement strand
CATGGTGCGCGTCATGACCGGCGACGCGCTCGTCGGCGAGCACGAGCGGCTGCAGACGCGCATCAACCAGTTTTTCGACCGCTTCGAATCCACCATCAAGCAGAGCCTGCGCCTAGCGGCCGGGGGCGAGGGCGAGGGCGGCGCAAAGTCCGGCGATCCAGATATCGCCGCCCAGGCCGGCGCATTGCTGCGCTACGTGATCGGCTCGCTCCACCAGTTCGCCAAGTCCGGCTTCACCCGCAAACCCACCGAGAGCTTCGCCGCCCAGCGTCGCTACCTCGCGGCGTAGGGTGTCGACGTGCCCTGCAGGGGATGCCCGGAACGCGGGGCGAGGCGATGATCAGCGCTGAGCTTCCGCTGAGCACACGGCGCAGGCGGGATCTTTTGCAACGCGTACCGTTCTCCACTCCGCGTTCTTCGCATCGAGCAGCAACAGCCTGCCGTTCAGCGATTCCCCCGCGCCCGCGATCAGCTTGATCGCTTCCATCGCCTGCAGCGCGCCGACCGCGCCGGTCATCGGCGCGAGCACGCCCATCACCGAGCACTGCACTTCCTCCACTTCGCCGTCCTCGGGAAAGAGGCAGGCGTAGCAGGGCGCATCGGGCCTTCGCAGGTCGAACACCATCAACTGGGCGTCGAAGCGGATCGCGGCGCCGGCGACGAGCGGCTTCGCGTGCTGCACGCAGGCGCGGTTGATGGCGTGGCGCGTGGCGAAATTGTCCGAGCAGTCGAGCACGATGTCGGCGCCGGAGACGAGGTCGGGCAGGTCGCCGGGTTGAAGTCGTTTCTCCAGGGTCACGAGTTCGACCTCGGGATTCACTGCGCCAAGCGTCGCGCGCGCGGCATCGACCTTGGGCGAGCCGACCGAATCGGTGCGGTAGAGGATCTGGCGCTGGAGATTGGTGAGATCCACGCGGTCGGAATCGACGATCGTCAGCCTCCCGACGCCGCTCGCGGCGAGGTACAGCGCCGCCGGGCAGCCGAGACCTCCGGCGCCGATCACGAGCGCGCGCGCCGCGCGCAGCCGCTCCTGCCCCTCGACGCCGATCTCGGGAAGCAGGATGTGACGGCTGTAGCGAAGGAGCTGCTGGTCGTTCATTGCGCCGGAACGGACATCGTAATCGAAGCACGCGCAGCCGTCATGCAACGCTACAATGCGCGGCCTCATGCCCGCACCGAATTCCCGCGGCCTGATCATTTTCTTCACTGGCCTGCCCGGCGCCGGAAAGTCGACGCTCGGTCAAGCGCTTGCCGCCCGGCTGGCCGAGCTCGGGCGCACGGTGACGCTGCTCGACGGCGACGAGGTCCGCAGACTGCTGTCGAGCGAGCTGGGCTATTCGCGCGCGCACCGCGACCTGAACGTGCTGCGCATCGGCTACGTCGCGGCGGAAATCGCGCGCCACGGCGGCGTGGCGATCTGCGCGCAGATCGCGCCCTACGCGGCGGCGCGCGCCGAAGTGCGTCGCCGCGGAACGGCGGCGGGACGTTTTCTCCTTGTGCATGTGTCGACGCCGCTCGAGGTCTGCGAGCGGCGCGATCCGAAGGGGCAATATGCCAAGGCGCGCGCCGGGCTCCTGCCAGGGTTCACCGGTGTGAGCGACCCGTACGAGCCGCCCGCGGACGCGGATCTGAGCATCGACACGCAGGACTGCACGCCGTCGGCGGCAGCGGAAACGATCTTCGCGCGCTTGCGCCGCGACGGGCTGCTCGACTGAAAACCTAGTTGGTCTTCTTGTTCTCGGCGACCGTCGCAGGCGGTTTGCCCTGCACCGGCTGACCTTTGAGGTAGGCGAGCGCCTGCGCCAGCTGGAAGTCGTCCTTGGAGCCAAGCTCGATCGGCTTGGGCAGTTCCGCGGGCGCGCCTGGCTGAGTGGGTGTCGCGCGCGGGGCGGCGGTTTTCTCCGGCTCGATCGCCTGGCCGTTGGACAGGTGGCGCTGGAGATCGGCCTCGCGCAGCCGCACAAGCGGATTTGTGCCGGGCTCTTCGACGATGATGTCGGGCGTAATGCCCTTGGCCTGGATCGATTTCCCGCTTGGCGTGTAGTAGCGCGCCGTGGTCAGCTTGATCGCGGTCGCGTTGCCAAGGGGCATGATCGTCTGCACCGATCCCTTGCCGAACGATTGCGTGCCCAGCACGATCGCGCGTTTGTGGTCCTGCAACGCCCCGGCGACGATTTCGGAGGCCGACGCCGAGCCGCCGTTCACCAGCACCACCATCGGCACCGACTTCGCACCGGGATGGAGGCTCTTCAGCACGTCGTCGCGACCGCCGCGCATGTAGTCGTCCGCGCTCGCGAAATACTTCTTCTTCGCGTCTTCATTGCGGCCATCGGTGGACACCACCAGCGTCTTGGCGGGCAGGAACGCCGCCGAGATCGCGACTGCGCCGTACAGCAACCCGCCCGGGTCGTTGCGCAAATCGAGCACCAATCCCTTGATCAGGCCCTGCTTGAACAGGTTGTCGAGATGGCGGACCATGCTCTCTGCGGTGCTTTCCTGGAACTGCGATACGCGCACCCAGGCATAGCCCGGCTCGAGCAGCTTCGACTTGACGCTCTGCACCTTGATCACGGCGCGCGTGAGCGTAAACACCAGCGGCTGCGCCTCGCCCTTGCGCGAGACGGTGAGGGTGATCTGGGTATTGGGCTTGCCGCGCATCTTCTTCACCGCGTCGTTCAGCGTCATGCCCTTCACCGCGGTGTCGTCCAGCTTGATGATCAGGTCGCCCGGCTTGATCCCGGCGCGGAACGCAGGCGTGTCCTCGATCGGCGAAATCACCTTGACGAAACCGTCTTCCATGCCGACTTCGATGCCCAGGCCGCCGAACTGGCCCTGCGTGCCGACCTGCAGCTCCCGGAACGCCTCCGCGTCGAGGTACGCCGAATGCGGGTCCAGCCCGGAGAGCATGCCGTTGATCGCCTCGGTGATGAGCTTCTTGTCCTCGACCGTTTCGACGTAGTTCGTCTTGATCGCGCCGAACACCTCGGTGAATGCGCGCAGCTCCTCGACTGGCAGCGGCGTGCGTCCGGCGCGATCGGCGATCGCCTGGAAATTGAGGCTGACGAGCACCCCGGCCACCACGCCGACGAGGATCAGGCCCAACTGCTTCATCTTGCTGCCCATTGAGGTTCCTTGCTTCACTTGCGCTTCAGCCAGCGCAGGGGTTCGAACGCTTTTCCGAGATGCCTTAATTCAAAGTATAAACCCGATTCCTCGTTGCCACCGCTCGCGCCGACGGTCGCAATCGACTCTCCTGCCGCCACCGCGTCGCCCTGCAGCTTGAGCAGGGACTCATTGTTGCCGTAGATCGACAGGAACGCCTCGCCGTGGTCGACGATGAGCAGGTTCCCGAACCCGCGCATCCAGTCGGCGTACACCACGCGCCCTGCGGCGACGGCGCGAACCGCGTCGCCTTCCCGCGCCCGGATGAACACGCCCTTCGGACCGGTTGCCCCTGTCCTCCTTGGAGTGCGGAGACGGCCGGAGAGTTCTCCGGGCACCGGGAGCCCGAGCTTGCCGCGCAGCGCCGAAAAGGGGCCCTCGACCCCGCCGGTGTCGAAGGCCGGTTCGCTCAAGGAACCGGGGCGGCTGCGCGCCTCGCCCGCATAGCCCGCGCCGGGCCGGTCCGCGAGCACGCGGCCAATCTCCTCGACCAGTCGAGTCAGGCGCCGCTCGTCCACCAGCAGGGTCCGCATCTCCTTCCTGGCGGAGCGCAGCTCGCCGGCGATTCGCTCCAGCACGCGGCGGCGTTCGCGGCGTTCGGCGAGGATGCGGTCGCGGTCTGCGCGCTGCCGCCCCTCGATCACCCCCAGTTCGCGCGCCTGGTTCGCGGAATCGCCTCGCAGGCGCTCGAGCTCGGCAAGCCCGGCGCGATGCGACTTGATGACCTCTGAGGCGGCGCGGGAAAGGAGCGACAGGTAGTAAAGATTGCGCGCGACATCGTTCGGATTCTCGCCCGAGAGCGCGAGCCGTACGATCTCGGGCACGCCTCCCGAGATCCGGTCCAGCGCGCGCGCCGCGAGCAGCCGCTCGAGCGCTTCCTTCTGTGCGGCGAGCGTCGCCTCGAGCGCGCGGCGGCGCGCCCCGATGTGCGCGACCGCCTCCCGGGTCTCGCGCGCTTCGCCATCGAGCGCGCGGAGCGCGCGGTTGGCGTCCGAGATGGCGGCCTCGGAAGCGCGCAGTCCATCGCGCGCCTCGCGGCGGTCCGCCTCCTTCCCCTCGAGCTCCGACTTGAGCGCCCCGATGCGGGCGCGCAGCGCGGCCAGATCCTCCTCGCGCGTCGCCGCCCACGCCGCAGACGCGGTACAGGCAAGCGCGACCATCAGCACCCGGATCAGCTTCTTGCCTTGCCCTGGGCGGAGACGGCGGCGACGCGAGTCGCCACTTCCTCGGCGTCGCCGAGGTAATAATGCCGCAGCGGCCGCAGGACATCGTCCAACTCGTAGACCAGCGGGATGCCGGTCGGTATATTCAGCTCCACGATGTCGGCGTCCGGAATGGCGTCCAGGTGCTTGGCGAGCGCGCGCAGCGAATTGCCATGCGCGCTGATCAGCACCCGCTTTCCGGACCGGAGGGCCGGTGCAATCGCGCTGTCCCAGTACGGCACTACGCGCGCCACGGTGTCCTTGAGGCTCTCACGCAGCGGGACTTCGTCAGGGGTGAGCGCGGCATAGCGCGGGTCGCGGGCCGGATTCCGCGGATCGGCGGCGTCGAGCGCAGGCGGCGGCGTATCGTAGCTGCGGCGCCATGCGAGCACCTGCGCTTCGCCATACTTCGCCGCCGTTTCGGCCTTGTTGAGCCCCTGCAGGGCGCCGTAGTGGCGCTCGTTCAGCCGCCAGCTGTTCTCGACCGGGATCCACATCTGGTCCATCTCGTCGAGCACCACCCAGAGCGTGCGGATGGCGCGCCGGAGCACCGATGTGAACGCGATCTGGAAGCCGTAGCCTTGCGCCCGCAGAAGGCGTCCGGCCGAGCGCGCCTCTTCGAGCCCGCGCGCCGAGAGATCGACGTCCGTCCAGCCGGTGAAGCGGTTTTCGCGGTTCCAGTCGGACTCGCCGTGGCGGAGCAGGACCAGGCGGTGCATGCACTGAATTATAATGGCGGGGTGAAACGGGACCTCTTCGACCTGATCGAGCGGCAGGAGCACATCGAGCAGGCGGCGCGCGCGCTGAAGGCGATGGCGCATCCGCTGCGCCTGAAGATCCTGTGCGTGCTCGGCGCGGGCGAGGCGAGCGTGCAGGACATCGTCGAGGTGGTTGGAACCTCGCAGTCGAACGTCTCCCAGCACCTGGGAATCCTGCGCGACAAGGGCGTGATCGTGGCGCGCAAGGATGCGAACCGTGTGTACTACCGGGTGGAAGACGAGCGCACGCTCCAGCTGATCGGCATGCTGCGCGAGGTCTTCTGCGGCGATCCGCGCAGGTAAGTGGAATTCGTCCAGAACAACATCCTGCTGATCGCGGTCGCGTTCGTTTCCGGCGCGATGCTGATCTGGCCCCTGGTGCGCCGCAGTGCGGGCGGGCCCTGGGTCAATACGCTGCAGGCGACGCAGCTGATCAACCGCGAGGACGCGATCGTGATCGACGTGCGCGACGCCTCCGAGTACGCGAAAGGCCACATCCTCGGCGCGAAAAACGTGCCGCTCGCCGAGATTGCGCGCCGGGCGGGCGATCTGGAGAAGCACAAGGCGAAGCCGGTGATCGTGCATTGCGAGAGTGGCAACCGCTCGGGCGGTGCGGCGAGCACGCTGCGGCAGCACGGATTCGAGAAGGTGCACACTCTCGCCGGCGGATTCGCGGCGTGGCAGCAGGCCGGGCTACCGGTACAGAAGTAGGGACCCCGTGCGCAGCATGGCTCGGGTGCTGATGTACTGCACCGCGACCTGCCCGTTCTGCCGCTCTGCGGACCGGCCGCTGGCGCACAAGGGTTTGCGCTACATCGAGCGGGTGCGGGTGGATCTGGAGCCGGCCCGGCGCTCCGAAATGATGCAAAGGAGCGGGCGCCGCACGGTGCCGCAGATCTGGATCGGCGCGCGCCATGTCGGCGGCTGTGATGACCTGTACGCGCTCGATGATTCGGGCGAGCTTGACCGGCTTTTGACTGCGTAAGCGGCCGAAGCGCGATTTCCCGGGAGATTCCATTGGCTACCAGCACCGACTCGCAACCCACCTTCCAGATCGAGAAGCTGTACGTCAAGGATCTCTCGCTCGAGCTGCCGAACGCGCCGCAGGTGTTCATGCAGGGCGAAAATCCGCAGCTCGAGATCCAGGTGCGCAACGAAGCGCAGCAGTTCGCCGAAGCGCTGTACGAAGTCGTCGTGACGGTCACGGTGACCGCGAAAGCGAACGAGAAGACCTTGTTCCTCGCCGAGGCCGCCCAGGCCGGGATCTTCTCGTTGCGCGGCATTCCTGCCGACGACCTTGCGCCCCTGCTTGGCATCGCCTGCCCGAACATCCTGTATCCATACGTGCGCGAGGTCATCTCCGACCTGGTGACGCGCGGCGGTTTTCCGCCGGTGCTGCTGGCGCCGGTTTCGTTCGAGGCGCTCTACGCCCAGCGCATGCAGGCGCAATCCGGCGAGTCGCGGATCGAGATCGCGAGCTAGCGATGCTCAGGCGAGCCGTGCTGCTCGCGCTGGTCGCGTGCGGCGGCGTGTCCCATGCGGCGGAGTTCCGCAGCGTCGAGGACAGCGCGGCGGTGCTCTACGATGCGCCGTCGCGCGAGGCGAAGCGGCTGTTCGTCGTCTCCAGGCACTATCCGCTCGAGGTGATGGTCAATCTCGAAGCCTGGATCAAAGTGCGCGACCACACCGGCGCGCTCGCCTGGGTCGAGGCAAGGGCTCTGGGTGCGAAGCGCATGGTCGTGGTCACGGCGCCCTCTGCCGAGGTGCGTGTGCGTCCCGAGGACGGCGCGCCGCTCGCCTTTGTCGCCGCACAGAACGTGGCGCTCGAACTGTTCGAAGTCGCGCCGGCGGGCTGGCTGCGCGTGCGGCACGCCGATGGCGCCAATGGCTACGTGCGCGTCACCGCGGTCTGGGGCGGCTGAGCGGATCCATGGCGGCGCTCGCGGTGCTGGGTGCGGGCGCCTGGGGTACTGCGATCGCCGCGGTGCTCGCGTCCCGACACCGGGTGAGCCTGTGGGCGCGCGACGCCGCTCAGGCGCGCGCGATCGCCGCCGAGCGCCGCAACACCCGCTACCTGCCGGAAATTCCGCTCCCCGAGCCGCTCGCAGTCACCGCCGACTTCGGCGCCGCGATCGCTGAGGCGCAACTCCTGCTCGCTGCATCCCCGGTCGCGGGCCTCAGGGAACTCTGCGGCCGAATCGCCGCCGCCGCCACCGTGGCCGGAAACCGATCCCGTTCTTCCGCGGCTGCGCCGCTGGTGTGGCTGTGCAAGGGCTTCGAGCAGGAGACCGGGCTCCTGCCGCATCAGATCGTCGAAGCGGAGCTTGGCGCGGGTTATCCGTGCGGCGTCCTCTCCGGTCCATCGTTTGCGCTCGAGGTGGCAAGGGGATTGCCCTGCGCATTGACTCTCGCGTCGCGCGACGCTGCGCTCGCGAATTCGCTGGCTGCGCTGCTGCACGGCGGCAGGCTGCGCATCTACCACAGCACCGACCTCGTCGGCGTCGAAATCGGCGGCGCGGTGAAGAACGTCATGGCCATCGCGGTCGGCATCTCCGACGGCCTCGGGCTCGGACACAACGCGCGCGCGGCGCTCATCACGCGCGGGCTCGCGGAGATCGCGCGCCTCGGTCTTGCGCTCGGCTGTTCGGCGGAGACGCTGATGGGACTCGCCGGAGCGGGCGACCTGATCCTCACCGCCACCGGCGACCTGTCGCGCAACCGGCGCGTCGGACTCGAACTCGCCCGCGGCCGCGCGCCGGCAGATATCGTGGCAGGGCTCGGCCATGTCGCCGAGGGCGTGCGCTCGGCGCGCGAAGTGGCGAAGCTTGCCGCGCGCCATGGCGTCGACATGCCGGTGAGCGACGCGGTGAACGCGGTTCTCGAGGGCCGTCTCACAGCGCCGCAGGCGGCGGAGCAACTTCTCGCTCGAGAGGCGAAGGGCGAGGCCTGAAGAACAACGACGCGCCGCTGTGCGACAGTTCCTGCCGCACCGCAACGCATCGTGGTATTTACCGGAAACCGAGTTGACGCCAGGCTTCGTAGATGAGCACCGCAACCGCGTTTGACAGGTTCATGCTGCGGTTGGCCGGCCGCATCGGCAGATGCAGGCGCCTGTCCGCGGGAAATTCCTGCACCAGTTCCTCGGGAAGGCCGGAGGTCTCGGAACCGAACACGAAGACGTCATCGGGCGCGTAGCGCACCTCCGCGTAGCTCGTCGCGCCGTGCGTGCTCAGCGCGAACTGACGCCGGCCGGCGAGCGCCTCGCGGCAGGCCGCCCAGTCGCGATGCACATGGACGCTCGAGAGGTCGTGGTAATCGAGCCCGGCGCGCCGGAGGTGGCGGTTTTGCAGAGAAAAACCGAGCGGGCCGACCAGGTGCAGTCGCGTCCCCGTGTTCGCAGCGAGGCGGATCACGTTGCCCGTATTCGGCGGAATCTCCGGATGCACGAGCACGATGTCGAACATCAGGCCGCGCCCTCGCCGGGAGGGAAAGTGCGCGCGACGACCCAGCCGACGACGCGCGCGGCGCCCGCGCGCTTGAGCGTAGCGGCGATCTCGTCGAGTGTCGCGCCCGTGGTCATCACATCATCGAGCACCGCGATCGCGGCGCCCTCGAGCGACCGCGGGGCGCAGAACGCACCGCGCACGTTCCTTGCGCGTTCGGCCCAGGGCAGATCGGTTTGCGCCGGAGTATTGCGCACGCGCTCGCACAGCTCCGGCGCAAGGCGCGCCCCGGTGGCGCGGGCCACGTGGCGCGCGATCTCGAGCGCCTGGTTGTATCCGCGCTCGCGCAGGCGCTCGGGCGAGATCGGCACCGGCACGACGCAGTTCACGCCGTGCCGCTGGTCAATGCGCTCGCCAAGCAGGCGCGCGAGAAAGCCGGCGAGCGCAAGCTCGCCGCGGAACTTGAAGGCGTGCACCAGCACGTCGGCCGGAAAGTGGTACGCAAGCGCCGCGATCGTGGCATCAAAGTGCGGTGGATGCGCGATGCACCGCCCGCAAATCGCGCCCGCAGGGGACGGAAGCGCGCAGCGCGGGCAGAGCGCCTGATTCAGGCGCGGCAGGTCGGTGTTGCACGGCGCGCACAGCAGCCCGTCCCGGGCGGCGCCGCGACACAGCAGGCAAGCACCGCCGAACACCCATTGCGCGAACCTTTCCGCCGCCTCGGCGAGCATGCCCTCATCTTATACTGCGGTGCATGATCGACCGCAGGGCGGTTCGCCGTCGCTTTGCACGCGCCGCGCCGCGATACGCGAGCGCGGCGCGACTGGAAGCTGAAGTCGGTGCTCGCATGCTCGAGCGGCTCGATTACGTGAAGATCGCGCCGCAGCGGGTGCTCGATGCCGGTTGCGGACCGGGGCGCGAGGCGCGCGCGCTCGGCGATCGCTATTCCGGCGCGCACCTCGTGCTGCTCGACGTGGCGCTGCCGATGCTGCGCCTGGCGCGGGCGGCAGGCGGGATTCTGTCGCGCCTGCTTGCACGGCGCGCGCCCGCGGCCGTCTGCGCCGACCTCGAACAACTGCCCCTTGCCGCAGGCAGCGTCGGGCTTGCATGGTCGAACATGGCGTTGCACTGGGCGGTCGATCCGCTCGCCGCGATCCGCGAACTCCATCGCGTGCTGGTGCGAGACGGGCTGCTGATGTTCAGCACGCTCGGACCTGATACGCTGAAGGAATTGCGCGCGGTCGCGGGCCCGGCGCGCGTGCATGCGTTCGCCGACATGCACGACATCGGCGACATGCTGGTTGCGGCCGGGTTCGCCGATCCGGTCATGGATGCAGAGCGCGTGACGGTTTCGTATCCGGATGCCGGGGCGCTGCTCGCCGATTTGCGTGCGAGCGGCCAGACTTGCGCGCTTTGCGCGCGACCGCGCGGCCTTGCGGGCAAGGGATTGCTTTCCGCGCTGACCGAGGGGCTCGAGGCGCAGCGGCGCGAGGGCCGGCTGCAGGTGACATTTGAAGTCGTGTACGGGCACGCCTGGAAGGCGGAGCCGACGCGCGCCGCAGACGGCCGCGCAATCGTGCGGATCGAAGGTTTGCGCCGACGTTGATCGGGGCGAATTCGAGCATGCTGACCGGCTGATTTTGTTGAGAGTGACCCTTGACTGTGGTAATTTTCCGCGCTCAAAGCGGGCCGGACGCCGCGGCAGCGCGGCGCAGCTATTTGAACCGGGAAGGGAAACCGATGGGAAGAAACCCGGCACGCACAACCGCAACGTGGGCGCTCGGCGCGCTTGCCGCAGCGTTCTCCGGGCTCGCGATAGGCCTGGAGTGGAACCTGCAGCCGCCCATCACGAAGATCGCCGCCGACATCCATGGCCTGCACGAGTACGTGATGATTCTGGTGACGGTGATCTTCGTCGGCGTATTCGGCTTCATATTCTGGTCGGTCTACGCGCACCGCAAGGACAAGGGCCACAAGGCCGAGCAGTTCCACGAGAACACCACCGTCGAGACCATCTGGACCGTGATCCCGGCGATCATCCTGATCGTGATCGCCTGGCCGGCGACGCGGTTGGTGGTGGCGCAGAAGGACACCGCGAACCCGGACCTCACGATCAAGGTCACGGGCTACCAGTGGAAATGGGGCTACGACTACATCAAGGGCGAGGGCGAGGGCATCAGCTTCATCTCGACGCTCGACACGCCGCGCGACCAGATCGAGGGGCGCGCACCCAAGGGCGAGCATTATCTGCTCGAGGTCGACAACGAAATGATCGTCCCGATGCGCAGGAAGGTCCGCGTGCTCACCACTGCGGCGGATGTGGTTCATTCCTGGTGGATTCCGGCGTTCGGCGCCAAGCAGGACGCGATCCCGGGGTTTATCCGCGACCTCCATTTCAAGGCCGAGAAGACCGGCGCGTACCGCGGCCAGTGCGTCGAGCTCTGCGGCAAGGAGCACGGCTTCATGCCGATCGTGGTGCGTGTCGTGACGCAGGACGAATACTCGAAATGGGTCGCCGGGCGCAAGAAGGCGATGGCCGCGGCTGCCGACGACCCGAACAAGACCTACACCCTGGACCAGCTGAAGAGCCGCGGCGAAAAGGTGTATGCGGCCCACTGCGTGGCGTGTCACCAGGCGAGCGGCAAGGGTACGCCGCCCGCGTTCCCGCCGCTCGACGGCTCGAAGGTCGTCACCGGGCCGAAGGAGGCGCAGACGGACGTGGTCCTGAACGGGCGGCCGAACACGCCCATGGCCGCCTTCGGCAAGCAGTTGAACGACGTCGAGCTTGCGGCGGTGATCACCTTCACGCGCAACAACTGGGGCAACAAGACGGGCGATCTCGTCCAGCCGGCCGAGGTCAAGGCGCTGCGGAAGTAGGCACCGGGAGAAACTGATGAGCGCAGTTGTCGACGATCACGGCCACGCGGCGCAGCACGAAGAGCATCACGGAGACCACCCGGGCGGCGTCATGCGCTGGATCATGACGACCAACCACAAGGACATCGGCACGCTCTACCTGTGGTTCAGCTTCATCATGTTCATGGTCGGCGGGGTGATGGCGCTGATCATCCGCACCGAGCTGTTTTCGCCCGGCTTGCAGTGGGTGGACCCGGATATCTTCAACCAGATGGTCACCATGCACGGCCTGATCATGGTGTTCGGCGCGATCATGCCGGCCTTCGTCGGTTTCGCGAACTGGCAGATCCCGATGATGATCGGCGCGCCCGACATGGCGTTCGCGCGCATGAACAACTGGTCGTTCTGGATCCTGCCCTTCGCCGGCAGCCTGCTCATCACCTCGTTCTTCATGCCGGGCGGCGCTCCCGGGGTGGGCTGGACGATGTACGCACCGCTCACCGTGCAGATGGGCCCCGGAATGGATCTCACGATCTTTGCCGTGCACCTGCTGGGGATGAGCTCGATCATGGGCTCGATTAACATCATGGCCACCATCCTCAACATGCGCGCGCCCGGGATGACGCTGATGCGGTTGCCGATGTTCGTCTGGACATGGCTCATCACCGCGTACCTGCTCGTGGCGACGATGCCGGTGCTCGCGGGCGCGGTGACCATGACGCTCACCGACCGGCATTTCGGCACCACGTTCTTCAATGCCGCGGGGGGCGGGGATCCGGTGCTTTACCAGCACATCTTCTGGTTCTTCGGCCACCCCGAGGTCTACATCATCGCGCTGCCGGCGTTCGGCGTGATCTCGCAGGTGATCCCGGCGTTCTCGCGCAAGCCCCTGTTTGGCTATGCCTCGATGGTGTACGCGACCTCGGCGATCGCGATCCTGTCGTTCATCGTCTGGGGGCACCACATGTACACCGTCGGCATGCCGGTGCAGGGACAGCTCTTCTTCATGTACGTGACGACGCTGATCGCGGTGCCGACCGGGGTCAAGGTGTTCAACTGGGCCGCCACCATGTGGAAAGGGTCGCTCTCGTTCGAGACGCCGATGCTGTTCGCGATCGGCTTCCTGTTCCTGTTCACGCTCGGCGGGTTCACCGGGCTGGTGCTGTCGCTGGTGCCGATCGACATCCAGCTGCAGGACACCTACTACGTGGTGGCGCATTTCCACTACGTGATGGTCGCGGGGGCGCTGTTCTCGGCCTTCGCCGGGATTTACTTCTGGCTGCCGAAGTGGACCGGGCGGATGTACGACGAGACGCTCGGCAAGATCCACTTCTGGCTGACGATGATTTTCTTCAACGTCACCTTCTTCGTGCAACACTTCGCCGGGCTCGCGGGCATGCCGCGCCGCATCCCGGACTACCCGTTGATGTTCGAGACGTGGAACAAGATCAGCTCGATCGGGGCCTGGGGCTTTGGCCTCTCGCAGCTGCTGTTCCTTTATGTGGTGCTGAAGGCGATTACGAGCGGCGCAAAGGCCCCGCAGAGGCCCTGGGAGGGCGCGGACTCGCTGGAGTGGACCCACCTGCCGACGCCGGCGCCGCACCACACCTGGGAAACGCCCCCGGTGCTGAGGTAGGCGTTCATGAGCCGGAACCTCAAGATGGCCCTGCCCCTGGTGTCGATCGCGCTGACAACCTTGTGCTGCATCGTCGCGAAGGACTGGAGTCTCCATGGCTGAGACGCTGCGAGCGGGCGACGCACGCGAGCGCGCGAACCGGCGGCTGCTCACGAGGCTCTCGATCGTCGCCGCGCTGATGTTCGGTTTCGGCTTCGCGCTGGTGCCGTTCTACCAGAAGATCTGCCTCGCGCTCGGCATCAACTCGCTGGTGGAGCGAGGCGCTGTTCCGGCGAACACGCAGGTGGATACCACGCGCACGGTGACGATCGAGCTGGACGCGAACGCGCACAACCTGCCGTGGCTCTTCCGGCCGCTCACCCGGCACGTCGCGGTGCACCCCGGAGAGCTGGTGCACGTCGAGTACGAGATCGCAAACGTGCGCGGTGCACCGGTCACCGGGCAGGCGGTGCCGAGCTACGCTCCTGCGCTCGCCGGGCAATATTTCAGCAAGCTCGAGTGCTTCTGCTTCAGCCAGCAGACGCTTGCCGCGGGCGAGACCCGCAGAATGCCCGTCACCTTCGTCGTCGATCCGGAGCTGCCGCAGGACGTGAACACGATCACGCTGTCGTACACGTTCTTCGAGGTTGCGGGGCTCGGCGGCCGGAGCTAGTGGAGCGGACGATGATCATCGTGGTGCTGTTCATCTTTGCACTCATCACGATCGTGCGAATCGTGACCAGTTGAGGCGAGGGAGATCCAGATGGCACAGGGCGCAACCACTCCGAATCGGCGTGCTCGTACTCGTGGGAGGGGACAATACTTCGTACCGGAGCCGATGCCCTGGCCGATCATCGGCTCCGCGGCGCTGTTCCTGATGGCGCTTGGCGCAGTCTTCCTGTTCAACGGTACGAACGGCGGCTGGGTCGGGATCGGCGCCGGCTTCATGATGCTGCTCTACATGATGTTCCGCTGGTTCGGTGACGTGATCCGCGAATCCCACGGCGGCAAGTATGGCGGCTGGGAGGACCTGTCGTTCCGCTGGGGCATGGGCTGGTTCATCTTCTCGGAAGTCATGTTCTTCGCTGCGTTCTTCGGCGCGCTGTTCTACATCCGCGTGCTGTCGGTGCCCGACCTGGCGACGCTGGAGAGCAACGCCATCATGTGGCCCGGCTTCAGCAGCCACTGGCCCTCGGCGGGTCCGGCGTTCGCGGAGAAATTCTCCCCCATGGCGGCCTGGGGCATCCCGGCGCTGAACACGCTGCTGCTGCTTTCCTCCGGCGTCACGGTGACGATCGCGCACTACGCGCTGAAGGAGAACAACCGCGGAATGCTCAACCTGTTTCTGTTCCTTACCGTCGTGCTCGGCGTGCTGTTCCTGGTGTTGCAGGTCTACGAGTACCGCGAGGCCTACGCGGACCTCAACCTGAAGCTGACGACCGGCGTGTACGGCTCGACCTTCTTCATGCTCACGGGCTTCCACGGCTTTCACGTCACCGTGGGCGCGATCATGCTGAGCGTGATCCTGTTGCGCTGCCTCTCGGGCCACTTCAAGCCCGACTCTCACTTCGCGTTCGAGGCGGTGGCGTGGTACTGGCACTTCGTCGACGTGGTGTGGCTCGGCCTGTTTATCTTTGTCTATTGGCTCTAAGTCGGTCGGCCGGGAAAACCGGGTCAGAGTAACTTTTCCGGCCGCGCGCTCGCGTGGTCGGATCGAGTCGCGGAAAAGTTACTCTGACCCCGTTTTGACTCTAGGTGATCCTGCCGGGGATCCAGCCGAAGTAGAAGCCGGCCATCAGGAACAGAAACAGCAGCATCGACAAGCCGACGCGGACCGCGAGCGCTTTCACCGCGCGATTCGAGCCGCTGCGGTCGTGGACCACGAAGAACAGCGCCGAGCCGAGGCTCGCGACGATGAGCAGCAGCGCTGCGATCACGACGTAGCGCATCGTTTCCAGTGTAGCGCCGTTCGATGAGACTCGCGGGCTTCGCGTTCCGTCCCCGATGGTGGGGTTTCCTGCTCGCCGGCGCGGGTTGCGCGGCAGGTGTTGCGCTCGGCAGCTGGCAATGGGGGCGAGCCGAGGAGCGCAGGGCTGCGGCGGCGGCGCTGGAAGCGGCACAGCGCGCGCCGACACTTGAACTTCGCGGCGAAACGGTCGATCCGGCTCGGCTCGCGCTCCGGCATGTGGCGGTGGGAGGCGAATTTCTGCCCGGCTACACCGTCCTGCTGGATTTCCGCGTCCACCGGGGCCGTCCCGGCTACCACGTGCTGCAGCCGATGCGCATCGCGCAAAGCGGCTTGCACGTCCTCGTGCTGCGCGGCTGGATCGCGGCCGACCTGCATCGCGAGCGGCTGCCGTCACTCGTCACGCCGGCGGGCGAGCGACGCATCGAGGGCATCGCGCTCGAGCGTCTGCCGCAGTTTCTCGAGCCGGCGCCGCCGAGCGACGCTTGCCGTCCCGGACCGGTGCCCTGCGTGTGGCAAAACCTGAGGATCGATGCCTATGGCGCGTGGTCGGGTCTGCGGCTCCAGCCGCTCCTGATCGAGCAGTCGAGCGAGCTGGAGGACGGCCTGGAGCGCCACTGGGAGCGTCCCGAAGCCGGATTCAGGAAAAACGAGATGTACGCGCTGCAGTGGTATTTGCTTGCGGCCCTGTCGGTCGCGCTCTTTTTCGTGCTGAGTTTTCGCCGTGAAAAGCGCATCGCCCGATGACGCGCTGAAGCCCGGCGGCCCGGTCAAGCGCGGGCGCGTCAAGCTTCTCGCGCTCGGCGCCTTCTTTGCGCTGCCGCTGCTGGCGGGCTGGATCGCCTATCTGACCGGCTGGGTCCCCGGGACGAACTCGAACTACGGCACGCTGATTCAGCCGCGACCGCTCGAGGCGCCAGCGTTCGCGGCGCTGCGCGGCAGGTGGGTGCTGGTGCAGCTCGACGGCGCCGCCTGCGACGCAGGTTGCGAGAAAAAACTCTACTACCTGCGCCAAGTGCGCCGCGCGCAAGGCCGGGAGATGCAACGCGTCGAGCGCCTGTGGATCGTCACCGATGCCGCGGCCCTGCGCCCGGAGCTGGTGGCCGCGATCGAAGGCACGCGCATCGCGCGCGGCGACCGGCGTCTTGCGGCGGCCTTCCCGGCCGAGGGCGCGGTGAGCGACCACATCTACCTGGTCGATCCGCTCGGCAACCTGATGCTGCGATTTCCGCGCGACCCCGATCCGTCGAAAATGGTGAAAGACCTGGAGCGGCTGCTGAAGTACTCGGGATTCGGCTGAGGCAGGGGCCGAGGCTCTTCACCCCGTTCTGCACATGCGCTAGACTTCGCAGCCATTCGACCGTGACCGCGCATACCCTGATTTCCGCATCGGCGCGCAGCGTTGCGCAGCGCGCCACGACGATCGCGCGGAGCGCGAGGGCCTACTACGCGCTCACCAAGCCGCGCGTGGTCTCGCTCATCGTCTTTACCGCCGTGATCGGGATGTTTCTCGCCACGCCCGGAATGGTCCCTCCGCTGCTGCTCATCGCGGCGACCGTGGGAATCGCGCTCGTCGCGGGGGCCGCCGCCGCGGTGAACTGCCTGGTGGAGCAGAAGATCGACGCCCAGATGCAGCGCACGCGCGGGCGCCCGTTGCCGCGCGGCGAGCTTACCTCGCTGCAAACACTGGTCTTCTCCGGCGCGGCCGGCGGCGCGGGGCTGTGGATCCTGGCCCAGTACGTGAACGCGCTCACCATGTGGCTGACGCTCGCGACCTTCGTCGGCTACGCGATCGTCTACACCGTCATCCTCAAGCCCGCGACGCCGCAGAATATCGTGATCGGGGGCGCTTCGGGCGCAATGCCGCCGGTGCTCGGCTGGACGGCGGTCACCGGGGAAGTCGCCACCGAGGCGTTGCTGCTCTTTCTCATCATCTTCGCCTGGACGCCGCCGCACTTCTGGTCGCTCGCGCTGTATCGCGTGGAGGAATACGCCAAGGCCGGCCTGCCGATGCTCCCGGTGACGCACGGCAAGGAATACACGCAGCTGCAGGTGCTGCTCTACACCATCATCCTGTTCGCCGCGACGCTGCTGCCGTTCGCGATCGGCATGAGCGGCTGGATCTACCTCGCCGCGGCGCTCGCGCTGGGGGCCGCGTTTCTCGTCTATTCGGTGCGCCTCTACGTCGCTTACAGCGATGCGCTCGCGCGCAGGACCTTCCGCTTCTCGATCGTGTACCTCGCTGCGCTCTTCGCGGCGCTGCTCGTTGATCATTACCTGGCGTTCTAGGCTCGGCGCGCTGCTCGCAGTCGCGCTCCTCGCCTGCGGGGACGGCCGGCCGCAGTTCAAGAGCACCGACCTCACCGGCGCCGACTACGGCAAGAGCCTCGCGCTCACCGATCACCAGGGGAAGCCGCGAACGCTGGCCGATTTTTCCGGCAGGGCGTTAGTGATCACGTTCGGCTTTACGCATTGCCCGGATGTCTGTCCGACCATCCTTGCCGACCTCGCGGGCGCGATGAAGAGCCTCGGGCCGGATGCCGAGCGCGTGCAGGTGCTCTTCATCACGGTGGATCCGGAGCGCGACACGCGCGAAGTGCTCGCGAAGTACCTCACCGTGTTCGATCCCCGGTTCCTGGGCCTGTCCGGCGACGCCGAGGCGACCGCGCGCACGGCGAAGGAATTCAAGGTGTTCTA
>CAZYVT010000070.1:0-1967 GCA_964651335.1 uncultured Enterobacteriaceae bacterium | reverse complement strand
GAATCCGCCTATGGCTCTGGCAATCGTATTGATCTTGCTGGTCGTCGGCTCGGTGCTGTTTCACTACCTGAGCCCGTGGTATCTCACACCGATCGCCTCCAATTGGGGGACGATCGATGACACGATCACGATCACCTTCTGGGTGACGGGGTTTGTCTTCGTCGCGGTCAATCTGTTCATGGCTTATTGCGTGATGCGCTACCGTCACCGGAAGGAAGGACGGGCGGCGTACGAACCGGAGAACAAGAAGCTGGAGGGGTGGCTTGTCGGATTGACCACGGTCGGAGTCATTGCCATGTTGGCCCCCGGCTTAATCGTATGGGCGAAATTCGTCGAGGTCCCGGAAGACGCGGCGGTGTTTGAGGTCGTGGGCAGGCAGTGGCACTGGGGCTTTCGCTTCCCCGGGAAGGACGGCGCGCTGGGCACCGTCGATGCCAAGTACGTCAGCGATAAAAACCCGTTCGGCATGAATCCGGACGATCCCAACGGCCAGGACGACGTCCTGATCGCAAGCCCGGAAGTGCATCTCCCCCTCGGCAAGCCGATCAAGGCGCTGCTGCGCTCCGTAGACGTCCTGCACGACTTCACCGTGCCGCAGTTCCGGGTCAAGATGGATCTGGTGCCGGGGCTGGTCACCTACGTCTGGTTCACCCCCACCCGGACCGGGAAATTCGACCTGCTCTGCGAAGAACTGTGTGGGCTGGCACATTTCACCATGCGCGGCAAAGTCGTTGTCGAAGAACAGCGCGAGTTTCAGGCGTGGCTCAGCAGCTATCCGACGTTCGCGCAATCCTCGGCTCAAGGTGCCGGCGATGCCGCGGCAGGCAAGGCACTCTATGCAGTTTGTGCCGCCTGTCATGGCCCGCAAGCGGAAGGCAACCCTGCGCTGAATGCGCCGAAATTGAGTGGGCAAGGCGACTGGTATCTGAAACGGCAATTGAAATATTTCAAGAATGGCGCCCGGGGGACACACGATAAGGATGTTTTCGGTAAAATGATGGCGCCGATGGCGGCGACGCTGGGTGATGAGGCCGCCATCGATCACGTCGTCGCTTATATCAGGACGCTGCCGGACAATCCTGCCCTCCCCACGCTGAAGTCGAACACGACCAATGGTCAAAATCTTTATGCGACCTGTGCCTACTGTCACGGCGCCAATGGGCGGGGCATGCAGGTCACCAATGCCCCCCGGCTGGCAGGCATGAGCGACTGGTATCTGGTCACTCAATTGAAGAATTTCAAACAGGGTATTCGCGGCGCCCATCCGAAAGACCTGTACGGTCCGCAGATGGTATCCATGGCCGAAATTCTGGCCGATGACCAGGCTGCCAATGACCTCGTCGCCTACATCAATACCCTGCGATGACCGGCCCGCTCGCGCGCCATGCCATTCATGCGATGATGATCGGGATGACGAGACTCAGGCGAATAAAGCACCAATGAAGAGTCAGCGAAGAGGAGATTTTGATGTCTTACGTCGCGCATGACGAATCGGCTTACGTACCACTCGCCGAAGTCGAAGAGGTAGAGCTCTACCATCCGAAAACTTTCATCGGCAAGTACATCTGGAGCCAGGACGCTAAAGTCATCGCCGTCCAGTACTCGATCACCGCGATCGCGGTGGGGTTGGTGGCGTTGGTATTGTCGGGAATCATGCGGCTGCAACTGGGGTTCCCGCACAGCTTTTCCTTCATCACCCCGGGCGCCTACCTTCAGTTTGTCACCATGCACGGCATGATCATGGTGATCTACCTGCTCACCGCGCTGTTTCTGGGGGGGTTTGGCAATTACCTCATCCCGCTGATGGTCGGCGCCCGCGATATGGTTTTCCCCTATGTGAACATGGTGAGCTACTGGGTCTACCTGTTCGCAGTGCTGCTGCTGATGGCGAGCTTCTTCGTACCCGGCGGGTCCACGGGCGCCGGCTGGACCCTGTACCCGCCCCAAGCCATCCTCGATGGCACTCC
>CAZYVT010000069.1:3030-19789 GCA_964651335.1 uncultured Enterobacteriaceae bacterium | reverse complement strand
CTTGGTGGCCTGGCGCTGCGAGTCGTTGAAGTACGCCGGCACCGTGATCACGGCCTCCGTGACCTCCTCTCCGAGATAGTCTTCGGCGGTCTTCTTCATTTTGCGCAGCACGTCGGCTGAAACCTGCTGCGGCGCGATCTTCTTGCCGCGCACTTCCACCCAGGCGTCGCCGTTGTCGGCGCGCACGATCCGGAAGGGCATCAGGCCGATGTCCTTCTGCACTTCCTTCTCCTCAAAGCGCCGCCCGATCAGACGCTTGACCGCGTAGAGCGTGTGCTTCGCGTTGGTGACCGCCTGGCGCTTGGCGGGCGCGCCCACCAGGATTTCGCTGTCGTCGGTGTAAGCGACCACCGAGGGAGTGGTGCGCGAACCCTCCGAATTCTCGATCACCTTGGGCTTGCCGCCCTCCATGATCGCGACGCAGGAGTTCGTGGTGCCGAGGTCGATTCCGATGATCTTTGCCATGGTGCGGTCCTTGTGCTAAGCCTGTGTACCAAATGGGGTTTCGCGCGCCCCGTTTCAAGCCGGTGCGGGATCGTTGGCGGGCTTCGGCTTGGCCACGGTCACCAGAGCCGCCCGGATCACCCGCTCGTGCAATCCGTAGCCCTTCTGCATGACGGCGAGCACCGTATTCGGTTCGGCGTCGGAGTCCAATGCGGCCATCGCATGGTGGCGGTGCGGGTCAAAGCGCTCGCCTGCCGCGGGCGAGATTTCGGATACCCCGGCCCTCTCGAACGCCGTCCGCAGGAGCTTCAAGGTCAGCTCGACGCCGCTCCGCAGCGAATCGGCATTTGCGCCCTCCGCCGCCACGGCCGCCTCGAGGCTGTCGATGACGGGCAGCAGATCCTCGACCATTCGCTCCACGGCGAACTTGCGCGCCTGGGCGATGTCCGCCTGGGCCCGCTTGCGAGCGTTGTCGGCATCCGCCAACGCGCGCAGCCAGGCTTCGCGCTGCTCTTCGATCTTTGTTTGCGCTTCGCTGAGCAGCTGGTCGAGCGACTTGCCTTCCTCCGATGCGGTCTGAGCCTGCGGAGCGGTTTCGGGCGATGAAGTGGGTTCGGACATGGCGCGATGAGGGATCAAACCCTAGCCTAATGGGGACGAAACGGCAGTCTTCAAGACGCGACCGTGCAACAATGGTGAACCATGCCGGATCTGGCGGAAGCCGTTGATTTGAGGGACGAACCCGAGCGACGCATCGGGCTCGCTGCGCTTGCGGCGGTGAGGGAGCTCGGGCGCGGGGAGGCGCGTCGCCTGCTTACGCGTCACGACCCGCAGTTGTTGATGGCGAGTCTCAACCTTCACCTGCGCGATGCGCTCACCTGGGAGAGTGCCCAACTGGACGGCCACTGGGAGACCGTTGTCCGGCTCGCCGCGGACACCGCGCCCCGGGACCCGGTCGAAATGCTGGTGCGCGACCACCGGCGGCTGGATGAGCTCCTCGGGCGGGCGCTGCGGCGCCTGAACGCCGGCGACCTCGCCGCGGCGCGCCCGATGCTCGAGGAATTCGCCGCCGGGCTGCGGCGGCATGTGATCGCCGAAGACACTTTGGTCGCCGGCGCCCTCGATCCCGATCCGCGAGCCGAGGCGCTGGAGGCGATGCGCCGCGAGCACGCGAGCCTCGTTGCGGAGCTTGCCACTCTGGAAAACGAGCTCGCCTGCGGAGAGGCGGGCGAGGCGTGGGAAATCGAGCCGTTTGCCGCGCTGCTCTCGGCTACGCTTGCCAAGCACGAGCAGCGCGAGGAGCAGGCCGTGTTTCCTCTGTGGCGAGCGGCGCTTGCGGCGCGCGGGCAGGCAGAGCGCGAGGCGCTGCGGGAGAATTTGCGAGCAGCGCTCGGTCAGGCCTGACCGCGGTCAGGGTCGCGCGCGAGCGCTGCGAGAGCGGCGATCCACTCCGGCGATTCGTTGAGGCACGGAATCAGGCGGAACTCTCTTCCGCCGGCTTCCAGAAACGCGCGCTGCGCCACGATGCCGATCTCCTCGAGCGTTTCGAGGCAATCCGACACGAATCCCGGACAAACGACGTCCACGCGTTTCACTCCGTCTTGCGCCATCGCGACGAGCGAGGGCTGCGTGTAGGGCTGCAGCCACTCCGCCGCGCCGAAGCGCGATTGAAAAGTAACCTTCCAGTCGCCGGCGCGAAGGCCGAGGGCGGAGGCCAGCAGCAGTGCGGTGGCCCGGCATTGTTTTTCGTAGGGGTCGCCGCGCTCGACCGTCCGCTTGGGCAGTCCGTGAAAACTCATGACCAGGATCTCGCCGCGCCCGTGTACGTCCCAATGCTGCCGCACGTTTGCGGCGAGCGCTGCGAGGTACGCCGGATGATCGTGAAAGTTCTCGACCATGCGAACCCCCGCGGCAAGGCAGTCGCGCACGCTCGCGGTGGTGCTGGCCGAGAACTGCGGGTAGAGTGGCAGCACTGTGAGGCGCTCGCAACTCGAAAGCTTGATCAGAACGGAGGCGATGCCCGGTTCGCCGTAGCGCATTGCATATTCCACCCGGATCCCGGGCAGGGCAGCGCGCAGCAACTCGGTCTGGCGCGCCGTATGCACGGCCAGCGGCGAACCCTCCGCCGTCCAGATCGCGGCGTATTTCGCCGCCGAGCGCTTCGGGCGCACATTGAGCACCATGCCGTAGAGGAGCGGGAGCCAGAGCCAGCGCGGTAACTCCACCACGCGCGGATCGGACAGGAACTCGGCGAGGTATCTTCGCACCTCTTGCGCCGTGGGTGCCGAAGGGGTGCCGAGGTTGACGAGCAGGACGCCGTCGACCGCCACTGACTAATGCGACAGCGCGCTGGAAAGAAGCTTCGCCGTAATGTCCACGATCGGCACCACCCGGTCGTAAGCCATGCGCGTCGGGCCGATGACGCCGACCGTGCCGACCACCTCTCCATCCACCGTGTAGGGTGCGGTGACCACGCTGACGTCGTCTGGCGCCGAAACCCCGGACTCGCCGCCGATGAAGATTTGCACGCCGCGCCCGCGAAGCGAAAGGTCGAGGATCTGCGCCAGCGATGTCTTCTGTTCGAACAGCTCGAACAGCTGCCGCAGGCGCGTCATGCCCCGCGAGAGGTCGCTCACCGCGAACAGGTTTCTCTCCCCCGTGATGACGTACGGCTCGCTGCTTTCGGCCATCGCCTGCGTGCCGATCTCGACCGCCGCGGTGATAAGCTGGATCATGTCCTGGCGGATCTCGCGCAACTCCTGGCGCAGCCCCTGGCGCACCTCCTCGAAGCTGTGGCCCGAGTACTGCTGGTTGAGGTAGTTCGCCGCGGCGATCAACTCGGCCGGCGTGAAATCGCGTTCGGTGAACAGGATCCGGTTCTGGACGTCGCCCTCGGGGGTGACGACGATGAGCAGCACGCGCTTCTCGGACAGCCGCAGGAACTCGATCTGGCGAAACGTCATCGCGCGACGCCGCGGCGTCATGACGACACCGGCGAACTGCGTGAGCTGCGACAACAGCTGCGATGCGGAGTGGATGACGCGCTGCGGATTGTCCGGGTGGAGCTGGTCCTCCAGGTGATGGATTTCCCCGGATGCGAGTTGCTTCACCACCAGCAGCGTGTCGACGAAGAAGCGGTAGCCTTGCGGCGTCGGCACCCGTCCCGCCGAGGTGTGCGGGCTGGAGATGAATCCCATCTCCTCGAGGTCCGACATCACGTTGCGGATCGTCGCCGGCGAGAGGTCCAGGCCGGAATGGCGCGACAAGGTGCGCGAGCCGACCGGCTGGCCTTCCTCGATGTAGCGCTCGATGAGCGTCTTCAGCAGGACCTGGGCGCGTTTCTCGAGCATGCGCCCAATTCTACACATGCAGCTACAATGAGGCGATGCAGCCCGCCTTCCGCCGCGTCGCCCTGATCGGCAAGAAGACACCGGAGATTGCCTCGTCGCTCAAGGCGCTGCGCGAATTTCTCCACGACCGCGGATGCGAGGTCATGCTCGAGCGCGAAACCGCCGTCAGCGTCGGTGACGGCGGCATGGCCGCCGACTACGACGACATCGGCCGCAACGCCGACATCGCGATCGTCATGGGCGGCGACGGAACCATGCTCGCGGCGGCGCGCAATCTGGCGCGGCACCGGACCCCTCTGGCGGGCATCAATCAGGGCCGGCTCGGCTTCATGACGGACATCGCGTTCACGGACATGCGCGACTCGGTCGGTGCGATCCTCGATGGGCGGCATTCGATCGAGGAACGCTCGCTGCTCGACGCGGAAATCCTGCGCGGCAATGCCGCGTCCGGCGGCGACCAGGTGGTTCTGCGCACGCTTGCGCTCAATGAAGCGGTGGTCGGCAAAGGGTCGCAGGGACGTCTGATCGAATTCGAAGTGAGGATCGACGGCGAATACCTGTACCGACTGCGCGCCGACGGCATGATCGTCGCGACGCCGACCGGTTCGACGGCCTATTCTCTGTCGGCGCATGGGCCGATCCTGCACCCGGCGGTGTCGGCTTTCGCGCTGGTGCCGCTCAATCCGCATGTGCTCTCGGCGCGGCCGGTGAGCGTCAGCGAACGTAGCGTCATCGAGATCTGCCTGCTGCGCGCGCTCGACGCGCGCGCGCATTTTGACGGCTTTGCGCTCACCGACATGCACGAGGGCGACCGGCTGCTGCTCAGGCGCTCCGCCGACGCGGTCCGATTCGTTCACCCGCCCGGCTACAGCTACTTCATGATGCTGCGCGAGAAGCTGCGCTGGAGCGAGGCGATGGAGATGCAGACGGAAGACTGATGCTGCGAGCCCTCGCCATCCGTGACTTCGTCATCGCGGAGCGCGTCGAGCTGGAGACCGGGCCGGGTTTCACCGCGCTCACGGGAGAAACCGGTGCGGGAAAATCGATCCTGGTGGACGCGATCGAACTCCTGGTCGGCGGCCGCAGCGTTGCCGCCGTGGTGCGCGAAGGCGCGGAGCGGGCAGAGCTGTCGGCCGAATTCGAGATCGGCACCGGCGGCCCGCTGGCCGCGTGGCTCGGCGAGCGCGAACTCGGGGGCGATCCGGGAATGCTGATCCTCCGGCGCAGCATCGACCGCCAGGGACGCTCGCGCTGCTTCATCAACGGTTACGCGGCGACCCTCGCGCAGATGATCGAAGCGGGCGAGCATCTGGTGGACATCCACGGCCAGCACGCGCACCAGTCGCTGCTGCGCGCCGCCGGGCAGCGGGGGCTCCTGGACGCGCACGCGGGCGCAGAGCAGCTGCGCTCCGAATGCACGGAAGCCTGGCGCGCGTGGCAGCGGCTCGAAAAGCTTGCGGGCGATGCCGAACAGCAGTTCGCGCAGCGCGCTGCCGAGCGCGCTGCGCTCGAGGAGCAGGCCGATGACCTACTCAAGCTCCGGCCGCGCGCCGGGGAGTGGGACGAGCTTGCGGCGGCGCACCGCCGTCTTGCGCATGGCTCGAGCCTGCTCGCTGGCGCGCAATCCTCGCTCGAGGCGCTCGCGGAGACCGAAGGCGCGAGCCTGCCGCAGCTTGCCGCGGTGGCGAGCCGGCTGCGTGCGCTGTCCGAGCACGACCAAGGGCTGCAGGCGATCGTGCAACTGCTCGAATCGGCCGCAGCGCAGGCGGGCGAGGCAGTGCGCGAGTTGCGCCAATACGCCTCGCGCGTGGACCTCGACCCGGAGGCGATGCGCGAGACCGAACAACGGCTCGAGGCGCTGCACGCCGCGGCGCGCAGGCACCGCGTGCGCCCAGAGGAGCTGCCACGGCTTGCGACCGAGCTGGCCGGGCGTCTGGCTGAGCTCGACCTCGCGGCGAGTCCCGAGGCGCTGCAGCGCGAGGTCGTTGCGGCGCGCGCGGCGTACGACGCCGCGGCGAAAAAGCTCTCGGCGAAACGCACCAGCGGCGCGCAAGCGCTGGCGCGCGCGGTGACGGCGCAGATGCAAGTGCTCGCGATGAAGGGCGGGCGTTTCGCCGTGGCGCTGCGGCAGCTCGAGGCGCCCGCGGCGCACGGGCTGGAGGACGTGGAATTCGAGGTCGCGTCGCACCCGAGCCTGCCGTTACGGCCGCTCGCCAAAGTCGCATCGGGCGGCGAATTGTCGCGCTTGAGTCTTGCGATCCATCTCGTTGCGAGCAAGAACTCGCCCGTGGACACGCT
This sequence comes from uncultured Enterobacteriaceae bacterium, assembly GCA_964651335.1. Lineage (GTDB taxonomy): Bacteria > Pseudomonadota > Gammaproteobacteria > Burkholderiales > SG8-39 > 2-02-FULL-66-14. The sequence continues at coordinate 13,697 of CAZYVT010000069.1, read as the reverse complement.
GGTATTCGACGAGGTGGATGCCGCAATCGGCGGCGCCGTGGCGGAGATCGTCGGGCGCGCGCTGCGGCAGATTGGCGGCGACCGCCAGGTGCTCTGCGTCACCCATCTGCCGCAGGTTGCGGCGCAAGGCGATGAGCAATGGCTGGTGACGAGAAATGCCGCCAGAGGACGGGTCGCCACTCAGGCCACGCGTCTCGACCGGGCGGCGCGGATCGAGGAACTGGCGCGTATGCTCGGCGGTACCGAGATCACCGCCACAACCCGCAAGCACGCCGCTGAAATGCTGCGCGGAGCGTGACACGTTGGCTTTCCCGGAACGCGCGTTGCCGTTGCTGCAACGACTGGACCCGCGAAACAGGCTGACGGGCCTGTGGCGCAATCCGGACTTCGTCAAGCTGTGGAGTTCGCTCACCATCACGCACTTCGGCGGGCACATCACGTTTCTTGCGCTTCCGCTCACGGCGGCGCTGCTGCTCAACGCATCGCCGCTGGAGCTCGGCGTGCTGATCGCGCTCGAAGCGCTTCCCTATCCGTTGTTCGGCCTGTTTGCCGGCGTGCTGGTGGACCGCTCGCGCAAGCTGCCGGTGATCATCTGGGCCGATGTCGGCCGCGGGATGGCGCTCCTTGCGGTACCGGTGTGCGCGTGGCTCGGCGCGCTCACGATGCCCGTGCTCTACATCGTGGGATTTCTGGTCGGACTCGGTACGGTGATCGGCTGGCCAGCCTATCAGGTCTTCATGACCGAGCGCGTCGGGCGCGAACACCTGGTCGAGGCGAATGCGAAGATTGGAATCTCCGACTCCGCGGCGCAGCTGACGGGGCCGGGGCTCGCGGGCGCTCTGATCCAGTGGTTGACGGCGCCGATCGCGATTCTGTTCGACGCCGCAGCGTTCTTTGCTTCGGCCTGGGTGCTGCGGGGCATACGGCCAGCCGCCTCTGACGCGCCAAAGGTCGCACCAACCGGCGTTTACGCCGAGATTCGCGAAGGCCTGTGGGCCGTGTGGACGAATCCGACCCTGCGCGCGCTGGCCTGGGCGCTCGCGGCGTGGCAGATTTTTCGCCATGCATTCGTCGCGGTCGTGGTGCTGTTTGCGGCGCGCGAGCTGGGGTTTTCCGCCGGCCATCTCGGCGCGCTGTTCATGGTGGCCGGCGTGGGCTCGCTTGCCGCTGCAGGGGCGGCACAGCGATTCAACGCCCGCTTCGGATTCGGCCGCACCATGCTCGGCGCACTGGGCGGGACCGGCGTCGCGTGGCTCGTCCTCGGGTCCGCGGCTGGAACCACGACGGTGGCGTCGGCGATCTTCGGTCTGGGTCTGTTCCTGCTCGATTTCAGCGCCATGACGTTCTTCATCAACTATCTCACGCTGCGACAGGCCGTGACGCCCGACCGCCTGCTGGGCAGGGTTACGGCGACGATGATTGCCCTGACCGTGTCGACCGCCCCGATCGGAGCGCTCGCGGGCGGCTGGATCGCGCAGCACTGGGGCGTGCGCAGCGCGATCCTGCTGGCCGGGCTCGGCGCCCTCGCCATGGTACCGCTGATTGCATGGGCTTCGCCGATCGGGCGCATGCGCGAGCTGGAGACGCGCCGCGAGCCGGCGCTGACAGAAAGCGTCGCGGAAGAAATGCCCGGTGCCTAGACGCTTCGCGCCGCGGGCGCGCGCAGGTCGGCCGCGGCGGCGCGATGCGGGCAGTCTGCCTTGACGCAGTCCGCGTACAGCGCCAGGGAATGGCCGCGCAGCTCGAAGCCGCGCTCGTGCGCGATCGTGCTTTGCCGTTTCTCGATCTCCGGATCGTAGAATTCCTCGACGCGTCCGCACTGCAGGCACACCAGGTGGTCGTGGTGGCCGCCCTGGCTCAGCTCGAACACCGCCTTGCCGGTTTCAAAGTGCTGCCGCGAAAGCAGTCCCGCCTGCTCGAACTGGGTGAGCACTCGATACACGGTTGCAAGCCCGACGTCGATTCCCTCGGCGATGAGGGTCTTGTACACATCTTCCGCCGAGAGATGACGCACCTTGCTCGATTCGAACAGCTCGAGGATCTTGCGACGGGGCAGCGTCGCCTTGAGGCCCATGTGCTTGAGACTTTGCGTCGAACTCATCGCCGGTCGGGGAGGAACATACGGGGCGCGCTTCGGCTATCATAATGGCTTTCCCCCGTCCTGAGAATCGTTTTCCCGTGCATCCTGTGCTTCGCGCGCTGGTTCCCGCCGCGCTGTGTGCGCTCGCGGCTTGCGGCACGCCCAATCTGGTCAGGCCCTACCGGATGGACATTCAGCAGGGCAACTACATTTCCCAGGAGATGGTGTCGCAGCTCAAGCCGGGCATGACCAAGGAGCAGGTGCGATTCATCCTCGGCACGCCGCTCGTGACCGATATCTTCCATGCCGACCGCTGGGACTACATCTACTTTCGCAACTCGCAGGGCAAGGGACGCGAGGAGCGCAAGATCGCGGTGGTGTTCGAAAACGGCAAGCTTGCACGCGTCCTCGGCGATGTGGTGCCTGCCGCTCCAAAGGCCGAGCCTGCCGCGCTGAAAGATGCGGCGCCGGCCAGGCCGGCCGCGCCGGAACCTGTCGCGGTACCGGCCAGGCAAACGGCCGAGCCACCACCAGCGCAGGAGAAGACCGCCGCGAGCGAGCAGCCCGTGCAGCGCGACCAGGCAAAGGAGGAGCAGAAACCGGAGCCCGTGCAGCGCGACGAGGCGAAGGAGCAGCCGAAACCCGAGCCGCAATCGGAGCGAGGATTCTTCGGCCGGTTGCTGGAAAAGCTGGGCCTTTGACGAGATGCCGATGAAGGTCGTGGTCGCGGGGGCGGGCGGAAAGATGGGCCGCGCGCTGATCGAGGCGGTGCTTGCGGACGGTTCGCTCACGCTCGCTGCGGCGCTCGATGCACCCGCAAGTCCCGCGGTCGGAACCGCGGTCGGTGGCGTGCATGTGATCACCGACGTGAAGGCCGCGGTCTCCGCTGCCGAGGTCTTTATCGATTTCACTCGCCCCGCGGGGACCCTCGCGCACATGGATGCGTGCGTGGCCGCAGGGAAGAGCATGGTGATCGGCACCACCGGCTTCTCCGAGGCGGAGAGGGAGCTCGTCAGGAGTGCTTCGCGGCGGATCCCGATCGTGATGGCGCCGAACTTTGCGGTGGGGGTAAACGTCGTTTTCAAACTCGCCGAAACGGCGGCGAAGATCCTCGGCGACGAGTACGACGTCGAGATCGTCGAGGCGCACCACCGGCACAAGGTGGATGCGCCTTCGGGCACCGCGCTCGAGCTCGGTGAGGTTATCGCGACCGCACTCGGCCGGGATCTAGCCGGCGTCGCGATTCATGGGCGCCAGGGCGAGCCGGGCGCCAGACCGGCAAAGCAGATCGGTTTTCACGCGATACGCGGCGGCGACATCGTCGGCGAGCACACGGTGATCTTTGCCGGCACCGGCGAGCGGGTCGAGATCGGCGTGCGATCGCAGAGCCGCATGACCTACGCGCTTGGCGCGCTGCGGGCGGCGAGATTTCTGCGCGGAAAACCGAACGGCCTGTTCGACATGCAGGACGTCCTCGGCCTGGGATGACTCGTGACTTGCGTCGTAGACATACGCGTACGACGCACGCGCGCTCCATGCGGAATGCGAGAGGGACATCAGGCCCACCGTTGCGACTACGTCTACGACTGTGCCAGGATGGTTCACCCCGATCATCTGAACACGCCGCGCCAGATCTACAACGACCAGCAGCAGCTCGCCTGGCGCTGGGACCAGGCCGAGCCCTTCGGCAGCAGTCCGCCGAACGAGAATCCATCCGGGCTCGGGACGTGCACGTTTGACCTGCGCTTCCCAGGTCAGGTGTACGACAAAGAAACGAACCTCGCCTATAACTACTTCAGGGACTTCGATCCGGGATTAGGACGATATGTGCAGAGCGATCCGGTGGGTCTCGCCGGGGGCTTGAACACGTACAGCTACGTTGCCAACGCTCCGTTAGGTCAGAGTGATCCGTACGGTTTGGAGCCGATATCGCTTCGCTACGGTAATTGGTGCGGGAAGAACTATAGCGGCGGTAAGGCTGGGCCCAGAATTCCGGCGAATCCAGCGGCTCCTGTGGACAGTCTGGACGAGTGCTGCATGGCCCATGATTACTGCTATCAGAACTACGAACTATGCGTCGAGTGCGGGCGAAAAGTGGTGGAGGTCTACAAGGTAAGATGTGATGAGACCCTTCACGAATGCCTAGACAAATTGCGCGGAAGGCCCCCACAGGCTTGGCCCAGGCCCCCGAAACCCGGTACTGAACACACGGCATTTCAATACTGCCAATGGACGAAGAAATGGTCCAAAGAATATTGATTTACGTCTTGATGGTGCTAGCCGACGCGGCGGCAACGGTTTTGCCATGAGCGCATTTCAGATCACGCTCGGACCCTTCTCTCGGGGCTCGTTGGTCCTGAGCGGCATAGCGATCGCTCATGCAGTCCTTGTACTCATCATTTGGTTTGCGGGCATCGTTCTTGATTGGCCGATGTTCAATGCGAGACTCTGGCTCATCTTTGCGTGGCTCTGGACTGTTTGGCTGTTGGTGCTCTCTTGGCGAGCAAAGCACGATGCGAAGCTGGTCTTGATCACCATCTTGATTTGCGTGGCACTAATTCTGCCATCGTTCACAACGATATATGTCTTCACTGCCTGGTGGATTCAGGGCTTTGCACCATGAAAATATGATCCACCCCATCCACGCCGATCATCTGAACACGCCGCGCGCCATCTACAACAACCAGCAGCAGCTCGCGTGGCGCTGGGATCAGCAGGTGGTGCTCGGGATATTGTAGGGCCGGTGTTTCCATAATCCGGGTCTCCTTGACAACCGGCTTGACGCCTATACGAATATCCGTATAGTTCGCCCATGAAGCCGGTCCGCTTCGTCGGCAGTTCCAGGTCGAAGCTGTCCTCGTTTCCGGACTCCGCCAGGCTGCGCGCGGGACACGAATTGTTCATGGTGCAGGTTGGGCGAGAGCCGGATGACTGGAAGCCCCTGTCGTCGGTTGGAGCGGGCGTGTGCGAGATCCGGGTGCGCGACCAGGCGGGGCAGTATCGAGTGACCTATGTGGCGAGCTTCGCGACTGCGATCTACGTCCTGCATGCGTTTCAGAAGAAGTCGCGCAAGACTTCAGGGTTCGACCTCAAGCTCGCGCGTCGGCGATACCGCGAAGCGAAGGCGATTGAAAGCGAGGGATAGACGATGGCAAAGCGAATGACTCGATCGAGCGGAAACATCTTTCTTGACCTGGGGTTTCCTGCACATGAAGCCTCAGTCATGCTGCTGCGTGCACAGCTGGCCGAGGCGCTGCGCAGTTGGATGGAACGAGAAGGCCTGACCCAAGCGCAAGCGGCGAAGCGTCTTGGGATCGCCCAGCCCCGGGTATCCGAGATCGTACGGGGGAAGGTCGAGCTCATCTCGCTCGACTACCTGGTTGGATTGTGCGCCAAGGCCAAGGTGGATGTGGGGCTGCGTCTCGCTGCGTGATACGACCCATCGCCGGGTTGACGCGATTCGCGTATAATTTCCCTTTCAAGCGAGCGGGAGAGGCGCGAGTCTCTTCCGCTTTTTTGCGCCTACCGCTGGAGTGCCGCAGTCCGTGTCTTCGTTCGAACCTGCCGCGCTCGTCCTCGCCGACGGGACGGTGTTCCGGGGCCGCTCGGTCGGCGCACGCGGCATTTCGTCCGGCGAAGTCGTGTTCAACACCGCGATGACCGGATACCAGGAAATCCTCACCGATCCTTCGTACTGCCGGCAGATCGTCACGCTCACGTACCCGCACGTCGGCAACACCGGGGTCAATTCCGAGGACGAGGAATCACCCCGGGTGCACGTGGCGGGTCTTGTGGTGCGCGATGTTCCTCCGCTCATGTCTAGCTGGCGCGCGCAAAGGACCCTTACCGAGTATCTCGTTGCGCACAAGGTGCCGGCGATTGCGGACATCGATACGCGCCGGCTCACGCGCCTGCTCCGGGAAAAAGGCGCGCAAAACGGCTGTCTCATGGCCGGGGAAGTCGAAGGCGGACGTGCGCTTGAAGAGGCGCGCGCATTCCCGGGACTGGCGGGAATGGACCTCGCGAAAGTGGTCACCACGGACCGGCCCTACGAATGGACCGAGGGCGGCTGGGAGCTCGGGCACGGCTTCCGGAAGCCGGCCCACGCGCGCTTTCATGTCGTCGCCTACGACTACGGCATCAAGCGGAACATCCTGCGGCTGCTTGCGGACCGCGGGGCGCGCCTCACCGTGGTGCCGGCGCAGACCCCGGCGCGCGAAGTGCTGCGCATGCAGCCTGATGGCGTGTTTCTTTCGAACGGCCCCGGAGATCCTGAACCCTGCGATTACGCGATCGAGGCGATCGGGCAGATCCTCGACGCGACGCGGATGCCGGTGTTCGGCATCTGCCTCGGCCATCAGCTCATGGGCCTCGCCTCGGGTGCGAAGACGATCAAGATGAAGTTCGGCCACCATGGCGCCAATCATCCGGTCAAGGACCTCGACACCGGGCGGATCGTGATCACGAGCCAGAACCACGGCTTTGCGGTCGATCCGAAGAGCCTTCCGGCGCATCTGCGGCCGACGCACGTGTCGCTGTTCGACGGCTCGTTGCAGGGCCTGGCGCGAACCGACCGGCCGGCGTTCTGCTTTCAGGGTCATCCCGAGGCGAGCCCCGGCCCGCACGACATCGGGTACCTGTTCGATCGCTTTGCCGCATTGATGAGCGATGCCAAGAAGAACTGACATCCAGTCGATCCTCATCATCGGCGCCGGCCCGATCGTGATCGGGCAGGCGTGCGAATTCGACTATGCCGGGGCGCAGGCGTGCAAGGCGCTCAAGGCCGATGGCTACCGCGTGGTGCTGGTCAACTCGAACCCGGCGACCATCATGACCGACCCGGAGATGGCCGACGCCACGTACATCGAGCCGATCACCTGGCAGACGGTGGCGCGCATCATCGAGCGGGAACGGCCGGATGCGCTGCTGCCGACGATGGGAGGGCAGACCGCGCTCAACTGCGCGCTCGATCTCGCACGCGAGGGGGTCCTGGAAACATTCTGCGTCGAGATGATCGGCGCCTCGCGCGACGCAATCGACAAGGCGGAAGATCGGGAGAAATTCAAGAAGGCGATGAGCCGGATCGGGTTGGCGAGCCCGCGGTCTTCGCTCGCCCACTCCATGGAGGAAGCGCTGCAAGTGCAGGCCGGGATCGGCTTCCCGGTGGTGATCCGGCCCTCGTTCACGCTCGGCGGAACGGGAGGCGGCATCGCCTTCAACCGCGAGGAATTTGTCGCAGTCTGCGAGCGCGGGCTTGACGCCTCGCCCACGCGCGAGCTGCTGATCGAGGAATCGGTGATCGGCTGGAAGGAATTCGAAATGGAGGTGGTGCGGGACCGGAACGACAACTGCATCATCGTCTGCTCGATCGAGAACCTGGATCCGATGGGCGTGCACACCGGGGATTCGATCACGGTCGCGCCCGCGCAGACGCTCACGGACAAGGAATATCAGCTCCTGCGCGACGCCTCCATCGCCGTGCTGCGCGAGATCGGGGTGGACACCGGCGGCTCGAACGTGCAGTTCGCGATCAACCCGAAGGACGGGCGGATGCTCATCATCGAGATGAATCCGCGCGTGTCGCGCTCTTCCGCCCTGGCTTCCAAGGCCACGGGCTTCCCCATCGCCAAGGTCGCCGCAAAGCTCGCGGTCGGCTACACGCTCGACGAGATCGCGAACGAGGTCACCGCAGGCGCGACCCCCGCTTCCTTCGAACCGACGATCGATTACGTGGTGACCAAGGTGCCTCGCTTCGCGTTCGAGAAATTCCCGCAGGCGAACGATCGCCTCACCACGCAGATGAAATCGGTCGGCGAGGTGATGGCGATCGGGCGCACGTTCCAGGAGTCGTTTCAGAAGGCGCTGCGCGGCCTGGAGGTCGGCGTGGACGGGCTCAATCAGCGCACCACGGACCGCGAGACCATTGAACAGGAGCTCGGCGAGCCGGGACCGGAACGCATCTGGTTCGTCGGCGACGCCTTCGAGAGCGGCTTCGGGCTCGAGGAGGTGAATCGCCTGACCGGCATCGACCCCTGGTTCCTGGCGCAGATCAAGGAGATCGTCGATCTCGAGATGGAGCTCGACGACTGCAGACTCGACCAGATCGACGCCGATCGAATGAGAATTCTGAAGCGCAGGGGTTTTTCGGACCGTCGGCTCGCGTACCTGTTCCACACCGACGAGAAAGCCGTCCGGGCGACGAGACACCGCCTCGGCATTCGCCCGGTCTACAAGCGCGTGGACACCTGCGCTGCGGAGTTCGCGACCAAAACGGCATACATGTATTCGACCTATGAAGAGGAATGCGAGGCCGAGCCGAGCGACGCCAGGAAGGTCATGGTATTGGGTGGGGGGCCGAACCGGATCGGCCAGGGGATCGAATTCGACTACTGCTGCGTGCACGCGGCGCTCGCGTTGCGCGAGGACGGATTCGAAACGATCATGGTCAATTGCAATCCCGAGACCGTCTCGACCGACTACGACACCAGCGACCGCCTGTACTTCGAGCCGCTCACGCTCGAGGATGTCCTCGAGATCGTAGACAAGGAAAGGCCCTTCGGCGTCATCGTGCAATACGGCGGGCAGACGCCGCTCAAGCTCGCCCGCGACCTGGCAGCGGCCGGTGTTCCGATCATCGGCACCAGCGCCGACATGATCGATGTGGCGGAAGACCGCGAGCGATTCCAGAAGCTGCTCGAGAAGCTCGGGCTGCGGCAGCCGCCCAATCGGACCGCGCGCTCCGCCGCGGAGGCGGTGAGGCTGGCGGAGGAAATCGGCTACCCGGTGGTGGTGCGCCCGAGTTACGTGCTGGGCGGCCGGGCGATGGAGATCGTGCACCAGCGCGCAGAGCTCGAGCGGTACATGGAAAACGCGGTGAAGGTCTCGAACGACTCCCCGGTGCTCCTCGACCGCTACCTCTCGGACGCGATCGAGGTGGACGTCGATGCGGTGTCGGACGGCAGGGACGTGCTGATCGGCGGCATCATGGAGCACATCGAGCAGGCCGGCGTGCACTCGGGCGATTCGGCCTGCTGCCTGCCGCCGCATTCGCTCGCCAGCCACCTGGAGCGGGAACTCCACCGCCAGACGGTGCTGCTCGCGAAGGCGCTCGACGTGGTCGGACTGATGAACGTGCAGTACGCGATCCAGCGCGACACCGTGTACGTGCTGGAGGTCAATCCCCGCGCTTCGCGCACGGTGCCATTTGTTTCCAAGGCCACCGGAGTTCCCTGGGCGAAGATCGCGGCGCGCTGCATGGTCGGCATTTCGCTGCGCGAGCAGGAAGTGACCACGGAAATCGTGCCGCCCTACTTCTCGGTCAAGGAGGCGGTGTTCCCGTTCCTCAAGTTCCCCGGTGTGGATACGATTCTGGGTCCGGAGATGAAGTCCACCGGCGAAGTGATGGGCGTGGGCGAGTCCTTCGGCGAGGCGTTCGTCAAGTCGCAGATCGCGGCGGGGGTGAGGCTGCCGAAGGGCGGGCGAGCGTTCGTCAGCGTGCGTGACAGCGACAAGCTCGCTGCGGTGTCGGTGGCGCGCGACCTCAGGGAGCTCGGCTTCGAGATGATCGCGACGCGCGGCACGGCGCGGGTGCTTGCGGCGCACGGCATCGAGGCGGCGCCGGTGAACAAGGTCGCCGAGGGCCGGCCGCACATCGTCGACATGATCAAGAACGGCGAAGTCAGCTTCATCGTGAACACGGTGGAGGATTCGCGTACCGCTATTTCGAACTCCCGATCGATCCGCACCACGGCGCTCTCCAAGCGCGTGACCTACTACACGACGATCGCCGGGGCGCGCGCAGCCTGCACCGGCATGCGAGCCCTTGCGGGGCTCAAGCCGTACCGGCTGCAGGAGCTGCACGCCAGATTGCACTAATATCGGGACATGGCGAAATTACCCATCACGACACGGGGCGCAGTGCTGCTGCGCGAAGAGCTGCAGCGGCTGAAGAGCGTCGAGCGGCCGACGATCATCCAGGCGATCGCCGACGCGCGCTCGCACGGCGATCTTTCGGAAAACGCCGAGTACGAAGCGGCTCGCGACCGCCAGGGGTTCATCGAGGGGCGCATCGCCGAGCTCGAGGCGAAACTCGCCAACGCGCAGATCATCGACCCCAGGCTCGTGGACGCCGACGGACGCTGTGTGTTCGGCTCCACCGTGGACCTGGAGGACGAGGCCGACGGCGCGGCGGTGACCTGGCAGATCGTGGGCGAGGACGAGGCCGACATCAAATCCGGGAAGATCTCGATCTCCTCGCCGATCGCGCGGGGATTGATCGGCAAATACGCCGGCGACGCAGTCGAAGTCCAGACGCCCGGTGGAGTCAAGCGCTACGAGATCCTGGATGTGAGGTACGAGTAGAATCGCCACCCATACGCGATGGGAGCAGGATCATGAGACCAGTAATCGTCGCAATCGCAGTAGTCTGGATCGCAGGGTGCGGCGTGGAGACCGTCGGCACGGCGGCCACTGGTGCGCAACTCAAGAAACAGGAGCTGGAGGAAGGAAAGAGAACCCAGCAGCGGGCGCAGCAGAAGATCGACCAGGCGACCCAGCAGATGCACGAGCGCGCGCAGAAGTCTGACGA
>CAZYVT010000069.1:0-2930 GCA_964651335.1 uncultured Enterobacteriaceae bacterium | reverse complement strand
GCGAATCGCTCGCGCAGCTTCACCTTCCAGAATTTGCCGGTCGAGGTGCGGGGGATCGCGTCGAGAAACTCGAACCGGTCCGGCAGCTGCCATTTGATGAACGCGCTCGAAAGGTGCGCCCGCAATTCCTGCGGCGACGCGGTTTTCTCCGGCTTCAGCACCACGCAGGCGAGCGGCCGCTCGCTCCATTTCTCGTCTGGGACCGCGATCACGGCGGCCTCCTGCACCGCCGGGTGCGCCATCAGCAGGTTCTCCATGTCTACCGAGCTGATCCATTCGCCGCCCGACTTGATGAGGTCCTTGGTGCGGTCGGTGATCCGCAGGTAGCCGTGGGCGTCGAGCGATGCGACGTCGCCGGTGCGCAGCCAGCCATCGGCGGTGAATTTTTCCGGATCGTGCGCCACCTCGTGGTAGCTGCCGGCGATGAAGGGGCCGCGCACCTGGATTTCCCCCACGTGCTTTCCGTCCCACGGCAGTTCGGCGCCATCCTCGCCGACGATGCGGAGATCCACGATCGGCACCGGCACGCCGGCCATGGCGTAGCGCGCGAAGCGCTCGTCCTCGCTGGCATCCTGCAGCTCGGGCTTCAAATAGGAGATCGTGCCGACCGGACTCATCTCGGTCATGCCCCAGCCGTGGCGGACTTCGGCGCCGAGCCGCGCATAGGCACGGATCATCGCTTCCGGGACCGGCGCCCCGCCGACCAGCATGCGCATCCCCGGCGGCAGGCGATATTTGTCCGGCTGCGATTCGAGTAACTGCAGCATCGTCAGCCAGATCGTGGGCACGCCGAGCACGAAGCTCGGCCGCTCGGCATTCATCAGATCCAGCAGGTCCTCCGGATGCAGGTGCGGACCCGGGAAGATCATCTTGATCCCGAGCATCACGCAGGCGTATGGCAAGCCCCAGCAATTGGCGTGGAACATCGGCGTGGCCGGCAGCACGCGATCGGCCGCCGAAAGACCCCAGTGGTCGGGCTGGTTCGCCATCAGCGTGTGAAGGATCGTGGAGCGATGCGAGTAAACCACGCCCTTGGGCCGGCCGGTCGTGCCCGACGTGTAGCACATCGCGACCGGATCGTCTTCCTCGTGCGGCGCGTATTCGAATCGTTCCGGAGCAGCGGCGAGAAACGCCTCGTAGTCGACCAATGGCGCCGCGACCGCCGCACCGCCGTAAGGCACCACGATCACCTTCTCGAATGGCGCAGAAGCCTTGAATTGCTCGTAGAGCGGCAGCAGGATGTCATCGACGATGAGAAACCGGTCGCTGGCGTGGTTCGCGATCCATCCGATCTCCTCCGGCGAGAGGCGCAGGTTCAGCGTGTGCAGCACGCCGCCCGCCGCCGGTACGCCGAAGTAGCACTCGAGGTGGGCAAAGTGGTTCCAGCAGAGGGTCGCGACGCGGTCGCCTTTTTGCAGCCCGGCCGCCTGCAGCGCAGCCGCGAGTTGCCGCGCGCGGCCATGGAAATCGGCAAAGCGGTGGCGCACGAGCGATTTGTCGGGCTTGCGGCTGACGATCTGAGAGTCGGGGTAGAGCCTGCCCGCCCGCTCGAGGATGTGGTTGAGCGACAGCGGCACGCGCTGCATGGTGGAACGAATCATCCGGCCCTCCCCTCCGGGGTTACCATTCGCGACAGACCTTCCAGCTTTTCCCGATACATCGTACACTCCGCCGCCGACTTGTAGGACTTCCTGAGGAGGGGGCGATCGAACCGGCTGCTGCAGGAGCGTTGCTGCGCGTGCGTGACGTCGGCGTACATTTCGGCGGCATTGTCGCGCTCGACAACGTTTCATTCGACGTCGAGCGCGGACGCATCGTCGGCCTGATCGGCCCGAACGGCGCCGGCAAGACCACGCTTTTCAACTGTCTCTCACGCCTGTACCGCTGCGACACCGGCGACATCCTGTTCGACGGGCGCTCGCTGCTCCGGATTCCGCGTCACCGCATCGCCGGGATTGGCATCGGCCGCACGTTCCAGAACCTGGCGCTGTTCCGCACCATGACGGTGCTCGACAACGTGATGGTGGGCCACCACTGCCGAACGCGTTGCGGGTTCTTCATGAACGCATTGCGTCTTCCTCAGGTGGCGCGCGAGGAAACGGCCACCGCCGAGCGCGTGCATTCGATCCTCGGCGTTCTCGGACTGCAGGCGGTTGCCGGCGCCCGCGTGTCGGACCTGTCGTTCGGCACGCAGAAGCGCGTCGAGTTGGCGCGCGCCCTCGCGGCCGACCCCAAACTGCTGCTGCTCGACGAGCCGGCGAGCGGCCTCAACCATGAAGAGGTGGGCGAACTCGGAGCGCTGATCCGCGGCGTCCGCGAACGGCTCGGGCTCACGATTCTGCTGGTCGAGCACCACATGAATTTGGTGATGAGCATCTCGGACCGCGTGGTGGCGCTCAACTTCGGCCGCAAAATCGCCGAGGGCACGCCTGCCGAGGTCCAGCAGCATCCGGAACTGATCCAGGCCTACCTGGGGACCGCGAGCTGATGCCTCTCCTCGAAGCCTCCGCGCTGTATGCGTCGTACGGCCAGACCCGGGTGCTGCACGGCGTCAGCTTCGCCATGGAGGGAGGCACGATCACGACGCTGCTGGGTGCGAACGGAGCGGGCAAGACCACCACGCTGCGCGCGCTCTGCGGGATGGTCAGGACGCAGGGCGAGATTCGCTTCGAAGGGGCGCGCATCGATGGCCGTGCGACCGAGGATGTCGTGCGCCTCGGCATCGCGCACGTCCCCGACGGCCGCGGGACCTTCGTCAATCTCACCACCGAGGAGAATCTGCGGCTCGGCGCCTATACTCGCAAGGACCGCGGCGCGGTCGAGGAGGACCTGGAGCGTGTCTACGGCTACTTTCCGCGCCTGAAGGAGCGCCATGCGCAGCAGGCCGGCACGCTCTCCGGAGGCGAGCAGCAGATGCTGGCGGTGTCGCG
>CAZYVT010000068.1:0-19917 GCA_964651335.1 uncultured Enterobacteriaceae bacterium | reverse complement strand
GGCAGGAACGACACGGTGATGATGAGCAGGCTGAAGAAAAGCGCCGGCCCCACCTTCTTGCATGCGTCGATGATCGCCTCGAGGCGCGGCGCGCCAGGCTGCAGCCGCTCGATATGCTTGTGCGCGTTCTCGATCATCACGATCGCCGCATCCACCATGGCGCCGATGGCGATGGCGATGCCGCCCAGGCTCATGATGTTCGAGTTGAGCCCCATGAACCCCATGACGATGAAAGCGATCAGCACGCCGATCGGCAGCATCACGATCGCCACCAGCGCGCTTCTGGCGTGGAACAGGAACACGACGCACACCAGCGCGACGATCACGGACTCCTCCAGCAGCGTCCGTTTGAGCGTCTCGATCGCGCGGTGGATCAGCTCGGAGCGGTCGTAGACGGCCTGGATCGAGACCCCTTCCGGCAGGCCGCTCGAGATCTCGGCGATTTTCGCCTTCAGGTTGTGGATCACATCCTGGGCGTTCTGGCCGTAGCGCGCCACCGCGATGCCGGCCACCACCTCGCCCTCGCCGTCAAGCTCGGTGATTCCGCGGCGCTCCTCGGGCACCAGCTCGACGCGCGCCACGTCGCGCACCAGCACCGGCGTGCCGCCCTCGGCCTTGACTACGAGCGTTTGCAGGTCTTCGATGCCGCGCAAATAGCCGCGGCCGCGCACCACGTACTCGGTCTCCGCAAGCTCGACCACGCGTCCCCCGACGTCGCGATTGCTGTCGCGGATCACCTGCATCACCTTCATCAGCGGCACGCCGTAGGCCTGCAGCAGTCGCGGGTTGACCGTCACCTGGTACTGCTTGGCGAAGCCGCCGACGCTGGCGATCTCCGAAACCCCTTGCGCCTTGGTGAGCTGATAGCGAACAAACCAATCCTGGATGGTGCGCAATTCTTCCAGCGTGCGATTTTTCGCCAGGACCACGTACTGGTACACCCAGCCTACGCCGGTGGCGTCAGGTCCAAGCGAAGCCGTGACCCCGCGCGGCAACCGCCCGGAAACGTAATTGAGGTACTCCAGGACTCGCGAGCGCGCCCAGTAGATGTCGGTGCCGTCCTCGAAGATGATGTACACGAACGAGGCGCCGAAGACCGAGAGCCCGCGCACCACCTTGGACTTCGGCACCGCGAGCATCGCGGTCGTAAGCGGATAGGTGACCTGGTCTTCTATCACCTGGGGCGCCTGGCCGGGATACTCGGTGTAGATGATGACCTGGACGTCCGAGAGATCGGGGATCGCGTCCACCGGCGTCGTTACAACCGAATAAACACCCGCCGCGACGACGAAGAACGTCCCGAGCAGGACGATGAAGACATTGCGCACCGACCATTCGATGATCCGGTTCAGCATGTCAATGTCCCTTGTCGTGTCCGGGCGCGGCTTTCGCCGCAGGCTTCGCGCCCGCCGGCGCGATGCGCTCGATCACGAATTCGCCAGGCGCGCGTTGCGCGATGTCGATCTCGACCGCCTGGCCTTTCTTCACGCCCTCGAGCATCGCCTTGTCCTTGACCTTGAATTCCATGGACATGGCCGGCCACTTGAGGCTCGGAATTGGTTCGTGGTTTATTTCAACGCTGCCGGCCTTCCGGTCCACCGCTTCGACGGTGCCTTTTGTCTTGTGGACCTGCGCGCCGGCGGATGGCGCCGGCTTTCCTGCTTCGGGCTTCGCCTGGCCGCCGTGCCCGCCGTGCCCTCCGAACGTTTCGAGCGCCGCCTTGAGGTTGCTTTCGGCGTCGATCAGGAAGTTGGCGCGAACCACGACCTGCTCTCCCGCCTGCAAGCCTTCCATCACTTCGATGTAGCCGTCGGCCCGCATTCCGAGCTTGACCGTGCGCGGCTCGAACAGCCCCTCGCCGCGCCGCACCAGGACCACTTGGCGCGCGCCGCTATCGAGCACTGCCGATTCCGGCACTGCCAGCACCTTGCCGCGCGCGTGGCCGGAAACCAGCTCGACGTTGGCGAACATCGCCGGCTTGAGCAGCCCGCCCGGGTTGGCGAGCTCGATGCGCACCTTCGCGGTACGGGTCTCGGTGTCGATGGTCGGATAGAGGAACACTACCTTGCCGGAAAACGCCTTGTCCGGGTAGGCGACGATGCGAAGCTTCGCCTCCTGACCGACGCGCACGAGCCCGACATCCTGCTCGGAGACGTCGGCGAGTATCCATACCGAGGACAAGTCGGCGATCTCGTACAGAACCTCGCCCGGCATGAAGCGCATGCCCTGGACGCTCGGTTTCTGCAGCACCACTCCGTTCGCCGCGGAACGGTAAGCGAGCAGCCGGCGCGGCTTGCCCTCCTGCTGCAGCACCTGCAACTCCTGGTCCGAGATTTCCCAGTTGCGCAGCCGTCGCAGCACGCCCTCGGCGAGCCGCTGCATCAATGCCTGCGCTTCGGGGCCGCTGTCCTTTAGTTCGCTGACCCCTCGCAGCGCGATCAGGTACTCCTCCTGGGCGGTCACCAGATCCGGGCTGTAGACCTCCATCAGAGGCTGACCGCGGGCGACCGGCTGGCCGGTTGTGTTCACGTAGAGCTTCTCGATCCAGCCCTCGAACCGCGGCGCCACCTTGTACAGAAGCCGCTCGTTTGCCTGAATCGTGCCGACCGCGTGAACCGTGCGCTTCAGTTCGCGCGGCTCCGCAGATTCGCTTCTCACGCCGAGAAGCTGGACTTTGTCCAGCCTGATCTTCACCGTGCCGGGCGGCAGGTCCTGCGCCGGTTCCTCGCCCTCGTATACGGCGATGTAGTCCATGCCCATGGGATCCTTCTTCGGCACGGGCGAGGTGTCGGGAAGTCCCATTGGATTGCGATAGAAACGAACCTTGCGTTCCTTCTTCGCGCCCTGCTCGGCGCCCGCGACCGCACCTTGCGCGGCCGCCTGCGGCGCCTGGGCAGCGCTTCGCGTTCCCAGCCAATAACCCGCCGCGACGCTCACGGCGACTGCGGCGGCGATTCCAATCCACGCCAATCGGTTCATAAGCTTGCCTTTCCTCGCATTCGATTCAGAACAGCGTCTTCCCGGTGAGCAGGTCGATCTCCGCCAGCGCCTTGTTGTAGCTCGACAGCGCCGATGCGTAGCTGATTTCGTAATTGAGCACCGTCATCTGATTGTCGAGCAGCGTCAGAAAATCTACGCGATTGACCCTGTACGCGGCGAGTGATGACTCCACGGCAAGTCGGGCCTGGGGCAGGATGCCGGTCTCGTAGAGCCGTGCCGATTTCAGGCTTTGCTCGGCGCTGGCCACCTGCTGTCGCAGTTTCGAAAACACCTCGTTCTGTTGCGCCTGGTACATGTCCATCGACTGATCCCGCATCGCGATCGCTTCCGCGACTCGCGGGTCGCGCTTGGTTTCCCGCCAGACAGGAAGATTGATGGCGACCGCGAAGCTCAACATGTCGTCGCGGCGCATTCCGTCCAGTGTCTTGTCCCGCTGGCCGTAAGAGAACTTCACGTCGAAATCCGGGTAGTAGTCCTTGCGCGCCAGGTCCAGCGCCTTGCCGCCTCGGTCAACCAGGCTTCTCAGCCCCAGGAGCTGCGGACGTTCGCTGAGCGCCCTTTCCCGCAACGCTTCCAACTGCAACGGCGCTTCCCGCAGGCGCAGCGCAGCCGGCGCGGGCGCGCCGGCTGCGGGCCCGCGGCCGAGGGCGCGGGTCAGTTCTGCTTCGATCGCCCGGCGTTCGCGCGCGAGCTTGATCAGCTCATCCACCATCCTCGACAATTGGGTCTGCGCCTTGAGCACATCGGCCTGGTTTCCCTGGCCGACCGAATAACGGGATTCGGAAATTTTCAGGAACTGCTCGAGGACCCGTTTGTTCTTCTCGACCAGCTGGGTCGATTCTGCGACGAATGCGAGTTCGAAGTACGCGGCCTTGACATCGCGCAGCACCCGGTTGACGGTTTCCTGGTAGGCGTAAGCGACCGACTCCGCGTCCTTCGCCGCGACGTCCTGCCGCAAGTCGCGCTTGCCGGGATAGGGAAATTTCTGCGACAGACCGAGCATTTTCATGGTCATGTCTTCGCGCCTGAAAGTCTGCGATGCCAGTGGGGCGTTGATCACCCCCGCTTCGAGCATCGGATCATCGAGCGCTCCCGCAGGCGACACGCGATGCTGCGCCGCCAGGCGCTCATTGCTCGCCGCCCGGATCTCGGGGTTGTTGCGCGCCGCCTCGGCCATGAGTTCCTGCAGTTGCGGATCGCGTGGTTCCTCGGGCGCTGCGCGCGCGGTCGCGCATGTCAGGAGCAGCGAAGCGATAACGGCGAGCCCGTACCCCGCCCGGACGCGCGCCAGACGCGGTATCTGCCCGCCTGTGCGCCCACTCGTCGGGGCACGAACTTTGCAGTCGTCACTCGAAAGTCCCGCAGTGTTATTCCAAGATGTCGTCATGGCATGCACTCCAAGCGTACGAATTGATACCTGCCGGGCGCGGTCAGAACGCCGAACAGAATCGGAATCATCAATGTACGCATCGTCATTACTCCTCTTTCGATCAATCGACAGAACGAACCGCAGAAACGCGCCCAGCCGGGCGCGACACGATTGACCCGCGCAGCGTCAGCTGCGGCGCGGGGGTCAGGCGATCAAATGAGGAGGGACTGGAACAGGATGCGCGGCGGCGGATCTGCCCATGCTTCTGGATGCGGGGCACTTGCGATCGTATCTTTCAGAGGCGCAGGCGGTACGCGCACCGCGAGCACCGACTGAAGAAAAAGCGCATGGACCTTCACCTGCGGCTTGTCGAGACTGAGATCCTCGCCTTCGCAATGTGCAAGACAGAGATTCGCGTTCCCGCCCTGCTCGTGACACGTCTGCTCCGGGGCTTCGTGGCCGACCATTGCCAAGGCATGCCTCGGGGTGGAGCGAATCATGTCGCACGCCGCGAAGGTGATGGCCGCCTGGGCGAACAGCATCACCGCCAGCGACAGCATTCCCACGATCTTCATTATGCGACGCGAACGCATGACCGGATACTAGGTGGCGGCGAGGGGCGCAATTTGATTCATGTCAACGGTGCCAAGAATGCCACGCAATTGGAACACGGAAAACCGCGAAAGTTGCGTCCCACCCGTAAAAACGGTGTTGGCGCGCAACCTGCACCCCGCGGACCACGGAACAATTGTCGCGCAGTGTGTTTCCTTGCCGTGTGCCTGCGATCAAAACGCATTGACTTAGCGGAGGGGTGCCGGCCAGGCGGCACCCGCGGCCAGGCCAAGAATGTAAGCCCATCCGAACATGCGGTTGTGCTCCAGGCAGACGCGGTGATACCAGAGTGGCCAACCGATGTAGCCCGCCGGCGGTGCGGCCGGACGTGGCCGGCTCAAGATCGATATTGCACGCACGCCGCGGGGAAGCGCGAGTGCGATGATCGAGGCGAACAGCGTGAGCTGCCCGCGCACGATCAATGCTGCGGCCACCACATAGATGAGGATGATCGTAGCGCTATTCAGCGCGCGTGCGGCTCGCTCTCCGAGCAGCACCGGAAGGGTTCGGTGTCCCTTGCCGGCGTCGAAATTCATTTGGTCGATGTGTTTCCCGGTCAGGATCGACATCACGCCCAGGCCGTAAGGGATCGCGGCGTAGAACGCGTCGGTCGAAACGTGCCCCGTGATCATGGCGTAGCCGCCGCCCACCATCAGGGGGCCCCACACAAGGAACACCGCGGGCTCCCCCAGGCCGATACTCTTCAGGGGAATCGGGGCGGCATCGTACAGAAGCAGTAGAGTGATTCCTGCCGCGGCGAACGCGACCGCAAGCCATCCGCGTTCGACGATGAAGAATGCGGTGATGCCGACGCCGACCAGGCCCAGAATCACGATGCCGGTCACCAGAGTGCGGGTGTCCAGCACACCGCTTGCAAGCGGGTGCACGGTATAGCGCATGCGGGGGGAATCTGGAGTGTCGTGCCCGCGCTTGAAGCCGAAGTAGTCGTTGCTGAGGTTGCTGATCATATGTGCGACGACGAATCCGACCAGTACCATAACGAAATGGAACCAGTGAAACTGCCGCTCGGCAATAGCCAGCATCCCGGCAACGATCGCGGCCTGCGCCGAGATCACCAGGATGACGCTGCGGGCAGCGTAGAGGAACTTCGAGACCGGGTCTAGCCGGCGGATTTCTTCGACGCCCGGCCGATAGAAGCCGACGAAGGCTCCGAGCCACAGTCCAAGCTTCGATCTGGTTGGGAATGATGTCTCGTCCATCTCACGAGGAGTAACACGAGCGCCTTCGGATTCATCCTACGCTGACCATCGTGGAACGCGAAGCGAGCACTACGCAGCCGCTCCGCTATCGAGCCGCCACTTCGCCCTCCGCCGGCGCCAGCACTTGCAGCGCGGCGCGACGCAGGGGCTCGATCCATCTGCAGGTCGCGTCGTACCCTTCCGCGAGCTCGCGGTAGCGCTCGAGCGCCACCGCGCGGTCCGGAAGAGTTCGGAAATTGTCCATCATCGCGAATCTCCCTCGCTCGCGATCTGCCGCCAGGACAGCCCGCCGTCGTTCGTCAAATAGACGTCGCGCCGCCGCGTGGCGAACGCGAGAATCCGCTCATCACTGGGGTTCTGCGCCAAGCACGTCACGTAATCCAGTTTCAGCGGCGGCAAGCGCAGCGCCCGACGCTTCCCGCCGTCCAGCCCGGCTTCGATCACCTCGTTCGACAAGGCACGCGCGTAGCGCAGGCGTTTGCCTTCGATATCGAATGCGACAGCCGTCGCCGGCTCCCTGCCATCAAGCCGCAGGAAGCTCTCGCCCGCGTCGCGCGAGAGATAAAGTCCGCGCCCGGTCGCGACCGCGACCGTGCCGGCCTGCCGTGGATGCGCGGTAAGCCCGTGAATTTCCCCCTCCAGGTCGCGTGCGGCTGCACGGCGCCACCTCTTGCCCTCGTCATGCGTCACGTACAGGCCGGGCGCCGGCATTGCGGAGTTCGCTCGCGTGTTGAGCACGTAGATGGCGTTCGAGCGATAACCCGCCGCGAGCAGATGCAAGTCGGCCTCACCTGCAAGTGCAAGCGGCTGCCAGGTCCTGCCGCCGTCCGTGCTTCGAAGCAGGCCAACAGGACTACGAAGCGGAGCACCTGGCTCCGAATGGCCGCTCGCGTAAATGGCGCTCTCGGTAACCGAGAAGCCGGAGAAGCTGTGAATCGAACCGGGCGCCTCCCACCAGGCGTTGTCCTGATACACCGCAAGACCGGCATGACTCGGCGCGAGCAACGCCTTGCCATCGGAGGAGAACGACAAGCCGTGCCCGTGATCGTGAAACAGCACGGGCTCCGCACGAAGCGAGAGCGCGGCCACGGCCAAAGCTGCCGCCATCACGCGGGTGGCGGTGCTCATTGCGCCTCCGCGCGTCGCGCCAAATCCGGAAAGAACGCAGGTACTGCGCGCTTGAATTCGCGGTACGCGTCGCCGAATTCTGCGATCGCGTTCCGCTCCTCCTTCCGGGCAAGGCGCACGTACATGTACGCAAGCGCGGGGAACATCAAAAGCGTGAGCAACGTCGGCCACTGCAGCAGGAACCCGAGCATGATGAGAACGAATGCGATGTATTGCGGATGCCGCACGCGCGCGTAGGGCCCGGTCGTCGCGAGTCGGCGCGTGCGCTGCGCGGCATAGAGCACGTTCCACGCCGAGGCGAGCAGCCAGAAGCCGCCGAAGATGAGGACATTGCTCAGGACGTGGAACGGTCCCAAATGCGGGTTCGCGCGCCAGCCGAACATCACTTCGAGCAGGTGCCCGGCGTCGTGCGCGAGGAAGTCAACCCCCGGAAAGCGGCTCGCGAGCCACCCGGAAAGGAAATAGATCGTCAGCGGAAAGCCGTACATCTCGGCGAACAGCGCCACGATGAACGCCGAGAAGGCGCCGAACGAGCGCCAGTCGGTGCGCGTTCTCGGTCGGGCGAAGCTGAAAGCGAAGATGATGAACACGGCCGAGTTGATGACGACCAGGGTCCACAGGCCGTAAGCGGGGGAGTGCTCGGGGTTCATGGTTTCTTCTGCTCCTCTTCGTGCTTGTGATTTCCGTGCCCGCCATGGCCGTGGAACAGATGCAGAAGCGGGCAGGCAAGCAACAGCACGAACGGCAGATACTCGATCAGATGAGCGCGGTGCTCGGTAAAGAGGAAATAGCCCGCGATCAGCGCGAACCCCCAAAAGATCCAGTTCATGGCGCGGGCGTCACAGCTTGGCGCGCCGGAGCCGCAGCGCGTTGGTGACCACCGATACCGAGCTTGCCGCCATCGCGGCGCCGGCGATGATCGGCGAAAGAAGGATTCCGAGAGCCGGATACAGGATTCCGGCCGCAATCGGGATGCCGAGCGCGTTATAGGCAAACGCGAACACGAGGTTCTGGCGGATATTGCGCATGGTGGCGCGCGACAGCGTCGCCGCACGGGCGATCCCGCGCAGGTCGCCCTTCACCAGCGTCACCCCCGCGCTTTCCATCGCCACGTCAGTGCCGGTGCCCATCGCGATGCCGACATCGGCCTGCGCGAGCGCCGGCGCGTCGTTGATGCCGTCGCCCGCCATCGCCACCTTGCGGCCTTCGGCCTGCAGGCGCTTGACATGCTTCGCCTTGTCCTCGGGCAGCACCTCGGCGACCGCCTCGTCGATGCCGAGTTGCCCCGCGACCGCGTCGGCCGTGCGGCGCGAATCGCCGGTCAACATGACGATGCGAACGCCCTGGCGCTTCAACGCGGCGATCGCCTCCGGCGTGCTTTCCTTGATCGGATCGGCGACCGCGGCGATCGCCACCGCGCGCCCGTCCACCGCCGCGAATACGACCGTCTTCGCCTGCGCGCGCCAGCCTTCCGCGCGCTCCTCCCAACGCGCAGTGTCGACGCCGCGCTGCGCGAGAAAGGCGCGGCTGCCGACGAGCACTTTCCGGCCTTCGATCTTGGCCCTGACGCCAAGGCCGTTCGCTGCCTCGAACCCCGCGGCCGTTTTCGGCGCGACCCCGCGCGACTTTGCGCCCTCGACGATCGCAAGTGCGATCGGGTGCTCGGAAAGCTGCTCCACACCGGCCACCAGCGCCAGCGCTTCGTTCTCCGGCATGCTTTCGGCCGCGAAATCGGTGAGCGCGGGCCGGCCAAGCGTCAGGGTGCCGGTCTTGTCGGCGACCACCGTGTCGATCTCGCGCATGCGCTCGATCGCCTCGGCGTTGCGGAACAGGATCCCCGAGAGCGCCCCCTGTCCCATCGCCACGGTCATCGAGATCGGCGTCGCGAGGCCTACCGCGCACGGGCAGGCGATGATGAGCACCGCCACTGCATTCAGCAGCGCATAGGTCAGGCGCGGCTCGGGGCCGGCGAACCACCACACGAGCGCGGTCACGACCGCGATCGCCACCACGACCTGGACGAAGTACGCCGCGATCAGGTCGGCGAGCCGCTGGATCGGCGCGCGCGTGCGCTGCGCGTCGGCAACCATGTGGACGATGCGCGCGAGCAGGGTGTCCGAGCCGACGCGCTCAGCCCGAAAAACGAGCGAGCCCGAGCCGTTCAACGTGGCGCCGGTCACGCGGTCTCCGGCACCCTTGGCGACCGGCATCGGCTCGCCGGTGATCATGGACTCGTCCACGCGGCTCGCGCCCTCGAGCACGGTGCCGTCCACCGGGATCTTCTCGCCCGGCTTGACGCGCAGCCGGTCGCCGGCCTTGACTTGCTCGAGCGGCACCTGCTCCTCGCTGCCGTCGACGCGCAGCCGCCAGGCGAGATTCGGCGCGAGACGGAGCAACTGGCGTATCGCCTGGCTCGTCTGGCCCATGGCACGGAGTTGCAGCACGTCGCCCAGCATCACCAGCGTCACGATCACTGCGGCGGCCTCGAAATAGGTGCCGACCGCGCCATCGTGCTCGCGGAATTCCTGCGGAAAGAGCCCCGGCAGGAACACCGCCGCGAGGCTGAAGAGGTAGGCGAGCCCGACACCGAGGCCGATCAGCGAATACATGTTGAGCGCCCAGTGCGCGAGCGACGCCCAGAACTTGCGCAGGATCGGCCACCCGACCCATAGCACCACCGGCGTGCCGAGCGCGAACTCCATCCAGCCGCGTGGCCGCGGCGCAATGCCGAACGGCTCATGGACGCCCACCATCGGCGACATTGCCAGAATCACCATCGGGATCGAAAGTGCGACGCCGACCCACAGCCGCCTCGTGAGGTCGCGCAATTCGGTGTCGTCTTGCTCTTCGGTTCCGGCGAGGGGGACGAGCGCCATGCCGCAGATCGGGCAGTCGCCCGGGGCGTCGCGCAGCACTTCCGGGTGCATCGGGCAGGTCCACCGTGCGCCTGCGGCGAGCGGTGCCGGCGCCCGCTCGCGCGCCGGCGCGGCGTGAACATGCGCGGAGTGATCGTGCACCGCGTGAGCGTTGTGCGTGTGGCCGCCCTGCCCGCCGCCGAGATAGCGCTCTGGCTCTGCCTTGAATGCAGCCAGGCAATGCTTCGAGCAGAACCAGTAGTCCTTGCCGCCGTGGGAAATGTTTCCCGCCGCGTTCGCGGGCTCGACGGTCATGCCGCAGACCGGATCGATCGCCATAGTCACTTCCGTTTGCCTTTCACTGCATCATCATCATCCAGCCGCCGCGGCGCATGTGCTGCCGCCGCTTCGCGCGCTGCTCAGGCGTGAGCTCGGTCTCCAGTTTCGCCTGTGCGTCGAGCCGGCCGGCGAACATCTGCTCGCGCAGCTCATTCATGCGCTTGAAGGCCTTCTCGGCGGCGGCGCGATCGGTGCCCGAGGCGCCGAATGCGTCGCGCAGGTGGTTGCCTTCCTGCATCATGCGCCCCATCAGGTCCCAGTGCTTCTGGCGCATCTCGTCGTGGATCTTCTGGATCTTCGACTGCTGCTCTTCGGTAAAACCCAGCTTTTCGAGCATCGCGCCCGGCCCCCCGCCATGCTGCATCATTCCGCCGCCCATCATTCCGGGACTCATCATTCCGGAACCCATCATGCCGCGGCCCATCATCCCCTGACCCATCATTCCGGGACCCATCGGCCCGGGCGCGGGAGCCGTCTGTGCAGGCTGCTCGCCGGGATGGTGCTTCTCGTGGTCCGCCTGTTGCGCCCAGCCCGACGCGGCGAGTAAGACTGTTACAGCGCATGTTGCCATTAAAGTTCGTTTCATCTCGTTTCTCCTGTGGAATATGATGATTCGCGGCGTCGATCCGTCGCTTGCCGAACCGGCGAGCGGGAACCGTGACGATCGGAAAAATGCGCCTACTGGCGCAGACGCAGCGCGAGCAGGTAGCGCGGTCGCCCGAGGGCGCCGCTGGCGGAGAAGGATGCTTCCGAGCGCGCCGCAAGCAAACGCGAAAGATCAGCACTCGAAAACATCGGGAATCCGCCGGACTCATCCGAATCTTGGAGATGCAGGGACTTCGCCGAATCGGAAGCAACCGACTGCACCCCAACCGCTGCGGCCGGACATTCGCAGCGATGCTCGGCCCATATGCGCGCGGCATCGGCGAATTTTGCGACTAAGACCATCTCGCGCGTTTCTTTCGTTTCCACGCGTACGCCGTGGGCGTCCGCACAGGCGTTCGCGGCCTGGGGCCAGGCGCCGCCCACCACCAACAACGCGAACGCGGCGCCCTTTCCCAAAGCGCGGAGAAACGCGGCACAGAGCATGCTCATAAGACCAACGCTAAGCGGCAAAGCTCATCGCCGAGTTGATCGGGATCAACTTACTTCGCTTGCTCGATCTTCGTGACCGTGAGCGTGCCGCCGACTTTCTCGGCAACGAATTTCACCTTGTCCCCCGCCTTGACCTGCTCGAGCATCGCCGGGTCCTTGACTCGGAACACCATCGTCATCGCCGGCATATCGAGGTTCGAAAGCGGACCGTGCTTGATCGTGATCTTCTTTGCTTCCCTGTCCACCTTGCGCACTTCACCGATGGTCGGCTCGTTCGCCGCCTGATGGTGCTTGTCGTCGGCGAACGCCGCAGGCGCGGCGAGCAATGCGGCAAACAGAATCGCTGCGAGCTTCTTCATGTTCCCAACCTCTCGTTCGTGCTAGCGCCCATAGCCGGCGTAGGTCACGTAGCGCCCGTCGCGCTGAAAAAGCAGCACTTCAAAGGGATCGCTCTTCGGGCTTTCCATGCCGGGAGAGCCCGCCGGCATTCCGGGCACCGCCAGGCCCCGCGCCTTCGGCCGCTCCGCAAGCAGCCGCTTGATCTCGCGCGCCGGTACGTGGCCCTCGATCGCGTAGCCGCCGATCACGGCGGTATGGCACGAAGCGAAGTTGTCCGGAACGCCGTAGCGCGTGCGGTACTCCGCCGGCTCCGCAACGTCGTACGCGCGCACGTCGAAACCGTTTGCGCGCAGGTGCTTGATCCAGTTGCCGCAGCAGCCGCAGGTGGAACTCTTGTACACGGCGATCACGTCGCTCGCAGCAAGCAGGTGAGCTGGCAGCAGCGCGACCGCCGAGGCCGCAAGAAACCGTCTTCGGTTCATTTCGATTCTCCTTTAGCAATCACTCGTACGCGTCCCAGCATTCCGGCTTCGAAGTGGCCGGGAATCAGGCAGCCGTAGTAGAACTCGCCCGGCCTGCTGAACTGCCAGACCAGCGACGCGGATTTCCCGGGGCCACGTGCGTCATTTGGGGTTCGTCGTGTTCCATTTCCCGGTGCTTACGCATCAAGTCGGACATCGCGCTCATCGCTGTTGCATGCATCGTCTCGAATCGGTTTTCTGCATCGTGGTTCGACAGCGCAAGCTTGACGACATATCCCCCGCTCCCGTTGACGCAGATCAACCGTCGCACACTGCGCTGCATCGGCGTGCCGGCTCCCACATTAAGCCCGTTTCACGGCAGGTCGCCGCCCCTGGCGATCTGGCGCCATGTCGAGCCGCCGTCCGCGGTGAGAAAAACGCTTCGCCCGCGCGTGGAAAACGCCAATGCCTGCTCGTCGCGGTGGTTTTGCGCAAGATGCGTGACGTAGTCGCCGCCGAGCCCCGGCAAGCGAATCGCCCGACGGCCTCGCCCCTCAAGCGACAGGTTCACGACTTCATTCGACAGCGTGCGCACGTAACGGATGCGCCCGCCCTCTGGGTCGAACACAGCGGCAGTGACCGGCTGCCCCCCGTTGAGCTTGTGAAAGCGTGCGCCGGCGTCGCGCGAGACGTAGAGTCCCTTATCGGTCCCGACGGCCACCGTGCCGGCCTCGACCGGGTGCGCCGCAAGTCCCAGGATTTCGCCCGCCAGTCCCCGGGCGGCGGCACGCTCCCAGCTCTTGCCTTCGTCGAGGGTCACATAGAGCCCGGGCATTGGCATTGCCGAATTCGAGAGCTGGCTCGCTACGTAAATCGCATTCGAACGAAAGCCGGCCGCAAGCAGATGGAAATCGGCCTCGCCCGCGAGCCCGAGCGACTGCCATGTCCTGCCGCCATCGACGCTCTTGAGCAAACCGAAATACGCGCCGCGGCGCGCGTCCGTCGATGGATGCCCGCTTGCGTACATCGCCCGCTCGGTCACAGAGAAACCGGTGAAGTCGCGCGTGAAGCCGGAGTTTTCAGTCCAGCTTCCCTCGCGAAACACCGCCAGGCCGGCGTGGCTCGGCACGAGGAGTGCCTGCCCGTCGAAGGAAAACGAAAGTCCATGGACATGAATGAGCAACGGGTCTGCCCGGTGCGAAGCCGCAGCTGCGGCAAGCGGCGCAAGGAGGAGGAGCAACAGCAGCGCGCGGATCGTCGTTCGTCCGATCATGGCGAGGCTCCTCCGGTGAAGGTCCCGATCCCGAGATAGCCGGTGCCGAGAAAGTTGCTCGCCACCGGCGCGAAGTCCGGGCAATAGCCCTCGAGATGCTGCCATGGCCGCCCGAGACCCCGGTAGGTCGTCAAGTAGCGGCGCGTGCGAAGCGCCGTCCAGGCGTTGAGCGGCGCACCCCACCACCACGGCAGGAAGCGCGCCCCGGCGCACACCGCGCGGGCGCCCGGCCGCGTGAACGCGAACAGGCGCTCGAGCGCGGGCGGCGACTGCAGCACGTCGTGGGCGTAGAAGAAGAGCAGCGCATCCGCGCGGTGCTCGAGCCGCGCATCTTCCACGGCTGCCTCGACCAGCGTGACGCTGGAATCCACGCCTTCGCGCCTGACGCGTTCTTTCGCCTGCGCCATCATCTCCGGGGACTGCTCGATAGCGACGACGCGGCCGCGCGGTCCCATTCGCCGCGCGAGATCGGGGAGCATCGGCCCGGTGCCGCACGCGACGTCGAACACCACTTCGCCCTCGGCGAGCGCGAGCAGCTCGATCGCGCGCCGGCGCATCCCGGCCACGGCCCAGCAGCTGGCGTCGTAGCCCGGCGCAAGCTCGCGGTAGCGCCGGAGCGCGCTCGCCCGGTCCGGCGCGGATCGAAGGTTTTCGAGCACGGCGCGCCGCGCCTTACTTACTTCGATTTCTCGATCGCGGTCACGGTGAACGCGCCGCCGGCTTTCTCGGCCTGGAACTTCACCTTGTCGCCCGCCTTCACCTGCTCGAGCATCGCCGCGTCCTTGACCTGGAAGACCATCGTCATCGCCGGCATGTCGAGGTTCTGGATCGGCCCGTGCTTGAGGGTGATCTTCTTCGCGTCCTCGTCCACTTTGCGCACCTCGCCCTCGGTCATTTTTCGAACGCCAGCTTCGCGCGAGGCTTTAGGTTCGTGATGCGCTTCGGTGGGGAAGGCGGGCGGCGCTACCGCCGTGCCGACCGTAACTGCGACTGCGACCAAGATGCTCTGTTTCATTGTTTGCTCCAGTTGTTCTCGGGGATGTGCCATCACTTGGCGGCGGCTTTCGGCGAAGGTTTCGGCTTCTCGAACGGCGTGAAACGCGCCTGGACCGGGGCCTGGCCGGGCAGCGTGAGCGAAACCACGATTTTCATGTCAGTCGCCGCCTGAAAACTGCCGTTCGCCGCGAGCGCATTTTCGCCGCTCGGCTCAAGTTTGACGTTCGAGGTGGTTTTGGCGGCCAGCACCGTTGCGGTGCCGCTTGCGCCTTTGGTCGCGACTTTCGAGTCCTTATCACCGGTGACATACACCGTGAGCGCAGCATCCCTGACGACCAGCTCCAGATGATACTTGCCGGAGTGTCTTAGCTGTCCGCCGTTGGGCCCGACGGCGGTTTCGTCGGCACGCGCAGCAACTGAGAGGCAGAGCAGCGTCGCAGCAAACACGGCGTCGATCGGTTTCATGAGCAAGTTCCTTTCCGAAATGCATTTAGATTCTTTGCGAAACGTGTTTCAAAAGGCTTTCTTCGCATGTTCAGCAAGCAGCCGCTTGAGCGGCTTCTCGCCCCACAGCCAGAACATCACCGGGGTGATGATGGTGTCGAGAATCGTGGAACTCACCAGCCCGCCAAAAATCACCACCGCGACCGGATGCAGGATTTCCTTGCCCGGCTCGTCCGCGGCGAGCATCAGCGGGACCACCGCGAACGCCGCCACCAGCGCCGTCATGAACACCGGCGTCAAGCGTTCGAGCGAGCCGCGCACGATCATCGGCTTGCCGAATTGTTCGCCCTCCAAGGCGCACAGGTTGATGTAGTGGCTCACCTTCAGAATTCCGTTGCGCGTGCTGATGCCGGCCAGCGCGAAGAAGCCGATCATCGAGGCGACCGAGAGCGGCTGGCCGGCAATCCAGAGCGCGATGACGCTGCCGACCAGCGCGAGCGGAATGTTGCCCATGATCATCAGCGACAGCGCGGTGGAGTGGTAGCGGGTGTAGAGCACGATGAAGATCAGCAGCACCGACATCACGGCGAGCAGGGCGATCAGCCGTGTTGCCTCCTCCTGCGTCTGGAACTGACCTTCGAGGCTGGTGAAGTAGCCGGTGGGCAGCGGGTTGGCGACGAGTTCCGCGCGGATGCGCGTTACGATCTCGGCGAGGTCGGTGCCGTCGGAGTTGGCCGAAATCGCGATGCGCCGGCGCGTGTTCTCGCGCGAGACCTGGTTGGGGCCGTCGCTGTCCTCGATCTCGGCGATGCGCGAGAGTGCGACGCGGCCGCCCGGGGTCTCGATCAGAAGCTGCTCCAGCGCCCGCGGGCCGCGCGCGGAGTCGGGCAGGCGCACCACGAGATCGAAGCGGCGGCTGCCTTCGATCACCTGCGCCAGTTTCTCGCCGCCCAGCAGCGTTTCGAGCGCTTTCAATACTGCGGACGGCGTTACGCCATAGGCGGCCGCTTTCTCGTAATCGAGGCGCACTTTAAGCTGCGGGATCAATACCGCCTTCTCGATCTGCAAATCGGTAATGCCGGAGATCGTCGCCAGCCGGTCGCGCAACTGCGCCGCTAGGCCGCGCAGCGTGTCGAGATCATCACCGTAGACCTTGAGCGCAATTTGCGCGTTCACTCCCGAGAGGATGTGGTCGAGCCGGTGCGAAATCGGCTGCCCGACATTGACCACTGCCGGCAGCACGCTCAGACGCTTGCGGATGTCCTGCAGCACGGCGTCGCGGCTGCGCCGCGAGCGTTTCAGCTCGACGTCGATTTCGGTGTAATGCACCCCTTCTGCGTGCTCGTCCAGTTCCGCGCGCCCGGTGCGGCGCCCGGCCTGGAGGACTTCCGGCACCTGCTTGATCAGGAGTTCCCCTTGGGTGCCGATGCGGTTCGATTCGCTAAGAGAGGTGCCCGGGTTGAGCAGCAGGTTGATGGTGAGCGTGCCCTCGTTGAACGGCGGCAGGAACGAGCGCGGGAAGAACGGCACCGTCGCAGCGGCGAGCAGCACTGCCGCAACGGCGGCCGCGAGCAGCAGCCTGGCGTGATCGAACGACCAGTAAAGGATGGGCGTGTCCCATTGCTTGAGTTTTTTCACCAGCAGGCTGTATTCCTCTTTTGGGCGCAGGTTGAAGCGCAGCGACCACCATGGTGTTTTCGCATCGTCGCCGACGGGGGCCGCCGGGCCACTGGCGAGCAGGTAGTAGCACAGGACCGGGGTGAGCGTCGCTGAAACCAGCATGCTGGCAAGGATGGACACGATGGATGCCACGCCGAGCGGCGCAAACAGGCGGCCCTCGATGCCGGAGAGCGCGAACAGCGGCAGCAATACCAGCACGATGATGACCGTGGCGTAGACGATGCTGGACAGCACCTCCTTGGTGGCCGCGGCGATCACTTCCAGGGCGGGCCTGAACGCGCCGTCGGCGACATTGCGCTTGAGCCGCCGCAGGATGTTCTCCAGCCCGACGATGGCGTTGTCCACCAGCACGCCGATCGCGATCGCCAGGCCCCCGAGAGTCATGGTATTGATGGAAAGCCCCATCAGCTTGAACGTGAGCGCCGTGATCAGGATCGACATCGGGATCGCGGTGAGCGAAATCACCGTGGTGCGCAAGTTGAGCAGGAACAGGAACAGCACCACCGCCACCATGATCGCGCCGTCGCGCATCGCCTCCTGGACGTTGTTGATCGAGGCCTGGATGAAGTTGGCCTGCCTGAAAATGACCTGCGGCGGCGACATGCCCGCCGGCAGCGACCGGCCGAGGTCGGCCAGCGCGGCCTCGATGATGTTCGTCAGCTTCACGGTGTCGGCGGCGGGCTGCTTTTGCACCGACAGGATCACGGCGGGCCCGGCGTTGTAGCTCGCGTCGCCGCGCTTCACCCCCGCGGCAAACTTCACCTGCGCCACCTGCTTGAGCAGGATCGGCTGGTTGTTTTTTGCAGTGATGGCGAGGTTCTGCAGGTCGACCAGGCGCGAGGTGCGGCCGATGTTGCGGATCAGGTACTCGCGCGCGCTTTGCTCGAGAAAACCGCCGCTGGTGTTGGCGGCGTAGTTCTTGAGCGCCGCCTCGATCTGCTCGAGCGTCAGCCCCAACGCCTGCATTTGCGCCGGATTGGGCTCGACGCGATACTGCTTGACTTCGCCACCGATTGGAATGACCTGCGCCACCCCGGGAATGGTGAGCAGCCGCGGGCGCAGCACCCAGTCGGCATACTCGCGCACCTGCATCGGGTTCGCGCGCGCCGGGTCGGCGGGCAGCGCGATCAGCATGATCTCCCCCATGATCGAAGCAATCGGCCCCATCTGCGGCGCGATGCCTTCGGGCAGCTGCTCTTTCACCAGCGACAGGCGTTCGGCGACCTGCTGGCGGTTGCGGAAAATCTCGGTGCCCCAGTCGAATTCGACGAACACCAGCGAAAGCCCGATGCCGGACACCGAACGCACTCGCGTCACGCCGGGCATGCCGTTCATCGCGGTTTCCACCGGGAAAGTCACCAGTTGCTCGACTTCCTCCGGGGCCATGCCGCCCGCCTCGGTGAGCAGCGTCACGGTGGGCTTGTTCAGATCCGGAAAGATATCCACTGTCATCTGACGCGCGGTGAGGCCGCCGTAGAAAACGATCAGCAGCGAAGCTGCCAGCACGAACAGCCGCTGCTTGACGCTCCAGTCGACAATCAGGTTGAACATGGCGCCGCCTCAACGCACTTGTGCGAGCGCAGAGGCGCCCTGGGCTACCATGCGCTCGCCCGCAGTGACGCCCTCGGTGACCGCGGCGTTAGCGCCATCGAGCGACTGGAAGCGCACTTTCCTCGGCGCGAATTTTTCCGCGCCGACGTGCACCCATAACACGGTGTCGCCCGAGCTGTTCCGGGTGAGTGCCGCGAGCGGCACCGCCACGCCCTTGATCGTCTGCCGGGTCTGGGCGACCACTTTGAGTGGTTGCCCGACCGCCAGCGGCGGCAGCGGCGGCTTGATGCGGAACAGCAGCGGCAGCGCTTGTTCGCGCAACTGCCGCGCGCCGCCGACGAAAACAAGCTGCAGCGCCGCGCCGCCGGGCGGCACGCCGCTCGCGCCGGCGATGTCGGCTACGATGACCGCGTCATAGGCGAGCGCCTCGACCATCAGGCGTTGCGGGTCGACGATCTCGAACAGTACTTCGCGCGCTTCAACCACCTGCCCGGTGATCGCGGTCGCTGCGCTGATCACGCCGGAAACGGGTGCGATCAGCGCTTCGCGATTGCTGAGACTGCCGCCGACGGCGGCTTTTCTCTCGGCGAGGCTTGTGAACTCCGCGCGCGCGGCGTCGATCTCTTTCTGCGGCACGCTGCCTTCGAGCGCTTCGAGGCGCGTTACCTTTTTCCCGGTGAGCACGTACTGCGAGGTAATTTCCGCCAGTTGCGCGCGCTGGTTGCCAAGCTCGATGGCGTTGGCGACCGGCTTGATATATGCCAGCACCTCGCCTTTGCTGACCTTCTGTCCGAGCGTAGGCAGGCCGCGCGGGCCGGGCTCGACGCGGCCCGACTGGCTCGATTGGACGCGGCCGCCGGCGTTGGGGTCTGCGATCACGCGGCCGTTCAGCTCGATGCTCTGCGCAAGTTCGCGAATCTCGGCGACTACCGTGCGGATGCCGAACTGGCGCTGAACCGGTTTCGGCATGAACACGCCGCCGTCCGAGAGGCGCTGCGGGGTGGCATTCTCGCCTGCACCAACCGGTGCGTAGGCTGCTGCGCCTTTCTTGTCTGCGCTGTGGCCTTCGTCCGCGTGCGCCGAAGTTGCGACCGCAAGCAACACCGGGACAACGGCAACTGCAACAATCGCCAATGCCGGTGCCTTTCGCGTCATTCTGCGGCGCAGTAGCCACGCGATGCCGGCCATCGCGACCAGGGCGCCGGCGATCCAGACTAGCCATTCGGTCCAATCGCGCAGGTGGCTGGAGGCGCCCGGCGACGGGGGAACGACGAGCGTGCCATTGAGCAGGTCGGTTTCATCAGCGGACCGTATCGTGAACACCAGCGGGTACTCGCCCGGCTTCGTCAGCGCGGCCGCGGGCGCGGTGTAGATGCCCTCGCCGCTGGACTGCGCCGTTGCCTTGAACGCGCCGCTCTCGATTTCGATCGCCGCATCCCTGACCGGCTCGTTGGTGGCGAAGCGGTCGAGGTAGAGGGTGAGCTTCCCGCCTTCGAGCATCCCGACCAGCTCGAAACTCTCCGATTGCGCTTCGACACGCGGCGCGAGCGCGGCG
>CAZYVT010000067.1:0-20149 GCA_964651335.1 uncultured Enterobacteriaceae bacterium | reverse complement strand
GTCAAGCCAGGCGACGCGGTAGCGAAGGAACAGTCGCTCATCACGCTCGAGTCGGACAAGGCGACGATGGAGATTCCCGCGCCGCAGGCCGGGGTCGTAATGGAGTTGCTGGTGAAGCTCGGGGACAAGGTCTCGGAGGGCGTGCTGATCCTGCGGCTCGAGGAGGCGGCGGGCGAAGGCGCGCCGGCGCCACAGGAGAAGGCGCAGGCTCCTGCCGCCCCACGACGGGAAACGGCAGCTCGGGCCCCGGCACTGGAGACTCCGCCCCCGGCGCCCTCTCCGGGCCGCCCGGTGCCGCGCGAACCGCGCGAGGCGATTGTCTCCAAGCCGCACGCCAGCCCCTCGATTCGATTGTTCGCGCGCGAGCTCGGCGTCGATCTGGCAAAGGTCCAGGGCAGCGGTTCCAAGGGCAGGATTCTCAAAGAAGACGTGCAGGCGTTCGTGAAAGGTGTCATCGCCCGAAAGGCTGCCGCGCAGCCGGCGGCGGAAGCGAAACCGGGCAGCGCGCTGCCCTTCAACCTGCCCGCCTGGCCGGAGGTGGACTTTGCCAAGTTCGGCCCGGTCGAGGTCAAGCCGTTGTCGCGGATCCAGAAGCTCTCCGGACCCAACCTGCACCGCAACTGGATTTCGATTCCACACGTCACGCAGTTCGACCAAGCCGACATTACCGACCTCGAAGCGTTCCGCAAGGAAAACACCGCGATTACCGAGAAGCAGGGTTTCAAGCTCACGATGCTCGCCTTTCTCATCAAGGCCTGCGTCACGGCGTTACGTCAGCATCCGCAGCTCAATGCTTCGCTCGACAAGGCGGGCGAGAATCTGATCATCAAGAAATACTTTCACATCGGAGTCGCGGTCGATACTCCGGAAGGTCTGGTGGTACCGGTGGTCCGGGACGCCGACCGCAAGGGCGTGTTCGACCTCGCGCGCGAGCTCGCGGACGTCTCCAGGCTCGCACGCGACAGGAAGCTCAAGCCCGGGGACATGCAGGGCGGCACGTTTTCGATTTCGAGCCTGGGTGGAATCGGCGGCACCGCGTTCACGCCGATCATCAATGCGCCCGAGGTGGCGATTCTCGGCGTCTCGAAGTCGCACCTGCGCCCGGTGTGGACCGGCACGGATTTCGCGCCCCGGCTGATGCTGCCGCTTGCGCTTTCCTATGATCACCGCGTGATCGACGGCGCTTCGGCGGCGCGCTTTACCGCGTATCTCGCCAATGTCCTCGCCGACATTCGCCGCACGCTGCTCTGACATGGCGAAGCTCGTGGACGTAAAGGTGCCCGACATCGGCGATTTCAAGGAAGTCGAGGTGATCGAGGTGCTGGTCAAGCCCGGCGACGTGGTGGTGAAGGAGCAGTCGCTGATCACGCTGGAGTCGGACAAGGCGACGATGGAAATTCCCGCGCCGCAGGCGGGCGTGGTGAAGGCGTTGTCGGTCAAGCTCGGGGATAAAGTCTCGGAGGGGTCCCTGATCCTCAGGCTGGAGGAGGCCGGCGCTGCCGCACCATCGGCGGACGCAACGCGGCCCGGACCGACCACGGCGCCTTCGGTTACGCCGCCGTCGACCCGTGCTGCCGACTTCGAGTGCGACGTGCTTGTGCTCGGCGCGGGCCCCGGTGGTTACTCGGCCGCGTTTCGCGCCGCCGACCTGGGCATGAAGACGGTGCTCGTGGAACGCTACCCGACACTCGGCGGCGTGTGCCTGAACGTCGGCTGCATCCCGTCGAAGGCGCTCCTGCATGCCGCTGCGGTCGCCGATGCGGCGCGCGAGCTTGCAGATCACGGGATCGCGTTTGGCGAACCGAGCATCGACCTCGTCAAGCTGCGCGCTTTCAAGGACAAGGTGGTGGGCAAGCTCACCAGCGGCCTGGCTTCGATGGCCAAGGCTCGAAAGGTGACGTTGGTGCAGGGTGTAGGCCGGTTCACTGGATCCAACGACATGACGGTCGAAACCCAGCAAGGCCCGAAGAGGGTGCGCTTTTTGAACGCGATCATCGCCGCGGGCTCGCAGGCGGCGAAGCTGCCGTTTCTCCCCGAGGACCCACGCATCGTCGACTCGACAGGGGCGCTCGAGCTGCGCAGCCACCCGAACCGCATGCTGGTGGTCGGAGGCGGCATTATCGGGCTCGAGATGGGCACGGTGTACTCGACGCTCGGCGCGCGGCTCGACGTGGTCGAGATGCTCGACGGCCTGATGCTGGGCGCAGATCGCGACCTGGTCGCAGTGTGGCAGAAATTCAACGCGCCCCGCTTCGACAACGTCATGCTGAAGACGAAGACGAGTCGGGCGGAGGCGACCCGGGACGGAATCAGGGTCTGGTTCGAGGGAGAGAGAGCGCCGAATGAGCCGCAGCTCTACGATCTGGTGCTCGTCTCGGTCGGCCGGACGCCGAATGGAAAGAGAATCGGCGCCGAGAATGCCGGCGTCGCCGTGGACGAGCAAGGCTTCATCCCGGTGGATTCGCAGATGCGCACCAACGTCGCGCACATCTACGCGATTGGCGACATTGCATGCGAGCCGATGCTCGCGCACAAGGCAGTGCACGAAGGCCATGTCGCGGTGGAGGCGGCCGCCGGCGGGAAGGCGCACTTCGATGCGCGCGTCATCCCTTCCGTCGCCTACACGGACCCGGAGATCGCCTGGGTCGGCGTGACCGACGACGAAGCGAAAACATCCGGCCTCAAGGTCGCGGTCGCGAAGTTTCCCTGGGCGGCGTCGGGCCGCGCCATCGCCAACGCGCGCGACGAGGGCTTTACCAAGCTGATCTTCGATGCCGAAACGCACCGCGTCATCGGCGGCGGCATCGTCGGCACCGGGGCGGGCGACCTGGTGAGCGAGATCGCGCTCGCGGTCGAGATGGGCGCCGATGCGGTGGACATCGGCAAGACGATCCACCCGCACCCGACGCTGAGCGAATCGATCGGCATGGCGGCCGAAGCGTTTGAGGGCGTCTGCACCGATCTGCCGCCGCAGAGAAAAAAATGAACCAGGATGATCTTAAGGCACTGGTCGCGCGCGAGGCGCTCAAGCACGTCGAAGAGGACGCAGTGGTCGGCGTCGGCTCGGGATCGACGGTGAACCTCTTCATCGACGCGCTCGCCTCGATCAAGGGCCGGATTGAAGGAGCCGTTGCGGCATCGGAGGCGAGCGCCGAACGGTTGAAAAAGCATGGCATTCGCGTGTTCGACCTCAATTCCGTGGACGAGCTTCCGGTGTACGTCGATGGCGCGGACGAGGTCACCGAGCACCTGTACATGGTGAAGGGCGGAGGCGGGGCGCTGACGCGGGAGAAGATCGTCGCTGCGGTGGCGAAGCGGTTCGTGTGCATCTGCGACGCTTCCAAGCTGGTCCCGGTGCTCGGCAGGTTCCCGCTTCCGGTCGAGGTGATCCCGATGGCTCGCAGCCACGTCGGCCGCGAGCTGCGCAAGCTCGGCGGCCATCCGCAGTTGAGGGAGAACTACAAGACCGACAACGGCAACCTGATCCTCGACTGCCACGGCATGACGATCCTCGATCCGCCGAAGCTCGAGGCGGAGCTCAACCAGATCGCCGGCGTGGTCACGAATGGAATCTTCGCGCGCCGTGGCGCCGACCTGCTCCTGCTGGGAACCGCGGACGGAGTGAAGACGCTGGGAAGGAAGACCTAGCTCTTGGGTGGAACGTAGCCCGAGGCGACATCGGCGCCGTCGCCGAAAAAGTGCTTCTCCAACTGCTCGGCGAGGTATTTGCGCGCGCTGGGATCGGCGAGATTGAGGCGGTTCTCATTGACCAGCATCGTCTGGTGGCGCAGCCACTGTTGCCACGCATCCTTGGACACGTTCTCGAAAATTCGCTTGCCGAGCTCGCCCGGGTAAGGCGGAACATCCAGCCCTTCCGCATCGCGCCCGAGCTTGATGCACTTGACGGTTCTCGCCATGTTTTACAGACGTTTCAGGAATACCTTCGATCCGCGCTTCCAATTATAGAGTGCCTTGCGCTGCCGCGGCAGCGCCGCAACCCCAGCTTCGCTGAAGCCCTGCGCGAGGAACCAGTGTGCCGCGCGCGTGGTGAGCGCAAACAAGCGGCGGATGCGCGCCTGCTTCGCGCGCGCCTCGCACGCCTGCAACAACCGTTCGCCGTAGCCGGCGTCGCGATACTCCGGCGCCACCGCGAGGCATGCGAGCTCGGCGCTGCGTTCCTCCGGGATGGGATAAAGCGCAGCGCAGCCGAGGATCACGCCATCATGCTCGAGTACTTCAAAATTGCCGATTTCGCGCTCCAGCATCTCCCGGTTCCTCTTGACGAGCGTGCCGTCCGCCTCGAGCGGCTCGATCAGCGCGAGGATCCCGCCCACATCCTCGATTTTCGCCGCTCTCAGCTTCTGCACCGGGTCCGCGGTGATCATCGTGCCCACGCCGGCGTGGGTAAAAAGCTCGAGCAACGTGCCGCCGTCGGCGCGGCGCGAGATCAGGTGCACGCGGCCGACACCGCCCGCCAGCGCGCGGCAGGCGCATTGCAGCGCTTTGGTGGCATGCGGCGGCTGACCGTCCTTTTTGATCAGCGTCGCCGCCTCCTGCGTCGTGAGTTCGTGCAGCGGCCCGCCTCTCCGGTCGGCGGGCAGGCGGTCGGTGAGCAGCAGCAGCTTGTCGGCCTTGAGCGCCAGTGCGACGCTTTCGGCGACGTCTTCCCAGGCAAGGTTGAACACCTCTCCGGTCGGCGAATAGCCGATGTGCGGCACGAGCACGACCTCGCCCGCCTCGAGCCGGCGCGCGATTGCCGCCGCATCCACTTTTCTCACCTCGCCGGTGAACTGAAAATCGACACCTTCGACGATACCGATCGGCCGCGCAGTGATGTAGTTGCCGGAGGCGACCCGGATCTGCGCGCCGGCCATGGGAGAATTCGGCAGGCCCTGCGACAGCAGCGCCTCGATCTCCACACGCAACACGCCCGCGGCGTGCTTCACCGCGACGAGCGATTGCTCATCGGTAACCCGCAATCCCCTCGAATAACGCGAGCGCACGCCCTTCGCGCGCAGCTCCGCCTCGATCTGCGGCCGGGCGCCGTGCACCAGCGCGAGCCGGATGCCGAGCGCGGCGAGCAGGTTCAGGTCATGCACGAATGAGACGAAGCGTGCCCGCTCGGCCACCAGCTCACCGCCGAAACCGATCACGAAGACTCGGCCGCGGAAGGCGTGCACGTACGGTGCGGCCTGGCGGAACCAGCGCACGAAGGCTTCCGGATGCGGCAGTGCAGACATGCGGTCCCTGAGCGTTGAATTTTCTCTGGATTCTAAGGCAGAGGCGAGCGCGGTCAACCTGCCGGTCGCGAAAGGCGTTAATCTGCGCACGGCATTCGCGGGAGGAAGGATCATGCGCGCTCTCAGGATCTTGGCGTTGATGTTCATGTTCTCGTTCGCTGCTGCAGGCGCAGCCACCGCGGCGGACGCGGACGACGCAAGGCTCCTCGGCAGCATGCTTGCGTTCCTGCAGCAGGTGGTGCGGGTTGCCGCGCAAGCGCCCGATCCGCAGACGATGCGCAAAGGCATCGACGGCATGCTCTCCGGCGAGAATGCAGAAGCAAACCGATTCGCTGCCCAGGTGCTCGGGGAGGTCCTGCGCGACCTGCCTCCCGAGCACCGTCCCATGGTCGCCTCGATCGGGCGCGACCTCGTGGCCATGGCGCGGCGCGACATGGCGCGCGCTGCGGCGCAGCCGGATGCAGCGTCGGTCGAGAGCGCACTGCAGGCGAGGAAGGAGCTGCACGCGATGGGCCTGCGCTATTACGACGCAGGCCAGTTCCTGGACGCGGTGAAGCGCGACGACGCGCTCGCGGTCGAGCTCTACGTGCTCGGTCGCGGCGTGAATCTGCAGGTGCGCGACGCGGAGGGGCGCAGCGCACTCGACCTTGCGCGCGGGAACGGCAACCCGCAGGTCATCGCGATCCTCTCGGGCGCGAGCGCCCGGTAAGCTCAGAAGTCCCCTGCGAGCGCGTTCAGCGCCGCCAGCGCGGCGAGGGCCGCGGTCTCGGCACGCAGCACCCTCGGCCCGAGCCGCACCGACACAAACCCGGTGTTGACGAGCAGCGTTTCGTCGCCTGGAGCGAATCCTGCCTCCGGCCCGGCGGCGAGCACGACGCTGCGGCCGGCGGTTGGCGCAAGCTCCGCGAGCCGCTTTTCCCCGCGAGGCGAAAGAAGCATGCGTAACAGGGCGGCATCCGGCCTGGCGCAGTAGGTCTGCAGCGTGATGGCGCCGCGCACCTCCGGCACCCGATTGCGTCCGCACTGCTCGCACGCGGAGACGATGACGCGCCGCCAGTGCTCGAGCTTCGCTGCGCCGCGCTCTGCCGGCAACCGGACCACCGATTTCGCCGTCAGCACCGGCTGAATCGCGGCAACGCCCAGTTCCACCGCCTTCTGAATGATGAAATCCATTTTCTCGCTGCTCGATACCGATTGCACAAGCGTGATTGCGAGCGGCGATTCGCGTTCGAGAGCGTGGTGCGCCCCGACCGCGACCGTGACCCCGTTGTGTGCAATCGCGACGATGCGCGCCTCGTACTCACCGCCGCTGCCGTCGAACAGTGTGAGCGCATCGCCGGCGCCCAGCCGCAGAACGCGCGCCGCGTGATGCGCAGCTTCGTCCGGAAGATCAAGATCTGCTCCCGGACGAAGACGCTCCCCCACGTAGAGCCGTGGAACCCGGGCAGGTTGTCTTCGCATTTGTGAAACCCGGCTGCGCGGCGCGCTCACGTGCCGCGACGCGCGGCGAGCCGGGCAAGGCCGCCCGCGATGCGGCGCAGCAGGAGGATCAGGACGAGCGCAAGCGCGCCCAAAAGGACGAGGAATGCCGCGGGATGCACGATTGCCAGCCACAGTCCGGCAGGTACCGCGGCGTCTTCGCTCAACGACGCCGCCCAGTTCGAGAACGGCTCGGGCGAGAGGTTGATCGCCGCCCGCCCGCCCGCCTTCGACAGGTGCGCGCCGGCGGCAAGCGCGCCGCCGACGATG
Source organism: uncultured Enterobacteriaceae bacterium (assembly GCA_964651335.1). Lineage (GTDB taxonomy): Bacteria > Pseudomonadota > Gammaproteobacteria > Burkholderiales > SG8-39 > 2-02-FULL-66-14. Next base: position 13,160 of record CAZYVT010000067.1, on the reverse strand, counting down.
GCGGCGGCGAGCGCCGCGCCAGTACCGCTATCGCCGAACACGGCTGCAGCGAGCGCGGCGCCCGCGGGGATGCGGATGAAGGTATGCACGATGTCCCAGAGGCTATCCACCCACGGCAGCTTGTCGGCGAAGAATTCGACGAATGTCATGAAGCCGCTCGCCGCGAGGACGAGCGGCAGCTCGAGGACGCGCAGGTGCGGCGGCAATTCGAGCCAGCCGAGCGATCCCGCGAGCCCGACGCAGAACAGCGTCGCGTAGACGCGCAGACCACTGCCCCAGGCGAGCGCGGCGGCGACCGCGATTTCAGGCAGATGAAGCGCGAGCGGTTCCACCGGCGACAGAATGACGATCTTCCATGCTACGATTCTCGCATGGTCGCTGCACACGATTCGATCTGCAATTTCGGCTGGAAAGCGGCCGATTTCGACCTGCCCGGCGTGGACGGCAAGCGGCACTCGCTCGCGAACGCTCGCGGGCCGAACGGGCTGCTGGTGATGTTCATCTGCAACCACTGTCCGTACGTGAAGGCGGTGCTCGATCGCATCGTGCGCGATTGCGCCGAGCTTTCGGCGCACGGCGTCGGCTCGATCGCGATCATGTCCAACGACCCGTCGGACTATCCGGAGGATTCGTTCGAGAACATGAAGCGCGTGGCGCGCGAGCGGAAGTTTCCGTTCCCCTACGTGCTGGACGAATCGCAGGAAATTGCGAAAGCCTACGCCGCGGCGTGCACACCGGATTTCTTCGGCTTCAACGCGAGGCTGGAGCTGCAATACCGCGGCCGCCTGGATGCCTCGAAGACAAGCCCGGTGCCGGACGCGCGCCGCGAGCTGTTCGACGCCATGCTCGGAGTTGCAAAGACTGGCCAGGGGCCGAAGGAGCAGGTGGCCTCGATCGGCTGCTCGATCAAGTGGCGCAAGTGAAGCACCGCTGGCACGCGAGCGCGGAGGACGCTGCGCGCGCAAGGATTCCCCACGGCAGGCGCTCCGCGGAGATCCTGCGTCACGGCAGTCTGGAGATCCGCTGGTACGCGCCGAAGGGCGAGGATCCGCAAACGCCGCACGACCGGGACGAGATCTACATCGTCGCGAGCGGCCACGGAACGTTCGTGCGCGGCGCCGAGCGCGTCTCCTTTGCGCAGAACGACCTGCTGTTCGTTCCCGCGAAGATGGAGCATCGCTTCGAGGATTTCAGCGGCGATTTCGCCACCTGGGTCGTGTTCTGGGGCCCCAAGGGCGGCGAGCGCAATAATCCCTTCGTCTGAATCAGCGGGTGCAGGTCCAGGCCGCGATCTCGCATAGCGCGCCACAATGGCGCAGCGCCTTGGCTTCGGCTTCCTGCCGGGTGGCGCCTTTCTGAACGACGTGTTTCTTCGCATCCTTGGCGAGCGCGGCGCAGCCGCGCGTTACCGAGGCGACCACCTCGCATCTTTCGTGAGCGCACTGGCGCAGGGCTTCGATCTTCGCCTCGCGGCTGGTGCGCCGGTCGGTCGCCCATCCAACGCTGCCGCTCGGATGGTGGTAAGCGATCGCGCCGTGGTAGAGATTCCGCGGGCGCCGTTCGTCGCGCGCGGCGGCAGATTGGGCGGCCGCGCAGACGCAAAGCAGCGCGACGAGCCCGCGAACGGTTCGACGGGCGGTCACATCGTCGCGCCGATCACCCAAGGCGCGAATTCGTCCTCCCCGTAGCCGAAGAGCTCGGACTTGGTCTTGCGTCCCGATGCGGTCTCGAGGATCAGGTCGAAGAAGCGGCGGCCGACTTCCTCGACCGATTCCTTGCCGTCGACGATGGTGCCGCAGTTGATGTCCATGTCCTCTTCCTGGTGCTCGAAGAGCGCGGTGTTGGTCGCGAGCTTGAGCGAGGGCGCGGGCTTGCAGCCGTAGGCCGAGCCCCGGCCGGTGGTGAAGCAGATCATGTTCGCTCCGCCGGCGACCTGGCCGGTCGCCGACACCGGGTCGTAGCCCGGCGTGTCCATGTAAACGAAGCCCTTCGCCGTCACGGGTTCCGCATACTCGTACACGTCGACGAGATTGGTGGTGCCGCCTTTTGCCACCGCGCCGAGCGATTTTTCGAGGATCGTGGTGAGACCTCCCGCCTTGTTGCCGGGTGACGGGTTGTTGTTCATCTCGTTGCCGTTGCGTCGCGTGTAGTCCTCCCACCAACGGATGCGGGCGATGAGCTTTTCGCCAACCTCGCGCGTTGCCGCGCGCCGCGTGAGCAGGTGCTCGGCGCCGTAGATCTCCGGAGTTTCGGAGAGGATCGCGGACCCGCCGTGCCGAACGAGGAGGTCCACCGCGGCGCCGAGCGCCGGGTTGGCGCTGATTCCCGAGTAACCGTCCGAGCCGCCGCACTGCAGGCCCAGGGTCAGGTGGCTTGCTGGGACGGTCTCGCGTTTTGCCTTGTTTGCCTCTGCGAGCAGCGCCTCGATACGGGCGATGCCCTCGCGCACCGCCTTCGACGTGCCGCCCTTCTCCTGAATGGTGTAAGCGTGCAGCTTGTCTTCGCGCTTGAGCTTCTGCGCCGCAAGCAGGCTGTTGATCTGGTTCGCCTCGCAGCCCAGTCCCACGAGTTGCACCGCGAAGAAGTTGGGATGGCGCGCGTAGCCCGCCATCGTGCGGCGCAGCACATCGATCCCCTCGCCCTCGGAGGCCATGCCGCAGCCGCTCTTGTGAGTAAGCGCGACAATACCGTCGACATTCGGGTAATCCCCGAGACGGTTCTCGAAGTGACGCGCAATCATGCGCGCCACGGTGGCCGAGCAGTTCACGCTGGTGAGAATGCCGATGTAGTTACGCGTGGCAACGCAGCCATCGGATCGCACGATGCCCTGAAATGTCGCGGCTTTCGAAACCGACTCGGTCGGCTTGACGTCGGCGCAGAACGCGTAGTCGCGCTGGAATTCCCCCATGGCGAGGTTGTGGATGTGCACATGCTCGCCGGCATGAATATCGCGCGTCGCAAAGCCGATGATCTGGTTGTAGCGCCGCACCGGCCGGCCCTGTTTCACCTCGCGCACCGCGATCTTGTGGCCCGCAGGCACGCCAGCTGCCACCTCGATGCTTCCTTCGTTCAGCAAGCGCGTGCCTGCCGCGAGCTCGACGCGCGCGATCACGACGTCATCGGCGGGATTCAGGCGGATGGTCAGGTCGGCGGCCTGGAGCATGGGGAACCCTCGGAGAAGGGGGCAATATTACTCCGGTGAACGCCGTGCGACCGCGGCCCACCCTCCTGCAGCCAATTTTAGTAGCTGTCGTTTTGTCGCTCTCACATTGGCCTTATACTGCCGGCGCGGGAATGCGACACATGACAGGCGGAAGTGCGGCCTGCGATTTCTCGCGCCAACAGGGAGAGCTACACCATGACAGAAGAAACCCCGAAAACCTCCTCCGGAATGAACCAGAACGTCGCGGGATTGCTGTGTTATCTCGCCGGCTGGATTACCGGACTGATCTTTTTCCTGATCGAAAAGGAAAACCGGTTTGTCCGCTTCCACGCCATGCAGTCGATCATCACGTTCGGCGCATTGACCGTGTTGTTCATCGCGCTCGGATTCATTCCCTTCGTCGGATGGATCCTGATGCCGTTCCTCGGGCTGGCGCAGTTGATACTATGGATACTCCTGATGGTGAAGGCCTATCAGGGAGAGACCTTCAAGCTGCCGGTGATCGGGGACATGGCGGAAAAGAATATCTAGGCGGCGCCCCTCGTCACGGGCGGGGCAAGCAGCGCAGCCTGTCTGAGTGCCTCGAGCATGCTGCGCTCATCCACTTTCCCGGTCCCGGCGATGTCGAACGCCGTGCCGTGATCGACCGAAGTCCTCAGGATCGGGAGGCCGGCGGTGACATTGACGCCGTGTTCCAGCCCCATCACCTTGACCGGGCCGTGTCCCTGGTCGTGGTACATGGCGACCACGAGGTCGAAGTCGCCGCGGGCGGCACGGTAAAAGAGCGTGTCTGCAGGGAGGGGCCCTTCGACCTTCCAGCCGCGCGCGCGCGTGGCCGCAATCGCCGGGACGATCTTTTTCTCCTCTTCGCCGCGTCCGAACAGGCCGCCTTCGCCGGCGTGCGGGTTGATCCCGCACACGCCGATCCGCGGCTCGGAGATTCCCGCTGCGCGCAGCAGCTCCCGGCCGCGACCGATGGTCCGCTCCACGAGGCCGGCGTCGATTCTCTCGATGGCGTCGAGCAGGCCGATGTGCGTCGTAACGTGAATCACGCGCAGCTTGGGCGCCAGCAGCATCAGCGATACTTCCTGCGTTCCGGTCAGATCCGCGAGCAGTTCGGTATGTCCCGGATAGCGATGCCCCGCAGCATTCATCGCCTCCTTGTTGAGGGGTGCAGTGCAAATCGCGTCGATCCGTCCTTCGCGCGCGAGCGCAACCGCGCGCTCGACGTACCGGTACGCCGCCTCTCCCGCCTGCACTGAGAGCCTGCCGAAGGGAAGGTCTGCCGGCACCAGTCCGAGGTCGATGCAATCCGCCGTGCCCCGCTCGAAGCGCGCTTCCTCGGGCTCCTGGATTGCGCGGATCGCGAGCGACGCGCCGACGAGCGCGCATGCACGCTCGAGGCGTCTGGCGTCGCCGATCACGAGCGGCCTGCACTGCGCGTACACCTCGGCATGGGCAAGCGCCTTCACCACAACCTCGGCGCCCACGCCTGCCGGGTCTCCCATCGTGATGCCGATGCGGGGTCGGGTCATGAGGATTTCATCTCGCGCTTGAGCCTGGAGACACAGTGTACGAGCGTATCGGGGCCGCCGAAACCTCCGGCCTTGGTGCACACCAGCGTTCCGCGCGGAATCGACGCACCGAACGGCACGCCCGGCTCGACTTCCCCGAGCAGGCGGAATCCCCGCACGCCGCGCGCTGCGAGCACGGCGCGCGCCGTTTCGCCGCCTGTGAGCACGTAGGCCGCAGCCCCAGCGTGCCGCGCGGCGATGCGGCCGAACGCATGGACCAGCGGCAAATCGGCGAGCGTCGGCGTGCGCATCCATTCCAGCCTGTAGAGCGCGACGCCTTCCCGGGTGGCGACGCGCGCGAGTCTTCTCGCCTGACGCGCCGAAACCGGCGAGGCGCTCCCCACCGCGACCACGACCGGACCACGCGGCAATCGGGGGCGTGCAGACCGGCGCCGGCGAGCTAGCGTCGAGGCGAGGGCGCGCGCAAGGCCGGCCGAGCCGACGAAAAGCGGTCGCGGCTGCAGAGAGAGTCCCGTTCGCGCGATTGCTTTCAGATCGGAATCCGTCTCGGCGTCGCAAACGATGACGCGCTTGTCGCCGATCAGTCGCGCCAGGTTTCCGCCGCGTAGCGGCGCGCCGTTCACGAACACACGGCCGTGCCTGACCGTGCGGCCTTGCGCGGGAAAAGCGGGCGCGAAGACGACCGGGCGCTTGAACCCGAGCGCGCTGCGCGCGGCGCGGAGCTCCGCGGCCACGTGTCCCCGCAGCGTCGAATCGATCTTCTTGAACAGGATGTCCGCCTCGCGCGCGCGGCGGCCCGAAAATGCGCGCCGCACCTCGCGACAGGCGGCCTCTTCGGCCTGCGCGCGCGTATCGAGGTCGACCGCGAGGACCGGGGCGCGCAGGGGGGCGCGTTCGTCGAGCGCCACGACGACGCGCGGTGCGCGTCCGAGAAAAGCGGCAGCGCAGTCAGCGGCGCCGGTCAGATCATCGGCGAGGATCAGGACGCTCGCCATGTCAAGAAACAGGGTCTGTCCCTACTTTCCTTCAAAAGAACTGGCGCGGCAGCCAGAGCACGATCTCCGGCACGTAGGTGCAGAGAAACAGGGTCGCGAGCAGCGGAATCAGCCATGGCAGGATCGCGATCGTAGTGCGCTCGATCGAGAGCTTTGCGACGCGGGAGAGCACGAACAGGACCGTGCCCATCGGCGGGTGCAGCAGGCCGATCATGAGGTTCAGCACCATCACCAGGCCGAAGTGAACCGTGTCGATGCCGAGCTTGAGACAGATCGGAATGAGGATCGGCACCAGCAACGTGATCGCGGCGGTGGGCTCGAGGAAACAGCCGACGAACAGCATCAGCAGATTCGAAAGCAGCAGGAACACGTTCGGGTTCTGCGTGAACGCGAGCACCCACTCGGCCACCGCGTCGGTGACCCGGGTCACGGTCAGCAACCAACCGAAGATCGAGGCCGCGGCCACGATAAACAGCACCGTTGCGGTGGTCTCGATCGTGTCCATGCTGAGCTTGACCAGCCGCTTCCAGTCGAGCGTGCGGTACCACACCAGGCCGAGAAACAGCGCCCAGATGCAAGCGGCGATCGCGCCCTCGGTTGGCGTGAACACGCCCATCGTCATGCCGCCGATCAGCAGCACCGGCGTGAGCAGCGCCATGACCGCGGAAAAGTTGAAGAGGCGGTCCAGAACGAGCAGCAGCGCGAACGCGATGATCACCGCCCAGCCCCCCGGAATTCCGAGTGAATAGAGGAGCCATGCGCCCACCGGCACGCAGCCCACGGTTGCGATTTCCAGCGTCGCCTTGGCGAGCTTGGCGGCCGAGAACGGCACGTCGCGCCCGTAATTCCGGGTGTGAGCGAAGTACGCAACCGTTGCCATCATCGTGAGGCCCATGATGATCCCGGGGATCACGCCAGCGAGGAAGAGCTGTCCGATGGAGACGCTCGCCATCATGCCGTAGATGACGAACGGCAGCGACGGCGGGATGATGGGCCCCACGGTGGCGGAGGCCGCGGTGACGCCAACCGCGAATTCGGTCGCATACCCGTGATCCTTCATTGCCTTGATCTCGATCGTGCCCAGGCCCGCGGCGTCCGCGATCGCGGTGCCCGACATCCCGGCGAAGATCATCGAGCCAATCACGTTGACGTGGCCGAGCCCGCCCTTGAGCCACCCCACGAGCGCGAGGGCAAAATTGTAGATGCGGTTCGTGATGCCGGCCGAGTTCATGAGATTCCCGGCCCAGATGAAGAACGGCACCGCGAGGAGAGGAAACGAATCCACTCCGCCGTACATGCGGTGGATGACGACGAAGTCGGGAATGTTCCCGGACACCATCACATAAATCAGCGCCGCGCCCGCCATGGCCATCGCGACCGGAACGCCGCCCGCCATGAGACCGATAAAGCCGCCCAGCATGCCGGTACCGGTCATCCTGGCTCCTTCGCGCCCTGCACGGTGTCGTGCTCCTCAAGCCCGATCTCCGGACGCTCGAGAATGCTGTAGCCCTGCACCCAGTGGCGCCATGCCACGCCGAGCGAGCGCCAGAACATGAGCGCAAACCCGAATAGCATCGCCCCGAATACCCAGCCCATCGGCAGGTCCACGATTGCCATCCGGCTCGAACCGATGCGCTGGATCATCAGCCAGCACAGATAGGTCGCATAGCCGAGGAACACGCACCTGAAAAGGTCCACCGCCGTGCTCATGACACGGCCCATCGCGCGCGGCATGAGACGGTAAAAATAGTCCACCTGGATGTGGTTGTTCTTGCGCACCGACATCGCCGCGCCGATGAACACCATGGCGACGAGGAAATAGCGCGCGATCTCCTCGGTCCATCCCGCCGGATCGTCGAGCACATAGCGCGTGAACACCTGGTAGAAGACGATGAATGCGAGCACCCAGAACAGCGCGAACGAGCCCCAGTCTTCCCAGCGGTACACGCCAAGATCGACCGCGTCGTCGGTGACGTGGAACTGACCGTCCGTGCCGAGGACGTGCGCGTCGTCATTGCGTAATTCCTCGTGCTGCTGCGTCACCGGCGCCTCAGGTCTTTGCGGGAAGCGGATGCCCGGGCATCAGCTGGTAGGGATGCACCCAGCCCGCCTGCGAGCGGATGCGCTCAAGCCAGGGCGCGATCCCCGGGTACTCGGTCCAGCTCGCGCCGAACTCCTCCGGCCAGTAGAGATAGCCGCACATGGAGAGATCGGCGATGGTGAGCCGGCCGCCGACGGCGTACGGCTGCGCCGCGAGATGCCGGTCGAGAATCGCGAGCGCGCCCTTCATGCGGCCGCGCAGGAACTCCGTCACCGGCGTCTCGCCGGTCTTCATGTAGCTCACAAGGTAACGGAGCGTGGCGATGTAGCTCGTCAGCTTGTGGTTGTCCCAATAGAGCCAGCGCTGGATCTCGCGGCGCTCCTGCTCGTCCTTCCAGCCGTAGCGGCCGAGCGTCGCCGCGAGGTAGTCGAGAATCACCGCCGACTGCGCGAGGCGAACGCCGCGGTGTTCGAGCACCGGCACTTCGCCCATCGGGTTCACGCCGGCGCGGTACTCGGGCGTGCGCGTCTCGCCGTTCCAGAATTCCACGAAACGAGGCGCCCAGTCAGCGCCGCAGAGCGCAAGCATCAGCGCCGGTTTGTACGCGTTCCCGGACTGGGCAAAGCAGTAAAGCGTGTATTCGGCCATCAGTGGTTGTCCCTGGGTACGAAATCACCGCTCTTGCCGACCAGGAAGTCCAGGTCCGCACCCTGGTCGGCCTGCAGCACGTGGTCGATGTAGAGCTTCCAGTAACCACGGCTCATCGGTGGCTTGGGTCGTTTCCACCTGGCGCGGCGTTTTTTCAGCTCGCGGTCGGCGACCAGTAGCTGCAATTTCCGCTTCGCGACGTCCAGTTCGATCAGGTCGCCGTTCTCCACCAGCGCGAGCGGCCCTCCAGCAGCGGCCTCGGGCGAAACATGCAGCACGACGGTACCGTAGGCGGTGCCGCTCATGCGCGCGTCGGAAACGCGCACCATGTCCGTTACGCCTTTCTTCAGCAGCTTCGGTGGCAGCGGCATGTTGCCGACTTCGGCCATGCCCGGATAGCCCTTGGGGCCGCAGTTCTTCAGCACCATGACACGGGTCTCGTCGATATCGAGGTTCGGGTCGTCGATCCGCCTGTGCAGATCCTCGATATTGTCGAATACCACCGCTCGGCCGCGATGCCTGAGGAGCTTGGGCGTCGCGGCCGAAGGTTTGATGATCGCGCCGTTTGGGCACAGGTTTCCCCGCAGCACCGCGATGCCGGTGTTCTTCTTGAACGGCATTTTCATCGTATGGATCACGTCGCGATTCCAGCATGAAGCATCGCTGTTGTTCTCCCAGATCGTCTTGCCGTTGACGGTAAGGGCATCACGATGCAGCAGCTTTGCCTCACCCAATTCCCTTAGCACGGCGGGGAGGCCGCCAGCGTAGTAGAAATCCTCCATCAGGTACCTGCCCGACGGCATCAGGTTGACGAGGCAATGCACGCCGCGGCCGAGCCGGTCCCAGTCTTCGAGCGAGAGATTCACCCCCAGCCTGCGCGCGATCGCGATCAGGTGAATGACGGCGTTGGTCGAGCCGCCGATTGCGGCATTCGCCCGGATCGCGTTCTCGAACGCTCTCTTCGTCAGGATCTTCGAGAGCGGTACCCTCTCTTTCACCAGTTCGACGATGCGGCGCCCGGCCGCACGGGCGAGGACGTTCCGCCGCGCATCCACCGCCGGAATCGCGGCATTCCCGGGCATCCCGATGCCGAGCGCCTCGACCATCGAGGCCATCGTGGAGGCGGTGCCCATCGTCATGCAGTGGCCGTGCGAGCGGTGCATGCAGGACTCGGCTTCGTGAAATTCCTGCAGCGTGATCCTCCCGGCGCGCAGGTCCTCGGACATCGACCAGACGTTGGTGCCCGAGCCGATGTCCGTGCCGCGGTACTTGCCCGAGAGCATCGGGCCGCCCGACACCGCGATCGCCGGAATGTCCACGCTCGCCGCGCCCATGAGGAGAGAAGGCGTGGTCTTGTCGCAGCCCACGAGCAGCACCACGCCGTCCAAGGGGTTCGCGCGGATCGACTCCTCGACGTCCATGCTGGCGAGGTTGCGGTAGAGCATCGCCGTGGGCCGCAGCAGTGTCTCGCCGAGCGACATCACGGGGAATTCGAGCGGGAAGCCGCCCGCCTCGAGCACCCCCGCCTTGACGTGCTCTGCGATGGTGCGGAAATGAGAGTTGCACGGGACCAACTCGGAGTACGTGTTGCAGATGCCGATCACGGGCCTGCCGTCGAACTGGTCGTGTGGCACGCCGCGGTTCTTGACCCAGCTGCGGTAGATGAAGCCGTAGATGTCCTGCCGGCCGAACCATTGCACGCTGCGAAGCGGAGATGTTTTCTTCTTGACCATATCAATAAGTGGCCCTTCCGCCGGAGATGTCGAACACCGCGCCGGTGGAGAACGCGCAGTCCTCCGAGGCGAGCCAGCAGACGAGCGACGCGATCTCGTCCACACTCACGAAGCGGCCCATCGGGATCCTGGAGAGCATGTAGTCGATATGTTGCTGCGAGATCTGCTCGAAGATCGCGGTCTTCGCTGCCGCAGGCGTGACGCAGTTTACGAGAACCCCGGTCTGCGCCAATTCCTTGCCGAGCGACTTGGTGAGCGCAATCACGCCTGCCTTCGCCGCGCTGTACGCTGCCGCGTTGGGATTGCCTTCCTTGCCCGCGATCGAGGCGACGTTGACGATGCGCCCGTACTTCTGCTTCAGCATGTGCGGCACCACCGCCCGGCAACACAGGAACGCGCCGGTGAGGTCGATCCGGATCACCTTTTCCCATTCCTCGACCGGGTAGTCGATGACCGGCCTGGTCGCGCCTGCGATGCCGGCATTGTTGACGAAGACATCGATTCTGCCCATCGCCTCGAGCGCTGACTTCACGCCGCGCTGCACCGCGGCTGCGTCTGTGACATCGATCGCCTCGCCGGTGACCGCAGAGCCGAGCGCTGCAATGGTCCTTGCGAGCAGCCGGTCGTCCACATCCCAGATGCGCACCTTCGCACCCGAGGCGATGAGGCGCTTTACGATCGCAAGTCCGATCCCCTGCGCCCCGCCGGTGACGACGGCGGTGCGGCCCTTGAAATCCAGTTGGTTCATGTCACTCCTTTGCAGCCCCGGTCATATCAGGAACCGGCGCACGTCGTCAATCCGGATTCTTGGGGGTGCGCTTGAAGCGCCTGCGCCCGAGCAGCGTCAATGCGGCGTTCCATCCGACCGCCACCGCCAGCGCGAGCAGCAGCGCTGCCGCGGCGCTCATGCGCGCCGCCGCAACATGCAGCACCGCGAGCGCCAGACCGAAACCGAGCAGGCCCTTGAGGCCGTTCACCAGCACCGAGGCGGTGAACCGGCCGCCGCAGCGCGGCTGCAGGATCACCACCAGGCAGGTGAACACCACCGGGTAGGTCGCCAGCACGCCGGCGGCCGCGGGGCCGAGCGCGTGGCTGGCGAAGGTCGTTGCGACCACCACGGCCGCGACCAGCAGCGCGCGCAACGCAAGATCGAAGCGCGCGCGCGGCACCGGCGGTGCCTCGATCGCGACGGCAAAGCGCCGCAGGCCGCCGATCGCGAGAACGAAGGCGCCGGCGTACAGCAGGCAGGCTTCGGCGAAGCTCCAGTCGCGTAACTGCAGCGCGAATGCCGCAGCGAACCACGCGAGCGTGGCGAGCGCGAGCGACGCGGACGTCGCGAAGCGTTGCGCGGCGAAGGCATGCACGGCGACGAACGCCGCGGTGGCGGCCGTGCTGGCGACGCTCGTGCGCGCGGCTTCGGAGATGAACGCGGCGCCATGGTCCATCGCCAGGAATACGTACACCGGACCGGCCGAGACCGGCAGCGTTGCGAGCATCGCGCCGAGGAACGGGCCCGCGCGCTCGGTGGCGCGCGAGGCCCCGACCACGATGATTGCCGCGGCCGCGACCGTCGCGGCAAGCGCCAACCCGCCCGGCTCAGCCAACGCTTTCCTGCCCGACGTTCACGAATAGGGTCTCTGCACCCGGCGCAGCATAGCGAACGCGGGCGCGGCCGCGAATGCTGCACCGCAAGAGTCTCTGTGGCGTCGGAAAAAATATTGACTTTGCGCAAGCCCGCAGGCAGATTCAGTTGGCGTGGCTGCAACGGCCGCAAAGTCCATCCAAAAGGGGAGAGGAAATGAAACGCAGAACATTTCTGAAGGCGGTAGGCGCGGGTGTCGCGGCCACCGGTATCGAGGGAATTCTCACCGCGCAGCGGGCGCCGGTGTATGCGCAAGCCAACACGGTCCACATCCTGCGCTGGAACGATTTCGTCCCGGCCGCCGACAAGGTGCTGCGCGAAGTCTACGTGCCGGAGGTGCAGAAGGCGCTCGGCATCAAGCTCAACGTCGAGACGGTCAACGCCAATGACATCCCGGCGCGGGCCACCGCCGCGATCCAGTCGGGCAACGGGCCCGACATCATCATGCTGCTCAACAACTATCCGCAACTCTATGCCGCGGGGGCAGTGGATGTGAGCGACATCGCCGGGGAAGTCGGCAAGTCGCAGGGCGGCATCTACGACCTGCCGCAGTCGATGTGCAGGGTCGGGAAGCAGTGGGTGGCGATGCCCTGGGCGACGGTGCCGGCGCTGATCGCGTACCGCAAGTCCTGGTTCGATGAAATCGGTGTCAAGGAATTCCCCAAGACCTGGGGGCAGTATCACGAGGCCGGCAAGAAGCTGAAGGCGGCAAAACACCCGATCGGCCAGACGCTCGGGCACACCTTCGGCGACGCGCCGACGTTTGCCTATCCGATGATGTGGTCCTACGGCGGCCAGGAAGTCGATGCCAAGGGCAAGGTGGTGCTCGACTCCAAGGAAACCGTCGAATCAGTGCGTTTCATGACTCAGTTCTGGAAGGACGCGCACGACGAGGGCGGGCTTGCCTGGGACGACACCAACAACAACCGCGCCTTCCTGTCCGGCGACATCTGTGCGTCGCTGAACGGCGCCTCGATCTACGTCGCCGCGCTGAACGGCGCCGACAAGTTCAAGACCGAGAAAGGCGCAGCTCTGCATACCGACATCCTGCACGCGCCGCTGCCCGCCGGACCCAAGGGGCAGTACGCCTACCACACGGCGTTCACTCACATGGTGATGAAGTACTCGAAGAACGCCAAGGGGGCGAAGGAGTTCCTGCGCTGGGCACACACCAAGGCCAATTACGAGAAGTGGGTGGTGGTGCAGAAGGGCTTTGCAGTGGCGCCGACGCGCGACTGGGAGAACCACCCGATGTGGAACGTGGATCCGGTGATGCTGCCGTTCAAGACCGCGTCGCGCGCGGGCCGCCACATGGGCTTTGCCGGCACCCCAGACAAGAAGGCCGCCGAGGCGTGGAACAAGTACATCATCGTCGACATGTACGCGCAGGCGGCGAGCGGCAA
>CAZYVT010000066.1:4056-20170 GCA_964651335.1 uncultured Enterobacteriaceae bacterium | reverse complement strand
GCCATATTTCCCGACGATGGGGAGCAACCCGCACAGCTTCTTAAGCATGCGGACGTCGCTATGTACGAAACAAAGCGGATGGCCAAACTGAACGTTGGTCGTGTCCTGGTTCGTTAATTCGTCGCCCATTCTTGCTTCCCCGATGTCCAAGTTGAGGGTCCGCGCGCGTATTGTCATTTGACAAGGCCTCTGCTAGCCTTGCCGCGCCATGCCCAAGCCCGCCGAGCCCCGGCTCTGCTCGACGCGCGAATACGCGCGTCTGCGCGGCATCAGCCGCCAGCGGGTGCTGGCCCTGCTCGATGCCGGACGGATCGCCGGCGCGCGCTGGATCGGCGCGCGCTGGGCGATTCCGCGCGCCGCACGCATTGCACCGCCCGGTCGCGCGCGCGCTGCCTCGCCTGGGCTGGCGCAGCTCACACCGCTTGAAAACGCCCTGCTCGCCGAGTTTTCCGAGCGGGTTCGGGCCCTCGCCGGCGCGCGCTTGGAGCGCATCGTGGTCTTCGGCAGCCGCGCACGCGGCGGTTCGCGCGCCGACTCCGATCTCGACGTCGCCGTGTTCGTGGCCGGAAACGAGGACCGCGCGTTGCGCGCGGCGATCTATTCGGCCGCGGCGGATGCGGCCGCGGCGCTGGAGGGCGGGGACTTGGCGCCGCTGCAGCCGTCGGTGATCTTCGCCGGCAGCCCGCGCACCGGCTTCGTCGACATCGTCGAACGCGAAGGACGGCCGTGGACAAGCTGACGCGCTCGCGCGTCGCGCTCAAGCTCGAGCAGCTGGAGTCGAAGCTCAAGTCCTTTCTCGCCAACTACCGGGCGCGCAACCCGCGCGAGTGCGCCTCGAGCATGTATTTCGCGGTGTTCCATGCCGCCGAGGCGCTGCTCTACGCGAAGGGGATCGAAGCCGCGAGCCACAAGGCGGTGGCGAGCCTGCTCGCGCTTCATTTCGTGCGTCCCGGGACGCTGCCGCGCGAGACCTCGGCGAAGTTCTCCACGCTGATGGCCGGGCGGCACGACGCGGATTACAACGAGGCGATCCCCTTCGACCTGGAGGACGCGCGCGCCGCCGCTGCGACCGGGCGGGCCTTGCTGGCTGACTTGCTGGGCGTGCTGGGTGAGGCGAGCGGCGCGCCACCCACGACCTCGGCGCGCAGGCTGCTCGCGCGCATCGCCAAGGCCGTGCCGCGCAAGCCGCCGCACGGCTGATCGGCGCTGATCCCACCCCGGGCGATTACGCCGTCCGGAAAGCAAAAACGGCCGCATGGGCGGCCGTTTTGTCGCAAGGTGCTGAAGCCTACGCTGCGGCCGGAGCCGGAAGCGCGCGCGGCGCGTCTTGCGGCTGCATCGCTTTCTTCATCTTCTCCAGCGCCTTCGCCTCGATCTGCCGGATGCGCTCGGCCGAGACCTTGAACTCGCGGGCGAGGTCGTGCAGCGTGGCGGTGTTTTTTTCCTTCAGCCAGCGCGTCTCTATGATCCTGCGGCTGCGCGGATCGAGCGTGGAAAGCGCTTGCTGCAATCCGGCGCTCTGCGCGCGCTCGTTCTCTGCGGCCTCGAGCAGGCGCGAGGGCTCGGCGTCGGCGTCGGCCGCGAGGTAGTGCACGGGCGCGTAGGCGTCCTCGTCGTTGTCCTCGGCATCGAACCCAACGTCGCGGCCGCCGAGACGGGTCTCCATTTCGACCACTTCCTCGGGCTTCACCTTCAGCTCGGCGGCGACCCGCGCGACATCGTCGTTCGTGAGGGGCGCAAGGCCGGTCTTCATCGAGCGCAGGTTGAAGAAAAGTTTCCTCTGCGCCTTGGTGGTGGCGACCCTCACCAGGCGCCAGTTGCGCAGGATGTACTCGTGGATCTCGGCCTTGATCCAGTGGATCGCGAACGACACCAGGCGCACGCCGCGCTCCGGGTCGAAGCGCTTGACCGCCTTCATCAGGCCGATGTTGCCTTCCTGGATCAGGTCGGCGTGAGGCAACCCGTAGCCAAGGTAGCCGCGCGCGACCGCGACCACGAGCCGCAGGTGCGAGAGCACCAGCTCCCGCGCCGCGTCGAGATCCTCGTACGTGCGAAAGCGACGCGCCAGCCGCTGCTCTTCCTCGACCGTGAGGATCGGGAAGCGGCTCACCGATCGGATGTACGCCTCGAGGCTTCCTGCAGCCAGCGAGGTGGTCATCGGCAATGCCATCATCCGTTGCATTCCAAACCTCCGTGGGGAAATTTTAGCACTCTCTGTTTTAGAGTGCCAAAAGATTGCTGAGTTCCGCAGGTCACCGGAGCGGACCCTAATGGAGTTGGTTTATATCACGTAAGTACTTGCTCACTGACAGATATCCGCCCAGCCATCCGAGGAGGGCCGAAAACGCGCCCACCGCAAGGCCGTCGCCGGCGTCAAGGAAACTCAGGCGAAAGTTCGATCCGTAGGATTCCGAGAGGTCCCCCACCCCCACGTTGAGCGCCGCGAGGCCCACCCAGACGATCGCCAGCGCGACGCCGCCGCCTGCGAGTCCCTGGAGCAGGCCCAGGTAGTACAGCGGCCGCCGGATGAACGCGTCGGTCGCGCCAATCAGCCGGGAGACCTCGATTTCGACGCGCTGGGTCAGGATCTGCAGCCGGATGGTGTTGAAGGTCACTGCGATCAGGCCGACCGCGAGCAGCACAGCGAGCAGCGCGATGGCGATGCGCGCCACGGTCGCGAGCGCGCCGAAGCGGCGCGCCCAGTCGGAATCGACCTGCACATATGCGACCGCCGCAAGCGCCCGCAATTCGCGTGCGAGCGCTTCGAGGGCGGCGGGGCCTGTCTCGTCAACTCGAACGACAAATGCATCGGGAAGGGGATTCTGGCCGAGCGCGGCGGCGAGCTCGGCGAGCGTTTCGGTCCTGCGGAGCTGCTTGAGCGCCGCTTCGCGCGGCACGAAGCGCGCCTCGAGCACGCGCGGATCGGCCTTGAGGCGGGCGCCCAGCGCCACAGCCGCGCCGCGCGGCGCCTCGTGGCGCAGGTACACCGAGAGTTGCGGCGCGTAGGCGACGCGCTGCGTCACCGCGTCGAGGTTTGCGAGCAGCGCGTACCCGCCCGCCGGCAGCGCGAGCGCGACGCCGATCACGAAAGCGTTGAGCAGCGCCGCGGATCTCTGCGCAGCGATTTTTCGCAGCGCAACTGCGAAGGCCTGCCGGTGCTGCCGCAGCCACGCTCTCACGACCCTGCCAGCCTGCCCGCAGCGAGCCGCAGCACACGTTTTGCGTAGCGGCTCATCATCGCCTCGTCGTGTGTGGCGACGATGAGGGTGACCCCCACCTGGTTGAAAGCCGCGAAAATCCCCAGGATGTCGGCCGCGGAATCGGCGTCGAGGTTTGCGGTCGGCTCATCCGCAATCAGGATCGCGGGGCGGTTGACCACGGCGCGCGCGATCGCCAGGCGCTGCTGCTCGCCGCCCGAGAGCTGGATCGGATTGGCGCGCTCGCGCGCGAGCAACCCCACCTTGTCGAGCGCGGCGCGCGCGCGCCGCGCCGCCTCTTTCGGCGCATGGTCGCTGAAGGCGAGGGGCAGCATGACGTTGTCGTAGACCGTGCGGTCGTAGAGGAGCTTCTGGTCCTGGAACACGAGCCCCAGATTGCGGCGCAGATACGGAACCGCGGAGCGCCCGAGCGCGCCGACATTCTGCCCATTGACGAGCACCGTGCCCGAGGTCGGCCGCTCGATTGCCGGAATCAGCTTGAGCAGGGTGGATTTTCCGGCCCCGGAGTGCCCGGCGACGAAAGCGAATTCCCCCGGCCCGACGCTGAACGAGACCTCCTGCAGCGCGTCTTTTCCCCCGGGGTAGCGTTTGGAGACGCGGGAGAAGCTAATCAACCAGGGCCTCTGCGTAATCGCTTGCGACGAACGGGCGCAGGTCGTCTATGCCCTCGCCGACGCCGACGAACAGGAGCGGAATCGCTTTCTGCGCCGGGTTTCTGAACCTCAAATGCGCGAGGGCGCACACGATCCCGCCCTTTGCCGTGCCGTCGAGCTTGGTGAGAATGAGGCCGCTCAGCCCCAGCGCCGCGTCGAACGCCTTCACCTGCGAGAGCGTGTTCTGTCCCGTGTTCGCGTCGAGCACGAGCAGTACCTCGTGCGGCGCGCCCGCAAGCGCCTTTGCCACCACGCGCCGTACCTTGCTGATTTCCTCCATCCGGTGAAGCTGCGTCGGCAGCCTCCCGGCGGTGTCTGCGATCACCACATCGATGCCGCGCGCCACTGCGGCGTTCACCGCGTCAAAGACCACCGCTCCGGGATCGCCGCCCTGCTGCCCGATCACGGGGACGCCGTTGCGTTCGCCCCAGGCGGCGAGCTGTTCGCGCGCCGCGGCGCGGAAGGTGTCGCCCGCAGCGAGCAGCACGCTCTTTCCCCGGGTCTGCAGCCACCTGGCGAGTTTTCCGATCGAGGTTGTCTTGCCGGAGCCGTTGACCCCCGCGACGACGATGACGAACGGCTTGGCGCGGGAGGGCTCGAGCGCGCGCTCGAGCGGCGCGACGAGCGCGTGCAGCTCCTCTCGCAGCGCACGCTTGAGCGCATCGCCGTCCTCGATCCGTTCTTTTCTTGCGCGCTCGCGCAGCCGCGCGATGAGCGCCTGGGACGCCTCGAGGCCGCAGTCGGCGGAGATGAGCGCGGCCTCGAGTTCCTCGAACAGCGCCTCGTCGATCTTGCGGCGGCCGAGGATTGCGCCAAGACCTCCTCCGAGCGCCTCGCGCGTGCGCGTCAACCCAGCCTTGAGCCGCGCCGCCCAGGAAGTCACTGCTAACATGGGTGAATGAATTCTAACAAACGCACTCGCGGCGTTTCCGGCGGCGCGCACGCGAACGCGCCGGGCCGCGTGCGCATCATCGGCGGCGCGTGGCGCAGTCGGAGGATCGGCGTGATCGCGCGCGCCGGGCTGCGCCCGACGCCGGACCGCGTGCGCGAGACGCTGTTCAACTGGCTGGGGCAGGATCTGAGCGGCCTCGCCTGTCTCGATCTGTACGCCGGCAGCGGCGCGCTCGGGTTCGAGGCCGCGTCGCGCGGTGCGGAGCGGGTCGTGATGATCGAAGCCGACCGCGCGGCGCTGACGGCGCTCGAGAAGAGCCGCCTCGAACTGGAAGCGTCGCAGGTCGAAATCATCGGCAGCGGGGCGCTCGAGTATCTCGAGCGTGCGCGCGAGTGCTTCGACGTGGTTTTCCTCGATCCTCCGTTCAGGCAGAATGCGGTGCCCGCGCTGCTCGGGCGGCTGCCGGCGCTGCTGCGGGAGGGCGCGCGCGTTTATGTGGAGGCCGAGAGGTCCGTGGAGGCTGTTTCTCCCTGGCGCGAGCTGAAGCGCGCGCGCGCGGGCGGCGTGAGCTACCAACTATTCGAATGGAGCGCCCATGATCCGAGCGGTGTATCCGGGAACGTTTGATCCGCTGACGCGCGGCCACGAGGACCTCGTGCGGCGCGCGAGCATCCTGTTCGACGCGGTGATCCTCGGGATCGCCGACAGCCGCTTCAAGAAACCGTTCTTCACCCTGCAGGAGCGGCTCGAGATGGCGAAGGAGGTGCTGGCGAGTCTGAAAAACGTCCAGGTGGTCGGGTTCAGCGGCCTGCTGATCGAATTCGTGCGCCAGCACAATGTGCATGTCGTGCTGCGGGGACTGCGCGCGGTGTCGGATTTCGAATATGAATTCCAGCTTGCCGGGATGAACCGAAATCTCAATCCGGACATGGAAACCGTGTTCCTCACGCCCTCGGAGCAGCACATGTTCATCTCGGCGACGCTGGTGCGAGAAATCGCGCTGCTCGGCGGCGACGTCTCCAAGTTCGTGCATCCCATCGTGCGCGCGAAGCTCGCCGAGAAGGCCGGAAAAATGGGGTCAGAGTAAGA
Source organism: uncultured Enterobacteriaceae bacterium (assembly GCA_964651335.1). Lineage (GTDB taxonomy): Bacteria > Pseudomonadota > Gammaproteobacteria > Burkholderiales > SG8-39 > 2-02-FULL-66-14. Next base: position 14,318 of record CAZYVT010000066.1, on the reverse strand, counting down.
TTTCCTCGCAAATATCACTCTGACCCCATTTTTCCTTCACTTCTGACAGGAGGGGCAGTAGAAGGTCGCGCGCTGCCCCTGCACGATGCGCCGGATCGGCGTGGTGCAGCGGCGGCACGGCAGTCCCGCGCGGTCGTACACCCGGTAGCGGGTCTGGAAATATCCCGGCTCGCCTTCGCCGCCGACAAAATCCCGCAAGGTTGAGCCGCCGGCACGGATGGCGGCGCGCAGCGTGCGCTTGATCGCCGCGACGAGCTTCGCGCAGCGCCCGATCGACACGCGGCTGGCGCGCGTTTGCGGGCGTATCCCGGCGCGAAACAGCGCTTCGGAGGCGTAGATATTCCCCACGCCGACGATCCGGCGCCCGTCCATAAGGAACTGCTTGATCGAAGTGCGGTGCGCCCGCGCGAGCGCGTGCAGGCGGCGCGCGTTGAACGCGCCGGAAAGCGGCTCGACGCCAAGGTGGCGGATGAGCGGATGCGATTCGGGCGGCGCCTCGGTCCAGAGCACCGCGCCGAATCGACGCGGGTCGCGCATGCGGAGGATCCTGCCGCCGAACGCCAGGTCGATGTGATCGTGCTTGCCCGGAGGCGTGTCCGGGCTGACGAAGCGCAGGCTTCCGGACATGCCCAGATGCACGATCAGATGGCCGTTGCCGCAATCGATCAGCAGGTACTTGCCGCGGCGTGTCACGGCGCGCACCGAGCGTCCGGCAAGGCCCGACACTGCGTCGGACACGCGCCAGCGCAGCCGCGGCTCGCGCACCGTGACCGCGGCGATCGCGCGGCCGATCAGATAAGGCGCAATTCCGCGGCGTGTGACTTCCACTTCAGGCAGTTCTGGCATGGAACTCTCTTGCTTGTGCGGGGCACCAAATATACCTACACTAATCGTGTCATGCGCTTGACTTCCCGCCTGCTTGCGCTGCTGGTCGCGGCGCTCTTTGCGCTCCTTGCGCAGGCGCAAGTGCAGGCCCCCGATGCGGAGGACGACGACGACGAGGCGCCGCCGCCTGCTGCGGAGGCGCCAAAACCCGCCGCGAATCTTCCGTCGCAGGACCTCACCGAGCCGCTGCTGTACTCGTTCCTGCTGGGCGAGATTGCCGCGCAGCGGGGCAGCACGGAGCTCGCGGCGCAGACCTACGTCGAGCTGGCCCAGCACACGCGCGACCCACGCGTCGCGCGCCGCGCAGTCGAGATCTCCAACTTCGCGCGGGCGCCGCAGCTTGCGCTCGAGGCGGCGCGCGTCTGGCACGACGCCGATCCGGGCTCGCTGCAGGCGCTGCGCACGGTCACCGCGCTGCTCGTCAACGGGCGCCGCGTGGACGAGGCCGAACCGTACATTGCCAGGCTCCTCGCGACCGACGGCGCGGCGCCCGACGGCCTGATGCAAATCGGACAGCTGCTCGCGCAGAACCCGGACAAAGCGGCCAATCTTCGCGTGGTTCGAAAGCTCACCGAACCTTATCCGCAGATTCCGGAAGCGCATTTCGCGATCGCGCAGGCGGGGTTGGCGGCAAACGACGAAGCGCTCGCGCTCCAGGAGCTCGAGCGCGCCGCAGCGCTGCGCCCGGGCTGGGACAACGCCGCAATCTTCGAGGCCCAGATCCGGCACCGCCGGTCCCCCGACGAGGCCCTGAAGCGGCTCTCGGCCTTTCTCGAGCGCTACCCGAAGGCGCGCGATGTGCGGTTGAATTACGCGCGCCTGCTGGTCGGCGATCGGCGTTACCCGGAGGCACGCACCGAGTTCGAGAAGCTGCTGGCGTTTCACAAAGACGACGCCGAGGCGATCTACGGCGTAGGCCTGCTCGCCATGCAGGCGAAGGACTATGCGACCGCGGAAGCCAACCTGACGCGCCTGCTCGAGATCGGCTACCGCGACCCGAACGGGTTGCGCCTCACGCTCGCCCAGATCGCCGAAGAGCAGAAGGACTGGCCGCGCGCCATCGGCTGGTACGAGACGATCCGGCGCGGCGAGCATGCCATGCAGGCGCGCATGCGCACCGCGAACGCGCTCGCCAAGCAGGGCAAGCTGGACGATGCCAGGGCGTACCTGCGCGGGGTGAGCGCGAACGAACCGGAGCGCGTGCAGCTTCTCATCGCCGAAGCGCAACTGCTGCGCGAGGCGAGCCGCCACGCGGAAGCGTTCGAGCTGCTCGGCGGGGCGCTGCAGAAAAGCCCCGCGCAGCCCGACCTTCTCTACGACTACGCGCTCACGGCGGAAAAACTCAACCGCGTGGACGTGCTCGAGTCGAATCTGAGGACGCTGATCGAGGTGAAGCCGGATCACGCGCACGCCTACAACGCGCTCGGTTATTCGCTTGCCGATCGCAACGAGCGGCTGCCCGAGGCGAGAAAGCTGATCGAGCGCGCGCTGGAGCTGGCGCCCGAGGACTACTACATCATGGACTCGATGGGCTGGGTGCTGTACCGGATGGGCGACCTGAAGGGCGCGGCCCAGCAGTTGAGGCGCGCCTGGAACGGTCGCCCCGACGGCGAGATCGGCGCGCACCTCGGCGAAGTGCTGTGGGTGCTGGGCGAGCGCGCCGAGGCCGAGCACATCTGGCGCGAGGCGCTCCAGGCGAGCCCCGAGAACGACACGCTGCAGAAAACGATCCAGCGTCTCAAGCAGTGAGGCGTCTTGCTGCAACCCGTGCGCTCGCTCTCGCCGCGATGTTTTCCGTCGCGGCCTGCGCCGAGCTGCAGGTTTTTGTTCCAGCCGAAGATCTCGAGTTCGAGCTTGCGGGGCGAATCGCGGTGCGCTTTCGGGACGAGTCCTCCTCAGGGAACATCGCCTGGCGCCACGGCGCGCGCAACGACGAGGTGCTGATCACGACGCCGCTGGGACAGGGCGTCGCGCGCATCGTGCGCGAAGGCGATGCGGTCAGGCTCACCGATTCGGAGGCGCGCGAGCATCGCGCTGCCGACGCCGAAACGCTGACCGAGCAGGTACTGGGTTTTCGCCTGCCGCTGGCCGGGCTCGCCGACTGGGTGCGCGCTCGCGCGGCGCCCGGGCCGTCGCAGGTGCGCAGCGACGGCGCGGGGCGCATGGCGGAACTCGAGCAGTCGGGCTGGAAGATCGAATATCTGGAGTGGGGCGCGGACGGACGCCTGCCCGCGCGCATGAAGCTCACCTACCCCGGAATCGAGCTGCGCCTTGCGATCGCAGAATGGAAGTAACCCGCGCATTCGAATGGTTTCCAGCCCCCGGGAAGCTCAATCTGTTCCTGCACGTGCTCGGGCGGCGCGCCGACGGTTACCACGAACTGCAGACCGTGTTCCGGCTGATCGACCGCGCGGACCGGCTCGGGGTCCGCGTGCGCGCCGACGGTGTGATCCGTCGTGTGGACCCGCTGCGGGAGGTTGCGCCGGAGGACGACCTGTGCGTGCGCGCGGCGCGCCTGCTCCAGTCGGCGAGCCGGACCGCGCTGGGCGCGGACCTCGGCCTGGAAAAGGTCCTCCCCGTGGGTGGCGGGCTGGGCGGCGGTTCATCGGACGCGGCCACCGTGTTGCTGGTCCTCAACCGGTTCTGGCGCACCGGCTATTCGCGCACCGAGCTCATGGCGCTCGGCTGCGGGCTCGGCGCCGACGTGCCGGCGTTCGTATTCGGCGAGAATGCGATCGGCGAGGGAATCGGCGAACGCCTGACCGCACTTGCGCTGCCGCCGCGCTGGTATCTCGTGCTGGTGCCGGGCGCGAGCGTGGCGACGAAGTCGGTTTTCGCCGATAACACATTGACACGAAATACCAAAGCACTCAAAATACCGCCCTTTTTCTTCGGGCTTGGAAGGAACGATCTCGAGCCCGTGGTGGCGCGGTGCCACCCCGAGATCGCGGCGCATCTGGAGTGGCTCCGGGCGCGTCAGCCGCAGGCCCGGATGACGGGCTCAGGGGCGTGCGTGTTCGCCGAATTCGCCGCGGAAGGCGAGGCACGCGCGGTGCAGGCGGAAATGCCCGAGACCATGTGCGGCTTTGTGGCGCGCGGTCTGGAGCGTCACCCGCTTCACGACTGGGCAAGTTGACGCGGTTTCAGTTGGGGAGTCGCCAAGCTGGTTAAGGCACCGGATTTTGATTCCGGCATTCGTGGGTTCGAATCCTACCTCCCCAGCCAGTTCCAGTTTGCGAACGTGAACCAGGCAAATATGGCTACCATGCCGCTCGAGCGCCTGATGGTCTTTACCGGGACCGCGAACCCGCGCCTGGCGCAGGACGTGGTGAAGCACCTCAACATCTCGCTCGGGCGCGCGATCGTCGGCAAGTTCTCCGACGGTGAGGTGATGGTCGAAATCCTGGAAAACGTGCGCGGCAAGGACGTGTTCGTGCTGCAGTCCACCTGCATGCCGACGAACGACACGCTGATGGAGTTGATGGTGATGATCGATGCGTTGAAGCGCTCCTCGGCGGCGCGTGTCACCGCGGCGATCCCGTATTTCGGCTACGCGCGGCAGGACCGGCGCCCGCGCTCGGCTCGCGTGGCGATCAGCGCCAAGGTGGTCGCCAATATGCTGGCGTCGGTGGATGTAGCCCGCGTGCTGACGATGGATCTGCATGCAGACCAGATCCAGGGGTTCTTCGACATCCCGGTCGACAACATCTACGCGGCGCCGGTGCTGCTGGGCGACGTATGGAAGCAGCGCTACGAGGATCTGATCGTGGTGTCTCCGGACGTCGGTGGCGTGGTGCGCGCGCGGGCGCTTGCAAAGCGGCTCGAGTCGGACCTCGCCATCATCGACAAGCGCCGCCCGAAGGCGAACGTCTCCGAGGTGATGAACGTGATCGGCGAGGTGAAGGACCGCACCTGCGTCATCATGGACGACATGGTGGACACGGCCGGAACGCTGGTGAAGGCGGCGCAGGTGCTGAAGGAGGAGGGGGCGCGCAAGGTGGTCGCCTATTGCACGCACGCGGTGCTCTCCGGCGGCGCGGTCGAGCGCATCAATGGATCCGACCTGGACGAGCTGGTGGTCACCGACACCATCCCGTTGCGGGAGGACGCGCGCGACTGTGCGAAGATTCGCCAGCTTTCGGTTGCGGGACTGCTCGCGGAAACAATTCTCAGGATTTTCACCGAAGACTCGGTGAGCTCGCTATTTATCGAATAGACAGGAGCAAGGCGATGAAAATCGAAATCAACGCGCGCAAGCGCGAGGTGCGGGGAACGGGTGCGAGCCGCCGCCTGCGCAACTCGGGCATGGTCCCCGGCATCGTGTACGGCGGCGACCGGGAACCGGTCAACGTCGAGCTCGATCACAAGGATCTCTATCAGCACCTCAGGAACGAGGCGTTCCACGCTTCGATCCTGACGCTCAAGCTCGACTCCGCCGCCGAACAGGTGCTGCTGCGCGCGGTCAACATGCACCCCTTCAAGGCGCAGGTGCAGCACGTGGATTTCCAGCGCGTGGCGAAAGACCGCAAGATCCACATGAAGGTGCCGCTGCACTTCGTGAACGCCGAGACGTCGCCGGGCGTGAAGGAACAGGGCGGCGTAGCGAACCACGTCATGAACGACATCGACATCTCGTGCCTCCCGGACGATCTGCCGGAATTCATCCAGGTGGACATGGGGGAAATGACGGTCGGCCACTCCCTCCACGCCAAGGACCTCAAGTTCCCGAAGGGGGTGGAGCCGGTGCTGCACCGGAACGAGAATCCGGTGGTGGCGACGATCATCGTGCCGGCGCTCGTGACTGAGGAAGAGGAGGCTGTCGCGGCCGAGGCCATCCCGGCCGCGTCCGAAGTGCCGACCACCGAGCAGGCTGCGCCGGAGGAGAAGGGCGAGGAGGCCGCCGCCGGCGACAAGGCGGCAGCCAAGGGCGGCGAGAAGGCGGCTGCCAAGGGCGGCGAGAAGGCCCCCGCCAAGGTCGGCGAGAAGGCCCCCGCCAGGGTCGGCGAGAAGGCCGAGAAAAAAGAAAAGAAGTAGCCGCTGTCCACGATCCGCCTCATCGTCGGCCTGGGCAATCCGGGCAGGGAATACGAGCGCACCCGGCACAACGCCGGGTTCTGGCTCGTCGAGCGCTTTGCGGTCTCGTGCGGGATCACGCTGCGCAAGGACAAGAAGTACCAGGCGCTGGTCGGCCGGCATGCGCCAAGCGGAGCGTGGCTGCTGCTGCCGCAGACCTTCATGAACGAGAGCGGCAGGGCGGTGCTGATGCTCGCCGGCTTTTTCAGGATCGCCCCGGAGGAGATCCTGGTGGTGCATGACGAGCTCGACTTCGCGCCCGGGGTCGCCAGGCTGAAGCAGGGCGGCGGCATCGCCGGGCACAACGGGCTGCGCGACATCTCGCAGCGCCTCGCTTCGCACGAGTACTGGCGGCTGCGGATCGGGATCGGACATCCTGGCGACCCGGCTGCGGGCGCCGACTACGTTCTGCAAAAGCCCTTGCCCGAGGATCGCACCGCGATCGACGACGCCATCGACAGAGCGCTCGATGCGCTGCCGCTCTGCCTCTCGGGAGACCTGCAGGGCGCAATGCTGAAGCTCCACACGCAGGACAAAGAGGGGCAGCGGCAGGACGCCGCCGTCCCCGCTCCGCCCGCCGCGGGCAAGCCTTGAGCCTTCGCTGCGGCATCGTGGGACTGCCGAACGTCGGCAAGTCCACGCTCTTCAATGCGCTGACCAAAGCGGGGATCGCGGCAGAGAACTACCCCTTCTGCACCATCGAGCCGAACGTCGGCATCGTTGCCGTGCCCGACCCGCGCCTGGCGAGGATCGCCGCGATCGCGAAGCCGCAGAAAGTGGTCCCGGCCGCGGTCGAGTTCGTGGACATTGCGGGGCTTGTGGCAGGCGCCTCCAAGGGCGAAGGACTCGGCAACCAGTTCCTTTCCCACATCCGGGAGGTGGATGCCATTGCGCACGTGGTGCGCTGCTTCGAGGACACGAACGTGGTGCACGTCACCGGGCGCGTGGACCCGCGCGCGGACATGGAGACCATCGCAACCGAGCTCGCGCTCGCCGACCTGCAGTCGGTGGAAAAGCAGTTCGCCAAGTACGAGAAAGTCGCCAGGACCGGCGGCGACAAGGACGCGCAACGGCTCGTGGCGGTGCTGGAGAAAGCGCGCAGCGCGCTCGACCAGGCGAAGCCGGTGCGCTCGGTGGACTGGTCGAAGGAAGAGCGCGCGGTGCTGGATCCGCTTTTTCTGCTCACCATGAAGCCGACGCTCTACGTCGCAAACGTCGCGGAGCACGGCTTCAAGGACAATCCGCTGCTCGCCGCGGTCGAGGAGCGCGCGAGGAGCGAGGGCGCGGAAATGGTCGCGATCTGCGCATCGCTCGAATCGCAGATTGCCGACCTGTCGGACGAGGACAAGGAGCTGTTCCTCGCCGATATGGGGATGGACGAGCCAGGGTTGAATCGCGTGATCCGCGCCGGCTACAAGCTGCTCGGTCTGGAGACCTTCTTCACCACCGGGCCGCGCGAAGCGCACGCCTGGCAATTGCACATCGGCCAGACCGCGTCCGAGGCGGCCGGAACGATCCACACCGACTTCGAGCGCGGCTTCATCCGCGCCGAGGTGATCTCCTCCGACGACTACGTCGCCTGCGGCGGCGAGCAGCGCGCCAAGGAGGCCGGCAAGATGCGGCTCGAAGGCCGCGAATACGTCGTGCGCGACGGCGACGTGATCTATTTTCGGTTCAACGTCTGAACATCCCGGACTCATGGTGAAAGTGGCATGACCAGTGAACCCTATTGGAGCGAGCGCTTCAACCGGCGGGTCTGGTTGACGGATCACGCCATGGCGCGCGCGGCCGAGCGTAAAATCCCGGTCGAGACGCTGCTTGACGTGATCGAGACGGGCACAATGCGGGAAAGGGAGCGAGGCCATTGCTGGATCTGGAAGGCGGTCGAAGGACGCGACGACAACTTGCTGTGCGTGGCAGCCCTTTTGGCTGACGCCCTGATCGTCAAGACCGTCATGCACCACTTCGACCCGGAGGGCACATGATGCACGCTACCTATTGGAACGACGATGACATCCTGGAAGTGCGCTTCTCGGATAAGCCCATCGCGCGCGAAGTCTCCGAGAGTTGGCACGTCCACAAGAGCTACGCCTCCGATGGCGAGCTGGTCGCGGTGGTGTTCCTCGACGCAGTAAAGGAAGGCTACTTCACGCCAGCGGCGAACGGACGCAAGGCTGCTTGATTCGGTAGTTTTAGAGCGCCCCGATACTTCGAGGCGAGCGGGCGCAGGATTCGCCCTCACATGACTTGCCCAAGCCCCGTACTTCATTGATTCGCGCCGGAGTGAACACGATGCCCGACGAAACCACGCCCAACGGAGCGCCGCCGCCTCTCGAACGGCGGCTCGCGACCATTCTGTCCGCCGACGTCGCGGGCTACAGCCACATGATGGGGGCCAACGAAGAGCGCACGGTGCGGGTGTTTCGCGGCCACCGGGAGATCTTCGAATCGCTGGTCAAGCTGCACCGGGGACGGATCTTCAACACGGCCGGCGATGCACTGCTCGTCGAATTCAACAGCGCGGTCGAGGCCGTCCGCTGCGCGACCGAAATCCAGGCGGCGCTGCGCACGCGCAACGAGCACCTGGCGCCCGAAGAGAAAATGCTGTTCCGCATGGGCATCAACCTGGGCGATGTCATCGTCCAGGGCGGCGATCTGCTCGGCGACGGCGTGAACGTCGCGGCGCGCATCCAGGCCTCGACCGAGCCCGGCGGCATCTGCATTTCGGGCAGCGTCCACGACCAGATCCAGAACAAGCTGTCGCTCGAGTTCAAACTGCTGGGCGAACAGACGTACAAGAACATCGCCAAGCCGGTTCGGACGTACACGATCAACGAAGGCGCGGCGGTCACCGCGCCGGCGCCACGCCTGTCGTCGAAAATGCCGGCGGCGATCGCAGCCGCAGTCCTGGCGATCGCCGGCGCGGGCTACTGGGGCTATCAGCAGTACGACGCGCGCCGCGCGGAGCAGGCCCGCGTCGAGTCCGAGCTTTCGGCCCAGCTCGCGGCGCAGAAAAAGGCGACCGAGCAGGCTCAGCGCGCGACCGAAGACGCCAAGCGCGACGCGCAGGTGCAGGCACAGAAGATGGCGGCGGACGAAACGCTGCGCCGCACGCAGGAGGAACGCAATCGGCTCGAGCAGGATCGAAAGCAGCTCGAGATCGATAAGCGCAGCGCCGAAGCGGCGAAAAAGCAGGCAGAGTTGGCTCAGCGCGCGGCGCCCGCGAGCGCGCCGGTCGTCGCCGCCACCGCGCCTGGAGCGACAGCCGCGCCGAAGAGCACGGCACAGTACGACGGAATCTACAATGGGCAGCTCTGCAACCATCTCAAGACCGATCCGAAGCCGAATTGTTGGCCGGTCGCGCTGGTCGTCCGGAACGGGATCGCCGAAGCTGGCTGGATCAGCGCCGACAGGAAACACACGTCAAAGGCATACGGAACGGTCGCCGCCAACGGCGCCGTGGAGTTGAAATTGGCTGGGTGGAGTCGGGAGGGCAGTCCTACCGAGGCGGTCCTGGTCGGCCGTGTCGCCGGGGACGCGATCACCGCGTCGGGCCAGTGGCGCAACGGACCTGCAATCGCAGGAAACTGGAAGCGCACGCAGATGGCCGCCGCCGCGCCTGCACCGACCATCGCGACGAAGAGTGCCGCGCAGTACGACGGTACCTACAACGGGCGGCTCTGCAACTATTTCAAGGACGACAGGAAACCGAATTGCTGGCCGGTCGAACTGGTCGTCCGGAACGGGATCACCGAAGGCAGCTGGCTCAGCCGCACGAAAAACACGTCAAGGGCAAACGGAACCGTCGCCGCCAACGGCGCATTAGAGTTGAAATTGGCGGCCTGGACTCTGGAAGGCAATCCTATCGACGCGGTCCTGGTCGGCCGCGTCGCCGCCGGCACAATCGCCGCGTCGGGCAAATGGCGCGACGACACCGCAGTCGCCGGAAACTGGAAGCGCGCGCAGTGAGCATTCGCCGCGTGGCTTTCGCTGCATGTCGAGCAGGGCTCGAACGCCGATGAGTGAGTGATTTTCTGCAATCCCGCTAGAGGCCGGAAACCGATGAAGCTCGCCTACTTCACCATGCCGCTGCATCCGCCGTCGCGGAACTACGTGCAGACGCTCAGGGAAGACCGCGAGGCGATCCTGCTCGCGGACCGGCTCGGATTCAGCGAGGCGTTCGTCGGCGAGCATGTCACCGATACCGCGGAATCGATCACCGATTGCTGCGTGTTCCTTGCCAGCCTCGCGCACGAGACGAAGAACATCAAGCTCGGCACCGGCACGCTGAACCTCGCCAACAG
>CAZYVT010000066.1:0-3956 GCA_964651335.1 uncultured Enterobacteriaceae bacterium | reverse complement strand
TTCGGCACGCTGCTGTACTGCGGCATGGATTGGGTGGACGCCGGGCTCGCCCGCCGCTCGATGGAGCTGATGGCGGAGAAAGTCATGCCGGCGGTCAGCAGCGCGCTCGGACCGCGCCGGGCCGCGTGCTCTGCAATCGATTGACAGTCGGCAAATCCCCGTGTCAGCATCGTTTCGCGTCACCACAGAGGAGGAATCCCAATGAGGAAATTGCAGCTTTTCGCGGGAATGCTCGCCGTCCTCGCTTTCGCGGGCCATGCGTTCGCGCAGCAGCCGCTCAAGATCGGTTTCGGCATGAGCCTGACCGGCGCCCTCGCGGGCAACGGCAAGGCGGCGCTGATCTCGATGGAAATCTGGCGCGACGATGTCAACGCGAAGGGCGGGATCCTCGGGCGCAAGGTCGAGTTCGTCTACTACGACGACCAGACCAGTCCTGCGACGGTCCCCGGCCTCTATACAAAGCTCCTCGACGTCGACAAGGTGGACCTGGTCGTGTCTGGGTACGGCACCGCCGTGATCGCGCCGGCCATGCCGCTCATGATGCAGAGGAACCTCTGCTTCATGTCGCTGTTCGGGCTGAACGTCAACTCGAAGTTCAAGTACGACCGCTACTTCCAGATCATGCCGGCGGGTCCCGACCCGGCGGTGGACTGGACGCGGGGCTTCTTCGAAACGGCGGCGAGCCTGAACCCGAAGCCGCAGACCGTTGCGCTCGTAGGGGCGGACGCTGAATACCCGCACCTCGCGCTCGAGGGCGCGCGCGAGCACGTCAAGCGACTCGGCCTGAAGGTGGTCTACGATAAGACCTACCCGCCGAACACGGTGGACTACTCGCCGATCGTGCGCGCGATCCAGGCGACCAACCCGGACCTCGTCTACCTCGCTTCGTATCCGCCGGACTCCGCGGGCATGGTGCGTGCCGCCAACGAGGTGGGGCTGAAGACGAGGATGTTCGGCGGCGGGCTGGTCGGTCCGCAGTTCGCGGCGCTCAAGACGCAGCTTGGGCCGTTGCTGAACGGCATGATCAACTACGAGGCCTACGCGCCCGACGTCGGCGCCAAGTTCCCGTTCCTCGACCAGTTCCTCGCCAAGTACCAGGCGCGCGCCGCGAAGGAGGGGGTCGATCCACTCGGCTTCTATCTCCCGCCGTACGCCTACGCGATGATGCAGGTGCTCGAGCAGGCGATCAGCAGAACCGGCAGCCTCGACCAGGCCAAGCTCGCCGACACCATGCACAAGAGCGAGTTCGACACCTTCGTCGGCAAGGTGCGCTTCGCGCCGAACGGCGAGTGGGCGGTACCGCGCATGATGACAGTGCAATACCAGGGCATCGCCGGCAACGCCATCGATCAGTGGAAGAAGCCCGGCCTGATCACGGTGCTGTATCCGAACGATTACAAGACGGGCGCGGTCAAGGCGCCCTACCACGAAAACAAGAAATAGGAACTGACTGGCGCCGGCGGGCAATCCCCGCCGGCGCCGTTTTCACCCCATGGATTCCACGACGGCGTTGCTCGTCAACGCTATCGTCGCCGGGTTGTTGCTCGGCGGTTTTTTCGCCGCCCTCAGCGTCGGGATCTCGATCTCGTTCGGGATGCTCGACGTGGTCAACATCGCCCACCCGGCGTTCATCATCCTCGGATCCTACATCGCCTACATCGTGAACGAGCGCATGGGTTTCGACCCGATCGCGGCCTCGGTGGTCCTCTCGCCGCTGTTTTTCGCTCTGGGGATGCTGCTCTACCGCGTCTATTACCTGTTCTTCGAGAAGCGCGGCCAGGAATCGCTGCGCGGCCTCGCGTTCTTCTTCGGCATCCTGTTTATCACCGAGGTTGTGCTGATCCTCGTCTTCGGCGTGGACTACCGCACGGTGAGATCCGCGTACGGCGAGACGACCTGGAGGCTGGGCGCGGTCGACTTTCCCATGCGGCTGGTGGTGCCATTCCTCGTCTCGATGGTGATGGTCGTGGGCCTGCAACTTTATTTGAGCAATACATTTTTCGGCCGCGCGGTGCTCGCGGTGGCACAGGACCCGCTCGCCCTGCGGCTCATGGGCGTGAATCCGATCAAGATCAAGGAACTGGCGTTCGCGCTCTCGATCGCGACGGCCGGCGTGGCGGGATCCTTCCTCATCGTGATCCAGCCGGTGCAGCCGGCGATCGGGCGCGAGTTCATCGGCCTGGTGTTCGCCGTCTGCGTGCTCGGCGGCATGGGCTCGATCTGGGGCACGCTGATCGGGGCTTTCGTGCTCGGCCTCGCCGAGTCCTTCACCGCCACGTTCTTCGGGCCGTCGTGGGCGCCGGCGGTCTCTTTCGGGCTGCTGCTCGCCACGCTCGCCTTCAGGCCCTCGGGAATAATGGGCCGATGAGCGGCCGATGAGCAATAAGCTCTTTGCCGTCGTTGCAGTCGCGGTTGCGGTCGCGTTCGCCGCGGCGACGCAGCTGATCGCCAACGATTACTACTTCACCGCGGCCTACACGGTGCTGCAGTTCGTGATCCTCGCGACGGCGTGGAACATTCTCGGCGGCTATACGGGGTACGTGAACTTCGGCACCGCCGCGTTTTTCGCCATCGGGGCCTATACCTCGGTCGCGCTGTACAACGCGTTCAAGCCGCCGCTGCTGGTGACGGTGGTGGCGGGCACGCTCGTCGCCGGCCTCGCCGGGCTCGGCCTGGGCTACCTCACGCTGCGGCTGCGCGGCGTGTTCTTCGCCATTGCGAGCCTCGCCCTGGCGGTGGTGCTGTATACCTTCGTGGTGAACTGGGACTACGTCGGCGGAGCGCGCGGCGCCTACATCCTGCAGCCGCGCGAGGTGCCTTTCGGCCTGCCGCGCTACGTGCACCTGCTCTACATCGCGATGGTCCTGATGGCCGCCTTCGCGCTGATCGTCGCGCGTACGATCGAGACCTCGACTCTGGGTCGGGGCCTGGCGGCGATCCGCGACGACGAGCTCGCCGCAGAATCCTCCGGCGTGCCGACGCTGCGGCTGAAAATCTTCTCCGCAGCCGTGAGCTGCGCCCTGATGGGCATGGCGGGGACGACGTTTCCGTATTTCCTTTCGTACATCGAGCCGAGCTCGGCGTTCAGCCTCTCGTACGCGGTGAACAGCATCGCCATGCCGCTGATCGGCGGCATGATGAGCTGGATCGGGCCGCTCATCGGCGCGGTGCTCCTCGGCACGGTGCAGCAGCTCGTCCAGGTCACGGTTTCCTCGGCCTGGAACCTGCTCATCGTCGGGGTGCTGCTGGTCGCGTTCGTGACGCTCGCCCCGAACGGCATCATGGGCTGGGTCGACGCGTGGCGCCGGCGCAGGGGGCCCTGATGTCCGGCGCGCTGCTCGAGGTGAAAGGCGTCGGCAAGCACTTCGGCGGGTTCGTTGCGCTGGAGGGTGTCGATCTGGCCGTGCGCCCGGGCGAGCGCTTCGGCCTCATCGGCCCCAACGGCTCCGGCAAGACGACCCTGATCAACTGCATCTCCGGCGCGCTGCGCAACGAAAGCGGCGCGATCTTCTTTTCCGGCGAGGACATCTCGCGTCTGCCGGCGTACCAGCGCACGCGCCGCGGCATTGCGCGCAGCTTCCAGGTGCCGCGCCCGTTCTCCACCATGTCGGTGCTGGAAAACCTGATCGTACCGCTCGAATACGTGGTCCATCGCGGCTCCCTGCATGCCGCGGACACGCGCGCCGAGGCGATGGAGCTGCTCGGGCGCATCGGTCTGGCCGGCAAGGCCGATGCGCTCTCGAGCCAGCTCTCGCAGGTCGAGCTGCGAAAGCTCGAGCTCGCCCGCGCCATGGCCGCGCGCCCGCGCCTGCTGATTTCGGACGAGGCGATGGCGGGTCTTTCCCCATCGGAAGTAAACGAAGTGCTCGAGATCCTGTTCAAGCTGAACGAAGCAGGTATTACCATCATCATGATCGAGCACATCATGCAGGCGGTGATGCGCTTCTCGCAGCGGG
>CAZYVT010000065.1:0-20430 GCA_964651335.1 uncultured Enterobacteriaceae bacterium | reverse complement strand
GGATGGTGCGCGCCTGGTCGGCGATCGAGCGCGTGATCGCCTGCCGGATCCACCAGGTGGCGTAGGTCGAAAACTTGTAGCCGCGGCGGTATTCAAACTTGTCCACCGCCTTCATCAGGCCGATGTTCCCCTCCTGGATCAGGTCGAGGAACTGCAGTCCGCGGTTGGTGTACTTCTTCGCGATCGAGATCACCAGGCGCAGGTTGGCCTCGGTCATCTCGCGCTTGGCGCGGCGCGCCTTCGCCTCGCCGGTGGACATCTGCTTGTTGATTTCCTTCAGGTCGCGAATCGGAATGCCGATCTTCTGCTGCACCCCCTGGATGTTGCCGAGCAGCTCCAGGATCGCCGGCTCCAGCCGCACCAGCGCCTCGCTCCAGGGATTGCCGGCGTTGATTTCCAGGGTGAGCCAGCGCTTCGAGCCCTCGGTGCCGGCGTACAGCTTGATGAAGTGCTGGCGAGGCATCTGTGCCTTGTGCACGCAGATGTCGTGGATCTGGCGCTCATGGGAGCGGATCTTGTCCACCAGGCCCCGCACGCTGTCGCAGAGCCGCTCCACGGTGCGCGCGGTAAAGCGGATCGTCATCAGCTCGCTGCCGACGTGGCCGCGCGCCCGCAGGTAATCCTTGTCCTTCGAGCCCTTCGCCTCGAGTACGCGCTTCATCTTCTCGTAGAGCCGCCGGATGCGAGCAAACTTCTCCAGCGCGGCGGTGCGCAACTGCAGCAGGCTTGCGGACTGCGCCGCGCTCTCCTCTTCCTCGGTCATCTCCTCCTCGATCGCGTCCTCTTCGTCGTCGGAGGATTCGGCCTTCTTCGGATCGAAGTCGTCCTTGGCGTTGGGGTCGATGAGACCGTCGACGACTTCGTCGATGCGCAGCTCGTCCTTCTCCACCTTGTCGGCAAGGTCGAGAATTTCGTGGATCGTGGTCGGGCAGGCGGAGATCGCCTGGATCATGTGCCGCAGGCCCTCTTCGATGCGCTTCGCGATCTCGATTTCGCCTTCGCGCGTGAGGAGCTCGACCGAGCCCATTTCGCGCATGTACATGCGCACCGGGTCGGTCGTGCGGCCGAATTCCGAGTCCACCGTCGAGAGCGCAGCCTCGGCCTGCTCCTCGACGTCCTCGTCGGGAGTCGCGACCGTGGTTGATTCGGCGGTGATGAGCAGCGTTTCCTGGTCGGGCGCCTGGTCGTAGACCTGGATGCCCATGTCGCCGAAGGTGGAGATGATCGCTTCGATCTGCTCGGCGTCCACCAGGTCGTCGGGCAGGTGATCGTTGATCTCGGAATAGGTGAGGAAACCCCGGTCCTTGCCGAGCTTGATCAGGTTCTTGAGGCGCGTGCGGCGAGTCTCGGCGTCTTCCTTGGGAAGTTGCGCCGCTGCAGCGAGCAGCCACTCTTCCTTGCGCCCCTTGCGGCCCGGGCGACCGCCCTTCGACTTCTTGAGCCCCTCGTTGACCCTGGCTTCGAGCAGTTCGAGCGCCTGTTTGGCGCTCTTGATGGTCGCCTTGCCTCTCTTCGCTTCCTGCCTGGGTGCCGCCTTGACCTTCGCGCCAGACGCCTTCTTCGCTCGCCGCAGGTCCTTCTGCGGCCGTTTGGCCGCCGGCCGCCGTGCGGGCTTGCGCGTCGCGGCGCGGGCAGGCGGCGCGGCGCGCTTCGCCGGGAGGCGCCGCGCGGCGGCCTTGCGCAGCTTCAACGTCTTGACTGCACTACCTTTTTTCTTGGCCGCACGAGCCGGCCTGTGCTTGGTCCTGCGCTTGTCCTTAGCCATCATTGCCTCAAGTGGGGGCGTCCGAAAAAGCTGGAGATTTTATCAGAGAGGTCTATTTCAAAGGGGTTCCCCGCACTGCGAAGCCGCTGCGCTGCTCGAAGCTCGACAGTTCCTCGGGTGAGGCGGTCCCCTTGAGCACCTTCTCCCGCAGTCGTCGATGCTCTTCCGGCTCGCGCTTGCGGAGCGCCTCAAGCAGTTCGCGGAATGCGGCCACGGCGGCGTCCGTTTCGAGCTTGAGCTCGATGCGCAGGAATGCGTGCGCCCGGGCCAGCAGCTCCGAATGCCGCGCATTGCGGATCAGCTCCGCCACCATCGAGTCGCTGATCTGGTCCGGATGGTCGATCTCGCACAGGATGCCAATGAGCTCGGACAACGCCTGCGATTCAGGCTTCTCCGGGTGCAGCAGGGAAGTGTCGATTTCGGATGCCAGTGACAGGTTTGCAAAGACGTGCGTCAGCAGCTTCCACTCCAGCGATACGGCGCTGCGCTCTACTTTCGGCGGCGCGGGCCGCGCATAGCCGGGCGCGCTCCTCAATTCGAGCAGCCTCTCCGCCTCGTCCTGCGACACGCGCGCCAGCTCGGCCACCTCCTTCACCACCTGGAGCTTCAGCGCCGGCGCTGCGATCTGCTGAAGATGCGGCTTCGCCGAGGTGAGGAATCGCGAGCGCCCCTCCGCGGTTGCGAACTCCGCGGCTGCGCGCAGCTCACCGAGCAGGAACCCCGATAGCGTCTGCGCTTCGCGCGCCAGGCGCTCGATGGCGTCCTTGCCGTGCTTGCGCACGTAGGTGTCGGGGTCCTCGTCTTCAGGCAGGAACAGGAACCGGATCGCCTTCGCGTCGGTCGCGTGCGGCAGGCTCGTCTCGAGAGCGCGCCAGGCGGCTTTGCGGCCCGCGGCGTCGCCGTCGAAGCAGAACACCACCTCATCGGCCAGCCGCAGGAGCCTGGAAACATGCACCGGTGTCGTGGCGGTACCCAGCGTGGCCACGGTGTAGCCGATGCCGAACTGTGCCAGCGCTACTACATCCATGTAACCCTCCACCACGAGGATGCGGTTGGCTATGCGGATCGCTTCGCGCGCCTGCACGAGGCCATAGATTTCCCGGCCCTTTTCGAATAGCGGCGTCTCGGGCGAATTCAGGTACTTGGGGGAGCCCTGCGCCGCGGAGTCGGCGCTTCCTTCCTCCAACACCCTGCCACCGAACCCGATGACCGCGCCCCTGGCGCTGAAAATGGGGAAAACCACGCGATCGCGGAACCGGTCGTAGCGCTTGCCTTCGTTCTCGATCACGAGCCCGCACTCGACCAGCGAGCGATCGTCGTATTCCGGAAACGCGGCGCGCAGTCCCTGCCAGCCGGCGGGCGCGTAGCCGACGCGAAAGCGCGCTGCGATTTCCCCGCTCACGCCGCGCCCCTTGAGATATTCAACCGCCCGCGGCGACTTCTTCAGTTCCGCACGGTAGAAGTCCATCGCCTTCTCCATGACCGCGTACAGGTCCGCTTCGCGTTCCCGGCGCGCCGCCTGTTCGGGCGTGCGCGGCTGCCACTCGGGGACCTGCATGCCGACCGACGCCGCAAGTTCCTTCACTGCCTCGACATAGCCCGAGCCGGAATAGGAGATGAGAAAGCCGATCGCATTGCCGTGCGCGCCGCAGCCGAAGCAGTGGTAGAACTGCTTCGCCGCACTGACCGTGAACGACGGCGTCTTTTCGTTGTGGAATGGGCAGAGCCCGAGCTGATTCGCCCCGGCGCGCTTCAACTGCACGTAGCGCGACACGACGTCGACGATGTCGACGCGATTGAGAAGGTCCTGCTTGAAGGAATCGGGGATCACGGCGGAATCCCCCAGTTTAGTCGGTCAGGTACTGAGCTTGGCCTTTACCAGCGCCGACACCTTGCTCATGTCGGCTCGGCCGGCGAGGCGGGGCTTGAGGAGGGCCATGACCTTGCCCATATCCCTCACGCCCGCAGCGCCTGACTCGGAGAGCGCGGCAAGCACCGCTTGCTCGATCTCGCTTTCGCCCATGGGCTGCGGCAGATAGGCCGAGAGCACGCCGATCTCGAACTTCTCGGCGTCTGCGAGATCGCTGCGGCGCGCTTTCTCGTATTGGGCGATCGACTCGCGCCGCTGCTTGATCATCTTGTCGATGACGCCCAGGACGTCCGCGTCCGCGAGCGCAACGCGCTCGTCGACTTCCTTCTGCTTCATTGCCGCCAGCAGCAGCCGGATTGCCGACAGGCGCGCGGCGTCCCTCGCACGCATGGCGGCCTTCATGTCCTCGGTGACGCGTTCTTTCAGGCTCATAAACGCGAAGGCCGCGAGGGGCGGGTGCATCCCGCGCTCGCGGCCGTAGCCCAGTCGGCGATCAGTACAGCTTCTGCGGAAGCATCTGGCTGCGCAGGCGCTTGTGATGGCGCTTGACGGCAGCCGCGTGCTTGCGCTTTCTCTCCGAAGTCGGTTTCTCGTAGTACTCGCGTGCGCGCATCTCGGTGAGAAGACCGGTTTTTTCCACGATGCGCTTGAATCGGCGTATGGCCACTTCGAAGGGCTCGTTTTCCTTCACGCGTACGGTCGGCATCCACTTCCTCTGCTATACGGAACGGGTTGAATTATATCCGGAATCCGCTTTCCGGCGCCAGCGCATCGTTACAATGCCGGTCCATGCTGATTCTCGGAATCGAGACTTCCTGCGACGAAACCGGCGTCGCGCTCTACGACGCGCTGGCGGGGCGCATGCTCGCCCATGCGGTCCACTCTCAGGTCGCCATGCACGAGGCCTATGGCGGCGTGGTGCCCGAGCTCGCTTCGCGCGACCACATCCGCCGCGTCGTGCCGCTGAGCCGCGGCCTTTTCGAGTCCACCGGACGCAAGATCGACGAACTCGGCGCAGTCGCGTACACGGCAGGCCCGGGGCTTGCGGGCGCGCTTCTCGTAGGGGCCGCGTTTGCTCGCGGGCTCGCCTTCGTGCTCGGTGTTCCGGCGATCGGAATTCACCATCTGGAAGGGCACCTGCTGTCGCCGCTGCTTGCAGACCGGCCGCCGGATTTTCCGTTCGTCGCGCTGCTCGTCTCCGGCGGGCATACGCAGCTCATGCGCGTGGACGCGGTCGGCCGCTACACGTTGCTTGGCGAGACGCAGGATGATGCGGCGGGCGAAGCATTCGACAAGACGGCGAAGCTGCTGGGCCTCGGCTACCCGGGCGGGCCCGTCCTTTCCAGGCTTGCCGAGTCCGGTACGCCGGGCCGCTACCGCCTGCCACGCCCGATGATCGCGAGCGGAGATCTCGAATTCAGCTTCTCCGGACTGAAGACCGCGGTCCTCCTCCTCGTACGCGGCACCGAACCGAGTGCGCAGTTCTACGCCGACGTCGCGCGCGCATTCGAAGACGCGATCGTGGAGGTCCTGGTCGCGAAGTGCGCGCTGGGGATGGAGGCGACCGGTCTGACGCGGCTGGTCGTCGCAGGAGGCGTCGGCGCGAACCGGGCGCTGCGCCTTGCGCTTCGCGCTGCAGGAGCGCGACGCGGGTTCGACGTGTTTTTCCCCGAGCAGGAGCTTTGCACGGACAATGGCGCCATGATCGCTTTCGCCGCTGCGCAGCGTCTGCGCGCCGGCGCACGCTACGATGCCGGCAGCCACGGCTTCAGCGTGCGCCCGCGCTGGGAGCTTGCCTCGCTGGAGGCTGCGTAGTCCCTGCCTCGCGGCGCCGTCTCGCCGCATAGGCTTCGAGGTGCGTCGCCGCGACTTCGAGCAGCGGGCACCCCAGATCGCGTTTGCGCGCCCGCGCGAGGAGCGCGCCGAGGATGTGATCGCCCTCGGTCCGGCCGCCGGATTCAATGTCGCGCAGCATGGATGCCGTGAACGCGGAATCGCGCTGCGTCAGCATGCTGCGGTAGTTTGCGATCGCGGCCTCGGCCGTCGGACACCCCTCGGCGGCAGCGATGCCCGCACATTCGCCGAGCAGCGCAAGCGTGAGTGATTCTCCGGACGCCGTGGCCAAGATGTCGCCGACCGATGCGCGCATCAGGCACGTGATCCCGGCAAGCGTCGCCAGCAGCACCCATTTGTCCCACATCGCCTGCTCGATCGCATCGAGCATTTTCCATTCGAAATTCACTCCCGCCAATTCCGCGGCGAGCGCGTCGCACGCCGCGCGTTGCCCTTCTTCGCGTTGTCCGAAGACCAGGCGGTGAAAGTCGTTGAGGTGCCGGATTTCGCCGTCCGAAGCGAGCGTGGCGGCGATGTAGGCGACGCCGCCAAGGACGCGCGTGCGCCCGAAGCGCCGGTCGAGCATCTCCATGTGTTCCATGCCGTTGAGAAGCGGCAGAACGAATCCGCGCCCGTCTTGCCTCTCGCCCATCGCGGCAGCGATCGCGTCGATCGCGGCCGCAAGATCGTAGGCCTTGGCAGTCAGAACGACCACATCATAGTGCGGATGCAGCTGCTCCTGCGTCACGCAATTCACCTGCTGGCGCCAGTCGCCGAAGCGGCTCGAGATGCGCAGGCCGTCTCGTGCAAGTGTTTCGGCGCGCTTCGGACGCACCAGGAACGTGACGTCCGACCCCTTCTGCGCAAGCCGGCCGCCGAAATATCCGCCGACCGCCCCCGCGCCCAGCACCAGAATCCTCACGTCGTCTTCCTCCCCAACCGGCGCTCTTCGCCGCGCAGGATCCGGCCGATGTTCTCGCGATGGCGATAGATAACGAGCGCCGCGATGATCGCGACTGCGGCGGTCACCGCCCCCAAGCCAAACAGCCAGAAAGCGTAGACCGCCGCAAACAGAGCGGCGCTGATGGAGGCGAGCGACACCATGCGGAAGAACGCGACGATCGCCGCGAAGCTCACAAGCGTTGCCAACCCCAGCCACGGCTCGATCCCGAGAAGAACGCCTGCCGCCGTGGCGACGCCCTTGCCGCCCCGGAAGCGGTGGAACACCGGAACCAGGTGGCCCAGGAACGCGCACAGGCCCGCGACCGATGCGTCCAGTCCTGCGGCCGGCGCCTCGCCGGTGTACCGGATCGTCAGCCAGACTGCGAGCCAGCCCTTTCCGGCGTCACCGGCGAGCGTCAGCGCGGCGGCGATTCTGTTGCCCGAACGAAGAACGTTGGCCGCACCGGGGTTCTTCGAGCCATAGCTGCGTGGATCGGGCAGCCGCATCATCCAGCTCACCACGACTGCGAACGAGATCGACCCGAGCAGGTATGCCGCGAGCGCGATCAGTGCGGTCTGCATGCCGCGGAATTCTAACCGCACCCCCTATAATCGGCCGCCATGGACACGATCCTGATTCGCGACCTGCGGCTCGAGGTGCTGATCGGCATCCACAAGCGGGAGCGCCACACGCCGCAGACGGTGTCGCTCGATCTCGAGATCGGCCTGCCGGGGGACGCAGTGTTCGAGAGCGATCGCGTGGCGGATACGATTGACTACGAGAAGGTCGTGCACCGGATCGCGGCGCTCGCGGCGAGCGGGCATTTTCGCCTGGTCGAAACCCTTGCCGACCGCATCGCCCGACTGTTGCTCGACGAGTTCGCGGCACCCTGGGTCAGGGTGAACGCCGCCAAGATCGGCATCCTGCCGAACGCGAAATTCGTCGGCGTCTCGATCGAGCGCCGCCGCTAGTTCCTGCTTCATCCCCTGGGGTGGTGCTTCGCATGCAGCTGCTTCAGACGCTCGCGCGCGACATGCGTGTAGATCTGCGTCGTCGAGATGTCCGAATGCCCCAGCAACATCTGCACCACGCGCAGGTCGGCGCCGTGGTTGATGAGGTGCGTGGCGAAGGCGTGCCGTAACACGTGCGGAGACAGGCCTTTTCCCGGAATGGCACGAGCGCCGTGACGCTTGAGGTTGTGCCAGAACGCCTGCCGGGTCATCGCCGCGCCGCGCCCGGTGACGAAGAGCGCGTCCGAGCTCTTGCGTCGAATGAGCACCGGACGCGCTTCCCGGAGGTAGCGGTGCACCCAGTCGATCGCTTCCTCGCCGAGGGGAACGAGTCGTTCCTTCGAGCCCTTACCAAGGATGCGCACCACGCCGGCATCGAGATTCGCCTCGAACACCTTCAGCGAAACGAGCTCCGACACGCGCAAGCCCGATGCATAGAGCACCTCGATCATCGCCCGGTCGCGCAGCCCGAGCGGCGCCTTGATCTCCGGCGCAGCGAGCAGCGCCTCGACGTCGGCCTCCGAAAGGCTCTTCGGAAAACGCTGCGGGCGTTTCGGGGGATCGAGCTTCAGCGTGGGATCGGCAGCGATGCGCCGCTCGCGCACGCAGTACTGGTAAAAGCGCTTCAGGCTCGAGAGCATGCGCGCCGCGCTGGAGGCGCGCCCCCTGCGCGAGGCGAGAAAGGAGAACAGATCCGCCTCCTGCGCCGAAACCAGCCCGCGGCCCTTCAGGAACGCGGCGAGCTGGCTGAGATCGCACCGGTACGACTCCAGCGTGTTCTTCGACAGGCCGTCCTCGAGCCAGAGCGCGTCGCTGAAAGCATCCAGCAGCGACGCATCCGCTATGCCCGGGTCGGGACTCTTTGGTGGCCGATTGGACAGCACTCGTGCCGTAGAAGCCAACGCTTGATCTCGAGATGGAAGCCCTCGCCCTGGTGCCCGAAACCGCCCAGGCTGCTCGCGCCGACCACGCGGTGGCAGGGAATCACCAGTGGAAACCAGTTCGCACCGCACGCCTGTCCGACCGCGCGCGGCGCGGAACGCAATCGCCTCGCCACCTCGCCGTAGCTGAGCGTCTGCCCGCGCGGAATCGAGGCGATCACCTCCCATACGCGGCGCTGGAACGCGGTCCCCACCTCGGCGAGCGGCAGATCGAAGCCGGAATCCGGGTCCCGCCTGTAGCGCTCGAACTGGCGGGCGGCGCGCTCGGCAAGGCGGTTCTTCGGTGCAACGAGCGCGATCGAACGGGGCAGGAAGCAGATCTCGGCAAGCTCTTCTGCCCGCGTGCGTACGCCGACGCGCATCGCAGGAAATTCGACGACCGCACAGAATCCGCCCGTGCGAGGTTGCGCCGGCGCAGCCTGGTTCATGCGAAGATTCTACCTTCCACCGGCCGACTCGGAGGAAGCACCATGGGCCACATGATCGAACTCACTGCGCAGGACGGGCACAAGCTCGCCGCGTATCGCGCCGACCCGGCAGGAAAACCGCGCGGCGGCATCGTCGTGATACAGGAGATCTTCGGGGTCAACAGCCACGTCAAGTCGGTTGCGGACGGCTATGCCCGGGACGGCTATCTCGCGATCGCGCCAGCGATGTTCGACCGCGTGCAACGCAACGTCGATCTCGGCTACTCGCCGGAAGACATAGAGGCCGGAATCGCGCTGAAGGGCAAGATTCCCGTGGACGCCCCGATGAAGGATGCCGCGGCAGCGGTGAAGGCCGCAGCGGCGGCAGGCAAGGTCGGCATTGTCGGCTATTGCTGGGGCGGATACGTATCCTGGATGGCCTCCGCTCGGGTGCCCGGACTCGCCTGCGCTGTGCCGTACTACGGCGGCGGGATGATCGACCAGATCGATATCCAACCCAATTGCCCGGTGATGTGCCACTTCGGCGAGCGCGACGCGCACATCCCGATCGAGGGAGTGAAGAAGCTTGCCGCCGCGCACCCGAAGCAGACGGTGCACATCTACGCAGCGGATCACGGATTCAACTGCGACCAGCGCGGCTCCTACGACCCCGCCTCCGCCAAGCTCGCTCGCGAGCGCACTCTTGCCTTCTTCCGACAGCACGTGGGATAGGAACCGGATTCTTGCTCCGCCGCTTGTTCGTCGGGACGGTCGCCTCGGCACTCGCAGCCGCGCTGCAGGCGCAGCCCTATCCGTCGCGCCCGGTCAAGCTCGTGGTGGGATTTGCGCCGGCGGGTGCGGCGGATTTCGTCGCCCGCACGCTCGGCGAACCGCTTTCACGCAGTCTCGGGCAGCCAGTCGTGATCGAGAATCGTCCGGGCGCCGGATCGAGCATTGCAGCGGAGTATGTCGCCAGGAGCGCAGCCGACGGCTACACGGTCCTCATTGCGAGCCCATCGAGCATTCTGGTCAATCCGCTGCTCCTCCCGAAGCTCGGCTACGACGCGAAGCGCGATTTGACGCCGATCACTAAAGTCACCGCCTCTCCCCTTGTGATTGCGGTCAATCCAGGTGTCGGCGTCGCGTCGCTGCGGGAACTCATCGATGCGGCAAAGAAATCTCCAGGCAAACTCAACTTTGCCTCTTCTGGAAACGGCTCGGCGCCGCACCTCGCCGCGGTTCTGTTCCTGCGCGTGGCGGGCGTAGACATGGTGCACGTGCCATACAAGGGCGGCGGTCCCGCCGTGCAGTCGGTGCTCGCAGGGGATACGCAGCTCTCGTTTGCAACTCCGCCCTCGGTCCTGCCGATGGTGCAGGCAGGGCGGCTGCGCGCCCTTGCAGTCACCAGCCGCAATCGCACTTCACTTGTGCCGGGCGTGCCCGGAATGGAAGAAGCCGGTCTGCCCGATTATGAGATCTCGTTCTGGTACGGGTTCTTTTCCCCCGCCGGAACACCGCGCCAGATCGTGCAGAAGCTTTATGACGAAACAACAAAGGTGCTTGCCATGCCGGAGGTGGGCAAAGCACTTGGGCGAGAGGGCACCGAGACCTCGGGCTCGAAATCGCCGGAAGACTTTGCGGCTTTCATCGCCGAGGACGCGAAACTCTGGGCGCGACTGGTGAAGGACTCCGGGGCGAAGGTCGACTGAAGCTCACATTGGCGGCACGAGACCATTCAAGCCCACCGTGACGCGCCCCGCAGTAAAACTTCCGTCCGCCTGGCGCTGCGCCGCGCCGATGAAAACGTGCGCGCCCGGCGCCAGCGCAGTCTTGTCCGCCGGGGCAAAAGTAACGATCGGCGCGCCCTCGGGGACGTAGACCTTCTTCTCACCGTCCTTGTACTTGAGGTTCAGGACGCTGTCCTTCGCGCCGGCGACCACGTCGGCCACGGTGGCATTGGTCATCATGCTCTGCGGCTGCAGGTCCCAGGGATAATGACCCTCGGCGAAGCCACGCATGTTTTCCGGGAAGATCAGCACTTCGAGCGCGACCAGCGCGCCGTCCTTCTGTCCGAGCGTCGCCGTGCCGATGAATTTGCCGGCCGCTACGTCGGCGAGCGAAGCTGCGATCACCCCGCCGACGCCAAAGTTCTCCGAAAGCCGGATCATCGCGACGCTGCCCTCGCGCGTCTTGACCGAAAGCACATTGCCGTCGAGCTTCTCGATCGCGCCGCGAATCCGCACCGGCGGCGCGCCTTGAGCGAGTGCGGCAGCGCAAAATGCGGCAAGCAGCAGTGTGGCGATACTTCGGTACAGGACCATGGCTGCCTCCGCGGCGTGAGTGACCGTCAAACAGCGTCGGAAAAGATCTTATTCCGTCCGCACCGAGAATGAAATATTCTCTGTCCGGATGCGGGAACTCACAACAAAGAGGCGATCCGATGAAAGTCCATGCGAATTACATCAACGGCGAATGGGCGCAGGCGGCGAGCGCGGCGCCTGACATCAACCCGTCCAACCTCGCCGACATCGTCGGCGAATACGCGCGCGCCGATGAGGCGCAGGTGCGCGCGGCGATCACCGCCGCGCGCGTGGCGTTTCCCGCATGGTCTCGCGGCGGTATCCAGGCGCGCGCCGACATCCTGGACAGGATCGGCAGCGAGATTCTGGCCCGCAAGGACGAACTTGGGACCCTGCTGGCGCGCGAGGAAGGCAAGACCAGGCCGGAAGGCATCGGCGAGGCCGCTCGCGCCGGATACATCTTCAGGTTTTTCGCCGGAGAAGTCTTGCGGCTCGGCGGCGAGGTGTTGCCCTCGGTGCGCCCGGGCATCAAGGTCGAAATCACGCGCGAGCCGGTCGGGGTGGTGGGCATCATCACGCCCTGGAATTTCCCGATCGCGATTCCGGCGTGGAAGATCGCGCCTGCGCTCGCTTACGGCAACTGCGTGGTGTTCAAGCCCGCGGACCTGGTGCCGGGCTGCGCCTGGGCGCTTGCCGAGATCATCGGCCGCTCGGGGCTTCCGGCGGGCGTCTTCAACCTCGTGATGGGCCGCGGGTCGATCGTGGGTGAGATTCTCTCGACCGCGCCGGAGATCGATGCGGTGAGCTTTACGGGGTCGCAGGCGGTCGGCAAGCGCGTGGCGCAGAACTGCGCCGCGCGGCTGGCGAAAGTGCAACTCGAGATGGGCGGCAAGAATCCCCAGGTGGTGCTAGACGATGCCGACCTCGATACCGCCGTGAACTGCGCGGTCCAGAGCGCATTTTTCTCCACCGGCCAGCGCTGCACCGCGGCGAGCCGGCTCGTCGTCACGCAGGGAATCCACGACCGCTTCGTCGCCGCGCTGGTCGCAAAGATGAAGTCGCTCAAGGTGGACGACGCGCTCAAGGACGGCACCGACATCGGCCCGGTGGTGGACGCAAGCCAGCTCGAGCAGGACCTGCGCTACATCGAGATCGGGAAGAAGGAAGGCGGAACGCTCGCCGGCGGCGGCGTGTCCTTGAAGCGCGCCTCAGAGGGCTACTACCTCGAGCCGGCGCTCTTCACGGGGACGACGGCCGCGATGCAGATCAACCGCGAGGAGATCTTTGGTCCCGTCGCCTCCGTCATCCGGGTGAAGGATTACGAAGAGTCGCTCGCGGTGGCGAACGACACCCCGTTCGGGCTTTCCTCGGGAATCGCCACCGCCTCTCTCAAGCACGCGGATCACTTCAAGAGAAACTCGGCCGCGGGGATGGTGATGGTGAACCTGCCAACCGCGGGCGTCGATTACCACGTGCCCTTCGGCGGCCGCAAGGGCTCGAGCTACGGGCCGCGCGAGCAGGGCCGCTACGCCGTCGAGTTTTACACCACGGTCAAGACGGCCTACGTGAATCCCTGATCGCGCGCCAGACCCGCTCGGGCGTCGCCGGCATGTCGAGCACGCGCACGCCCAGAGGCGCGAGCGCATCCAGGATCGCGTTCATCACCGCCGGCATGGCACCGACAGTGCCCGCCTCCCCGGCCCCCTTGACGCCGAGCGGATTGAGCTTCGTCGGCACCGGGTGGCTGCCGACGCGGAACCCGCACAGGTCGGCGGCGCGCGGCATGGCGTAGTCCATGAACGAAGCCGTGAGCAGCTGGCCGGATTCCGGATCGTAGGCCATGTTCTCCATCAGGATCTGGCCTGCGCCCTGCACGATCCCGCCCATGATCTGTCCCTTCAGCGTGAGCGGATTGACCTCGGTCCCGACATCGTCAACGACCCAATAGCCGATCAGCTCGATCGAACCCGTCTCCGGGTCGATTTCCACTTCGCAGACGTGGCAGCCATTCGGAAATGTCGCCGCCGCGGGCGCGAACGTCGCATGCTCGTCCAGGCCCGGCGCCATTCCCTGCGGCAGTTTCTGCGGAACGAATGCGGCCTTTGCGACGTCCCTAAGCTGCACGCCGCGGTCAGTGCCCGCGATCGAGTAGCGCCCTTCGGCGAATGTGATGTCCGCCTCGTTCGCCTCGAGCAGGTGCGCCGCGATCAGCCTGCCCCTGGCGATGATCTTGTCGGCCGCGAGCCACAGCGCGCTGCCCGCGACCGTGGTCGAGCGCGAACCAAAGGTGCCCGTTCCCTGCGCCACGCGCGCAGTGTCGCCGTCCACGTAGCGGAAATCCTCCGGCGCAAGGCCGAGGCGCTCGCACGCAATCTGGGTGAAGGTGGTCTCGTGCCCCTGGCCCTGGTTCTTGCTGCCCATGAAGAGCGTCGCCGTGCCGTCCGGATCGAAGCGGATCTGCGCGTACTCGCCGCCCGGCGGCGCGCCCGCACGCTCGATCGCATTAGCGAGCCCGATCCCGCGCAGCTTGCCGCGCAGCTTCGCCTCCTCGCGCCGGCGCGGAAATTCGTTCCAGCCGCCGAGCACCAGCGCCTTGTCCATGACGCGCTCGAATTCGCCGCAGTCGTAGGTGAAGGTCAACGCGGTCTTGTACGGCATGGCGGCGGCCGGAATGAGGTTGCGGCGGCGCAGCTCCGCGCGATCCACTCCGATCTCGCGCGCCGCATCGTCGATCAGCCGCTCGAGCGCATACGTCGCCTCGGGACGGCCTGAGCCGCGGTAGGGTGCGGTCGGGCTCGTGTTGGAGAACACGCCGAGCACGTGCACGTGCGCCGCGGGAAACGCATACATGCCGACCAGCGAGCCGAGATTCGCGAATGTCGGCAGAAGGTTTCGGTCGGAAGAGACGTAGGCGCCCAGATTGTTGGTCGTGCGCACGCGCAGCGCGAGGAATCTCCCTTCCGCGTCGAGCGCGAGTTCCGCTTCGCTCACGCAGTCGCGGCCGTGCTCGTCGGCGAGCGGCGCCTCGCTCCTCTCGCAGGTCCACTTCACCGGCCGTCCGAGCTTTTTTGCCAGCCAGAGCACCAGCCGGTGCTCGCAGTAGACCCAACCCTTGGCGCCGAACGAGCCCCCGACGTCGCCGGCGACCACCCGGATCTCGTCCGCGGGAATCTTGAGGATGCGACTTGCCAGCAGGTCGCGGACGCGATGCGGGTATTGCACGTCGAGATGCAGGGTGTAGCGGCGTTCACTCCCGTCGTACTGCCCGAGCGCGCCGCGGGGTTCCATGAATTGCGCGTGCACGCGCGAGATCACGTAGCGCCGCCGCACGACCCGCGCGGCCCGCGCGAACGCGGCGTCGGTCGCTGCGGCGTCCCCGACCTCGTGCACGTTGCAAATGTTGTCGGGGCATTCGTCCCACACTGGCGGTGCACCCGCCCGGTCCGCGTGCCCGGTGACAGTAACACTGGGGAGGTCGTCGAATTCGATCGCCACCCGCTCGGCGGCGTCGTTCGCCTGGAGGACGGTCTGCGCGACCACCGCGACCACCGGATCGCCGACGTAGCGCACGCGCTCGCGCGCAAGCCCCGGATGCGCGCGCCAGAACATCGGCGAGCCGTCCGGGCGTTTGCGCTGGATGGTCACCTCCGGCGTTCCGAGCCCGTCACGCGCCAGGTCATCTCCCGTGAATGCGCCCAGCACGCCGGGCGCGGACCGCGCGGCCGTAAGGTCGATCGAGCGGATGCGCGCATGCGCGTGCGGCGAGCGCAGCAGAACGAGATGCGCCTCCCCGGGAACATGCAAGTCGTGGATGAAGCGGCCCTCGCCCCGCAGCAGCCGGGGATCCTCGAAGCGCGAAAGCGGTTGCCCGATGCCGAATTGCCCCATGCACGCCGATTGTAGCCAGCGGAGCGATAATGGTGCATGAAGAGCGAACCGATCCGACCGATGCTGCGCCTTCTTGCTGCCACCGCCCTGGGACTGTTGATTGCCGGAAGCGTGTCGGCGCAGGCGGTGTTTCCGAACCGCCCGGTCACCATGGTCGTCGGTTTCGCACCCGGCGGAGGAACCGACATCGCTTCGCGCATCATCGCGAAGAAGCTCTCCGAGAACCTGGGCCAGTCGGTGGTGGTCGAGAACCGCGCCGGAGCAGGCGGAAACATCGCCACCGAGATCGTTACAAGGGCCCAGCCCGATGGACACACGATCCTGCTCGCATCGGTCGGATCGCTGACCGTTGCGCCGCACATTGTGGCGAAGCTGCCGTACGACCCGCTGCGCGACCTTGCGCCGATCACCATGGCGGTGATCTTTCCGAACGTGCTGGTGGTAAATCTGTCGGTTCCCGCGAACACGCTGGCTGATTTCGTCAAGCTTGCGCACGCGAAACCGGGCAGCATCAGCTACGGCTCTTCGGGCATCGGCGGCGCCGGCCACCTT
Source organism: uncultured Enterobacteriaceae bacterium (assembly GCA_964651335.1). Lineage (GTDB taxonomy): Bacteria > Pseudomonadota > Gammaproteobacteria > Burkholderiales > SG8-39 > 2-02-FULL-66-14. The sequence goes on along the minus strand of CAZYVT010000065.1, from coordinate 4,921 downwards.
GCGGGCGAGCTGTTCCGCATCGTTGCCAAGGTCGACATCGTCCACGTTCCATACAAAGGCGGCGGGCCGGCGGTCGCCGACCTGCTCGGCGGCCAGATCGCGGCGGTCTTCGCCACCCCGGCCTCCGCGGGAACGCATATCAAGGCAGGAAAAATCCGCGCGCTGGCGGTGACCGGCACGGCGCGCTCGCCATCGCTGCCCGATGTGCCGACGATCGCGGAATCCGGGTATCCCGGTTACGAAGCGACCAACTGGTATGCCTACGTCGCGCCCGCGAAGACGCCGAAGGACATCCTCGAGCGCTGGAATCACGAGCTGGTCAAGGTGCTGTCAACGCCGGAAGTCCGCGACCAGCTTGTGGGCCACGGCCTGGAGCCCGCGCCCGGAACGAGCGAAGCACTCGCGCGCTACATCGAGCGCGAATACGCGACCTGGGGCCGGGTGGTGAAGGAAGCGAAGATTCAGGCCAACTAGACAGTCCGCACAACGATCTTGCCGACGTGGGCGTTCGATTCCATCCGCGCCTTCGCATGAGGCAATTCATCGAGCGCGTACACGCGATCGATGAGCGGCCGGATGCGGCCGTCCGCGATTGCCGGCAGCAGGTCCGCGACGAACCCGCGCACCGTAGCCGCGCGCTGCTCCGCATTTCGCAGCTTGTTCGAAACGCCGAAGAGCTGCAGGCGCTTCGCGTGCAGCGCCTCGATGTCGATCTCCGCTTTCAGCACCCCGTCCACGTAGCCGACAATCGCGAATCGCCCCTCGAAGGCGAGCGCACGGACGCATTCCGCGAACACGGACCCGCCGACCGTGTTGACGACGAGATCTGCGCCGCTCCCTCCGCTCGCCTGCATCACCGCGTCGCAGAAATCACCGGTGCGAGTGTGCAGGCCGACATCGAGGCCGATCGGCTTGAGGCGTGCGATCTTTTCCGCGGAACCCGAGGTGCCGATCACCCTCGCGCCAAGCACCTTCGCCGCCTGCAGCGACGCCACGCCGACACCTGATGAGACGCCGGTCACGAGGAGCCACTCGTCCGGCTGGAGTCGGCCCTGGGCGATCAGCATGTCGTACACCACGAGAAACGCGAGCGGCACCGCAGCGGCCTCCTCCCACCCAAGCCGGTCTGGAACCGGGATCGCTTCGCGCGCGTCCATCAGCGCGTACTCGGCGAACGCGCCGGGGCAGCGTCCCATGACGCGGTCCCCGACCCGCAGATGCTCAACGCCGGCGCCGAGCGCCACGATCTCCCCAGCGCCCTCGGTGCCGGCAGGTTTCGCAGACCCCGGCTGGTGCAGTCCATGCGCGGCGATGAATTCGCCGCGGTTCAAGCCGGCGGCGTGCAGCCGCACCAGCACTTGGCCGGGCCCTGGCGTGGGGACCGGAATCACGCGCCGCTCGAGTGTCGTGCCGCCTCCGGCAGCCTGAATCCAGAAGGATTGCATCGCGCTAGGCAGCGTCCCGGAGGAGCGTCTCTCCCGGTCTCACGCGCGTGAACGCGACCGGTTGCATCGCAATCTCGAGCGCCCCGTTCTTCAACCGCACACTCGTATAGGCGGATTGCTCGAGCGGCCCGCGCTCGGGGAAATCGTCGCGGAAATGCGCGCCGCGCGAGTCCCTGCGCGCAAGCGCGGATTGTGCGATCACCTGGCTGACCTCGACCAGGCTCTTCAGGTTCATCCAGTCGTGCCAGGAGAGATTGAACACGCGGTTCGGATCCGCAAGCACATGCGCATCAAGCTCCGTCTCGATCGCGGCCAGATCAGCGAGCGCCGATCGCAGACCGGAGGCGTTGCGGATGATGCCGGCCTTTTCCCACATCGTTTCATAGAGCCTTTCTCGCAGCGCTTCCAGGCCCCCGTGCGCCGCCGCCTTCCTGCGCATCGGCCGCTCGCAGCGGGCAACCGCCGCTTCGATCGCGTCGCGGTCGGGCTCGCGCAGCGCGCCTTCCTTCCTCACCCAGGCAGCCATCGCATCGCCGGCGATGCCGCCGAATACCGTCGAATTCGCGACTCCGTTGCCGCCCAGTCGATTCGCGCCGTGCACGCCGCCCGAATCCTCGCCCGCGACGAAGAGGCCGCCCAGTTTTGTCTTGCAATCGGCCTCGAACTCGACTCCGCCCATCATGTAGTGCGCGGTCGGCACGACCTCCACCAACCCGCCTGCGAGGTCGAAACCGCAATCGGCGCAGCGCTCGACCATCCCTTTGAACTGTTTGCGCACGTTCTCGGGGCCGAGGTGCGACATCGAGATGTAGAGGCCGCCATTCGGCGTTACGCGGCCCGAACGCATTTCGCTGAACATGGCGCGCGAGACGAGGTCGCGCGTTGCGCGTTCGGCCTTCGGGTCGTATCCGGGCATGAAGCGCTCTCTCGCGCCGTTGAGCAGGTAGCCGCCCGACCCGCGCAACCCTTCTTCGAGCACCGTGCCGGTCATCCGCGTGTGCGTCCCCGCGAGAAGCCCGGTCGGGTGAAACTGCACCATCTCCATATCGCGCAAGGGCAGCCCGGCGCGAAGCGCCATCGCCAGGCCATCACAGCTCTTGTCGCCCGACGGGGTGTGGTACCGGTACATCGTCGGACCGCCGCCGGTGGCGAGCAGCACCGCCTTGGCGCGCGCCAAGAGGTACTCGCCGTTACGCATGTCGATCATCAGCACGCCCGCGAGCGCGTCGCCGGCCCTGGTCTTCAGCAGTTCCACCGCACGATGTTCTTCCAGCCGCGCGATGTTTCTCGCCCATACCTGTTCGGCAAGACGATTCATGATCTCGATGCCGGTGAGGTCGCCCTTGTGCACCGTGCGGTCGAAGGTCTGCCCCGCGAACGCCTTCTGGTGGATCGTGCCGTCCGGGTTGCGGTCGAAAAAGCATCCCAGCTCGTTCTCGAGCTCGCGGACGCGCTCGACCGCAAGCGTCACCAGTTTCCACGCGAGTTCCTGGTCGGGCAGCCATTTGCCTCCCTCGATCGTATCCATGAAATGCCGCTCGACCGAGTCGCCCGGCGCCAGCGCGGCGTTGTAGCCGCCCTGCACCATGCGCGTGCAGCCGCATTTGCCGAGCAGGCCCTTCACTGCGACGGTGATCGAGAGTTCCGGTGCGGCCTGGTGCGCGTGCAGAGCGGCGAACAGTCCGGCGCCTCCCGAGCCGAGGATCAGGATGTCGGTGTCTTGCGTAACCATTGAATCAGCATAACCGCCGCCAGCAGGCCGATGCCCACGGCGTCGTTGAGTGCTGCGGGCGTCAAAACGAGGATCCCGGCAGCGAGCAGCGCGATTCGCTCAGGAGTGGTGGTTTTCTTGAACAGCCAGCCTTCGGCCGCGCCTGCGAGCGCAACCAGCGCGATCACGGCGAGCACCGTTACCGTGACCACGTCGACCCAGGTTCCGCCCTTCGGCAGGTAGAGCAGCAGGCCGACGCCGATCGGATCGAGCACGAACATGAACGGCACGATGAATGCCGGAAGCGTGTACTTCCACGATTGCAAGGTCGTCTTGTACGGATCGCCGCCGGTAATCGCGGAGGCGGCAAAGGGAGAAAGCGCGGTCGGGGGGGACACCTCCGAGAGCACCGCGTAGTAGAAAATGAACATGTGCGCCGCGTAATCGGGCACGCCAAGCTTGATCAGCGCCGGCGCGGCAATTACCGCGCAGATGATGTAGCTCGCGGTCACCGGCACGGCGAGCCCGACGACCCAGACGATCAGCGCCGTGAAGACGGCCGTCAACACCAGGCTGCCGCCGGCGTAGGAGATCACGATCTCGGAGAACCGCAGCCCGAGGCCGGTCAGCGTGACGATGCCGACGATGATCCCCGCGGCGGCGCAGGTGGCGCCGACGTTGATCATGCCGGTCGATCCCGCCTCGAGCGCCTTGACGAATTTCGAGCGCAGCAGGATGTCCGCGACCCAGCCTTTGGGCCGGTCGCGCAACAGCCGCAGGTCCAGCAGCGCGCAGTCGCGATGGATGAAACTGGTCAGCGCCGCGACCGCAGTCGCCCAGAACACCGCACCGATCGGCGAGAAGCCGACCAGCATGAACACCACGATGGAGATGAGCGAGAAAAAGTGGAAGCCCTGCGTTTTCGTGAGCTGCCAGGCACTCTGCGTCGCATGCACCTCCACCATCTTCATGCCGTATTTGCGCGCGTCGATTTCGACCATGAAGAACAGCGACAGGTAGTAGAGACAGGTCGGGATGGTCGCCATCTTGATCACGTCGAGGTAGCTGATCTTGAGGAACTCGGCGATGAGGAACGCCGCGGCCCCCAGCACCGGCGGCGAGAGGATCGCGCCGAGCCCGCCCGCCGCGAGCAGCCCGCCGGCCGCGTTCTTCTCGTAACCCGCCTTGGCAAGCATCGGGTAGGCGACCGTGCCGAGCGTCACCGTGGTGGCGACACCCGAGCCGGAAGGCCCGCCCAGGAGGAAGCTGGAAAGGACGATGGTGCGGCCGGCGCCGGTCGGCTTGCCGCCGAGCGCAGCAAACGAAAAATCGAGATAGAACTTGCCCGCGCCCGAGAACTGCAAGATCGCGCCGTAGATGGTGAACAGGATGATGAGCGACGACGAAACATCCACCGCCGTGCCGAAGATGCCTTCGAGCGTCATGTACATATGGCCGACCAGCCGCCCGATGTCATATCCCACATGCGTCCAGGGCGCCGGGAGCCACCTGCCCAGCATCGCGTAGGCGATAAAGAGGATCACCACGAACGGCATGATCCAGCCCGTGGTGCGACGCGCCGCCTCGAGGACGAGCAGCACGACTACGACGCCGAGGATGTTGTCGAGGCGGTTCGGCAACGTACTTCGATCCAGGAAATCGTCGCCGCCCCACAATGCGTACAGCATGGCCGAGACGCTCAGAAGCGCAAGCCCCAGGTCAAGCCAGGAGAAGCGGTCGCGCGCCGCGCGGCGCCAGGGAAACA
>CAZYVT010000064.1:5966-20711 GCA_964651335.1 uncultured Enterobacteriaceae bacterium | reverse complement strand
GCGGCAAGACCGTGGGCGCCGGCGTCGTCGCCAAGGTCATCGAATAAGGACGAGCCGGTGACCAACATGCAGAGCCAGCGCATCCGCATCCGGCTGAAGGCGTTCGATTACCGCCTCATCGATCAGTCGGCGCTCGAAATCGTCGACACGGCAAAGCGCACCGGTGCGGTGGTGCGCGGGCCTGTGCCGCTGCCGACGCGCAAGCAGCGCTTCGACCTGCTGCGCAGCCCGCACATCGACAAGGCATCGCGCGACCAGCTCGAGATCCGCACGCACATGCGACTGATGGACATCATCGATCCCACCGACAAGACGGTGGATGCGCTGATGAAGCTCGACCTGCCGGCCGGGGTCGACGTAGAGATCAAGGTGCAGTAAACGGCAACAACAGGCCGGCCCATTGCAGTCGGCGCCCGGGGAGTCCCCGGGTCAACGAGAAGAGGAACGCATGAGCATCGGACTGGTCGGCCGCAAGGTCGGCATGACGCGCATCTTCACCGCGGACGGCGACGCGCTGCCGGTGACGGTGCTCGACGTGTCCGACAACCGGATCGCGCAGATCAAGACGCCGGAAACGGACGGCTATGCCGCCGTGCAGGTCGCGTTCGGCAAGCGCCGCGCGAGCCGCGTCAACAAGCCGCTCGCCGGACACCTGGCGAAGGCCGCGGTGCAGGCGGGCAGCATGCTGCGGGAGTTTCCTGCCAGCGCCGCGGAGGTCGCCGAACTCAAGGTCGGCGGAAAGATCGGCGTCGAGATCTTCAAGGTGGGTCAGAAGGTGGACGTGCAGGGCATGACGCTCGGCAAGGGTTTCGCCGGCGTCATCAAGCGCCATCACTTTTCGTCAAACCGTGCAACCCACGGCAACTCGGTCACGACCAACACGCCCGGCTCGACCGGCCAGCGCCAGAGCCCGGGCCGCGTTTTCCCCGGCAAGCGCATGCCGGGCCACCTGGGGAATGCGCGGCGCACGGTGCAAAACCTGGTCGTGGTGCGCGTCGATGCCGAGCGGCAGCTGCTTCTGATCAAGGGCTCGGTGCCCGGCTCGAACGGCCGCGACGTCGTAGTGCGGGCGGCGGTGAAGGGTTGAGGGAGCGCGCGATGGAACTGAAAATGATCAACGACCAGGGCGCGACGGGCACGTTCAGTGCGCCCGATGCCCTGTTTGCGCGCGAATTCAATGAAGCGCTGGTACACCAGATCGTGGTCGCTTATCAGGCGAATGCGCGCGCCGGCACCCGCGCGCAGAAGGACCGCAGCGCGGTCCGGCATTCGACCCGCAAGCCGTGGCGACAGAAAGGCACTGGCCGTGCGCGCGCCGGCATGACATCGAGCCCGCTTTGGCGCGGCGGCGGCAAGATTTTCCCGAACTCTCCGGACGAGAATTTCTCGCACAAAGTGAACCGCAAGATGTTCCGCGCGGGCATGGCGTCGATCCTGTCGCAGCTCGCGCGCGAGGGCCGCATCCAGGTCATCGAGGACTTTACCGTCGAGCAGCCGAAAACGAGGCTTCTCGCGCAGAAGGTGAAGGCATTGGGCCTCGAAGGGGTGCTGGTGATTACTGACGAGGTGGATCAGAACCTCGCGCTTTCTTCGCGCAACCTGGGAAACGTCGAGGTGATGGCGGCGCGCCACGCCAATCCGGTGTCCCTGGTGCGCTCTCCCTGCGTGGTTCTGACACGGAAGGCGGTCGCGAAGCTCGAGGAGATGTTCCGATGACCGCGGCGAAGAAATATGCGGCGGAGCGATTGATGAACGTGGTGATCGCGCCAGTCGTGTCGGAGAAGAGCACCCGCGTCGCAGACCGCCATCGCCAATACGTGTTTCGGGTCGCCGACCGCGCCACCAAGCCGGAGATCAAGGCTGCCGTGGAACTGCTTTTCAAGACCAGGGTCGATTCGGTGACCCTGACGAACGTCAAAGGCAAGGTGAAGCGCTTCGGGCGCTTCGTCGGGCGCCGACGCAACTGGAAGAAGGCGTACGTGCGCCTCGCAACCGGCCAGGAAATCAATTTCGCGGCCACGGATTAAGCCATGCCACTCGTAAAAGTCAAACCCACTTCACCCGGGCGCCGGGCGCTGGTCAAGGTCGTCACCCCGGGGCTGCACAAGGGCGAACCGCACTGGCCCCTCGTTACCACGGAGCCGAAGGGCACTGGGCGCAACAACGCCGGGCGTATCACGATGCGGCACAAGGGGGGCGGGCACAAGCAGCACTACCGGATGGTTGATTTTCGCCGTGACAAGGACGGCATCGCCGCGAAGGTCGAGCGCATCGAGTACGATCCGAACCGCAGCGCCCACCTTGCCCTGCTGCTGTACGCGGACGGCGAACGGCGCTACATCATCGCGCCCAAGGGCGTTGCGGTCGGTGCGCAGCTGCAGTCCGGTTCGGAAGCGTCGATCAAACCGGGCAATACCTTGCCGCTCCGGAATTTGCCCGTCGGCACCACGGTGCACTGCATCGAGATGCTGCCGGGCAAGGGGGCGCAGCTTGCGCGCTCGGCGGGCGCGGGTGCCCAGTTGCTCGCGCGCGAAGGATCGTATGCGCAGCTGCGGCTGCGCTCGGGCGAGATTCGCAAGGTGCACATCGATTGTCGCGCCACGATCGGCGAGGTCGGAAACGGCGAGCACAACCTGGAGTCGATCGGCAAGGCGGGCCGCAAGCGCTGGCGCGGTGTGCGGCCGACGGTTCGAGGCGTGGCGATGAACCCGATCGATCACCCGCACGGCGGTGGCGAGGGCCGCACGGCTGCAGCGCAGCCGCCGGTCTCGCCGTGGGGAGTGCAGACGAAGGGTTACAAGACGCGGCGCAACAAGCGGACGCAGGCGATGATCGTCCGCGACCGCCGCAGGGCATAAACCGGAGCTCGCGCATGGCGCGTTCAATCAAGAAGGGTCCGTTTGTGGACCATCACCTGCTCAGGAAAGTTTCTGCGGCACGGAACGCGAACGACAAGCGGCCGATCAAGACCTGGTCGCGGCGTTCGACCGTGATACCGGAATTCGTCGGTCTCACGCTCGCCGTGCACAACGGCAGGCAGCATATTCCCGTATACGTGACGGAGAACATGGTCGGGCACAAGCTCGGCGAGTTTGCGCTCACCCGGATCTTCAAGAGCCACTCTGCGGCCGGCAAGAGGACCGCAGAAGCGGTTGGCAGAGCGCCTGTAGGCGCGCCGGGGGCCGCGCCCAGCGCCGCGCCCGGCGCCGCTCCCGCGGCGGCGAAGAAATAGGGGGCGGGATGGAAACGCGTGCGGTGCTTCGCGGCGTGCGGCTCTCGAGCCAGAAGGGCCGTCTCGTGGCCGACCTCATTCGCGGCAAGCCGGTGGACAAGGCGTTGAGCATCCTCGCTTATACGCCGAAGAAGGGCGCGCCGCTCATCAAGAAGTTGCTCGAGTCGGCGATCGCCAATGCCGAGCACAACGACGGCGCGGATATCGACGCGCTCCTGGTGAAGAGCGTGCACGTCGAACGCGGGACTCTCCTCAAGCGGTTTCACGCGCGCGCCAAGGGCCGCGGCACGCGCGTCACCAAGCATTCCTGCCACATTTACATCACTGTCGGAGATTGAAGGGCGCACCATGGGACAGAAGATCAATCCGATCGGCTACCGGCTCGCAGTGAATCGCAACTGGAGCTCGCGCTGGTACGCCAACAACCACAATTTCGGGGCGATGCTCGCCGAAGACATCAAGGTGCGCGATTTCCTGAAAAGGAAGCTGGCGCACGCCTCGGTGGGGCGCGTCCTCATCGAGCGGCCGGCCAAGGACGCCCGGATCACGATCTTCTCTGCCCGGCCCGGGGTGGTCATCGGCAAGAAGGGCGAGGAGATCGAGTCGCTGAAGGCGGAGCTGCGCCGCATCCTGGGCGTCAACCAGGTGCACGTGAATATCGAGGAGATCCGCAAGCCCGAGATCGACGCCCAGCTGATTGCCGACTCGATCGCGCAGCAGCTGGAAAAACGCATCATGTTCCGCCGCGCGATGAAGCGCGCCATTCAGAACGCGATGCGGCTCGGCGCGCAAGGCATCAAGATCATGAGCGCAGGCCGGCTGAACGGCATCGAGATCGCGCGAACCGAGTGGTATCGCGAGGGACGCGTGCCGCTGCACACGCTGCGCGCCGACATCGACTACGGCTTCGGCGAGGCGAAGACGAGCTACGGGGTGATTGGCATCAAGGTGTGGGTCTACAAGGGCGAAGTCGTGCCGAAGAGCGAGGCCAGCACGGCTGCCGCGCCGCCGCTCCCGGCCCCGTCGGTCACCGAAGTGCCTGCGGAATCGAGGAAAGCGAAAAAGCCGGCGCCGAAGATTGGCGCCAGGCGCGGCGCCGCGAAGCCGGACGCAGACAAGACGCCGTCCCCGGCGCGCACGAAAAAGCCCGAGGCGGCCGCGGCCGAAAAGCCGAAGGCAACTGTCAAGCGCACCAGAAAGGTGATCAAGGTACCCGAGAAACCCGGGGCTGCAGGCGCCGAGGGCGGGGAGAAAAAGGAGTAAGCCATGCTGCAACCCGCGCGCACCAAGTACCGAAAGCAACAGAAAGGGCGAAACACGCGAAACACGGGCGTCGCAGCGCGCGGCACAAAAGTGGCGTTCGGCGAATACGGCCTGAAGGCAATCGGGCGCGGGCGCCTGACCGCGCGTCAGATCGAGGCCGCGCGCCGCGCGCTGTCGCGGCACATCAAGCGCGGCGGCCGCATCTGGATCCGCGTATTTCCCGACAAACCGGTTTCGCAGAAGCCCGCTGAAGTGCGCATGGGCAACGGCAAGGGCAACCCCGAATTCTTCGTCTGCGAGATCCAGCCCGGCAAGATCATCTACGAGATGGACGGCGTGGACGAGGCGCTCGCCAGGGAGGCATTTGCGCTCGCCGCGGCGAAGCTGCCGATCAGGACCGTCCTGGTCCACCGGATGTTGGGGTAGCCGATGAAACCGAACGAACTCCGCGCCAAGAGCGGCGATGAACTCAGGAAAGAGCTGGGCGAGCTGCTGAAGGCGCAATTCGGCCTGCGCATGCAGCTTGCCACGCAACAGCTGTCCAACACCAGCCAGAAGCGCAAGCTGCGGCGCGACATCGCCCGGGTGCGCACGGTGCTGAAGGAGAAGTCAGGCAAATGAACCCGCAGCAGGCAGCGACGCCCACCGCGAAAAACCGCCGCACGCTCGTCGGACGCGTCGTGAGCGACCGGATGCAACGCACCGTCACCGTGCTGATCGAGCGCAGGGTCAAGGACAGCGTGATGGGCAAGACCATGACGCGTTCGAGGAAGTACCATGCGCATGTCGCCTCGGGCGCTTACAAGGCCGGAGACATGGTCGAGATCGCGGAGTGCCGTCCGATCTCGAAGACCAAGTCGTGGACCGTGACGCGGCTGATCGAAAAATCGAAGGAAGTGTGACGGCCAACTTGCCTCAGGCCTCGTTCTCAGACTAGAATCGCCGTCTTTTCCGCCCCGGACGGGGTCCAAGACTGCCTGTGGCGCACGCCGATGCGGGCAAGTTGGATGGAGTCACAAGCCATGATTCAGATGCAGTCGATGCTCGACGTCGCCGACAACACGGGCGCGCGCGCCGTCATGTGCATCAAGGTGCTCGGCGGTTCGAAGCGCCGCTACGCCTCCATCGGCGACGTCATCAAGGTGAGCGTCAAGGACGCGGCGCCGCGCGGGCGCGTGAAGAAGGGTGAAATCTACGACGCGGTGGTCGTGCGTACCGCGAAAGGCGTGCGCCGCGCCGACGGCTCCCTCGTCCGGTTCGACTCCAATGCCGTGGTGCTGCTCACGGCGAAGCTCGAGCCGATCGGCACCCGCATCTTCGGCCCGGTGACGCGCGAACTGCGCACCGAGCGTTTCATGAAGATCGTGTCGCTCGCTCCGGAAGTGCTTTGAAGAGGACAGCCGTGCAGAGAATCCGCAAGGGCGACGAAATCGTGGTCATCGCCGGCCGCGACAAAGGCAAGCGCGGCACCGTGTTGCGGCGCGCGGGCGAGGAGCACGTGGTGGTCGAGGGCGTGAACCGTGTGAAAAAGCACCAGCGCCCCAATCCGATGAAGGGGGTCACCGGCGGCGTCGTCGACAAGGACATGCCGATCCACGTCTCGAACGTCGCGCTGTTCAATCCCGCCTCGCAGCAGGCCGACCGTGTCGGTTTCAGGGTTCTCCCGGACGGCCGCAAGGTGCGCGTGTTCAAGTCGAACGGCGAGCAGGTGGACATATAAGGAGGCGCGATGTCCAAGGAATCTGCTCCCAGGAAGGAACCCCCCAAGAAGCCTCAGGCGAAGCCGGAAGCGCAGAAGAAGGACGCGCAGAAGAAGGACGCGCCGAAGGCGGACAAGGCCGCGAAGCCGGAGGCGCCCGCCGTACCGCCGCCGCCCTCGCGCCTCCGGGAGTACTACCGTGAGCGGGTGGTCCCGGACCTGATGACCAAGTTCGGCTACAAGACCGTCATGCAGGTGCCGCGCGTGGCCAAGATCACGCTCAACATGGGCGTCGGCGAGACGGTCGGTGACAAGAAGATTCTCGATAATGCGGTCGCCGACATGACCAGGATCGCCGGGCAAAAACCGGTCGTCACCAAGGCGCGGAAATCGATTGCCAATTTCAAGGTTCGCGCCGGCTTTCCGATCGGCTGCATGGTGACGCTGCGGGGCGCGCGCATGTACGAGTTCCTCGATCGTCTGGTGAACATCGCGATCCCGCGCATCCGCGACTTTCGCGGCGTTTCCGGCCGCGCGTTCGACGGCCGCGGCAACTACAGCCTCGGCATCAAGGAGCAGATCATATTCCCGGAGATCGAGTACGACAGGATCGACGCACTCCGCGGACTGGACGTTGCGATCACCACGACGGCGAAAACCGACGACGAGGCGCGCGCTCTGCTGGCGGCGTTTCGTTTTCCATTCAAGCACTGAGGGTCCGGATATGGCGAAACTCGCATTGAAGCTACGCGAACAGAAGCGGCGCAGGACCGTGGACAAGTTCAAGCTCAGGCGCCAGGCGCTGCTCGAGACGTTGCAGAGCTCGCGCGCTTCCGATGAGGAAAAGGACGCGGCGCGCGAAAAGCTGCAGAAACTGCCGCGCAACGCCTCGCCGGTCCGCCTGCGCAACCGCTGCGCGCTCACCGGCCGGCCGCGAGGCGTGTACCGCAAGTTCGGTCTGGGGAGAAACAAGCTCCGCGAGCTTGCGCTCAAGGGCGAGGTGCCGGGCGTGATCAAGGCGAGCTGGTGAGGAGGGACGCATGAGCATGAGCGATCCGATCGCGGACATGCTGACCCGCATCCGCAACGCGCAAATGGTCGGGCAGGTCGATGCGAAGATGCCGGCATCGAAACTCAAGGCGGCCATCGCGCAGGTGCTCAAGGACGAGGGTTACATCGAGGACTACGCGGTGCGCGAGGACGGGACGAAAGGCGAGCTGCGGATCGGCCTGAAGTACTACGCCGGGCGTCCCGTGATCGAGCGTCTGGAGCGCGTCTCCAAGCCGGGGCTGCGCGTATACAAGGGCCGCCACGACCTTCCGCGGGTGATGAACGGACTCGGCGTCGCGATCCTTTCGACCTCGCGCGGCGTCATGACCGATCGCAAGGCGCGTGCCACCGGAGTCGGTGGCGAAGTGCTCTGCATCGTGGCGTAAGGGGCGTCGACATGTCACGCATCGCCAGGATCCCGGTCGCGCTCCCCAAGGGTGTGGAGGTGAGCATCGACTCGAGCCAGATTCTGGTCAAGGGGCCGCTCGGCGCGATTGCGCGGGGACTCGACCCGAACGTCGCCGTCGAGAAGGACGGCGAGCGCCTCAAGTGCAGGGCGCTGGGGAACTCGCGGCACGCGGTTGCCATGTCGGGAACGATGCGGGCGCTGATCGCAAACATGATCGCAGGGGTCACCAGGGGCTTCGAGAAGAGGCTTGCTCTCGTCGGTGTCGGTTACCGGGCGCAGGCTCAAGGCGACCGGCTCAACCTGTCACTCGGATTCTCGCATCCGGTGGTGCACCAGATGCCCAAGGGCGTGAAGGTGGCGACGCCTACCCAGACCGAGATCGTGATTACGGGCATCGACAAACAGCTCGTCGGCCAGACGGCGGCCGAAATCCGCGATTACAAGTCGCCGGAGCCGTACAAGGGCAAGGGCGTGCGCTACGCGAACGAGGCGATCGTCCTGAAAGAGACGAAGAAGAAATGACGGAGCTCCGGCCATGTTGAACACCAGATCCTCGCGGCTGCGCCGGGCGCGCCAGACGCGGCTCAAGATCAGGGAACTGGGTGCGATCCGGCTCGCGGTGCATCGCACGAACTGCCATATCTATGCGCAGATTACGACCGCCGCGGGCGATCGGGTGCTTGCCAGCGCATCGAGCGCCGAGAAGGAGCTGCGGGCCAACACGATGAACGGCGGGAACCGCGGTGCCGCCGAAGCCGTCGGCCGCAGAATCGCCGAGAAGGCGAAGGCCGCGGGGATCGAGAAAGTCGCGTTCGACCGCGGCGGTTACCGGTACCACGGGCGGGTCAAGGCGCTGGCCGAGGCTGCCCGGGCCGGCGGGCTCAAGTTCTAGGGACATACGCCATGGCAAAGATGCAGGCAAGAAGGGTGCACCAGTCGGAAGAACGCAGTGACGGACTGCGCGAGAAGATGGTGTCGATCAACCGCGTGACCAAGGTCGTAAAAGGCGGCCGCGTGCTCGGCTTCGCGGCGCTGACCGTGGTCGGTGACGGTGACGGCCGCGTCGGCATGGGCAAGGGCAAGGCGCGCGAGGTTCCGGTGGCTGTGCAAAAGGCCATGGAGGAGGCACGCCGCACAATGTTCAAGGTGAGCCTCAAGAACGGCACGCTGCACCACGCCGTGACCGGTCGCCACGGCGCGGCCGTGGTGCTGATGCAACCCGCCTCCGAGGGCACGGGCATCATCGCCGGCGGCCCGATGCGGGCGGTGTTCGAGGTCATGGGCGTCTCCAATGTTCTTGCCAAGTGCTTCGGCTCGACCAATCCCTATAACGTGGTGCGCGCGACGCTGCAGGGACTGAAGGCGATGAACACGCCCGCGGAGATTGCCGCCAAGCGCGGCAAGACGGTTGAAGAGATCCTCGAAAAGTGAGGGGCCCGATGTCAGACAGGAAAATCACGGTGAAGCTGATCAAGGGCCTGGCGGGAACGAGGCAGAGCCATCGCGACACGGTGCGCGGTCTCGGCTTGAAACGCCTGCACCAGACCGTTGAGCTCGTGGATACACCTGCGGTGCGTGGCATGATCGGCAAGGTGTACTACCTCGTTCGCGTGGAAGGGTAATCGTCATGCGCTTGAACAATCTCAGGCCTGCGGCGGGCGCGAAACACGCGCGGCACCGCGTCGGCCGCGGCGTCGGCTCCGGTTGGGGCAAAACCGCGGGGCGCGGGCACAAGGGCCAGAAGGCCCGCTCCGGCGGCTACCACAAGGTGGGTTTTGAGGGAGGCCAGATGCCGCTGCACCGGCGTCTGCCCAAGCGCGGGTTTGCCTCACCATCGCGCGACGCGTACGCCGAGGTGCGTCTGTCCGACCTGCAGCGCATGAAGGCAGGCGACATCGACCTCGCGGCGCTCAAATCCGAAGGCATCGTCCCGCGGCAGGCGCTCACGGCGAAGGTGATTCTCTCCGGAAAGCTTTCGCGCAAGGTCACGCTGAAGGGCGTGAAAGCGACCAAGGGCGCGCGTGCCGCGATCGAGGCCGCCGGCGGATCGGTCGAGGCGGCGGGCGGACCGGTCGAGGCGCCGGCGGACAAGGCGTAAATCGACTTGGCGACCACGCTTCCAAACGTCGGCAAGACCGGGCGCTACGGCGACCTGAAACGCAGGTTGCTGTTCCTCCTTGCGGCGTTGTTCGTGTTCCGGATCGGCGCCCACATTCCGGTGCCGGGCATCGATGCGAACGTGCTGGCCGAGTTCTTCAAGAACCAGCAGGGCAGCATCTTCGGCATGTTCAACATGTTTTCGGGCGGAGCGCTGTCGCGCTTCACGATCTTCGCGCTGGGGATCATGCCGTACATCTCGGCTTCGATCATCATGCAGTTGATGACGGCGGTGAACCCGCAGCTCGAAGCATTGCGCAAGGAAGGCGAGTCCGGCAGGCGCAAGATCACCCAGTACACGCGCTACGGCACGGTGTTCCTGGCGCTGTTCCAGTCGACCGGCATCTCGATCGCGCTCGAAAGCCAGCCGGGGCTGGTGCTCGACCCGGGCCTGCTGTTCCGCATTACCACGGTAACCACGCTGGTCACCGGTACGATGTTCCTGATGTGGCTCGGCGAGCAGATCACCGAACGCGGGCTTGGCAACGGAATCTCGATCCTGATTTTCGCCGGAATCGCCGCCGGCCTGCCGAACGCGATCGGCGGCACGCTGGAACTGGTGCGCACCGGCGCGATGCACCCGCTCACGGCGCTGCTGATCGCCGCTGCGGTGCTGGCTGTCACCGCGGTGGTGTGCTTTGTCGAGCGCGGACAGCGCAAGATCCTCGTCAACTACGCCAAGCGCCAGGTCGGCAACCGTGTCTACGGCGGCCAGAGCTCGCACCTGCCGTTCAAGCTCAACATGTCCGGAGTGATTCCGCCGATCTTCGCTTCTTCGCTGATTCTTTTCCCGGCCACGCTGCTCGGCTGGTTCGGCGCGGCCGAGGGACTGATCTGGCTGCGCGATCTTGCCGGAACCCTCTCGCCCGGCCAGCCGATTTACGTTCTGATGTACGCGGGATTGATCGTTTTCTTCTGCTTCTTTTACACCGCGCTGCAATATAACCCGAAGGAAACCGCAGACAATCTGAAGAAGTCGGGCGCGTTCGTGCCGGGAATCCGGCCGGGCGACCAGACGGCACGGTACCTGGAAAAGATCCTGCTCCGGCTCACGCTTGCCGGCGCGGTGTATGTGACGCTGGTATGCCTGCTGCCCGAGTTCCTGATCCTGAGGTGGAATGTGCCGTTCTATTTCGGCGGCACCTCGCTGCTGATCATCGTCGTGGTGACGATGGATTTCATGGCGCAGGTCCAGGCGTACATCATGACTCACCAGTACGAAAGCCTGTTGCGCAAGGCGCACTTCAAGGGCGGCCTGCCGGTGAGGTGATGATCAGTGAAGAGAGGTGGCACATGAAAGTGATGGCATCGGTGAAGAGGATCTGCCGCAAGTGCAAGATCGTCCGTCGCAAGGGCGTGGTTCGTGTCATCTGTCCGAACCCGCGCCACAAGCAGCGTCAGGGATGACGCCCGATCGCCAATCGGGTTGCTAAGAGCTTGACGAGACAGATATAATTTCAGGTTTTCGCTTCTAGACACAATACGAGGGCCGCATGGCTCGAATCGCGGGCATCAATATTCCGAACCACCAGCACGCCAGCATCGCGCTGACGGCGATCTACGGCATCGGCCGCGCCCGCGCGGAGGCGATCTGCGCCGCGGCAGGACTGGACAAGGCGCGCAAGATCAAGGACCTCACCGATGGCGAGATGGAGCGGCTGCGCGAGACCGTCGCCAAGATCGCCGTCGAGGGGGACCTGCGGCGCGAGGTCTCGATGTCGATCAAGCGGCTGATGGATCTGGGCTGCTACAGGGGGGTGCGCCATCGCAAGGGGCTCCCCGTGCGCGGTCAGCGTACCCGTACCAATGCGCGCACGCGCAAGGGTCCGCGCAAGGCGGCGATCAAGCTGACTGTACAGGCCGGCAAGGTGGCGTGAAGAGCCACGAACCGCTGCGCAGCGGCAGTCCGCGCCGCACCACACTGTGAAACCTCTGAAAAGGCATCGATAGAGAACAAATATGGCTATCAAGAACGCTCCCTCCCAGCAGCAATTGAACCAGACCGCCTCGGCCCGCGCGCGCAAGAAGGTCAAGAAAAATGTCGCCGAAGGCATCGCCCACATTCACGCCTCGTTCAACAACACCATCGTCACGATCACCGATCGCCAGGGGAATACGCTCTCCTGGTCGACTTCGGGCAACGCCGGGTTCAAGGGCTCGAGGAAATCGACGCCGTTCGCGGCACAGGTCGCCGCCGAGCGCGCCGGGCGCGCGGCGCAGGAATGCGGGGTGAAGAACATCGAAGTGCGCATCTCGGGCCCGGGTCCGGGCCGCGAGTCGGCGGTGCGTTCGCTCAACGCGATCGGCCTGAAGATCGGCTCGATCGCCGACGCGACGCCGGTCCCGCACAATGGCTGCCGGGCGCCCAAGCGCCGGCGGGTCTGAACCGACGGTTAGGAGAACCAATGGCCAGAAATCTGGACGCCAAGTGCCGCCAGTGCCGCAGGGAGGGCGAGAAGCTCTTCCTCAAGGGCGAAAAGTGCTACACGGACAAATGCGCCGTCGAGCGCCGCAGCTATGCCCCTGGCCAGCACGGCCAGAAGTCGGGCTCGCGGCTCTCGGATTACGGCAAGCAGCTGCGCGAGAAGCAGAAGATGCGCCGCATCTACGGCCTGCTCGAGCGCCAGTTCCGCAAGACCTACTTCGAGGCGGCGCGCTCCAAGGGCGTGACCGGCGAGCGCCTGCTGCAGCTGCTCGAGACTCGCCTCGACAACGTCACTTACCGCATGGGGTTCGGCGCTTCGCGCACCGAAGCCCGCCAGGTGGTGCGCCACAACGCGATTCTCGTCAATGGCAAGCGCGTCAACATCCCTTCCTACCAGGTGCGGCCGGGTGACCTCATCGAGGTGAGGGAGAAGTCGAAGGTGCAGCTTCGGATCAAGGCCGCGGCCGAGGCCGCCGAATCGCGCGGAATCCCGGAATGGATGGAAGTCGACACCAAGGCGTTGAAGGGTACGTTCAAGTCGCTGCCGGCGCGCGCCGATCTGCCCTCGACGGTGAACGAGAGCATGATCATCGAGCTGTATTCGAAGTAACGGGGTAAAGCAAACATGGCACTGACCGGATTTCTCAAACCGCGCATCGTCGATGTCCAGAACCTGTCGCCCTCGCACGCCAAGGTGACGATGGAGCCGTTCGAGCGCGGCTATGGCCACACCCTGGGCAACGCGCTGCGGCGCGTCCTGCTCTCGTCGATGCCGGGGTACGCCCCGACCGAGGTGCAGATCGCCGGCGTGGTGCACGAGTACTCGACCCTCGACGGCGTGCGCGAGGATGTGGTGGACCTCCTGCTCAATCTGAAGGGCGTGGTATTCCGACTCCACAATCGGCAGGAGGCGATCCTGACGCTCAGGAAGAAGGGCGAGGGCGTGGTGACCGCCGCGGACATCGAGGCCTCGCACGAGGTCGAAATCGTCAACCCCGAGCACGTCATCGCCCATCTCGCTTCGGGCGGCAAGCTCGAAATGCAGCTCAAGATCGAGTCGGGCCGCGGGTACGTGCCCGGCAACGTGCGATACCTTCCGGAGGAGACCAAGAGCATCGGCCGGATCATCATGGATGCCTCCTTCAGCCCGGTGCGCCGCGTGTCGTACGCGGTGGATTCGGCGCGCGTCGAACAGCGCACCGATCTCGACAAGCTGATCCTGGACATCGAGACCAACGGCGCGATCGAGCCCGAGGAGGCCGTGCGCTACGCCGCGCGGATTCTCGTGGATCAGCTCTCGGTGTTCGCCCAGCTGGAGGGCACCTCGATGCCGGCCGAGGAGAAGAAGGCGATGGCGGTGGACCCGATCCTGCTGCGGCCGGTGGACGATCTGGAGCTCACGGTGCGCTCCGCGAACTGCCTCAAGGCCGAGAACATCTACTACATCGGCGACCTGATCCAGCGCACCGAGACCGAGCTGCTCAAGACGCCCAACCTCGGCCGCAAGTCGCTCAACGAAATCAAGGAAGTGCTCGCCTCGCGCGGCCTGACGCTCGGCATGCGGCTCGAGAACTGGCCGCCCGCGGGACTCGAGCATCACAGAGCGTAAGCCGGTCAGACGGAGAGGGATCAGAAACCATGCGTCACGGTCACGGCCTGCGCAAGCTCAACCGCACCACCAGCCACCGGCTTGCGATGTTTCGCAACATGGCGGTGTCTCTGCTGCGGCACGAGAAAATCACGACCACCCTGCCCAAGGCGAAGGAGTTGCGCCGCGTGGTCGAGCCGATGATCACGCTCGGCAAGACGCCGACGCTTGCCAATCGGCGGCTGGCGTTCAACCGTCTCCGCGACCGCGTCATCGTGGGCAAGCTCTTCGGCGAGCTGGGGCCGCGCTACGCCAAGCGCAACGGCGGTTACCTGCGCATTCTGAAGAGCGGCTTCCGGAAGGGTGACAACGCACCGCTCGCGCTCGTCACGCTGATGGACCGGCCCGGGGCCGCCGCTGAGCTCGCAAAGAAGGATTCAGCGAAGGCGGCGTGAGTCAACATGGGAGCGACTCCGGAGGTCATCGACAAACCGCTGACGCGGGAGGAACTTGGCGAGCGATACCGCGATCTGTGCGCGGACCCGCTCTTTGCCAATCTGCCGGGAAAGTTCGAACTTGACGTTTGGGGTCGGATCCTGATGAGCCCGGCGAGCAACTACCATGGTGTCCTTCAGGGGCGTCTTTGCCAGAGGCTGGCGCCGCTCGGAGGCCAGGCGCTCGTCGAAGCATCGGTCGTCACGTCCGTGGGACTGCTGGTCGCCGATGTCGCTTGGGAAAGCGCGGAATTCATGCGTGCGCGCGGAACCGAAACGCCGTTCACGCAGGCCCCGGAGCTGTGCATCGAGATCGCATCGCCGTCGAACTCCCTCAAGGAATTGCACGAGAAGATGGAGGCCTACCTGGCCGCCGGCGCGACCGAGGCGTGGATCGTGTTTCCGCAGTCGAAGCGCTTCGAATTCTT
>CAZYVT010000064.1:0-5866 GCA_964651335.1 uncultured Enterobacteriaceae bacterium | reverse complement strand
GCGGCGCTTGCGGTCAAGCGGCTGCCTCGCGGCTGGCTCGCGGCGAAAGGATCGCCGGATGTCCTGCTCGATCCAGCCGATCTTGCGAAGGTGATCTATATCGACCACTACGGCAACTGCGTGACAGGAATGCGGGCCACGAGCGTGGCGCGCAATGCGCGGATCCGCGCGGGAGGCGGCCTTCTGCGTTACGCGCGCACCTTCGATGCGGCGGAGGGACCGTTCTGGTACGAAAACAGCATGGGGCTGGTCGAAATCGCCGCTCCGCGCGCGAGCGCCGCGCGGCTGCTGCGGCTGCGCGTCGGATTCGCGATCAGGATCGCCCGGTAGTCGTTGACGTTGGTGCGCGTGGGCCGCTGGTACGATCAGGGCCGGTCCCAGAGTTAACCTACTTGCCGCTTTTAACCTACTAGGTTAAACTCCGCCTTTGGAAAAACGCAAAGGCCACTACCCGCTCGTCACCGTCAAGCAGCTCATCGTCTACCACGTCCCGGCGCACCGCCGGCTCGTGTATCTCAAGCTCACGATTGTCGAGGATCTCCTCATCGTCTCGTTCAAGGAGAAAGATCGATGAAATGCCCGACCTGCGGAATCGGCAAGCGGGTCGCTGCGGCCCGCGACGTGCCCTACACCTACAAGGGGAAGTCGACGCTCATCAAGGCGGTCAAGGGACAGTACTGCGACAACCCGAAGTGCGGCGAGATCGTCATAGAAATGGGCGAGTCGGTGCGCACGTCGAGGGAGATGATTGCCTTCAACAAGACGGTCAACGCCAAGCTGACGCCGATCGACCTGCTTCCCACTGTCCGTCGGCGATTCAACCTCACCCAGCAACAGGCCGCTAAGGTTTTTGGCGGCGGCCCAAACGCGTTCAGCCGCTATGAGAGCGGGAAGACCAAGCCCCCGCTTGCACTCGTCCAGCTGTTCAAGGTGCTCGACAAGCACCCCGACCTCTTCGAGGAAGTCGCGAGCATGGACGCGGGGACTCGGCAACCGGGAAAACAACGGCATAGGCCGCTCACGGCGGGCAAGCTGCGCGCGCCGGCTATGCGATCAGGATTGCCCGGTAGTCGTTGACGTTGGTGCGCGTGGGCCCGGTGACGACCAGGTCGCCGAGCGCCGAGAAGAACCCGTAGCTGTCGTTTGCCGCGAGCAGTGCCTTCGCGTCGATTCCCTGCGCGCGGGCGCGCGCCAGCGTGTCGGGGGAAACCACGGCGCCGGCGTTGTCTTCCGAGCCGTCGATGCCGTCGGTGTCGGCGGCGATCGCCCAGACGTTCTCCACGCCTTCCAGTTCGACCGCGAGCGCAAGCAGGAACTCGGCGCAGCGCCCGCCGCGCCCGCGTTCCGCGCGCACGGTGACCGTGCATTCGCCGCCCGAGATGAGCGCAACCGGAGGCTGCCAGGGCGAGCCGTGCTTGCGGATCTCCCGCGCGAGCGCCGCCATCACCTTCGCCACTTCGGAGGCTTCGCCCGTGATCGAGTCGCCGAGGATCGCCGGGGTGATGCCGGATTTACGAAATTGTTCTGCGGCGGCTTCGAGCGAGCGGTGCGCGGTGGCGATCACGCGCGTCTCTACGTGCTTGAGGATGGGATCGCCCGGCTTCGGGGTTTCGGGGGTGCGGCCTTCGGTGCCGGATTCCAGGCGCCAGCGCACGGAGAGGGGCGCTTTGAGCGAGTACTTGGCGAGTACCGCGAGCGCGTCGGCGTAGGTCGTCGGATCGGGCGAGCAGGGACCCGAGGCGATATGCGTCGGATCGTCGCCCGTCACATCCGACACGACGAGCGCGAGCACGGGCGCGCGGCAGGCTGCGGCGAGCTGACCGCCCTGGATCGCGGACAGGTGTTTTCGCACCGTGTTGATCTCCTGGATCGCGGCGCCGCTGCGCAGGAGTTGCGAAGTGACGTGCTTGAGATCGACCATCGGCACGCCCTCGGCGGGAAGCGAGAGCAGGGCCGAGCCGCCGCCCGAAACGAGCGCAATCAGGAGATCGTCGGGTACAAGCGAGCGCACCCCTTCGAACATCTCGCGCGCGGCCTTCTCGCCCGCTTCATCCGGGACCGGATGCCCCGCCTCGATCACGCGGATGCGCGTGGTCGGCAGGCCATGCCCGTAGCGCGTGAGCGCAAGGCCATCAAGCGGTGCTTCGACCGGCCAGTGCCGCTCGACCGCAAGCGCCATCGAAGCCGCGGCCTTGCCCGCGGCGGCGACGAACGTACGGCCCCGCGGGGGTGAAGGCAGATGCGCCGGCAGGATTTCGAGCGGGTCGGCGGCCGCGACTGCCGCGCGGAAGGATTCTTCGAGAAGCGCCTTCATTGCGGCGCTATTCGCGCACCGTTCCTGCGCGCGTCGGTGTGAACTGCGCGGTTACGCCGCGACGTCAATGTACTCGACACGGCTCGCAGGCGGCGGAATAGGGGAGCCGTCCTCGCGTAGACCGTCTAGATGAAACTCGATGGCCTCGCGGATCTGCGTTTCGACCTCCTCAACCGTCGTGCCAGTCGCGACACAGCCGGGAAGATCGGGTACATACGCCGAGTAGTTGCCTTCGGCCTTTTCGATCACGATCGCGTAACGCATGTCAGCCTCACTTTTTCAGACCTGCCTGCTTCAAGATGCTGTTCAGGGTACCGGGCGCAAGATCATCGTTCGGTTTTCCTGGGACAGTCACTCGGCCCGGCTTCGCAGAATGCTTGAATTGACGATGGCTGCCTCGGGTTGCGACCAGAAACCAGCCATCGTCATTCAGCATTTGCAGAACCTCACGGACCTTCATCCAGCGAGCATATCAAGGACCGCCGTGGTTCGCCGAAGACGGGCTCCATGTTCCGGCATAAACGACCAGCGCGAGTACGGGCGCGCGGCAGGCGGCTGCGAGCTGCAGCGCGGAAGGATTCTGATCAAGCGCCTGAAGGTCTTTCCGCGCGGAGCGCGCGTAGACAATCGCGTAATCAGCCACGCGCCTTGCGCTTGGCCTTGGCCTCGATCAGTCGCTTCTCGGTCGCCAGAGACTCACGCGGCTCGCCGCGGCGGCGGTGAGCCAGATATGCGTCGTACAGATCTTCCCAAAGATGCTTGTGCTTCTTGAGGTCGATCAGAACCGCCTTCCTCCGCCCTTTGCGGTCGTCCAGAAATTCAATTTCCGGCATGTTCATCCACAACCCCAAGTGATCAGTACAGCGGGCAGTATAGCGTCGAGAAGCTTCTGCCTCTTAACCGCCCCACATCAGCGGCCACGCAACAGGGGCAAAGCGATGGTTTTGAGGGGTGTGCTGGGTGTGGAACGTAGGTGCGTCCGACCTATGACCACCCGACATCATGTATCTCTTCGGCTCGTCTGAGTTTCCTCTTCGCCACGTACTCTTCGCCAGTTTGATTGACGAAGGCACCCATCACTCGCAACCTCTCTAGAAAGGGCGCCTTGCGTCCGAAGCGAGAATTCGGAGCCACCGAGATTTCCCAGCGTCCATTCAGGATTTCGGGTACATCGTCTTTGGGTGCGCTCCAATCTCCTTCGCATGCACGGCAGAATCCTTTGCCAACCTCAGCCAGCCAACACTTTCCCGAGGAGGCAAGTAAGGATTTGGAGACCACATCAGATGGCATCCTCTTGTGACGTTGAGACTCGATGAGATTCGGCGCAAGTAGCTCTAGCAGCAATGCATTGATCCGCAAGCCTTCAACCGGTGATCGGAAGTACCAGCCTCTGTAACCATTGGATGAATTGAAGAAGAGGTCAAAAAGCGTCCTATTGATCACGACGCATCCGACAATCCGCCTGAAGCCCTCGGCTTCGTCGCATGGATCGACGTGAGTGCATTGAACGCGCATCGTAGTTGCGATGGATCGAGCGATCTCCTCAAATGGTGGAGCGTCAGCCAGCGCATTCAACCGGTTGAGTCCAAGGGACGCGGAAAATCTCCAACCGTTCATCAAAGTGCCCAACGTGGCGTTAACCAGGTCGTACCTGCTTGCTGGCACGCGTCCGTGATGAGCCGTGGCGGTTAGCCATGATGTGAGTCACTTGTTGAAACGCCCCTTTTCGCACCAGTATTTAATCTTGATCGTGCCGAAGATGCTGCCCCGATAATGTGGCTGGTTGGAATTAAACAGCTCCCGCGCAAATTCGCAGTTCGCAAGGTTGTAGTTGGCGTCCTGGTGGGCATCAAAAGTTGAAACGTGAATTCTTAAGGTCTCATCGTGCGTTTTGGTAGGCACATTAATTCCAGTGCGATACAGCGTGTATTCAGTACCAACTTCCATTGCGCAGGAGCTTAGACACGCCAGCGCCAAGGAGGTCAACAGCTTCATCATCATGGTTATTGGATGGTTCTGCGTCGCTATCATGCAACCTGCTTGTTTCTGACGATGCCGAATTCCGTGAACGCCAAGCGTGCCTTGATCACGCGCACGCTCGTCGCGGCAGCTCGCATCCGCTCAATAACTTGCGCTTTGGTCACTTCGCCCCGGGCTCCGAGAATCACCTCCATCAAGGTGAATTCATTGCCGAACTCCTTGAAGTAAAGGCCGCGATCGGGATCTCTATCCTCAAGGCGGAGAAAAACTCGCGATTCTTCTTCATACTCCCAACTCTTAAATTTTGTTCCGAGGATCTCTTTCATATCGTCCTGGTCAAGCCCGCCGGCCTTGAGCTCCGCACTGATCGTTCTCGGTAGACGGTTTGCGGCGTACCTGATCTCTAAGAGACAATTGCTCGGCACTTCGAAACCTAGACAGATGCCTCTGTGCTTATCTGCGTAGTGACTCCAGAGAACCGGGTTACCGCATCTCCTGCTGAAACAAAGAACGCCGAAGTTACGCGCCATTTCGCGAACATACGCACGATAACGGCGCCTGAGTGCCTTATCGCTAAGTTCCAACGCTAGAAGTTCAAAAGGATCGTTCATGTCGTCGAACTGCGCGATCTTAAGCCTGCGCTTTTCCAGGTCTTCGAGCGCTTATTGCGACGACAGGAAGTGGTAGACGGTCACCTATGCGACGCCCAACCTGAAGTAGAAAGCCTAAAAGGCGGAGTGCGTTCCGCGTTTTCGGCGACTACTCGCCAATCCCAAACAGAATCATCCAATTGGTTCAACCGTGCGAATACCTAATATCCGGATAAAAGGTAAAGTCAAGGAGGAAATTCCGCGGGCCTTGCCCTCTAGCGAATTGCCAGGAAGGCTACGCCCATCGCACCGTCTCGGAAAGACGGACTGGCCGTCTACTTGCGACTACCCTACCCGAAGCTCTCCTGGGATGCATCCTGCCCGAGCGCGTAGCTGCCCGGATAGTACGCACGGAACTCCCTCTGTATCCTCTCCGCCGGGACGTCGGCGAAGCTGCCGTGGTCGTTCACGTACTCCATGTGGCGGCGATCGTCCGCGTCGAACGGGTGGAAGATCGAGTCCTCGTGGCCGTCGAATTCGAGCGGCTTGACGCGGAAGCGCCGGCACAGCTCCCGGTTGAACACCGCCGTCGCCTTAACCCATTTGCCTTCGAGGAACAGCTCGGCGTAGCCGTGGTAGATGAACAGGTCCGTGCCCATGCGCTCCCGCAGGCGCGGCGTGGTGAGATGGTTTTTCACGTCGGCGAACCCGACCCGTGCCGGAATTCCTGAAGCACGCGCGCTGGCGGCGAGCAGCGCCGACTTTCCGACGCAGAAACCCTCGCCGCGCTCGAGCGTGCTCGAGGCGCGGTAGGCCGCGTCCTGCGAGAAATCGAGAAACGGGTTGTACCGGATGCCGTCCCGCACTGCGTAATAGAGCGACACCGCGCGCTCGAGATCCGACTCCCCCTTGGCATGCGCAGCGGCATATTCGCGCACCGCCGGATGGTCGCTGTCGATGTACCGTCCGGGGGCGAGGTACG
>CAZYVT010000063.1:0-21187 GCA_964651335.1 uncultured Enterobacteriaceae bacterium | reverse complement strand
ACTCCTCCTCCCCCGCCTCCGGATTCGCGTAGATCGCGTCGCGCTCGCGCATCGCCGCCCACATCTCGGCGTGGCCCATCAGCACCACGTCCAGCACGCGCTCGCTCTCGTAGGCGAACTGGTCCTGGCGCAACCTTCCCACCCGCTCGTTGGAGTCGATGGCGATTGTCCCCGCGCTCGGCTCCAGCTCGCCGCCCAGTATCTTCATGAACGTCGACTTGCCGCAGCCGTTGGCACCGATCAGGCCATAGCGGTTCCCGCCGCCGAACTTCACGGAGACGTCCGAGAACAGGGGCTTGGCCCCGAACTGCATGGCAATGCCGGAGGCGACGATCACTTGAGGGTTCCAGAAATGAAAAAGCTGGCCGCGGCCAGCTTTGGGTTGGGACTAACTGCGAGGGCGCATTGTATCAGCCTCAGTTGCAGATACCAGGCTCATGGCAGTCGAGTTAACGCAAGGACTCGAACCGGCGATCGCTGCGGCTTTCAAAGCGACGATTGATTGTCGCCAGCTTGGGAGTGGTTCCCTGCGCTATGCTGCCGGCTTCCAGCCGACATCCCCCACCGCCGCGGCAGGATAGTGAGGGCAAGTCCGCCCGCGAAGTACGGTTAGCACACTGCTCGGCCTTAACTCATGGCGGTTGCCGTCGTATTCAATAAAGGGCACGAGCAACTGCGTGCTCCAAGGAGTCAGTAGCGATACGCCAATGCCGACCGCAGTGGATGCCAGCACCCCGTTCGGCCAGATGACCTGGGGCCGGTTACCGACGGCGCCATAGCGCTCGGCTTCCTTGGCGACCCGCTCATCCGTAATGAAGCCTGTGCACCGCATGCACGGGTAGCCCGGAAGGGACGTGATCACCTGCCCGGTGATGCTGAATTTGCCATCGACAGATTCATGGACATCCATACCGATATCGATATAGGGCAGCAAGTAGCGGCGGCAATAGGCCTCGAGTTCGTCCCGTTGGCCGAAGCTATCCACGCAACCAAAGACAAGCGTGCAGTCGCGCAAAGCAATGTGGCGTTCCTGCCACTTTTCGGGGATCAACTCGATGCTGGCACCAGGTCGGATCTGCAGGATTAAGTCACGGATGACGTCCGTCTTCTGCCGCTTGCCGAGGACATCGCTCGGGCGAGACCCTACCATCCTGTTGAGGTTTGGTTCCTCAACAAAATCGGGATCGAAAAGCCTGAAGTTCTGAAAACCGACGTGCGCAAGTTGCTGCGCAATGTGGGATCCGCCACCGCAGAGGCCAAGGATGCCGACGGTCGCTCGGGCAAATATTTCATCGCTACGCTTGCCAAGGAAGCTTTGACGTTTTGTTCTGTCGCTCATGATTGATAAATCTCCTGCGCCGGCGCACCGACCACCGTAATTCTTGGCAGGCGGACTTGGGTGTTTGATTGCGGGTTCCAGATAAGCCCGGCTGCGGAATCTTGGCTCAATACCAGTATCCCGTGCGGAAAGCCTTTTCGGACCTTGAAGAAGTCAGGTACGTATTTTCTGGCTTCGCGAAGATCGATGTCGCTGAACCATGGTCTTCCCAGATGTTCATGGCGGTGAACATGAAGTACGCATACAGGTTGGCTGTATGCAACTTGGAGAATCTTTCGGAACGCGGCTGATCCCAGCATGGCGCCAACGGTGTCATCGCGCTCGTAGTCCTCGTCGACAACGGGATGCAACATTTGTCCGAGCATGACCACAGCACTGCCGCGCAAAACGGCCGGCAGGCAGGTAAGAAACGCAACCCGCTCGCCCGCGTGCGGATGCGGCCGGGAGAGGTCCCGGTGTACCTGGTTCAGCAGTTCGCGAGTGAGCCGCAACTCCACGCTCATCGCAGAACCCAAAGGTGGCCTAAGAGTATCTGCGGCAGCGGCAGATCGCTTGGGACGCCGTTCCAGGACCAGGAGTGCCAGGTCCGCCCCAGGATGGTGTGCACGGACCACCCAGCGCCTTGCCCCTTAGAAGGGAACGCCCTCGCGAGAAAGAGCCGCGTCGGGTATCCACTGTGCTCGCCTGGGCGCAGGAGCGCGTCCAAGACCACCTCCGCGCCGTCGGAAGTGAACTTGAGGTTGGGAAGAAGGATGTATTCCTTCCCCCCTTCAGTCATGAGTTCTGCGCCCGAGCAAATGGATCGCAGGCTCTTTAGGCGATCTTCTGCCACGGTCTGGGCCACGAAGCGCCGCCGCGACGGACGTGGCTAATGAACTCTTCTCCGCCCTGGATAGCCGTGTGCTGCTGGTCCTGGAGTGGCTTAAATTCCCCGTTCTTCACTTCCTCCAGCTCGTAATCGGCCGGCACGCCCAAGAGTTCCTTGAGCGCGGCGACCTGGTAGGAACCGCGTTCGATCGGCTTGGGATTTCCGTCCAGGGTGATGGTAACAATTTGCCCGGGTTTACCGTGGTCCTGCGGGTTTTGCTGTGGCATGGTGAGGTTCCTTTTTCTTGTGGGCGCCCCCTTGATGGGTGCTCCCCTTGGGCCATAAGGCGGTCCAGGCCAGGGGTCTCGGACAATCGGAATACCCCGTAAAAATAAAATTGCCCGGGCCCCGCTTTTGTCCGCAAATCTGAGGTGAGCCGCCTAATACAGATGGGCTTCCGGGAAGAAGATCGCCCGCACCTCCCACACAAGGCTGTTTGCCTGCGGCAGTGGATTCGCCCACCATGCAGCTATGGGAAAAGGGGCATAGCACGTTGGACCCAGTTGATGGCCAGCACCACAGCGCCGAGGAGGCCCGGGACGCGATCCGGGCACTCCGCGACGCGTATTTCGTGCGCGTTCGGAATTGGGCAACGTGGAAGCTGAAGGACAATTGCGAAGCCACCGCCGATGACGTCATCCTGACGACTTGGGAGAGGTTCATCCAAGGAACTCGGACTTGGCCCATCGGCGTATCCATCGAGGTGTGTTTCTGGAACGCAGTAAGAAGCGAAATTAGCAACGCCTGGGAAAAGCACCAGCGCCAGGTTCGTCGTCTTCCCAACGCGCCCCTGGATCATGACGGGGAACCGGCTGAGGTTTTGGAAAGGATTGAAGGCACCTTGGACGATCCGCTCACTGCGATGCTGAATGCTGGAGAACGTGAGCGCCTGCAGTCGATTTCAGATCATATCGAAAACAATTTCAAGGACGATGATGCTGTTACGGCGGTGATCATCGGGCGTATCGAGAAGATGTCCCCTCACGCGGTGCAGCAGGAATTTAGTTTAACGGCGACACAATTCCAATCAGCCTGCAAGAGACTGCGGAGATTCATCATCAAACACTATTCGAACGGGTGGAAGCGTCATGGCCAACTCAGACAAGAATCCGAAGGAATTTCTTAATGACCTCGCGAATTTCATGGCCGAGCAGGTGGAGAACATGTCGGACGAAGAGATTCTTGAGGAAGCCAGCTCCTGCGGGAATCTCGCCGAGGCAACAAATCTAAGAAAACTGATGGAAGAGCGGGCGACGAAGGTCGCTGGCGAAAGGCTAGCGAAGGCACGCATCGGCTATGAAGCGGCAATTGCCGCACAGGCGAATTGCAAACGCCGCGCCCACCCGCCGCTTGATGAACTTAAGCAGAACCTCCAGGATCTTTTTACCCGCCAGAGCGGCATGCCATTGGCGGCGGCGTGGCGTAATGGCGAGTACCAATCTGAAGCTGATCTTCAGAGTCTTTGGGATGAGCTTTGCGATCTCGGCGCGATAGAAGATGAGCGTAAATAGGAATGCTGTCTCCCGGCGAGAAATTGCTCCAGAGCTACGGAATTGACCAGCCGAACAAGATAGACCTAGAGGCGATAGCCTTTGATCGGGGAGTCATCGTCACCTATAAAAGGCTGGATGGCTGTGACGCCCGGATTGTGGGCCACGGTAACAAAGCCATTATTACCGTTAGTACGCGCTCTAGCCCGGAACGACAGCGTTTCTCCATAGGACACGAGCTCGGCCATTGGGAGGAAGATTGGCGCGGTGGTGGAGGCTTCCTTTGCACCAAGGACGATATTGGGGAGGCAGGGCCATCGGCGGACAGTCGGCGAGAAACGGAAATGCGCGCAAATCGTTTTGCCTCGGATGTCATGTTGCCGAATTACCTCTTTGCGCCGGCCTGCTACCGTCAATCCGTCACGCTCGATACCTGCATACGGATTGCCGGGGCGTTCCGGGCGAGCGTCACGGCAACGGCAATCAAATTTATCAAGCAAGCCTCTTACCCGGGGATGGTGACATGCTATAGCCGGAAGGGCCGCGAGTGGGCAGTAGCAGGACAAGGACTTCCGGATTACTTTCCGGCATTGAGAGAACTCCATCAGGACACGGACGCGTTCGAGCTTCTCTATACCGATAGCTGGGGCGCGTCCAAAGTATTGAACAACGATGGCTCCTGTTGGATCGATATTCGCGAGGCCAGTGCCATCCGTTTGAAGGAACAGTCAATGAAAATTGCGAAGGACCTGGTACTGACAATTTTGTGGTTCCAGAACCTGCCGTAAGGACGCGGTATTTCTGCTTCGACCACTTACGGCGTTGCACAGCTTCCTCGCTGCACCACCGCGGAGTGGCGCTCAGCGCGATAGAGCCTTGTAGAGAAACGGCAGACTGACATCCATTCGGTCATCGATGTCGGAGTGATAGTCGTCGAATTCCTCGTAGCGGTGCCGGACGCCGGCATCGGCGAGGCGCTACAACAGGATGCGCGAGCCGTAGTGGATGTGGTACCGGTCGCGCCAGCCGCAGTCGATGTAGATGCCCGGGAGTGACTCGGCTGTTAGCCCAGGTCGCCTGCGCTTCATCACTCATTCGTGAGCGCGTAAACCATGTCCCCAACGAAGCGCCGAAACGAGTCGTTCTCGACGAACTGCTTGTAGACCTGCGTGTCGTCCTTGAGGAGCAGCTGCATCACCTTGCCCAGCGCCTGGTCGTGGGCCATGCGCGCGGTGTGTGGCGTATTCTCCTTTGCGTTCTGATAGGCCTTGTCGGCGGCGACCTTGGGGGCAATGTCATCGCGGATGCGCTTCGCGACGTGGTCCGCGTCAGTGAAGAGCGTGCCGAATTGGTCGTTGAAGGTCTTGAGGATGTTGCTGAGCCGGTCGAGTTCGGGTTCGGGCTTGCCACCTCCCCCACCAGTCGGCACGGGCTCAATCTCCGCATCCTGATCCGCCAGCGCAATCTTCATCGCCGCTTTCTTCTCGACGCGGTAGCTGTCCATGTCGATCGCTTCGAGGATGCCCTTGGCGAGGTCCTCCTCCTTCGGCGCCGGCAGCTTGGGCGTGAGCAGGTTCAGCAGAATCGAGAGCTTCTCCCACTCAGGGTTGGTGTATGGCATCACCGAGGCGAGGAAGTCGTAGGTGCGGCAGTAGGTTTTCGCCTTGCCCTTGAACTCCACCTGCTGGTCCTCGTCGAGCGTGCCCGTGTAGACCACCACGCACGCATCCAGGATCGGGTCGAGCCGGTCGCGGTCGGCACCGCCGAGGAACAACTCGACAACCTGCTGAACCTGCTCCGGTGAATACACCTGCGCGCGGTCCAGCGCCGCCTTCAGGTCGTGCAGCTTGTTGGGGTCGGTCTCCTCCGCGAGCAGCGTGGTGCGGTAGTAGTCCTGAAAAGCGAAGGTGATCGCCTCGCTGTTGTTCTGGAAGTCGAGGACGAAGCAGTCGTGCTTCTGTGGATGCGCGCGGTTGAGCCGGGAGAGCGTCTGCACCGCCTTGATCCCGGAGAGCGGCTTGTCCACGTACATCGTGTGCAGGAGCGGTTCATCGTAGCCAGTCTGGAACTTGTCGGCGCAGATCAGGAAGCGGTACGGATCGCTCTGGATCTTCTCGGCGATGTCGCCGCTCGAAAAACCGTTGAGCGACGGTTCGCTCACCTTGGCCCCGCCGTACTCGTGCTGCCCCGAGAAGGCGACGATGGCCTGATACGGGCTCTTGCGCTCCACGAGATACGCCTTCACCGCGTGGAAGTACTGGATCGCGCGCTCGATGCCGCTGGTCACCACCATCGCGCGCGCCTGCCCGCCGATCTTATTGGCCGCGAGCACCTGCTCGTGGAAGTGGTCCACCATGATCTCGGCCTTGAGCCGGATCGCGTGGTCGTGGCTCTCCACATACCGGCGCAGCTTCTTCTTCGCCTTCTTGGTGTCGAACTCCGGGTCGCCCTCGATCTTCTTGACCAGCTTGTAGTAGCTGTCCACCGGCGTGTAGGTCTTGAGCACATCGAGGATGAAGCCTTCCTCGATCGCCTGCTTCATGGTGTAGCTGTGGAAGGGCCGGTGCTTGACCTTGCCCTCGGCGTCGGGCGGCAGGGCCTCGCCGAACATCTCCAGCGTCTTGTTCTTGGGCGTGGCGGTGAAGGCGAAGTAGCTGGCGTTGGTCAGCATCTTGCGCGCCGCCATGCGCTGCTCAAGTGCCTCGTTCACCGTGTCTTCGGGGTCCTTCTCCGCGTCCTCGCCCTCCGCCGCGTCGCCCAGCGCCTTGCTCATGGCCGCAGAGGTCTTGCCGCCCTGGCTCGAATGCGCCTCGTCGATGACGATGGCAAAGGTCTTGCCGCCTTCGGTGGCGATCTCGTCGAGGATGAAGGGAAACTTCTGCACCGTCGAGACGATGATCTTCTTTCCTTCCTCGATGAACTTGCGCAGGTCGCCCGAGCCCTCGGCATGGCCCACCGTGGCGCCCACCTGCATGAACTGCTTGATGGTCTTCTGGATCTGATCGTCGAGGATGCGCCGGTCGGTGACCACAATCACCGAGTCGAAGACCTCCTTGCCGCTGCGCTTGACGCCGATGAGTTGGTGCGCGAGCCAGGCGATGGAGTTCGACTTGCCGCTGCCCGCCGAGTGCTGGATCAGGTAGCGCTTGCCCGCACCGTGGGCTTGCACATCGGCCAAGGCCTTCCGCACCACGCCGAGCTGGTGGTAGCGCGGAAACACCTGAGTGGGCTTCTTCTTGCCCGTCTTCGCATGCTTCGTCTCGACGATCTGGGCGTAGTTCTCGAGGATGTCGGTCAGCCCCGCCGGGGTTAGCAGCACTTTCCAGAGGTAGTCGGTCTTGAGGCCCTGCGCGTTGGGCGGGTTGCCCGCACCATCGTTGAAGCCTTTGTTGAGGGGCAGGAACCACGAGCCCTTGGCCTTAAGTTCGGTGCACATTTGCACCTCGCTATCGTCCACCGCGAAGTGCACCACGCAGCGGCCAAACCCGAACAGCCGCTCGCGCGGGTCGCGATCGCGGCGGTACTGCTCCACCGCATCCTCCACCGTCTGCTTTGTGAGGCTGTTCTTTAGCTCAAAGGTGGCGATCGGCAGGCCGTTGATGAACAGACCAAGGTCGAGCGCGCGACGCGTCTCGTCCATGCTGTAGGTCAACTGGCGCGTGATCGAGAAGCGGTTTTGCGCGTGGAGCGCTTGCGCCTTAGCGTTGCCCTCCGATGGCGTGGCGTAAAAGAGGTCGAAGCGAACCGGCCCGTGGTCCACGCCCTTGCGCAGCACGTCGATGACGCCACGCTTGCCGATCTCCGACGAGAGGCGCGCGAGGAACTTGAGGCGGTCGATGTCCTTGGGGTCGTTGACGTCGACCATCGCGAGCTTCTTGAAAGCCTCGGGCTGGGTGGCGCGCAGGAACGCAAAGAGCTGCGCCACATCAAGCGCATGGGCGCGATCATAAGTCTTCGGATGACCCGCGAAATAGCCCGTGCCGCCGTACGGCATGGGCGCCTCGGCCATGGCCGACGTAACGGCAAGCCCGTCGACGCCGGTCATGTGGCGGATGATGAGCGTTTCGAGGCCCTTCTCGCTTGTGTCCGTGCTCATCGCTCTCCGGCTGTCAGGCCGCCCCTTCGCGCCGGAACAAGCGAATTCCGGCCGCTTTCTCGAGTTCGTCGCACAACAGCTGCGTGCGCTGATCGAGAAAACGCTTGAAACCACGTCTCAGGTTCTTGTCCCAGACGCCGCTCGCCTCGTCCACCGGAACGAGATGGCGTGTCATTTTGCGCGCGAATCTGTTGCCGGGGCGGTCAAGCTCGCCCAAGTACACCCGAGGCCGCTTCGACCCGACCCGCTGGTTCTCTTCGGCAACGAGCAGACAGATGTTGGCTATGCTGTTGTACTGGGCAACCGGCACCTCAGCATTGCTCAGCGGCTGGCGTGGAAAGATGTGGTGCCGGTCTTTGCGGTTGGCGCGACCCGCGTAAACATGTAACGGAATCTCGTTGAGACCCTTGTCGAAGAGGTATACCGGTCCTCGACTCAAGAGCATGCAGTACACCGCGCTCGTGATAGCCGTCCTAGCGCCGTACTGCGCTCTCCGGACGTCGATTGCGTCCACCTGGGGTGTGTAACGGAATCGCGTTGAGGGCTTCTCAGCAAGTGCCCGAAAAAACCTCAAATCCTGAGGAACGCATCGGTTAAAGTCGCGACCCGAGTATCGACTTCCGACGCTTGTGGCCCAGAACCAACGCCTGATCTGCTCGGCCTGCGTTCGATCGGGACCGGACCCGTTCAGGAAGTAGAAATACGTCAGCATGCTCACGATGTAGTCAGAGGCAAGGAAATCGTGGCTTACTACCGCAAAATGATCGCGCAGGTAGTTGACCGCCTTTCCGATGCTCGGTCCGAGCCTGCTCCAGTCGTGCGCGAGCTCTTTGCGCAACTTTTCGTTCTTAGCTGCGTCGCGATTGAGATGGGCGATAGTTCTCTTGATTGCCTCCCCTCGCGCTTCGTTACCGCCCCGCACCGCTGATAACAGAAAGAGCAGAGGCTCATCCTCAATATCAGCGAACTTCTCGTCAAGTTGCTCCCGAAGCACGTGCACCACGTCCCTGAGGTCGAGATTCTCGGCCTGCGTAAACACTGCATCCGCGGTCGTAACTTTCATACCCTGCGTGTTGATCCGCAGGAACGTCTCGCGAATGCCGTTGAGATCGCCGGCCACGAACATGTGGAACAGCCTGTAACCGAGAACAAGCTCGCGGCATCTGCGTACGCGGGTGATCCTCTGCTTGCTCAGCGCGTTTAGCTTTTGCCGCCACTGAGGATGCAGAAGCGAAGCCAGCGAGACGTGCTCGCCAGAAACTGGGCGGCGATATCTAATCTGCTGTCCGTCGTCTTGCGGTTTGAGCGCCAGAACAATCTTGGAGAAATCGATCTCCCGGCGCTTCGAATTCAGGAGCCGATCGCCCTGCCGAACGTGGTGCAGCACCGAAACCCGCTGCTGCCCGTCGATCAGGAACCAGACTTTCGAATTGCTTCGATCGAACGGAGGTAGCACGTGATACCGCTGGCGCAGGTGGAGCAGTTGGCTCTTGGGCGTTTCCCAGATCAGTATCACACCCACGGGCATGCCCCGCAGAATGCTGTCGAGCAGCTTCGCCGCCTTGGGGCCGTTCCACACGAACTCCCGCTGTAGGCGCGGAATCGCGAAACGGCCTGCATCCAGATCTCGGAGCAATTTCGAAACGCTGCGCGACCTGACAGAGATGCTTTCCTGCTTCATGCCTGAGCCTCCTCCTGCCCCGAAGCTTCCTCAAACTCTTCGGCGCCTGCGACCTCGTCAGCAGTCTCCCTCGAAGCCGCATCGCCCACCAAGTCAGGAAGCCCGTCGGCCGCCGCGCGCACATCGAGCTTGCCGGTGACCACATCGGCAACGAGGCGGATGCGGTATTCGCGGAGGAGTTCGATTTCGCGTTCGAGGCGGGATATGGCAGTGGTTACAGGGCGGATCTCTACGTTGAGAGATTCAAGAATGCTGTTCTGCTCAGCCTTGGGGGGAAGGAACACTTTTAACTGACCGATCTTGGTCTTGTTAGTCGCTGCGAGATTCGTCGTCTGTTTGGCCGTCGATTGAAAATAGAAACGGGCGTAGCTCATCCCCATGAGCGCCGCGAGAAATTGCGGCTTAAGCCGTAAATGGTCTGAACGCACAGCGAAGATGTGGTTCTGGTGCAGGCATGGAGCCACCTGCGCCTCCCACACGCAACCACGTCCAAGCTTGTCGGGATCGCCACCTTCGGTCATTAGCACGTCGCCTTTTTCAAGGGTGCACCGTTGGGCTTCTACCATCGGTACACGGATCGATTTGACCACCGAAAGGTTGACGTAACCTGCCTGTACATTGGCAACGCGAAGATAAGGGAATTCGTGGATCTGCTGCCCGGTGTAGTCTTTGCCGAGCGTGATGCCCGACTGAATCTTGCAAACAGTTTTCAAAGGCCGCACTTCCCAATGCTGCGGAATGTCGCCGAGCCAGGGGATGCCCGAGGGTTTGAAGGTGACGGTAGGGTCAAGGCCGCGGGTTACGGCGCGGTGGATGATGGCCTGCTTCTGCTCGTTGAGCAGCGCAATCACCTTCCGCTTCGCGCGAATCGTTCGCTCCAACCGCCCGTTCGCCCAGTCCAGAAATCGCACGATTGCCGCCTGCTCGACGGGCGGGGGGATGTGCATCGGAGCGTCGAGAAAGGAAATGTCGGTCAATTGAAGTCGGGAAATCCAAACTCCCTTCGATCGAACCCGAAGCTCCCAATTGAACGATGACGACCGGACAACCTCGTGAACGAAGTCCGGGGTCATTGGCGCATCCGGTCGAATGCGATAGACGCCGTATGCGGAGCTAATGATGCCGTGATGCCTCGACACACCAAGGCCACCAGCCCATGCCCAGAGGCTGTTGATGACCAAGTCGCCCGGCCAGCAAAGTTTGTAGCCGAGATACGACTCGGCCTTGAACATCGTTACGTTCGCAGTCTTCCGGGGGACGATTCCACGCGCCGATGACACGGTCAGAAGTTCTTCTTTACCTGTTGTCGATCGTTCATCGATACGCTGGAAGACAGACTTCGCCCGCTTGACCTCCCAATGCCCCGGCACTTGCCCGAGCCACGGCGGCCCCGACTCCCTGTATTCCGGATACGGCTTGAGGTCGGCGATCACGCCTGGCCTCCGTCACCCATCTGGCGCTCGTAGGACTGGCGCACGAGGCCCATGATGTAGGGCAGCTCGTCGAGTGACTTGAGGCCGACCTCTACATCGCCGTTGCCCCAGCGTCCAAGGTTCGTCACGTCCTTGCACAGGCCCTTCGGGTCGTTGATGTCGGCGAACGCCATGTTGATGCTGAGCCGCAGCCGCTTGGCCTGCGGCACCACGTCCACGAAGTTGGTCTCCGCCTTGTAGGCCACATACAGCTTCATGAACTCCTCGGCCACGCAGGGATCGAGCGCCAGCACCTCCTTGCGGAAGGCCGCGAAGACATCGCGCAGGCCGGGCGTAAGCAGATGCGGATGGTCGTCGATGGTATAACCGCCGGTCGCGGACGCCTTCTCCGGCTGATAGGCGGCCAGGGTTGCGGCATCGAGCTTGGGCGCGCCCCACACGGCAAGCGCCTGTGCGGCCAGCCGCTCCGCGCGTTTGTGGATGGCATCTACGTTCCACACGTCAAGCTGGCCGAGCCCTGCGTTTAGCGAGAGCGGACTTTGCTTGAAGCCACCCTTCATGTCGCGCTTCTCGGCGAAAGAGCGGTCGCTGTACTCGGCGTTGTAGCCGGTGAGTGTGAGGTTACCAAGCGTGTGCAACCACTGCTGCTGCATGCGTTGCCACTCAGGGCCGAGCGCCTGCTGCCACGCCGCCGGGAGGTCGGGGTTCTGCGGCATGATGTGCTCGATGGTGTACTCATCCACCGGCACGCGCTCCTTGCGACCGTGATTCTCCAGTCGGCGCAGCCAGTAGCTGCGGCTTCGGAAGTTATAGAGGTCGCGCGTGTGCAAGTCGAGACGGCATTCGTCATCGGTGGGAAAGCGGCGATACGAGGGCAGGGTAAGAAAGTGGGCCTGAATGCTCTCGAGGTATCGATCCTTCTTTAGTGCCTTGCCGAAGGTGGCAAAGGTCTTGTTCATCGAGTTGGTAGGGATTGCGCAGATGGCGCGGCGGAACACATAGGCCTCGACCAGCCGCACCGCGGCTGCGAAGTCGGCAGCGCTGAGCGTGCCGTTCGCGTAGTCGTGATACAGCTCAAGCAGGAACGGGTAGGCGACATCAACCTTCAGCTCGCGCAGGTCGTGAAAGTTTCGACTGAGCGTGGCGTCCTCCTCGGTGCCCAGTGCCAGGGCGCAGAAGTAGCGGGCAAAGGCGCGGATCTCCTTCACCAGCGTCTCGATGCCCGCGTCCCTCACGGGCGTGGTACGGGAGTAGTCTTTAAACGCCTCGTAGACCTCGCGCTCGCGCGGGATGTCGCCCGTGCGCACGGTGAGGTAGTGGCGCATAAAGCTGTCGAACTGGGCGCCGTAGGCCTCCTGCCCGAAGTCCTGCTCCATCGGCCGCCAGTACTCTTCGTAGAGGCGAGTCTGGAGCGTGGGCTCGAGGCCCATGAGGATGAAGTTGCGGATCAGGTCGGCTTGGCTCAGCTCCTTGCCGGTCGAGTTCATGCTCTCGAAGATGAGCTGCGGGTTGTCCTGGTCCCGACTGAGCGCGATGTCCACGACCACGAGCTTGGCGAGGCCACGGCAGACCGGGGCGAGATCGCCTTTCTGCTCCTTGAGCAACTCGGTGTACAAGTCGAAATTCTGCGTCACTCGCAGTGACGGCTCCTTGGGCTGCTCGGTTTTCTTGATGACGGCCTTGAGCGAAGCGTTGTCGGTCTGCGAGAGGAGCAGCTTGAAGTATCGGTCGCCGCTTTCGAGCGGATTGCTCAGGTAGTAGTGACGCAGCTTGGCGGCGGAGAAGCCGTCCACAGGTTCGCCGTCGCCCAGCGCGCGGGCCAGCGATTCGAGCAGGAGCGCCACGGTAGTCAGGCGTTGCTGGCCGTCGATTACCAGCAAGGGCGCTTGGTGCGTGACTTGCGACAGCCCCTGCTCGACATAGACGATGGAGCCAATGAAGTGGACTGCGATGGTGTCGCTCGACCCGGCGCGCAGGATGTCGTCCCAGAGCTGGCGGCACTGCTTGTCGGTCCACGAGTAGGTGCGCTGGTAGATGGGGATGATGAACTGCGGCGACTTCTGCAGGAAGCTCAGCAGCTTGGCTTCGGTGGCTTTCACTTGGCACCTACCTTCAGCAAGCCATCGAGCAGGCCCTCGGCCTCTTTCTCAATGGCGAGGATGTCAGCGCTGATCTCCTCCAGCGTGCGAAGCGGCTGCGGCTTGTAGAAGTGCCGCGTGAAGCTGATCTCGTAGCCGATCTTGGTGGCGCCCTCTTTGATCCACGCATCGGGTGTGTAGGGCAGTACCTCACGGCGGATGAAGGCTTCGATGCCGCCTTCCTCCAGGAGCGGTACCTGCTCGGTGTCCCGCAGATCGGAGTCGGGTTCGTACTCCACGGTGGCTGGCTTGCTGTCTACTGTTGCCTCGAAAAGCCCGCGCAGCGGGTCGGCCTTGGTCTTGGTGGCCTTGTGAACTTTAGCGATCACCGGGACGGCAGTCTCAACGCGCCAGCTCACGGCCTTGAGAATCTGCTTCAGGTCGGCGGCGGAGAGCTTGAGGGCTGCTTTCTCGAGCGTGGTCTGCACGCGATCGCGAAAGAGATTGTGATCCTCAAAGAGTGCGTCGCCCAGCGCCTTGCGCAGCGTTGTGGCTACTTCGACGAGCCGCCCGTCGCGCTCCCAGGTCTTGGGATCGAGCAGTTTCTTTTTCTTCTTCTCGGGCAGCCCCTTTTTGGCGCTAACGCCATCCTCGTCGTCACCCTCATCCTCATCGCTGCCCCAGTCGGTGAGGCGCTTCTCCAGTGCGGCAGCGATTTTGGCGAATTTGGTGAAGAGGTCTTCGCCGAATTCCTCATAGAGCTCGGCGCGCAGGATCTCCTCGCCGGACGCAAAACGCAGCGTCGCGATGGCTTTGAGCGAGAGTTGGCTGTGCAGGCGTAGTGGCCGCTCGACCGTAACCTTCCAGTAGCCGAAGGCGGCATTGGGAAAGATCTTCGACTCTGGCGTCTCTTTGAACTCGAGGAACGTACGGCTGATGCGCTCGATGTCTTCGGGCGACAGCTCGCAGTTCT
Organism: uncultured Enterobacteriaceae bacterium; assembly: GCA_964651335.1. Taxonomy (GTDB): domain Bacteria; phylum Pseudomonadota; class Gammaproteobacteria; order Burkholderiales; family SG8-39; genus 2-02-FULL-66-14. The sequence goes on along the minus strand of CAZYVT010000063.1, from coordinate 7,229 downwards.
TCTTTCCGAGGTTCTTGCGCAACGGCTTGAACCACTGGGTGGCGTCGATCAGCTGCACCTGGCCCTTGCGCTGCGCGGGCTTCTTGTTGGACAGCACCCAGATGTAGGTGGCGATGCCGGTGTTGTAGAAGAGGTTGAGCGGCAGCGCAACGATGGCTTCGAGCCAATCGTTCTCGACGAGCCAGCGGCGGATATTGCTCTCGCCCTGGCCTGCGTCGCCGGTGAAAAGCGAGCTGCCGTTGTGGACCTCGGCAATGCGGCTACCCAGCAGCGATTTGTCGTTCATCTTCGACGCCATGTTGGCGAGGAAGAGCATCTGGCCATCGCTGGAGCGTGTGACGAGCGACAGCTCCTCACCCGCGTGCATCACCTTGAAGCGCGGGTCGCGCATGCCATCCTTGCCGCCCATCGCCTCGAGGTCCTTCTTCCAGCTCTTCCCGTACGGCGGGTTGGCGAGCATGAAGTCGAACTCTCGGGCCGGGAAGGCGTCGTGCGAGAGCGTGGACCACTCCGCGCCGCCAACGATGTGCTCGGCGCTCTCGCCCTCGCCCTTCAGCAACATGTCCGCCTTGCAGACGGCGTACGTCTCGGGATTGATCTCCTGGCCGTAGAGGAGGCTGGTGATCTGCTGCTTTCGCTTCGCGCCAATCGCTGTGAGCGTCTCCTCCCCCACAGTGAGCATGCCCCCAGTGCCGCAGGCGCAGTCGTAAAGAAGGTAGGTGCCGGATTTGAGCTGGCCCTCAATCGGCAGGAACACGAGGTTCGCCATCAGCCGCACGGCGTCGCGCGGCGTCCAGTGCTCGCCTGCCTCCTCGTTGTTCTCCTCGTTGAACCTGCGGACCAGCTCCTCAAAGACTGTCCCCATAGCGTGGTTGTCGACGCCGGCGGGAGAGAGGTCGATCTCGGGGTCGAGGAACTTGTTGATCAGCGTGCCGATCGCGTCGGCCTTCGAGAGCGTGGTGAGCTGGTTGCGGAACTTGAAGTTGTCGAGGATGTCCTGGACGTTGGGCGAGAAGCCGTTCAGGTAGTCCTCGAAGTCGGCCAGGAGCTGTTGCTGGCTGCCGCGAGACTTTAAGTCGCGCAGAGTGAACTTCGAGGTGTTGTAGAAGGCCTGGCCGGCGGCTTCGGCGAGCGCGGCACGCTGCTCCGTGATGCCGCTCTTGTCGAGCATCTTCTTGGTGTCGAGCACGGCCTGTTTAGTGGGCTCAAGCACCGCATCCATACGGCGGATGACGCACATGGGTAGGATGACGTCCGGGTACTTGCCGCGCTTGAAGAGGTCGCGAAGGACATCATCCGCGATGCCCCAGATGAAGGACACGATCTTGTTATGGGTTGCTTGATCCACTATCGGTCGCGCTACATTTCAGTCGTCGTTTCAAGGCAGGTGATTGTCGCCGGACAGATCGAACGGCAGCCATTAGCTATAGCTTTCTTGCTAATTCTCTTCCAATTTCGGCCATTGGCGATTATTGGTCGAATTCGATGGCGTTCCCGAGCGCCAGGCGCGCCCAGTCATTTGAGAACGTAGCGTCCGTGCTTCAGCGTGCCCACGCGTTTGATCAACCTGGCCTTGAGCAGCGGACGGATCAAGTCCATTGCACCCTGTTTGGAAATCCTCAGGCCGTCCCAGATTTCGCGCGGGCTGAGGCCGCCGCGCGCCCGTAGCAATTGCAGCAACTGCTCCTGTTTCGGACGAAGCACCAACTGCGCCCGGCTTCTGGACGCCGAGAATTGCTGGATGCGCCCCCACGCCCGCTCCAGGGTTTGCTGCAATCCCCCGGCGCTGTATTCCAGCCACGACGTCAGATCGTCCCCTTGCCGCCGCACCGCTTGCAGGGCAGCGTAGTAACGCGGGCGATCTTCCCAATAGAACTCATCCACGGAGAAGATGCGGTGCGAATCGAATCCGCGCCGGTAGAGTTCCCACAAGGCAAGCGCCCGGCCCGTCCGGCCGTTGCCGTCCGCAAACGGGTGAATGGCCTCGAACCGGTAATGCACGATGGCGGAACTGAGCACGGGGGAAAGAACCGGCGCGTCGTCGTTCCACCATTCGAGGAACTCCAGCATCAGCCCCGGCACCTGCTCCGGCGGCGGCGGCACGTACGTGCCCACCCGCACTCGCAGGGTGCGATAACGCCCCGCCTCGCCCTGATCCATCACCTCCCCGGCCACGATCCCATGCAGGCGCAACACGTCCTCGTGCGCGAGCCGTTTCTTCGCCGCCTGCTTCTCGATATGCCGCAGCGCCGCGAAATAGTTCACCACCTCACGACGGACGCGCGCGGGCACGGGCAGCGCCTCGCCTGCCTCGACGGCGCGCACCTGTTCGAGCGTGAGCGGATTGCCCTCGATGGCCGTGGAGGAATGCGCGTTCCGGGCGCGCGTGTCCTTTTGCAGCGCCGGAATCCACGCCGCCTGCACCGCCGCGCCCTGGATGCGCTCGCGCAACGCCGCGATGGCCTCCACGCGCGCCAGAAGGGCCGGTGTGATGGTGAACCGCGGCTGATCGCTCATGCCGCGGATGCTAGCCGTCGGTCAAGCTTCGGTCAAGTTATGGGTCAAGCCGCATCCGCAGGGCCGGAACCGCCGTTGAAGGGATAATAGCTGCACAGATCCGAAAGGACGCATGATGGCGCGACTTCAACCGCTTCCCCTTGAGCACAGGCCCGAGCTGAAGGAGCACTTCAATTTCTTCGTCGGCACGCTGGGGTTCGTTCCCAACAGCGTGCTCACGATGCAGCGGCGGCCGAAGCTGGTGAAGGCGCTGGCGGCGCTGAACGGGGCCGTAATGGACCCGGAGGGAGACGTCGACCTGGGCTTTCGCCGCCTGGTGGGGCATTTCGCGAGCAAGGCAGCGGGCTGCCGGTACTGCATGGCGCACACGGTGCTCGGCGCCAGGAATTTCGGCATCGACGACGCGAAGCTGTCAGCGCTCAGGAACTACCAGACGAGCACGCTCTTCACCGAAGCCGAGCGCGTGGCGTTGGAATTCGCCGGCGCGGCGGCCGAGGTGCCGAACGCGGTGACGGACGAGCTGTTCGCGCGCCTGCGCAAGCACTGGACGGACGAGCAGATCGTCGAGCTGCTCGGCGTCGTCGCACTGTTCGGATTTCTCAACCGCTGGAACGACACGATGGCGACGCCGATCGAGCCGGCCGCCGAGTCGCTGGGTGAGCGCTTCCTTGCCGCCGGCGGCTGGAGCGCGGGCAAGCACCGCTGACGGAGGCAGCCGGACTGGAAGGGAACGATCCGCTCACGCGAGGTTCGCGGCCGTCCGACTCGCGGCAACGATTGCTGGGACCCTGATATCGTAGACGAGGTCGCGGGTTAGGCGGTACGCACAATGCGTCAACGCGACGCGAAGACGCGGCGTTCATCGAAAACCAATGACTGCTCCCACATTGCCCCTCGCCCAGCGCATCCGTACGGTTCGCGGGCACAAGGTGCTGCTGATATCGGACTTGGCGGCGCTCTATGAGGTATCCACCAAGGCGCTCGTCCAGGCAGTCAAGCGCAACCCGGAGCGGTTCCCGGCCGACTTCATGTTTCATTTGACGGAACAAGAAGTTAGACCTTTAAGGTCACAAATTGTGACCTTGAACGAAGCACAAAACCGGCCCAAGGGCCGCGGTAGGCACCCGAGGATTACGCCTTACGCATTCACCGAACAGGGCGTCGCCATGCTCTCATCGGTACTGAGGAACGACCGGGCTGTACAGGTGAACGTGGAAATCATGCGCGCCTTCGTACGGCTGCGAAGCCTTGTGGCGCGCGATCAGGAGCTCTCGCGCAGGCTGGATTCGCTGGAATCCAGGTACGACCGCCAATTCAAGGTCGTGTTCGACGCCATCCGCGAACTCATGACACCGCCGCAGCCTGCGCCGAAGCGCCGGATTGGTTTCGTGCAGAGCGAGTGAATCGCTAACGCGCGCGGCCTGTCGGCCGCACCTTTACCCTGACTTCCACGCGGGAGCCGAGCCGGTTGATGATGGACATCAGGCGGTCGAGCGTAAAGCGCCCAAGGTCGGCGTTGCGGATGCGGGAGAAGTCGGCCGCCGCAATTCCGGTACGCGCCTGGGCCTGCCGTACCGAGAGCTGCTCCCGGTCAAGCGCCTTGAAAATCTCCGCCGCGAGCAGCGCCTTGAGCTGCTTGACGTCGGCATTCGCGTGTCCGAGATCGCGATAGGCGTTGCCGCTGCCGCGCGTGACTTCGAGCCTCTCTGGAACGCCGCATTCCTGTCACTTTGCCGCGAACGCCTCCATGGTCAACGCGCGGCCGGGAAACGCCTTGAGCACCGCCTTGTCCGCAGTCACGAGCGGCACATCCAGCGCCTCGGCGAGGGCCAGGAACTCGGCGTCGTACGCCGACAGATCGGATTCGCCGACGATGTCGAAAACCGCCCGGCTCGGCACGGCGTGTTCCTGGCCCGCAGCCGACGCCTCCGCAGTCGACATGACCTGCGCGACCTGCTCGGCCGTGAGCGTGCCGTCGCGCAGGTAGCCGGTGAGGATGTTGCGCATCTCGGAGCGCCACAGGGCCGGCATGTGCCAATCGGGATCCTTGTCGCGCACGCTCTGGGCGAGCGCAGTGAGCGGTCCGTTCACCCAGAAGTAGGCGAGCACGTTGCTGTCGACGACGATCACGCCCGGCCCTGCCTCTTGTAACGGCCGACCCTGGAGTGATCCGCGCGCGGCAACCTGGCCACGAATTCCCGCAGCGCGCGCTCGCGCGCCGCGATATCGACGACCGGCGCGGAAAACTCGGCCTCGAGACGCGCGAGGATCTCGCTGTTCAGGCTGCGGCGGTTCTGCTCGGCGCTCTCCTTCAACCGGGCGTGCAGCGTCTTCGGGATGTTCTTCAGCGTCAGGTTGAGCATCGCGGCCTCCTTGGAACCATAATGGAACCATTCTAGCGGGCACGGGCCGGGAGTGCTAGCCTGAGCGCGATGGACCTGGGGGAGATCGCGATGAATTCCCGCCAATGAAGCATCGTCTCTGCGTCGCCGGCCTTGCGCTCGCCTGCGCTCTGCGCGCGCACGGCCAGGGCTTTCCCGAGCACTACGGCGCCGACGCGGGCGGCACGCGCTACGCGCCGCTCGCGCAGATCACGCCGGCGAACGTGGCCGATCTCTCGGTCGCGTGGACCTACCGCAGCGGAGACTTCAATAAGCGCGGCGAGAAGGTCATGAGGCGCAGCAAGTTCCAGGTGACGCCGATCCTCGCCGACGGGCGCCTCGTGCTCTGCACGCCGTTCAACGAGGTGATCGCGCTCGATCCGGGCACCGGCGCCGAGCGCTGGCGCTTCGATCCGAAGATCCGCACCGATTACAGGCCCGCCAACCTCTTCAACTGCCGCGGCGTCGCGCTGTGGCGCGATCCGGACGCGAAGCCCGCCGCGGCTTGCGCGGCGCGCATCTTCACCGCCACCAACGACGCGCGCGTCATCGCGCTCGATCTCGCCTCGGGAAAGCGCTGCGCCGGGTTCGGCCTTAACGGCGAAGTCCAGATCGACCCCGGCATGCCGCTGCTCGGTCCGAGCGAATTTCATATCACTTCGCCTCCCATCGCGGCGAACGGCGTGGTGGTGGTGGGCTCCGCGATCAACGACAACCTGCGAGTCGCCTCGCCGCGCGGCACGGTGCGCGCCTACGACGCCCGCAGCGGCAGGCTGCGCTGGGAGTGGGACCCGATCCCGGCGAGCGCCGCGGACCCGGCGGCGAACACGTGGGGCGAAGGCTGGAAGACCACCGGCAGCGCGAACGTATGGGCGCCGATGTCGGTGGACGCGGCGCGCGGCCTCGCCTTCCTGCCGACCTCCAGCCCGAGCCCGGACTTCTACGGCGGCCTGCGGCCCGGCGCGAATCTCTACGCCAATTCCGTCGTGGCGCTCCGCCTCGACACCGGCGCCCTCGCCTGGCACTTCCAGACCGTGCATCACGACGTCTGGGACTACGACGTCCCGGCGCAGCCCACGCTCGCCACGATCACGCTCGCCGGCAAGCCGCGCGACGTGGTCATCCAAGGCAACAAGCAGGGAATGATCTTCGTGCTCGACCGCGACAGCGGCAAGCCGGTCTTTCCGGTCGAGGAGCGCGCGGTGCCGCAGGGCGGCGCGCCGGGCGAAGCGCTCTCTGCGACGCAGCCCTTCCCCGCCGACCTGCCGCTGCTCGCACCCTCGAAGCTCACCGCGGACGACGCCTGGGGCCTCACGTTCTGGGACCGGGGCAAGTGCCGCGAGCGGATCGCCGCCGCGCGCAACCAAGGCCTCTACACACCGCCGAGCGAGCAGGGAACGATCCTCTTCCCGTTCACCGGCGGCGGCATCAACTGGGGCGGGATCGCCATCGATCCGGCAACCGACGTCGTCTACGCCAACACCAGCCGGCTCGCGCACCTCGTCACCCTGTTCCCCTCGGCCGAGCTCGACGCGATGCGCAAGAAATTTCCCGGCGTCGAGATCTCCCCGCAGGCCGGCACGCCGTTCGGCATGAAGCGCGAGCTGCTCCTCTCGCCGATCAAGCTGCCGTGCAACCCGCCGCCGTGGGGCGTGCTCGCGGCGCTCGATCTGCGCGCAAAGCGCATCCTGTGGGAGACCAACCTCGGCACGACCGAGGACATTGCGCCGCTCGGCATCGCGATGCGTTTCGGCACGCCGAATTTCGGCGGCCCGCTCGTCACCCGCGGCGGGGTCGTCTTCATCGGCGCGGCGTTCGACCGCTACCTGCGCGCGTTCGACGCCAGGACCGGCGCCGAACTGTGGGCCGGCCGGCTGCCCGCTGCCGGGATCGCGACGCCGATGTCCTACGAGTGGCAGGGCCGCCAGTACGTCGTGATCGCCGCCGGCGGACGCTCAGACGCGGGTCTTCCGATCGGCGATGCAATCGTCGCGTTCGCCCTGCGCCGGGCGGGCGATCCCGATCGCGGCTGGCTGGAGAAAATTCTCGACCGTTCCGGCGGGCGGTTCGAAGCGGGCACCGCGCTCGCGGTGCTTGCGCTCGCGCTCATCGCGTGGGCGCTCCTGCGGGTGCGATCGGCGCGCAGGAAGAGCCGAGTAGACTAGAAAACGCGAGCCCTAATGACTACAGATCAAGCACCTGGTGAGCATCGGGCGGAACGGATCAGGCGTTCGCCCTCGGAGATTGCCTACATGCTTGGGATCCTGGCGGCCCGCAATGAACCCATCAGGGCACATTTGCAAGCCGGCGAACTGCTGTTCATGTCACGCT
>CAZYVT010000062.1:2867-21268 GCA_964651335.1 uncultured Enterobacteriaceae bacterium | reverse complement strand
GTCGCACTTCATGATGCCGCCGAAGATGTTGACGAGGATCGCCTTCACCCTGGGGTTCGAAAGCATGATCTTGAACGCTGCAGTGACTCTTTCCGCGGTCGCGCCGCCGCCGACGTCGAGAAAGTTGGCCGGCTCGCCGCCGAACAGCTTGATCGTGTCCATCGTCGCCATGGCGAGTCCCGCGCCGTTCACCATGCAGCCGATGTTGCCGTCGAGCGAGATGTAGGACAGGTCGTGCTTCGAGGCCTCGATTTCGAGCGGGTCTTCCTCGTCGAAATCGCGCAGCGCGGTGATTTCAGGATGCCGGAAGAGCGCGTTGTCGTCGAAATTGAGCTTCGCATCGAGCGCAACCACCGCGCCCTCGCCGGTCACGATCAGCGGATTGATTTCGGCGAGCGAGGCGTCGGTTTCGTCGAAGCACCGGTAGAGCGACTGCAGCAGCTTCGTCCCCTGCGGTACCGAAGGCTCCGGAATGCCGATCTTGCGCGCGACGTCAGCGCCTTCGGCGTCGCTGAGACCCTTTACCGGGTCGATGAACACCTTGTGGATCTTCTCGGGATGATTCGCCGCGACTTGCTCGATGTCCATGCCGCCCTCGGAGGAAGCCATCAGGCAGACGCGCTGCGTCTGCCGGTCCACGACCATGCCGACATAAAGCTCCTTGCGGATGTCGGCGCCCTCCTCGATCAGCAGCCGCCGCACTTTCTGCCCGCCGGGCCCGGTCTGGTGCGTCACCAGCTGCATGCCCAGAATCTGCGTCGCCTTCTCGCGCACTTCGTCGAGCGACCGGGCGACCTTGACCCCGCCGCCCTTGCCGCGACCGCCGGCGTGAATCTGCGCCTTCACCACCCAGACGCCGCCGCCGAGCTTCTGCGCCGCTTCGACCGCCTCGTCCACGCTAAAGCACGCGATTCCGCGCGGAGTCGCGAGCCCGAATTTGCGGAACAGTTCCTTCCCCTGGTACTCGTGGATTTTCATGCGCTCCCCTTGCGCTCGGCGGCGCGCATTTTAACATCTGCTCCCTGTTAGAATTTTTCGCATGCAGGCCGTGCTCGCGCTCGATCAGGGAACCACCAGCTCGCGCGCCATCGTGTTCGACGCCGAAGGCATCCCGCGCGCGGCCGCGCAGCGCGAGATCCGGCAGATCTACCCGCAACCTGGCTGGGTCGAGCACGATCCGTACGAGATCTGGATCTCGCAGCGCGACATGGCGCGCGAGGCGGTCGAGCAGGCCGGCTTCGGTCCGACGCAGATCCGCGCCATCGGCATCGCCAATCAGCGCGAGACGACAGTGCTGTGGGATCGCCAGACGGGCGAGCCGCTGTACAACGCGATCGTGTGGCAGGACCGGCGCACCGCAGCGATGTGCGCCGAGCTGCGCGCCTCCGGCGCCGAAGAAACGATTCGCGCCAAGACCGGCCTTGTGTTCGACCCCTACTTCTCCGGCACCAAGCTCGCCTGGATGCTCGATCATCTGCCGCGCGCCCGCGCGCGCGCCGAGCGCGGCGAGCTCGCCTTCGGCACCGTCGACACGTGGCTGGCATGGAATTTTTCGCAGAGCCGCACCCACGTCACCGATCCGTCGAATGCCTCGCGCACGCTGCTCTTCAACATCCACACCGGAGACTGGGACGAGGAGCTGCTCGGCATCCTGCGCGTGCCACGCGCGATCCTGCCCGATGTCTATCCGTCGGCGCACGTGTTCGGCATGGCGGCGCCCGAGATCATCGGCGAGGCGGTGCCGATTGCCGGCATCGCGGGCGACCAGCAGGCGGCGCTCTTCGGGCAGGGCTGCCACCGGGCCGGCATGGCGAAGAACACCTACGGCACCGGCTGCTTCATGCTCCTGCACACCGGCGGGCGCGCCGTTGCCTCCGGCAACGGCCTGCTCACCACGGCGGCTGCGCAGCTCGGCCACGCGCTCGATGCGCGCGACGCCGACAAGGAGTACGCGCTCGAAGGCAGCGTGTTCGTCGCCGGCGCGGTGGTGCAGTGGCTGCGCGACGAGATGCGATTTTTCAGCTCATCGGCGGAAATCGGGGAGCTCGCCGCAAGCGTTCCGGACAACGGCGGGGTCTATCTGGTGCCGGCCTTCACCGGGCTGGGAGCGCCGCACTGGGATCCCTACGCGCGCGGCACGATCGTCGGACTCACCCGGGGCTCGGGCCGCGCGCACCTTGCGCGCGCGGCGCTCGAGTCGATCGCCTACCAGAGCGCGGACGTGCTCGACGCGATGCAAAAGGATTCCGGCGAAAAGCTGTCCGAGCTACGCGTCGATGGCGGGGCGGCGGCGAACGACCTGCTGATGCAGTTTCAGGCCGATATCCTGGGCGTGCCCGTGGTGCGGCCGCGCGTGCTCGAAACCTCCGCACTGGGCGCGGCCTACCTGGCGGGGCTGGCGACGAGCCTGTGGTCCTCGCGCGAGGAAATCGCCGCGCAGTGGGAGATGGAGCGCCGCTTCGAGCCGCAGATGAATCACGACGCCGCGGCCGAACTGCTCGCGCGCTGGCACGCGGCGGTGCATCGCAGCTTGCGCTGGGCGGATTTGGCCTAAGCTGCGTTTCCCCAGACCCGGCGCGCGAACTCCGGGTAATTCGCTGCGATTTCTCGCGCGACCGCCCCGCGCAGCAGCATCAGCGATTCGATCGAAGGCTGATCGGTCTGCGGCACCGATGCGGGACAGTCGAAATCGAACCCCGTGTGCTCGCGGATCTCCCCGGCCGTGTGTCCCGGGTGCACGCTTTCGAGCCGGAAGCGACGTTGATCAGGCTGCCAGGCGAACACCGCCTTGCCGGTGACGAGCGCCTGCGGGCCGCCGCGGCGCCAGACTTCTGGCGGGCTCGAGCCCGGCGCGGAGATGAACTCCACCTTCGGAACCAGCACGCGCGTCGAATGTTCCTCGCGGAACAGGATCGTGCGCTTCGCGGCGAAGTACATGAATGCGGAGCCGAAGGAGCCCGGGAAGCGACGCCCTTCGGCTGTGACCAGATTGATGTTGGCTGCGCCGTCAATCTGCGCGCCGCCGAGGAAAAAGACATCGATGCGGCCCTGTCCGGCGAGGTCGAACAACTCGCGCGAGCCCTCGGTGAACGGGTTTCCCGCACGCTTGTGAAGGAGGGAAATCCTCAGCGGCCTGCCCTGCGCGCGCGCGAGTGCGCACGCAGTCGCCGGAATCGGCGACGCCGCGCCCACGGCAACGTGCGCGGCATCACCGATCAGGCGTGCAATGGTGCAGGCGAGGAGCTCTTCGGCCGCGTAGCGTTCCACACGAATTCATCGAGATAGCGCTCGAACCCCTCCCGCGTGCGCGCCAACTCGGCATAGTGCGCGAGGTGCGCATCGTCGATCGGGTAGACATCGGCGACGCCCAGCGGCCACGCGCCGCGCTCTGCCCGTGCCACTGCGGTCACGTAGACCGAAGAAAGAACGCCCGGCGCGAGCAACTCGTCCTCCAGCATGTCGCCCTCGCGCAGTTCCTCATACGTCACGTAGCATCGTTTCGCCGCGTGCGCCATCGTCGCGAGTTCGCGCCGGCGTCCGATCCAGACGTTGCCCGCGCGGTCGGCCCAGCGCACATGAAAGAGCGCCACGTCCGGGCGGATCGCTGCCGCGAGCAGGATCGGGTCGGTCGACTCCGACATCGGGTTCTGGATGACCTTCCAGTCGGAACGGTGCTTCACCAGGTCCGAGCCGATCACGCCGCGCAGCGGCATGAAGGGAACGCCCTTCTCGGTCGCCTGCAATCCGCTGTGCACCATGGGGCAGGTCGCATCCTTGATCTTCAGGGAGCCGCGCTCGGCGGCTTCGGTGAAGCGCGGCGCCGGGCCCGCTTCTCCAAGCGTTGCGGCGCTCGTCTCGACTTCGGAGACGCAGCCGGCGCCGATGAGCAGGTCGGCGCACAGGCCGAGCACCGGCACGCCGAGCAGCCTCAGGCCGCGCACCCGCCGGCGGACAAGCACGCGCACGACCTCCATCGCCACCAGTGAGTAGTCGGGAGGCAGCGCGAGGTATGCGTTGTCCGGGATTTCGCGGGCAAGCGCTTCGGCGTCAGGGAAAAAGCGTGTTTCGTTCGCCGGCAGGCTCACGCAGTGCCGCCAACCGTCAGCCCCTCGATCTTGAGCGTCGGCTGCCCGACTCCGACCGGCACGCTCTGACCCTCCTTGCCGCAGGTGCCGATCCCCGGATCGAGTTGCAGGTCGTTCCCGATCATCGTCACGCGCGTGAGCACGTCGGGGCCGTTGCCGATCAGGGTCGCGCCCTTGACCGGATGGGTGACTTTGCCGTTCTCGATCCGGTAGGCCTCGGAGGCCGAGAATACGAACTTGCCGTTGGTGATGTCCACCTGCCCGCCGCCGAAGTTGACCGCGTAAAGCCCCTTGTCGACCGTGGCGATGATCTCGTCCGGGTCGTCCGCGCCGGCGAGCATGCAGGTGTTGGTCATGCGCGGCAGGACCAGGTGCGCGAACGACTCGCGCCTGCCGTTGCCCGTGAGCGGCATGCCCATGAGGCGCGCATTGAGGCTATCCTGAATGTAGCCGCGCAGGACGCCGTCTTCGATCAGCACGGTGCGCCGGGTCGGGTTGCCTTCGTCGTCGACCGAAAGCGAGCCGCGCCGGTCCGCAAGCGTGCCGTCATCGACGACCGTCACGCCGCGCGCGGCGACACGTTCTCCGATCCTGCCGGAAAACGCCGAGCTGCCCTTGCGGTTGAAGTCGCCTTCGAGACCGTGGCCGATCGCCTCGTGCAGCAGGATTCCCGGCCATCCCGGGCCGAGAACCACGGTCATGGTTCCCGCGGGCGCCGGGCGCGCGTCCAGATTCGTGAGCGCCTGCGACACCGCCCTTTCGGCATAGGTGGCGAGCACCGCGTCGGTGAAAAGAGAATAATCGGTGCGCCCGCCGCCGCCCGCCGTTCCGCTCTCGCGCCGGCCGTTCGCCTCCGCGATCACCTGCACCGAGAGGCGGACGAGCGGCCGCACGTCGGCCGCGACTCCGCCGTCGGAGCGCGCGATCAGCACCACCTCGTATTCGCCGCCGAGATGCGCCATGACCTGCACGATGCGCGAATCGCGGTCCCGGCACATCCGCTCGAGCCGCTCGAGCATCTGCACTTTCGCTTCCGCCTGCAGCGAAGCGAGCGGATCGAGCGGTTGGTAACGTTGCGGCACGCGCCGGCGGGAAGCGGGAAGGCCGCGCCGTCCGCGCGCTGGGGCCGGACCGCGCACTGCGATAGCTCCGGACTGTCCCGCATGCGCGATGGCGCGGGTGGCGCGCGCGGCGTCCTCGAGCGCGTCGAAGCTGATCTCGTCCGAATACGCGAACGCGGTCTTTTCGCCGGCAATCGCGCGCACGCCCACGCCCTGCTCGATGTCGAAGCTGCCGGACTTGACGATGCCCTCCTCCAGGTTCCAGCCCTCGGAGCGCGTGTACTGGAAATAGAGGTCCGCGTAGTCGAGGCGCCGCGGGCGAAGCGCGCGGAACACCGACTCGAGCTGTCCCTGCTGCAGTTCGTACGGCGCGAGCAGGCACGAGTCCGCGGTGGCGAGCAGTACGTCGGGTTCCATCAGGTGAGTTTGCGGTTGTCGAGCGCGGGGAGCGATTGTCTCACTTCGGCGAGGCGCCCGGAATCGATCTCCGCGAGCACGAGCCCCTCGCCTTCGCCGCGCGAGGCGAGGACCGCGCCCCAGGGATCGACGATCATGGTGTGGCCGTGCGTGCGCCGGCCGTTCAGGTGCAGGCCGCCCTGCGCCGGGGCGACGACATAGCACAGGTTTTCGATCGCACGGGCCCGCAGCAGCGCTTCCCAGTGCGCCGCCCCGGTGGCCGCAGTAAAGGCCGAGGGCACGAACCAGGCGTCGACGCGCTCGAAGCGGCGATACAACTCGGGAAAGCGCAGGTCGTAGCACACCGAGAGGCCGAGCCGCCCAAAGGGGCTTTCGATCGCCAGCGGCGCTTCGCCCGGCTCGATGGTGCGCGATTCGTCGTAGCTTTCCGTCCCGCTGCGGTATGCAAACAGGTGGATCTTGTCGTATCGCGCCACCCGCCGCCCAGCGTCGTCGTACACCAGGCAGGCGCTCCGGACGCGTGCCGGGTCGCCGCACTCGAGCGGCACCGTGCCGCCGATCAACCAGACCGCATTGCGGCGCGCGGTATCGGCGAGGAAGTCCTGGACCGGCCCCGCGCCGTCGCGCTCGCGCACCGCGACCTTGTCGGTTTCGCTGCGCCCCAGGATACAGAAGAACTCCGGCAGCGCGACCAGCCGTGCACCCTCGCGCGCAGCCTCGCGCACCAGGCGAGCCGCGGCGGCGAGGTTGGCCGCCACCTCGGGCTCCGAGACCATCTGCACGGCGGCGACGCGCGTCATCGCTCAGGGTGCGCGCGACGCACCAACGGCGGGCGGCCGCGGCACGGGGCCGATCTGTTCCACCTTGGGTTCATCCCAGCTCCCGCTCACCGAGTATTCGTAGGAGAGGATCTGGCCGATCGGATCTTTCAGCACGTTTTGCGCGGCCCAGACGCCGATCGCGACCGCCGGATTGACGATCGTCGCGATCGTGGTGACGCTGCGGCGAACGCTCGGCACGACTCTGACGCGCAGGTTCTGCGTTTCCTTCTCCAGATCGATGTCGCCGCTCATCGTCACCTCCGCAGCGGAGCCGCGGATCTTGAGGTCCTTCATGCTCATCACACCCTGCGCGATCTGGAACGACGACGACACGCTGTCGAACGAAAAGCCCTTTGCCGTTGCGTCGACCACATTCAGGCTGATCAGCGAAAACAACCGGCCGACCCCGGACTCGACCTGCGGGAACTGTCCTTTTTCGGCGTGCAGCGCAAGCTCGCCGGAGAGGCTTGCGTAGTCCACCGAGAGCGGGTCGCCGTTCCACGCCACCTTGCCCTCCAGTTTCGCGCTGCCGCCCTGGACGCGGTCGGGATAACCCACGCGTTCGAGGAACTTTCCGAGGTCGCTCGACTCGAGCCTGAGAGTGAGCGAAGTGCGCGAGCCGCCGCCGGTTTGCCACGCGCCGTTGCCCGAAATCGAGGCCTCTGGATTCACGATGACCAGCTTCTCGATGCGCCAGTTCGGACCGTCGTGCAGCGCTCCGATCTCGACTCGCCCATAGCGCTTGTTGCGGTGCGTGAAGTTCTCTGCAACGAGATCGACCGAAGGCAGCTCCCTGGTCCCCTCGGCGGGCTTGGTGCCGGGGGAATCGTCCGGGATGCGGAAATGAGCGAGGCGCGCAATCAGCCGGCCGCGGCCCTCCGCACGGTAGGTGAGGTCGCCGGCGAGCTCGGACGCGTTCACGGTCGCCGACCACCCTGACGCATCGGCGCCTCCCCGCAGCACGATGTTGCTCAGTCGTTTGCCCAGGATGTCGAAAGTGCCGGCCCGCAGGTCGAAGCTGGTCGTGCCTGCGCCCCGGTCACCGCTGAATAACGGCAGCCAGCGATCCAGGTCGAGGGCGGGGAGCGCGCCGTACACGGCAGCGCCTGGGCGCTCGGGAACGCGCAGCGCCTCGCCCGCCGCCGGATTGAGCGCCACCGCGGTTCGCTGCACCTGCATCTCGCTGCCTTGTTTTACGCGCAAGAATTCGGCGGCAACGATCTTCCCCAACGTGACCGAGATCCGGTCGCGGCCCTCGGCAGGGAACAGATCGACGCGCAGCGGCAGCGTATCGGCGGCGCTTTTCTCGAGCGGGGGGGGCAATTCGCTCGACACGCCGCGCAGCGGCGATTCGAACGCGATTTGCGTGCGCCCACCCTTGATCGAGACGGTTGCCGTATACGGTGCGGTACCCGCCAGGCGCTCGCGCCACGGATGATCGAACAGCACGCGCATCCCCGGCACCGTCGCCTCGCCCCGCGCGACGATGGCAACGCCCGTCTCCGGGGACGATCCGCCCGTGATGCTGACCGGACCGCCGAACAACTGGCCGCGCGCTTCGTGCACCGTCAGCGCCGACTCGGTGAAGCTCACACGGCCCGAGACACGCTCGATCGGCGGCAGCCGCGGTTCCACCACGGTCGTATTGTTCTGGAACTGGTAGTCGCCCGCGATCCTGCTCTTTGCGAGGTCTTCCAGCGGCAGGTCGAGCCGCAGCTGCAGGTGGCCATTGCCAGAGGCGCTCATGCCGTCGGTGAAACCATCGATCATGCGCCGCACCGGGCTTTGCTGAATGTACTTGAGGAACTCGGCCGTCGGCCCCTCGGCCTGTCCGTTGACCAGCAGGACCGGCCTGTCGGCGGCCAGGCTCGGGATGGTGACGCGCACGCCGAAGATCTTCGCCCCGAGGATCGATCCCGAACGGCCGATGATCTCCATCTTCTCGCGCTCGAACAGCAGCTCGCCGTCGATGCCCTCGATGCGCGGCCATCCGTTCGCATATTCGAGCACCCCGCCAGTGACGCGCGCCGCGACCTGGAACTGGCCTTTGGACGCATCGGCGAACGGGAAATCGCGCAGATCGCCTTTGAGCCGAACGCGGATATCCGTGGACTGCCCGCCCTGAATCGATGTGGCGACCCACTCTCGGGTCGCGGGCCCCATGATCGTCGCGAGCGGCAAGTACCTGGCGACGCGCCGGCTGTTCGCGCGCGCGAGCTGCGCCGAGAGGTCGATCACGCCCGGTCCCTGCCCCGCATACCGGTAGTCGCCGTACGCGGTCCCGGCGAGATCTTCGTTCGCGTAGCTGAGGTTCCGGATCCGCACCGCAACCGTTGCGGCAGGCTGGCGCTCCCAATGGATCTCGCCATTCAGTGCATCGAACGCGATGCGTGGTTCGGGAAAAACCTTCGGCAGGTCGAGGACCGCCTTCTGCGAAGCGAGGTGCAGCACGCCCCTGGCATCGCTCGCTTCGATGCTTCCGGAGAGCCCGGCGAATCCCGGAATCGCGCGCCATGCCTTCATCGCGATGCCGGCAAACCGCGTCTTGGCGTTGAACGTCGCCGCGTCGGGAAGCTCGCCCGACCAGTCGAACTTCACGTCCAGCAGGTTTCCCTGCGGCGCAAGCTCGGCAACGAGATTGCGCAGCTCCGCAGGAAGCGGCACGAACTCGGCGAGGTGGGCGAGCGGTCCGAGCTCGATCAGATCGGCGCTGACCGATCCGCGCTGCGCACGGCTGCCGGCGCCGCGCTCCCAATGGACCTGAAAGGTCGTCGAGTGCATTTCAGGTCCGCGCCCGGAGGACAGGGCGAGGTCGCGCACTCCGAACTCGTAGCCGCGCTCGGTCTCGCGGCCCCGCAGCCGGCCGCGCACCGAAGACAGTTCGAGCACCGGCAGGTCCTTGCCCAACTGGGCGACCACGCCCGTGAGCGCGAGATCGGCGGTGGCGCGTTTGACCTTGGCGTCGCCGAGCGTGGCCCACAGCCGCACCGCGCCCTGCCCCTTGCGCACATCCAGGGGGTAATCGATCCAGGCGCGCCACGCCGCGAGATCGGTAGATCCGAGTTCCGCGAATACGCGCCCGTTCCAGGATTTGAGCTCGTCGACCCCGCGCCCCACCAGCGCGGCACGCACCTCGAAGCCGGAGCCGAGTTCGGCGGGCGGGCGGGCGGACAATCCGAACGAATGTTGTTCCTCGTCGTTGCGCAGCCGGAAATTGAGCTGCGAGAGCGCCAGCGGCGGCGCGCCGCGCTGCTCGTCCACCCAGTCGATTTCGGCGTTGCGAATCTCGATTTCGCGCTGGCCGAGAATCCAGTCGGCGAAGGCGTCTTCGCCCTTTCTTTCCCCCAGCCTGATCCCGGCCACGTAGATCGCGCCGCGCGGGTCGCGGCGCAGCGTCAGCCGCGGCCCGTCGATCGCGAGCGAATGCAGGCGCAGAGTGCCGTGCACCAGCGACTGCCAGGACACGACGTTTTCCACCACCGGCAGCACCAGCGCCTCGCGGCCGTCGCGGTCATAGACGCGCACGTCGGCCAGGAACAGCTGCGGCAGCATGCCGCGCCAATCGGCCTCGATGGCGCCGATCGTCACCTTGAGGCCGATCTCCTGCGAGACGGCGGCGACGATGTCTTCGCGGTAGCGCTCGACATTGGGCAGCAGCCAGTAGCGCAGGGCGAGAAACGCGGTCGCAAAGGCGAAAAACGCCGCCCAGAGGAGGAACTCCAGCGCGCGCAGCCACTGCGCCGCGGTCGGCGCGACGGCGGCCGGAGTGTCGGTTTCGGTTTGCATCGCGCTTCGCGCTGCCTCTATATTCGACGTAGCCCTCAACAACCAGTAACGTGGCATCGCACGCTACCGGCCATTTTATCGGTAAATGCCCGATCTGATTCAGAAAATCACGATTTCCCGAACCGCCGAGCGGCTGCTCGCGGCGCATCCGGAACTTGCCGCCGAGCTCGACGACGCAAGTCCGTTCCCGACGCGGGAGATCGAGCGCGCGCTCGCCGACTCCGGCGATGATGACGAGTCAGCGCTCAAGCGCCGCCTGAGGCGGCTCCGCCAGCGCGTGTTCCTGCGCATCATGGCGCGCGATCTCGCGGGCGCAGCCGATCCCGCGATGGACGCGGGCTGCGCCGGCCGCCTTGCGGAGATCTGCGGCACGATGAGCGATCTTGCCGAGGCGTCGATCCGCTGCGCTCTCGCGTGGGCGAACCGGCAGCTCTCGGCGACGCACGGCACCCCGCGCGCGCCTTCCGGCGGCGAGTGCGGGCTGGTCGTCGTAGCCATGGGCAAGCTGGGCGGGCGCGAGCTGAACGTGTCCTCCGACGTCGACCTGGTGTTTCTGTATCCGGAGGAAGGCGAAACTGACGGCGCGCGGCCGCTCACGAATCACGAGTACTTTGACCGCGTCGGGCGAAAAACGATCTCGCTGCTCGCCGAACGGACCGGGGACGGGTTCGCGTTTCGTGTCGACATGCGGCTGCGGCCGTACGGCGAATCCGGGCCGCTGGTGGCGAGCTTCGAGGCGCTCGAGTCGTATTTCGTTGCCCAGGGGCGCGAGTGGGAGCGCTACGCCTGGATCAAGGCGCGTGCGATCACCGGCGACGGCCCCTCGGCGCCGGCCGGCACACGGCACGAGGAGCTCGCGGCGATCGTGCGGCCGTTCGTATTCCGCAAGTATCTCGACTTCGGCACCCTCGCCGCGATGCGCCGGCTGCACGCCGAAGTGCGGCGCGAGGTGGCGCGGCGCGAGCTTTCCGGGCACATCAAGCTCGGCCCGGGCGGGATCCGCGAGATCGAATTCGTCGCCCAGGCGCTGCAGCTCGTGCGCGGCGGGCGCGAACCGGCGCTCGCGGTGCGCCCGACGCTCGAGGTGCTGGCGCGTCTTGCCGAGCGGCGCACGCTCCCGCAGGGCGCCGCGCGCGAGCTGGCCGAAAGCTACGTCTTTCTGCGCCACGTCGAGCATCGGCTGCAGTACCTCGACGACGCGCAAACGCACACCCTGCCCGACGAGGATGCGGACCGCGCGCGCATCGCGGCGATGGCGGGATTCGGGACCTGGCAGGCGTTCTACGCCCGGCTCGAAGAAATCCGCGCGCAGGTGACGCGGCACTTCCAGAACGTGTTCGCCGAGTCGGCGGACAACGGCCTGCCGGACGTCTGGCAGGACGATCGCGACGCCGTGGCGCTCGCGCTCGCCGAGCGCGGCTTCCGCGATCCGCAGGCGAGCGCCGCGCGGCTCGCGGCGACGCGCGCGAGCCAGCGCTATGCGGTTCTCTCTGAGGATTCGAAACGCCGCGTGGACCAACTAGTGCCTGCGCTCGCCGCGGCGGCGGCTGCGACTCCAGATCCCGATGCGACGCTCGCCCGCGGGCTCGATCTGGTCGAGGCGATCGCGCGGCGCGCGGCGTACCTTGCGCTGCTCGCCGAGCACCCGGACGCGCTCGAGCGCGTGGCGAAGATGATCGGCGCCTCGAGCTGGGCGGCCGAGTTCGTCACCCGGCACCCGCTGCTGCTCGACGAGCTGCTCGACGATCGCCTGCTGTACGCGGCGCCCGAATGGCCCGCGTTCGAAGCCGGCCTGCGCGCCGCGCTCGCCGCCGCGCAGGGCGACATCGAGCGCCAGATGAACCTGCTGCGCGAGCAGCACCAGGGACGGGTGTTTCGGCTGCTGGCGCAGGATCTCGCGGGGCTGCTCACCGTCGAGCGGCTCGCCGACCATCTCTCGGAGCTCGCCGACCGCGTGCTCGGCGTGACGCTCGATTCCGCCTGGCAACAGGTGCGCACGCGCCACCTCGAGGCGCCGCACTTCGCGGTGATCGGCTACGGCAAGCTCGGCGGCAAGGAATTGGGCTACGCCTCCGACCTCGACCTCATCTTCCTGCACGCCGACGAAGACGAGCGCGCGGCGGAAAATTACGCGCGCCTCGCGCAGCGCCTGAATAGTTGGCTCACGCTGCGCACCTCGTCGGGCATGCTGTTCGACACTGACCTGCGGCTGCGGCCCTCGGGCGAAAAGGGGTTGCTCGTCTCCCCGCTCGAGGCATTCGCGCGCTACCAGGACGAATCGGCCTGGGTCTGGGAACACCAGGCGCTCACCCGCGCGCGCTACTGCGCGGGCGACGCGGCGATCGGCGAGGCGTTCGAGGCGATCCGCGTGCGCATCCTCACCCGCAGCCGCGACGCGCAAAAGCTCGCGGGCGAGGTGCTCGCGATGCGCGAGAAGATGCACGCCGCGCATCCGAACCGGAGCGGCCTGTTCGACGTCAAGCACGATCGCGGCGGCATGATCGACATCGAGTTCGTGGTCCAGTTCCTCATCCTCGCGCACGCGCACCGGCACCGCGCGCTCACCGGGAACCTCGGCAACATCGCGCTGCTGAAAATCGCCGCCGGCCTCGGGCTGGTCCCGGAGGAGCTCGCGGAACGCTGCCGCAACGCCTACCGCGAATTCAGGCGCGTGCAGCACGCGCTGCGGCTGAACGGCGCGCCGTACGCGCGCGTGCCGCAGGAACAGGTGACGGGGCATGCGCGGGCGGTGCGGGAATTGTGGAAGACCGTGTTGCCTTGAAAAAGCGGTGTCAGAAACGAAAAACCCGCCGAAGCGGGCCAACGCGTGCTATTGAATTCGATAAGCCACAATGAATTTTTCTATGTCGTCGCTGCTACATCCGCATTGCCTAAGCTGAATGCGAACGTAATCTTCGTCTAACAAATCCTTTCGCGGAATGACGACAAATGCTGGATCGTTGGGCCTCTTGTAGAGATAGACCCGGTCTGTTTCCCGCTTATAGCGGTACTTGAGTTCGCCTAACTTATTGCAGAAGTGTTCGCGCCTGATCACGGGTACGCATCAACAGTTCGATGGGCACGTCAAACTCAACTTGCCCTGCCTGCTGCTGCGTACCGCTCGATTCGCACTTCCAGCCTCGGCTTTGCAGGAACGAGTCCAATTCCCCAGCTTCCATTAGGTCGCGCATAAGAAGCTGGACGGAATCATTGATGTTCGCGTACAACTCGTCCAAAGTGTCGCCCTCCATAGTCAACCCTAATGGACGACAGACGCCAATCCATCGGCCGGCGCTGCTTCTCGCCACTTCCCAAACGAGTTGGCCGTTTACTTGAATTTTCACCAACTGCAACATTTGTATCCCTTGGGCCAGAGTGCACCACGTACTGCGAATTTGACAAAGTATAGGCCATAGGCGTTCCGATTGTGGAAAGTGCCGAGAGGTGGGGAATACTGCCATGTTAGTGTGCACTGACATATTAAAGATTTAGGTTGGACATTTACCTTAGTTCGCCATCTTCGCAATGTCTTCCAACGTCCAAACGTGATCCGCGATCCCGGCTTGCATGGCCGTGGTCACGCGCAGCGTCTTATGAATCTTGGCGAAGTTGTAGAACATATAGTGCAGCGCCACGGCGCAAGCGTGATTTTCGATCTTCTTGCTAAAGCCGTTCGTTAGCCGCGTGAAGCGCCGCATGTGCATACGCCCATTTTAGCGGGCGCGATCGGAAGCAGCGAGCGGCGTTACACTGGAACTGAGGCACTACCGATCCATGCTGTAATACTGAGAGGTAATACCGGAGCCGGACATGCTGACCGTCAAACTCGACCCCAAGCTGCACGCCAGGGTGAAGGCGCTTGCCGCGGACCTCGGCGTCTCCACGAGCGAGCTGGTGCGCGAGGCGCTGAAGCAGCGGCTGGCACAGCCGCAGCGCCGGCGCCTGGAGTCGATGTACCAGGCCACGCGTGATCTGTGCGGTGTGGCCGAGACTTCCGACCCCGGCCTTTCGGCGCGCCGCATGAGCGCCTGGCGGCAGCGAAGGTGACGCCATGATGGAGCACAAGGGATTCATCGGCCTGGTCGAGTTTGACGCCGAAGCCGCGACCTTTCACGGCGATGTCGTGAACACGCGCGGTTTGTCCGCAAGCTGAAATCCCTCGGCCGTCGGCGCGGCATCGCCGTCCAGATCGAGTCGACCCGCGGCAAGGGCAGCCACCAGACGCTTTACCATGGAAATCGTCGCACGATCATCCGCAACCTGAAGGACGAGCTCAAGACAGGCACGTACCACGCGATGCTGACCCAGCTCGGCCTTCGCAATGAAGATCTGCATGAGTAGGAGCACGACATGAACCAGTTTGAATACGCCGTCCGGCTCGCCAAGGCCAGGGAAGGCGGGTTTGTCGCGACCTGCCGCGACTTGCCCGAAGTCATTACACAGGGCGAGGACCGCAGAGATGCCGTCGATCAGGCGGTCGATGCGCTGGACGAAGCTTTTGCCGCGCGCATGAAGGCGGGTGAGAGTTTCCCGGCCCCAAGCAGGCCCCGGCCCGGCGAAGTCGTCCTTTCTCCGCCGGCCGGGACCTTGGCGAAAGCGGCGCTCTACGTCGCCATGCGAGAGGCCCACGTGAGCAAGGTCGAAATGGCAAGACGCCTGGGCGTAGACGAGAAGGAAGTACGCCGGCTGCTCGATCCCCACCACCCGTCCAAGCTGCCGCGGATCGCGCAGGCGATCGGCTTGCCCGGCAGACGGCTGGTGATTCAACTGCGTACATCATGACGCTCGCCCTACGCCTCGGGCCGGCGCCGCAGCGCGTGCCGGCTTGGCGCGCGTGACTGCCCGCGCTAGGCGGCGCGCGCCGATTTTGCGCGCGGGCGCGCAGAGCGCGCGGTTGCACGACGGGCGCTGCTTCGCGCCCTTCCTTGCGGCCGACGCATTGGGACACGAGCGAGACGACCGGCGCGTTGAGCGTTGGCCGTGGTCGGGCCCTCGGAGTAACATCCGTCTGGACACTCGAGAGTCAGCCGCATGAAGCAGTCGTCCGTTGTTCCTCCGATCCCGACGGTACCCCGGTGTTCGTTGGCACGCGGGTCCCCGTCCAGGCACTGATCGACTACATCGAGGGCGGACACTCCCTCGAAGGGTTCCTTGATGACTTCCCTACCGTGAGCCGGGAAATCGCGCTGGCCGCGCGCTGAATCCGGGTGGGCGGGCGTCAAGAACGGCGCGCTGCTCCAGCTCGCAGCAACGCGATTTGACGTTCTCCTGACTGTCGATCGCAACCTGGAGTATCAGCAGAACTTCTCCGCGCCATCCGACCAGCACCCGGGAAGATCCGGAAAGGAAATGCCGGTGCCGCCGCCCTCGTCCTTCGAGAGCGGGCGAACCTCGAACGGAACCTCGACGGCGATTTTCTTCATTCGGCGATTCCCTCTTCGACCAGGCGCACAAGCTGCCTCACACCATAAGTACCGGTGACACTAACGTCGATGCTGCCGGCGCCGGCAGGCAGCGTCACTTTCGGCGATAAGGACCAGCCCGGATCCTGTCGCCAGCGCCGATGATGCGAGCTCGAGCGCGAGTTGTGCTGGTGTCGCTCGCAACTCAGTCGTAGTGAAATCGGCACTGCGCGATAAAGACGGTATTGCCTTCGACGCGGTAGACAAGGCGATGCTCGCCGGTGATTCTCCGCGACCACTAACCGGACCATTCGTAGCGCAGCGGCTCAGGTTTGCCGATCCCTGCGAAGGGGTGCTCCAGGATGTCCTCTACCAACCGTTCGATCTTGGCCAGAATGCGGCGATCGCCGTGCCGCCAGTGCCCGCGGTCCCGCTCCGCTTGGGAGGTCCAGTGGACCGCGCGCCTAGGCGGCTTTGCGCCGGCGCCGGGCAATCTCCGTCTCGATCTCGGCGTGAGCGGATCGCAACCGCCGCACGTTGGCCTTGGTGCTCGTCAAGTGCGCTGTCTCTCGATGCGAGCGCACGAACTGGCGCAGGGCATCCTCAGCCAGCTCGGCTACGTCCTGATCTGACTTGGCGGCAATCTTCCCCAGCTCGCGGAGCAGGGTGGGACGCACGCGGAGGTTGGTGCTCATGATGTGGAAATTCTAGCACTCGCTCCGCTGTAGCCGTTTTTGTATCAACGACGGCTCGGGTTACACCGCGGTGACGCTGTTCTCTACTGCGAAAGAGAGCGGCAGGCTCTGCACGTGAGTGATCTACTTCAACACCACGAATCGGCTTGTTCTTATGAGTCCTCTGCTCTAACCGGCCATTCCGGCGCGCCGCGCACATGCGCGGGACCCGCTCCGTCCCGGCTGAGAACAAGTCTCAAGCCGCCGCGCAACCGCTTGCCGGAGAATAATTTCCGGCCGTTCGTGACTTAATTCCGCTCCGATCCGTGAAATAATGCCCCCCCGCTGGGGGTATCGGTACCTTGGTACGGTTCGCCCCCGCCCGGTTCTGTAGACAATCCGCCTACACAGGAACGCCCCGGTTTCGCGTACTTAGGCTAACGGGAGAACCAACAGTAACGCTGTACCAAGCACGAAATCGATCAATATCGGTGAAGCCGAAACACGGTTTCACGACGTTTGAATTTTTCTTAAAAAGTCTTTTGGCAAGGGGGCTATATGGCAACTGGCAGCACGACACCCACGAATAAAGACGACACCATTACCGGAACGCAGGGCGCCGACTTCATTGATGCCGGCAACGGGAATGACTTCGTCTTTGGAAACTGGGGCCGGGACACCCTCCTTGGGGGCAATGGAAGCGACCACGTATACGGCGGTGAGGGTAGCGATGCCATTGGCGTCGCCAATGTAGACGAAGGGCTCAGAAACGCGGGCAGCGGCGACAATTCCGGCGACTTCCTCTACGGCGACGGCTATAACACGTATGCCGACTACCAGACCGGAAACCAGTCTCTCCTGGCGTCTGTCCTGACGAATGATGGTGTCACTGGAATCGGAAATGACACGATTTACGGCGGTAACGGCAAGGACACCATCTGGGGCGACAACGGTAACAATCCCGACGGCGTAGTGGCGGGCGGCGCCGATGTGATCTATGCCGGCAACGGCATGGACACCGTGTACGGTGAAGGTGGCAACGACAAGCTCTTCGGCGAGAACGGCAATGACAACCTGAACGGCGGCGCTGGCAACGACTCGCTGACTGGCGGCCTTGGGGCTGACGTGCTAACTGGCGGTGCGGGCAACGACATCTTTGTCTATAACGCTGCTTCCGAATCCAATCCGGCGGGTATGGACACCGTCACCGACTTCAGCGGCCTAGCGGACGCCAATCTAGATAACGACAAGATCGACGTGCGCGCGTTGCCCGGCGACGGCGTCACGCCCCAGCCAGATGACCTCGTATGGGGTAACACCACTCCGACGGCGCACGGCGTCTGGTACGACCAAGTCGATACCAACGGCGACAGCGTTGATGACGCCACGTTCGTCTATGCCGACGTGAACGGGGACACAACCCCTGACTTGATGATCAAGCTGAACGGAGTGCACGAGCTCACGAATACCGACTTTTTCGGGGTCAAGAACGGTGCGCCAGTGATCGTGTCCGACGGCGGTGGCACGACGGCAACCGTTTCAGTGCATGAGAATACCACTGCGGTGACCGACGTGAACGCCACCGACCCGGATGCCGGCGCGGTGCTGACTTACTCGATCGTCAGCGGTGCAGACGCAGCGAAATTTGGCATCAATTCCACGACAGGTGAGTTGTCGTTCCTCTCCGCACCAGACGCCGAGACACCAACTGACACTGGGGGAGATAACGTCTACGACGTGATCGTTCGGGCATCCGACGGAGCGCTGTTTGATGACCAAACCATCGCGGTGACCGTGACGGACGTCGACGACAACGATCCGGTGTTCGGTGCGGCCGATTATCCGGCGACGGTTGCCGAGGACATCAGCGACGCGACGGTGATTGCGACGGTTTTGGCGACGGACGCCGACATCACTGACAGTGTGAGCTACGCGATCACGGGCGGCGACCCGGATCACCTGTTTGAGATCAACGGCGCGGGCGAGGTGAGCCTGGCGGCGGGCAAGCACCTCGATGCCGAGACGGCGACCAGCCACGTCCTGACGGTGACGGCATCGGAGGCCGACGGGTTGGCGACGGACACCGCGACGGTGAGCATCACCGTGACGGACGTCGACGACAACGATCCGGTGTTCGGTGCGGCCGATTATCCGG
>CAZYVT010000062.1:0-2767 GCA_964651335.1 uncultured Enterobacteriaceae bacterium | reverse complement strand
ACGGGTTGGCGACGGACACCGCGACGGTGAGCATCACCGTGACGGACGTCGACGAATTCGATGTGACGGTGCCGACGGACAGCAACGTGGCCACCAATGCGGTGGATGAAAACGTGGCGGCGGGCACGGTGGTGGGGGTGACGGCGTTCGCGAGCGATGCGGACGCGACCACCAACGCGGTGAGCTACAGCCTGAGCAGCAATCCTGGCGGCCTGTTCAAGATTGACGCGGGCACGGGCGTGGTGACGACGACGGGCGTGTTGATTGATCGCGAGGCGCTGGGCGCCAGCGTGGACATCGAAGTGAAGGCGACCTCTGCCGACACCTCGACGGCGGTGAAGACCTTCACGATTGCCATCAACGACCTGAACGAAGCGCCGACCAACATTACCTTCATCGGCGATCCTGGTGTAGGCAACAGTCTACCGAGTGGGGTGATCGGCACTTTTATTACGACCGATCCGGATTCGGGGGATACACACACCTACAGCCTCGTGACTACTGGTCCGGATGCCACTTCGGGGATATTTTCATTGAGCGGCACCGGCAACAACACGTTGAACGGGAACCTCAACAACAATCAAACCTACACGGTGAACGTCAACAGCACGGATTCAGGCGGACTTATCAAAAATGAAGTGTTTCACATTCTTACAGGCAGCAACATTCCCGCAACCGGGGGAGCTGCCGGCGCCGGCGACGATGTTCTGTATGGGGTAAATGGTAACAACATTTTGTACGGCGGCAGCGGTGACGACACGCTGTACGGCCAGAAGGACAACGACCAGTTGTTCGGCGGTGATGGCCAAGATACCCTGTATGGCGGGGAAGGCAACGATACCCTTCAAGGCGGAGCCGGTAATGACCTCATCGACGGCGGTCTCGGCAATGACTCTATCGATTTTTCCGGCGGCGTACCCAACGTATCGGTCCCAACAGGTGGGATCAATTTCCAATTGGTTCAAAGCAGCAGCGACACGATCGTTGATTTGAGCGCTGTCGGCCTTGGGGTCGACGCCTATCGGAACATCGAGGGCGTAATCGGTACGGGCTTCAATGACACGCTGACCGGTAGCATCGTCAATGACACGATCATCGGTGGCAGTGGGAACGACATCATCACCGGCGGTCTCGGCGCCGACACTCTGCAGGGCGGAACCAACAACGACACCTTCAACTACGTGATCGGCGATGGCGCTGACGCCGTCGACGGCGGCGCCGACAGCGACACGCTCGCCATCACCGGGACGAGCGGCAACGATACGCTCGACATCGTGGTCTCCGGCGGCGTGATCACACAGTTCGAGGGCGGTACTGTCACGGGGGTAGAGAGCGTCACGGCGGACCTCTTGGGCGGAACCGGAGACACATTGAGCTACGCCGGCACTGCCGCGGGCGTCACGGTGAACCTTGCGACTAACAGCGCGACCGGGTTCACCTCGATCGCGGGCATTGAGAACGTCACAGGCGGGGCTGGCGCCGACAGTCTAACCGGCGATGGCAATGCCAACAACCTCAGCGGCGGGGCAGGGAACGACATTCTTGTCGGTGCCGGGGGTTCCGATACGTTCGATGGCGGCGCCAACTCCAACAACGACTTACTGACGGTGGGAAATCGCGGCGATGTCATGGTGGTCGGCGGTGCAGTGGACTTCACGAGCCTGGGCGACAATTATCAGAACATCGAGACGCTTTCGATGCTGAACAGCGATGGAAGTACGGGCAACAGCAGCGTCACGCTGAATCTTGCTGATGTGCTTGGTGGAATGGCGGACACTGGTACTGCCGATCCGACGGGCGTTTCGGGAGGGGCTAGCAATACTTACAGTCCCCAAAGTGCTATTCGAATCGACGGCGATTCAGGCGATGCCGTGACTTTGGTCAGCGGCATCACGGATAACTGGGTTCTCGGGGCGGGCGCGGGTGGGATCCCAGCTGGCTATACGCTTTATGTTCATGTGACGAGTGGCATAAGTCCGACCAACAACGAAGATTTTTACGTCCTGCTCCAAAGCACAATTGCCCCGACCCTTTTGTGAGGCCGGGGAGGGGACATAGAAATCGGGAATCTGATCACAAAGCGTCAAGTTCGATATAAAGCGTGCCGGGAAAACCACAAGCCCACCCGGCTCTACACCGACCCGCCGCCAACCGCGGCGGGGCTTTCTTGAGCAACGTTCGCTCGACGGCCTCACGCAACAGGCAAGGGTTTCGGGACGCTTTCTCACGCACCACGCACAATGGACAGGGTCAAAACGCGCATCAACGAGGAAGACACGAAGCACCTACAGTCCTTTCCGAACGCCCGGAAACAGACGGTGCTGCAGCGGATCATGTCGCTCAAGCCCTCGAAGAGCATCGTCTCGGAGGGCGACCACGACTTCGAAAAAACAGTGCTCAAGCTGCGCCGCGACGGCTTCCGCCTGATCGACCTGCAGCGCCACGACACCGCGTTCACCACCGTCTGGTACCGCAAGGGCAAGTCGTTCCTCGGCCTCGCGGCTGAGGACGCGGCGATGCCGCTCTGGGAGCTGAAGGACCCCGGCGCCTCGACTACCGTGATGACCTGGAGGGTGTGAGCGGGCGGCCCTCAGGCCCGCCGGCGCTGATTGAATCGGGCCGCGTCGCGGTTTCTTACAGAAGCCGGTGAAGCTCTTCTCGCGAGAGCTCGCAGTCCCGGAGGATTTTGGAAAGGGGCCCGGTGCCGAGCGCTTCGCCTGCGTGGACGGGCGCGACGGCCGTTCGCCCGTCGCTGTGCCGTAGGAAA
>CAZYVT010000061.1:0-21382 GCA_964651335.1 uncultured Enterobacteriaceae bacterium | reverse complement strand
ATGCGGGCGCGAAGCTCTTCCGAGATCGCGCGCTCCTTGACCAGAAAATCCAGCACCGCACGGCGAAAGCCGCCCTCGAGCAGCGCCTCGGGGATCGGCGGCAGTGGGACGAACGTGCCATCGGCACGAAAAACGCCGTCGGCGGCAAGCACATGCACGTGCGGATGGAAGTTCACCAAGTCGCCGAAGGTCTGGACGAACTCGATGAACGCGGGCCGCGCGCCGGGCAACGCCGCCCGGCTGGCCTCCTCGAGCAAGCGGGCCGCGATACGGCAAATATAGTTTCTCACCGCACTCGACGAAGCGTTCGATCGCTTGTTCTTCGACCGGACGCTGAAAGCGCCCTGCGGCGCGCAATTCCTCCGCGTGGCGAGCGGCGCATTGGTAAAGAGGGCTCGCGCGCGGATTGCGCGGCCGGTAGATCCCGCCGCTTGGCGCAATGGCGTCTCGACAACCCATCCCTCCAGCAACGCGCGCAGCAACGCTTCGCGGGCGCCATCAGCAGATCAGGAAGACGTGGCGAACGGGCGTAAACGGACGGCATTCGATAAGCGTTAAGGAGCGATTTGGAGCATGGCGAAGACAAGGAGCGGGAAGCAGACCAAAAGCGACCTGGCGGGAGTCCCGGCGGCCGTGTTGCGCGAGGAACTGCGCCGGCGCGAGGAACGCGCGAGCGCTGAACGCTGAACGCTACCAGCTCTCTCGCTCGAGACCGGGTACGACGTCGAAGTGCTCATCGCGGCTGAGTACGGGCAGCCTGTGCTGGAGCGCCAGTGCCGCGATCCAGGCGTCGTTGGCCGGAATCAGCCGGCCCGATCGCTTGAGCGCGACTCGCAGCGCCGCGTAGGCCACGGCGGTTTCCTCCGTAACCGTCAGGACGTCGAAGTCGGGCAGTTGGGACTCCAGCCACGCTTCGTAAGCCGAACGATGCTTGGACTGCGCGATACCGTAGCGGAATTCGCCGAGCACGATCACCGGGATCGCCGCCCGCGCCTGCCGCCGCAGAACTTCCCCGACACCCGCCTCGCCGTCCACAAACGCGGACAGCGCGTTGGTATCCAGGATCACGCCCGATCCTCGGGCTCGATGGCCTCGAATCGTTCGTCTATCCTGGCCTGGATGCGCGCCGTTTCCTCGCGCAGCCGGCGCAGCTTGCCGAAGCCCTTCATCCATTCGGGCTCGCCGGGGCGAATCTTGCCCGTGTTGACCGCGAGCTTTTCCTGCAACGCTTCAGTGACGAGCTGCTTGAGCGTCTGGCCGCGCTCGGCGGCCTTGGACTTGGCCTTGCGAAACAGGGGGTCCGGAATCTCGAGCGTCGTCTTCATGGTCCCATATTACCATATTTACGGTCCGGGGCCCGCCGCGGGTTGCCAGCACACAGAAGCGGAGGTTGAGGCGCCGGGTTTTCAGCCCCTGATCAACCTCGGCAGCATCATCTGGTGCCGCGGGCAGATCGAGGTCGGATTCTGGTACGCCGCGCCGGCGAACGCCTTGAGATAGCTGCGCAGCGACTTCAGATCCACAACCTCGTCGACGAAGCCGTGGCGCGCGCAGTACGCCGGCCGTGACGTGTCGTAGTATTTCTGCGCCATCTCGTTCATCTTCTGCGCGACCGGCTCGAGCGGCCGGCCCGAGTCTTTTTCCTTGATCGCGCGCCGCGCATAGGTCGCGACCGCCGCGGTCTCGCCGTGCATGACGTAGATTTCGGTGGCGGCCGTGCCCAGGGTGAACGCGTTATGTCGGTTCGCCGTGGGTCCCCCCATGATGTAGTGGGCCGCCGCGCTGCCCTTCCGTAGCACGACCAGCAACATCGGCACGTCGGTCTGCTGGATCGAGTAGATGAGCGATTGCCCGAGGCCGAGCAGCTCCGCCTTCTCGGCGGCGTCGCCGACGTCGATGCCGGTCGTGTCCTGGAACCAGAGGACGGGGACCCGGTCGCGGCCGCAGTGTGTGACGAACTCGTTCAACTTGATCAGGCCCTGGCGGTACAGCTTGCCGCCGATCCCCGGGTAGTCGGCATATTCGGGATAGCCTCTCGGAAGGATTCCCTGCCGGTTGCCGATTGCGCCAACGAGCATCCCGTCGATTTTCACCAGGCCCGTGTACACCTCCGGCCCGTACTGCGGCCGGTACTCCATGTGCTCGCTGCCATCGACCAGGCGGGCGAGGATGTCGTCGAAGATGTAGCTTTCCTTCTGGTTGAAGGGCAACAAGTGGTAGAGATCATCGGCCGGCATGCGCGGCTCTGCGGGGTCCGCCACGCGGAAGAACATCGGGTCATAGGCCGGGATCGCCCGCATGTACTCCTTAAGGCCGTCGAGAACGCCCTTTTCTTCGTCATACACGCGCGTGAAAAAGCCCGTATCCCCGTAGTGCGTCTCCACGCGGCCGGGCGGGCGCTCGCGGAAGTCGCGCGTCCGCGCGATCAGCTCCTCGAGCCCCTCGACGTCGAAGCCGCCACGCGGCGACATGCCCGACACGATGCCGACGCCGCCAACCGCGATGTTCGCGTCCTTGTGCGCAATCAGGATCGTCGGGCTGATGCCCTGGTAGCCGCCGCCGGCGGGATTGGTACCGAAGATGCCGGCGAGCACGGGAATGCCGGCCTGCTGCAGCTCCGCATGCCGGAAAAAACAGGTGCCGCCGCCGCGGCGGTCGGCATAGAACTTCTCCTGCTCGGGCAGCTGCACGCCGCTGCAGTGCACGAGCCAGACCAGTGGAACGTTCAGCCGCTTGGCGAGGTTCGTCACCCGGAGCATGTTCTCGGATTGCCCGGGTACCCAGGCGCCGGCGAGCCATTTGTTGTCGAACCCGATGACGACTGCCCAGCGCCCGCAAATCTTGCCCAGGCCATCGACCACGTTGGTCGTCCCCTCCGGGTTGTCCATCGGGTTGTACAGGCTCTGCAGCGGGCGCCAGCTTCCGGGATCGACCAGATACTCCAGCCGCTGCCAGACGGTGAGCGAGCCCCGCTTGTTGATCTCGGCGGCGGGCAGGCCGACGTTCTCCTTCGCCTTCCTCGCTGCCGCGATTTCGGCCTCGATCGCCTCGAGCTTGGCGCGGCTTTCCTGCGTGCGCGCGATGCGGTTTGTCTTCAGCTCCTTGCCGAAGCCGGGCATCTTCTCGAAGTACGGTCGCATGGCGCTTACTCCCGGTTGGGCGTATGGCCGCAGGCCATGCCCGAGATGATGATCTTCTGGATGTTGGAGGTGCCCTCCACCACCTGAAGCGACTTGGCATCGCGGTAGAAGCGTTCCGCCGGAAATTCGGTGGAGAAGCCGTAGGAGCCGAAAATCTTCATGCATTCGTTCGCCGCGTGCACCGCCGCCTCGGACGCGGCGAGCTTGGCGACCGAGGTTTCGTACTGGTTCGGCTTGCCCCGATCCTTCAGCCACGCGGCGCGATAGACCAGCATCTGCGCCGCCTGATGCTCGACGACCATCTCCGCGATCTGCGCCTGGATCATCTGGTGTTGCGAGATGGCCTTGCCGAATTGCGTGCGCTCGTTGGAGTACTTGATGGCAAGATCGAGCGCCCCGCCGGCGACGCCGAGCGCGCCGGCGGCGCAGCCGAGCCGCGTCTGATTGAGTTGCCACATGCAGATGCGGAAGCCCTCGCCGGCCTTGCCGAGGACGTTCTCCTTCGGCACCTGCATGCCCTCGAACACGAACTCGCCGGTGGGCGCGCAGTGCAGCCCGAGCTTGGTCTCGATGGCGCGCGCGCTGCAGCCCTTCATCGTCTTCGGCTCGATGATGAATGCGGTGATCCCCTTGTTGCCCTTGCTCTTGTCGGTGTAAGCGTAAAGCAGTCCAGCATCGCCGACGTGCGCCTGCGAGATCCAGATCTTGTTGCCGTGCACCTCCCAGTGATCGCCGCGGTCCAATGCGTGGGTCTTCATGCTGGCGACGTCCGAGCCGGTATTCGGTTCCGTCATGGCGAAAAAGCCGAGCTGCGTTCCTGCGATCCAGCCCGGAACGTACTTCTTCCTTTGCGCTTCTGTCCCGAAGCGCGTCACGGTCAGCGCCGGCCCCAGGTTCTGCATGTTGAACGGCAGCCGCCACGACGCCGATACCTTGGCGATCTGCTCGGCCATCAGCACCGATTCCATGAAGCCCATGCCGCTGCCGCCCAGCGCCTCGGGCAGGGCGCAGGAGAAAAACCCGAGCCCGCCCATCCTGGCGACGCGGTCGGCGCGGAACTCGTGCTTGCGTTCCTCCTGCTCGAGCGTCGGCGCAATTTCCTCGGCGGCAAACCGCTTCGCGGTGTCCTGGATCAGGCGCTGCTCTTCAGTCAACTCGAAATTCATCGTTGCCTCGCTTGCGGCCGCTGCGCGCGGCGCGTCACTCGATCACGAGGAGGAGCGCGTCCTCCTCGACCTTGTCGCCCTTCTTCACCCTGACTTCCTTGACCGTGCCGCCACAGGGGGCGTACACCATGTTCTCCATCTTCAGCGCCTCGATCACGAGGAGTTCGTCATCCTCCTGGACCGCGGTCCCGGCTTCGACAAGCACGGACATGATGTTTCCCGCCAGCGGCGCGCGAACCTCTTCCGCCATGATTTTCCCCTTTCCGATTGAAGTCCAGGCAAGCAGGCCGATAGTGCCCGGAGTCCACACGCTCGCGCAAGCGCGAGCACGAACCGCGAACCGAATGGTGGTCGCCCGCCCGCAAACGCCCCTTGACCTACCTCAAACCCGTGCGTTGCGGTGGGCGGTACCCGATAGGACGATCGATGAAAAAGGTGGACGATCTTGCCGCCTCCGAGCTCGACTACTTCGTGGCCCGGGCAGAGGAGATATTCTATGTCCGCATGGAGGACGGATTCATCTTCCGCGTCACGGAAGACAATCGGCTCTACTACACGCGGGCCGACGGAAGCTCTTATCCCTACGCCCCGAGCGTCGACTTGCGGCAAGGCGGGGCGATCATGCAGAACGCGGGCATTTCGGTGGAGAAGACGGCACAGGGATGGCAGGCGCACTACAACGGCACCTACGTGTCGCGGGGCGACACGGTCCTGCAGGCAGCCATGCGCACGCGCGTGAAGATGAAGTTCGGCGATCTGGTCGAACCCGGCTGAAAATACCGGGGCCACCCGGGTGTCACGCCAACACTGTGCGATCCTGCCGCGCGCCGTAGCGCGGCAGGAAACAGCTACTTGACCAGCGTGACCGGCACCTTCACGAAGTGCACCACCCGGCTCGCAACCGAACCGAGCAGGATCTGGCCGAGCGCAGTCATCCCACGCGTGCCCATCACAATCTCGTCGAATTTCTGCTGCTGCGCGAAGTCGGCGATGGTGTGCGCGATCTCGCCTTCGGCCATATGGGCGGCGTGCGGGATGCGCTCCCGCTCCAGCAAGTCCGTGGCATCCTTGAGCACCCTCTGGCACGCTTCCAGGTGGATCTTCGCGATGTCTTCGCGCATGGCATAGACGCGCGCCGCCTGGTAATGCGGGGGCGGCTCGACGTGCAGCGCGTGCACTTCCGCCTTCGATTCTCTGGCCCGCGCCGCCGCGTAGCCCAGTGCGCGCAGCGCGCAATCCGACCCATCCACTGGAACAAGGATTCGTTTCATCGCTTTTCCCCAGGCCTTTATGTCCCATCCTCACCCTAGTCCGGCCGGGTCGCTGATGCTTGATCGGTGTCAAGACCGGGCGGGATAATGGAGTCGTGTACGCACTCGTTCGCTGCCTGCTCTTCGCTTCCGGGGTCGCTGCCGGGGTCGCTGCCGGTCAACCCGCGATCGGGCAGCAGCACGACGCGGCGAACGGGCTGTTCCTGGTCGCAAAGCCGGGCCTTCTCGACCCGAGTTTCCGCCAGACCGTGGTGCTCGTGACGCAGGCGCCGGATTTCAGCACCGTGGGCGTGATCATCAACCGGCCCACTACGCTCAAACTGCAACAGTTCCTTCCGGATGAATTCGCGACCGGCCAGTACCGCGACGCGATCTTCTTCGGCGGCCCCGTGATGCGCCAGGCGATCGTGGCGCTGTTTCGCGCCGACGAAGCGCCCGCGGCGCCTGCGTTCCACGTGCTGAAGGACCTCTACCTCTCGTTGCATCCCGACAACCTGCGTTGGCTGCTGGCCGGCGGCGGCGCAACGCGCTACCGGCTGTATGCAGGACTCTCGGGCTGGGCGCCGCGGCAACTGGAAAGCGAATTCGAGCGCGAGGGCTGGTATGTGCTGCCGGCGGACGTGGAGACGATTTTTCGGCGCAGCACGGAGGGCCTTTGGCAGGAGCTTGTACAGCGGGCGGAAAAGAGGCCCGTGCGCTCGGACGCGCCGGTACAGGGCGACGCTAAACGAAAAGCCCCGCCGGAGGCGGGGCTGTAGGCCCGGAATCACCGGGCGGCGCTGCAAGAGCAGCGCTCATCTTAAAGTGGCGTGAAGCCACGTTCGGAACTCGCAGGAATGCCGCCTCCTTCAATGCGGCACATGCGCACGGTATCCGGACGGTCGCCCGGAATCCCGCTTTTCCGCGGCTGGGCAACCCGGCCACGGTCGCGAGTCCCGCTCAAAAATTACCACCAGGCGCGCAAGAATTCAAGAGGAAAAAGAGTGCGGCGTGCTGCCGGCTGTCAAATCAACCGGCTGTGCCGCCTATCGCAGGTCGTTTCGCAGACAAGCGGGGTACCGTCGCGCTAGAATGGTTCACATTTCGCGGGAACGGCCCGATGTCTGACGTGTTTCGCCTGCTGGCGATCGTTGTGCTGCTGCTCGCGCCGCTGCAAGGACTGGCGCAGGACGAGGACGCAGTGCTGCTGGTCGCGCACCCGGCATTCCGCGACCTCGATTACCGGCAATCCGTATTGATCGCGGCGCCGGCGCCGAATGGCGGCCACATCGGCGTGATCCTCAACCGGCCCACCCGGCGCTCGCTGTCAAGCCTGTTCCCCGACCACGAGCCGTCCAGGAAAGTCATGGACCCGGTGCATTACGGCGGCCCGTTTTCGCGTGGCGCCCTGGTTGCGCTGGTGAAGACCGATGCCAGTCCAGGCGCAGGGTCGGTGCCGCTGATGAAAAACCTGTTCCTCGCGTTCCGGGCCAATACCATCGACCACGTCATCGAAGCCACGCCGAATGACGCCCGTTACTTTGTGGGCTACGTCGGCTGGCGGCCGGGCGAGCTCAGGACCGAGATCGAGCGCGGCCTCTGGTCGGTGCTTTCGGCCGACCTGGAGACCGTATTCCGCAAGGACATTGATGGCATGTGGGAGGAGCTGCTGCAGCAGACACGCCGCATCCGCGCCGGCATCGACCGCTACGCGGCCGCTTTCGCGGGGGATGTTTCGAAAGTCATCCTGCCGCCCCGGTAGTCCACCCGAATCGCGTCCTTGGGCGCAAAGCGACCCTCGAGGATCGCCTTGGCGAGCGGGTTTTCGATTTCCGACTGGATCGCGCGCTTGAGCGGCCGCGCCCCATACACCGGATCGAAACCGACCTTGGCGAGCTCCGCGACCGCCGAATCCGAAACGTCGAGTCCGTACTCCATCCGTGCGAGCCGCTGCTTGAGGAAGCCGAGTTGGATGCGCGCGATCGCGCGGATGTGCTCGTCGCCGAGGCCATGGAACACCACCACCTCGTCGATGCGGTTTACGAACTCCGGCCGGAACTGCGTCTTAACCTCGGCCATCACCGTGAGCTTGATCACCGCGTAGTCGCCGCCCGCCATCTGCTGGATCATCTGCGAGCCGAGGTTGGAGGTCATCACGATCACCGTGTTCTTGAAATCCACCGTGCGGCCCTGGCCGTCGGTCATGCGGCCTTCGTCCAGCACCTGGAGCAGCGCGTTGAAGACGTCGGGATGTGCCTTTTCCACCTCGTCGAAAAGGATCACCGCGTACGGCTTCCTGCGCACCTGCTCGGTGAGCTGCCCGCCCTCGTCGTAGCCGACGTATCCCGGAGGCGCGCCGATCAGCCGCGCCACCGAGTGCCTCTCCATGTATTCGGACATGTCGAGGCGGATGAGGTGCTCCTCCGAGTCGAACAGGAATCCGGCGAGCGCCTTGCAAAGCTCGGTCTTGCCTACGCCCGTGGGGCCGAGAAACAGAAACGATCCGTAAGGCCGATTCGGGTCTGAGAGGCCGGAGCGCGAGCGCCGGATCGCATCCGATACCAGGCGCACCGCCTCGTCCTGCCCGACCACGCGCTGGTGCAGCTTCTCCTCCATCCGGATGAGCTTTTCGCGCTCGCCCTGCATCATCTTGGAAACCGGAATGCCGGTCGCGCGCGATACCACCTCGGCGATCTCTTCGGCGCCGACCTGCGTGCGCAGCAGCTTCGCCTTCGACCCTTTGGTCTCACCCTTCTCCGCCTGCTTCAGTTGCGCTTCCAGTTGCGGGATCCGGCCGTACTGGATCTCGCTCATCTTCTGCCAGTCGCCCTTGCGCCGCGCTTCTTCCATGGCGAGGCGCAGCTTTTCCAGTTCTTCCTTGATGTGCTGGGTGCCGGCGACCTGCGCCTTCTCGGCCTTCCAGATCTCGTCAAGGTCCGAATATTCCTTCTCGAGCCTCGCGATTTCCTCCTCGATCAGGACCAGGCGCTTCCTCGACGCTTGGTCCGATTCCTTCTTCACCGCCTCGCGCTCGATGCGCAGCTGAATCAGGCGCCGGTCGAGCCGGTCCATCGCCTCGGGCTTGGAGTCGATTTCC
This sequence comes from uncultured Enterobacteriaceae bacterium, assembly GCA_964651335.1. Taxonomy (GTDB): domain Bacteria; phylum Pseudomonadota; class Gammaproteobacteria; order Burkholderiales; family SG8-39; genus 2-02-FULL-66-14. The sequence goes on along the minus strand of CAZYVT010000061.1, from coordinate 12,729 downwards.
ATCTTGATCCGCGCCGCGGCCTCGTCGACCAGATCGATCGCCTTGTCGGGCAGGAACCGGTCGGTGATATAGCGGTGCGAGAGTTCTGCCGCGGCGACGATCGCCGGGTCGGTGATCTCGACGCCGTGATGCAGCTCGTAGCGCTCCTGCAGGCCGCGCAGGATCGCGATCGTCGCCTCGACGCTCGGCTCCCCGACCAGCACCTTCTGGAAGCGGCGTTCGAGCGCGGCGTCCTTTTCGAGATACTTGCGGTACTCGTCCAGGGTGGTGGCGCCGACGCAGTGCAGTTCCCCGCGCGCGAGCGCGGGCTTGAGCATGTTGCCGGCGTCGATCGCTCCCTCCGCCTTGCCGGCCCCGACCATCGTGTGCAGCTCGTCGATGAACACGATGGTATTGCCTTCGTCGTGCGCCAGCTCCTTCAGCACCGCCTTCAGACGCTCCTCGAACTCGCCGCGGTATTTCGCCCCCGCCAGCAGCGCCGCCATGTCGAGACCCAGGACGCGCTTTCTCTTGAGCGTCTCCGGCACCTCGCCGTTGACGATGCGCTGCGCGAGACCCTCGACGATCGCGGTCTTGCCCACGCCCGGCTCGCCGATCAGCACCGGGTTGTTCTTGGTGCGCCTCTGCAGAATCTGCATCACGCGCCGGATCTCGTCGTCGCGGCCGATGACCGGATCGAGCTTGCCCTGGCGCGCGCGCTCGGTCAGGTCGAGCGTGTACCTGGCGAGCGCCTGGCGCTGCGATTCGTCCGCCTGCGCGCCGATCGTCTGTCCGCCACGAACCTGCTCAACCGCCTTCTCCAGCGCCTTTCTCTCCACCCCCGCCTGCTTGAGAATTTTTCCGATCTCGCCCTTGTCGCCGCAGGCTGCGAGAAGAAACATCTCCGAGGCGATGTACTGGTCGCCCCGTTTCTGCGCTTCCTTGTCGGCGACATTGAGCAGATTGGCGAGGTCGCGTGACACGTGCACTTCACCGGGCGTTCCTTCGACCTTGGGAAGCCGGGTGATCGCCTGCTGCAGGGTCTGTTTCAGCGACACGGGATTGCCGCCCGCTTTCGCAATGAGCGAGCTCGCGGCCCCGTCCTCCTGGGTGAGCAATGCCGCGAGCAGGTGCTGCGGCTCGATTTGCTGGTGGTCCTGTCCGACTGCGAGGCTCTGCGCCTCGGCGAAGGCCTCCTGCAGCTTGGTCGTGAATTTTTCGAAGCGCATGGCGTTATCCGTCTGATCGGGCACGATAATCTTACGCTGCAGGTGGGGGCTTTCTCCCGGAGTTCAAGCGGGGCTTGCACTCGGGCCGCACCAACCCCATTCTTGCCGCGTTTTCGCTGCGGACCCGGCTCATGGAAAAACCCACCCAGTTCAATCTCGCTTACCTCCTGTTCGCGCTATTCATGGTGCTGCTCGTGCAACAGTGGTGGACCACAGCGCAGCAGACCGAGGTCGTGCCCTACAGCGAGTTCGAAAAGCTTCTCGCCGAAAACAGGGTCGAGGAAGTCATCGTGTCGGACCAGCGGGTCCTCGGCCGGCTGAAGAGCCCGGAGGGCGGCAAGACGGTCGTGGTGGCCAATCTGGTCCAGCCCGATCTGGCAGAGCGGCTCTCCAAGTACGGGGTCAAGTACACACGCGTCTACGAAAGCACCTGGCTCCGCGACCTCCTGTCCTGGGTAGTGCCGGCGCTCGTATTTTTCGGCGTCTGGTACTTCCTCATACGCCGCGTCGCCGGCCAGCAGGGGCTGGGCGGATTCATGAGCATCGGCAAGAGCCGCGCCAAGGTGTATGTCGAAAAGCAGACCGGCGTGACCTTCGGTGACGTCGCCGGCGTGGACGAGGCGAAGGAGGAACTGAAGGAAATCGTCGAGTTCCTGAAAGATCCACGGAAGTACGGCCGACTCGGTGCACGCATGCCGAAGGGCGTGCTGCTGGTCGGCCCGCCCGGCACCGGCAAAACGCTGCTCGCGCGCGCCGTCGCCGGCGAGGCCGGCGTGCCGTTCTTCTCCATTTCCGGCTCCGAATTCGTCGAGATGTTCGTCGGCGTGGGCGCGGCGCGCGTGCGCGATCTGTTCGAGCAGGCCCGGCAGAAGGCGCCCGCGATCATCTTCATCGACGAGCTGGACGCCCTGGGGCGGGCGCGCGGCACCTTCGGTATGGGCGGACACGACGAAAAGGAGCAGACTCTCAACCAGCTCCTCGCCGAACTGGACGGCTTCGATCCCTCGGTCGGCGTGGTGCTGCTCGCCGCGACCAACCGGCCCGAAATCCTCGACCCCGCGCTCTTGCGCGCGGGGCGCTTCGACCGGCAGGTGCTGGTCGACCGCCCGGACAAGAAAGGGCGCATCGAGATCCTCCGGGTGCATCTCGGAAAAATCCGGCTCGCGCCGGACCTCGACGTCGAGCAGGTTGCAGCTCTCACCCCGGGCTTCTCGGGCGCAGACCTGGCCAATCTGGTGAACGAGGCGGCGCTGCTCGCCACGCGCCGCGCCGGCGAATCGGTGACCCTGGACGATTTCACTCACGCCGTCGAACGCATCGTCGCCGGCCTGGAAAAGAAGAACCGCTTGCTCAACGAAAGCGAGCGGCGCATCGTGGCGCATCACGAGATGGGCCACGCGCTGGTCGCGATGGCGCTCCCGGGGACCGACGCGGTGCACAAGATCTCGATCATCCCGCGCGGCGTCGGTGCTCTGGGTTACACCATTCAGCGCCCGACCGAGGACCGATTCCTGATGACGCGCGAAGAGCTGGAGAACAAGATGGCGGTGCTGCTCGGCGGCCGCGCCGCGGAGGAAATCGTCTTCGGCCACCTTTCAACGGGCGCGGCCGACGACCTCGCCAAGGTCACCGGGATCGCGCGCAGCATGGCGATGCGCTACGGCATGGTGAAGACGCTCGGCCCCATCGCCTACGAAGAGGAGCGTTCGCCGTTCCTCGGAGTGCCCACGGCGGCGCCGCGCGAGCATAGCGAGGAGACCGCCCGCGAGATCGACATCGCGGTGCGCGAGATCGTGAAGGCCGCCTACGACAAGGCGCTCGCAATCCTCGGCCGCGAGCGCGACACGCTCGAGCGCGGAGCGCAGCGGCTGCTGGAGAAGGAAACGCTTGCCGAACCCGAGCTGGCCGAGTTCAGGGCGACCCTGCGCGGTTCCTGACGCTCAGCGCACGACCAGCACCGGCCGGTCCGCGTACTGCACGACGTGCTTCGATATTGAGCCAAGCAGCAGGGCGGCGAATTTCGAACGCCCGCGGTGGCCGACTACGATCAGGTCGACGGCGTGCCGGTCGGCGTCGTAGATGATCTGCTCGGCCGGGTGGCCGACGGACATCTCAAGGTGCGCCTTGATCCCCTTCTCCGCTAAGGCGGGCTTCAACTCGGCGAGCATGCGGCGATGGAAGTTACGCGAATTTTCGATGACCGCTTCGGTCTCCACGTCATCGGCGACTTCCGGCGGCCGGCACACGGTGAGCACGTACAGTTCCGCGCCGTCCTTCGCGGCAAGATCGCAAGCCGTCTGGAAGGCCTTTTTTGAAGCCTCCGATCCGTCGTAGCCGACAAGAATTTTTCGATACATGCCTCAGCCTCGCTTCACGCTGCCAGGCGCCGGCGCGACTGCATCCACTTCCTCGATCCTCAGCAGGTGCCGCGGCATGAAATAGGCGTTCGCAATCAGCGTCGGCACAACCGCGCTGGCAATCACCGCCGCGACCAGCGCCGAGTACTGCGCCTGATCGACGACCTCGTGCGAGAGGCCAAACAGCGCTGAAATGGTACCGAAAGTGAGCCCGGTCGACATCAGCAGGGTCGTATACATGCCTTCCTTCCGTGGCGAGCGGAACGCCCGGGTCACCGGATAGACGCCGGCGATCTTGGTCAGGACCTTGACGATCAGCATGAGCGCGAACGCACCCGGCGCGGCGGCGAGCGCAGGCACCGAAACGTACGAACCGGCGCGGATGAAATAGAACGGCGTCAGCAATCCGAAGCAAAGCGTCCTCAGGCGGCGGACCAGCGCGTGATCCCTGCCCACCGTTCCGGCAAGGATCATCCCCATCAGGTACGCCGGCAGGACGGCCTCGCTGTCGGCCCACGCCGCGAGCGCGCCCAGGCCGAACAGGCAGAACAGCAGGTACTTGGCCTCCATCTCTGAGGGCCGCCCGCCGAAGCGCCGGAAGAATCGTGGCGTAAGCCACGGCAAAACGAACCCCAGTACTGCCATCGCGCCGACGAACAAGACGGTCTTCAACGTGAACGGCGCGAAAATCAGCCCGAGCGCCACCACCGTGCCGAGATCCGTAATGAAGCACGCGGCGAGCACGGTCTTGCCGTAGTCGGTGGTGTTGAAGCCGAACTCGATCATCACCGCGTATACCACTGCGACCGAGGTGGTGGACATCGCAATGCCGGCGAGCCAGCTCGCCATCGGGTCCCAGCCCAGCAGCCAGCGCGCGGCCGCCGCGCAACCCAGGAACGGCGCGAAAAAGCTGATCAGGCCGATCGCGGTCGCTTCCTTCCATTTGCGCCGGAACACTTCGGGATCGAGTTCCGCACCCGCGAGGAAGGTCAGCAGGATGGCACCGGCACCCGATAGAAACTTGACCCAGTCCTGATCGGCGCCGAGCGCAGCGGTTCCTATGAGCGCGCCGAGGACGAGCTGGGCGATCGTGCCGACGACGATCTCCGACAACGCGGTGGCGACGCGCAGCCAGATCGAGACCAGGGTCGCGAGAAGCGCGAGCCCCAGCCATAGCGCCGCAAGCGCCCAGGTTTCAGTCATCGCCCTGCGCTCACTCCTTGCCCTCGAAACACCGCTGGGTCTAGCCGACGCGCCGGGGCGGCGTAAACTCCTGCCAGCGCTCCGCAGCCTCGTCGTCCGAATCCCTCGCTTCGACCCAGCGCGCGCCCTGCGGCGTCTGTTCCTTCTTCCAGAACGGGGCGCGGGTCTTCAGGTAATCCATGATGAATTCGCACACGGCAAAGGCGTCTCCGCGGTGGCCGCTCGCCACGACCACGAGCACGATCCGGTCGGTCGGATTCAGCTCACCGTAGCGGTGAATCACCGTGCAATCCATCACGTCCCAGCGCGCCCCGGCTTCGTCGATGATCTTCGCGATCGCCTTCTCGGTCATGCCGGGATAGTGCTCGAGCGTCATCGACCGGACTGGAGCACCCTCGTTCACGTCGCGAACCAGCCCGACGAATGCCGCGACTCCGCCGATTTTCGGATTGCCGCGCGCGATCGCTTCGATCTCGGCACCGCAGTCGAAATCTTCGCGCTGCACCAGGACCTTCATCGCTAGCCGCCCGTCACCGGCGGGAAAAAAGCCACCTCGTCTCCGGCCTCGACCGCGGCAGCGAGCTTTGTCATGTCCTGGTTCACCGCCACGCGAAGCAGTTTTCCTTCGGCCAGGGCCGATTGCCACGCGCCGCCCCGCGCGATGAGGTGCGAGCGCAGGCCCGCGACCGTGGCGACATCCGCCGGGAGATCGACTTCCTCGGCGGCGGTGCCTAGCTGCTCGCGCAGCGCGGCGAAGAACACCACTTTCACCTTCATCGATAAAGCTCCGCAAACGGCAGGAAGCGCACTCGATCGCCCTTCCGGATCGCATGGTTCGGGGGGTTGTCCGCGAGGCCGTCGGCCCATGCCGTCGAGGTGAGCACCGCCGAGTCCTGCGTCGGATACAAGTCGAGTCCGCCGCCCGCATTCCATTTTACGCGCAGGAATTCGCGCCGCGAGTCGGGCTCGAGCCAGTCGAAATCGGCGCGCGCATCAATCGCGCGCGGCGCGACCTCGGCGATGCCCTGCGTCCGCAGGAGAAACGGCCGGACGAAGATCAGGAACGTGACGAAACTCGATACAGGATTACCCGGAAGACCGATGAATGCAGACCCGCGAACCCTGCCGAAGGCGAGCGGCCGTCCCGGCTTCATCGCGATCTTCCACATCAGCAGCGATCCCTCGGCCTCGACCGCGGGCTTCACGAAGTCCGCGTCGCCGACCGAAACCCCGCCGGAGGTGACGATGATGTCGCACTCTCCGGCGGCGCGCCGCAGCACCTCCCGCGTCGCATCGAGCGAGTCGGGAACGATTCCGAAGTCGTGCACCTCGCAGCCGAACGCACTTGCCATGCCATTGAGCGTGAAACGATTCGAGTTGTAGATTCTTCCCGGCGGCAGCGGGTCTCCCGGCATCACCAACTCGTCGCCGGTGAAGAAAAGCCCGAGCCGCACGCGCCGATACACCGGCACCGTCTGGATGCCGACCGAGGCGGCGAGCCCGGTGTCCTGCGGCAGGAGCCGTTTCCCGGCCGCAAGTACCGTGTCGCCCTTGCGCACATCGCTGCCGGTGCGGCGGATCCACTCGCCGGGCTTCGGCACTTTCTTGATGACCACCGTGTCGCCGTCCGCAGCACAGAACTCCTGCATCACGATGGCATCGGCGCCCGGCGGGATCGGCGCGCCGGTGAAGATCCGCGCCGCGGTGCCCGGCTCGAGGGCCTTGCCCACCGCGCCTGCCTGAATGCGTTGCGCGACTCGCAGCCGCGTGTCGGGTGACTTCACCTCCGCGAGCCGCACCGCGTAGCCATCCATCGCGCTGTTGTCCATCGGCGGTACGTTCATGGTGGAGGCTTGCGCACCCGCCAGCACCCGGTTTGCCGCCTCGAGCGTAGGCACCTGCTCGACCTCGGCAACCGTCCTCGCGCCGGCGAGCAGCACCTCGAGCGCCTCGTCTACCGAAAGCAGTCCTTTGTTCATGCGAGACTCAGGTGCGAGAGGACGAAGGCCGCGACGGCGTCGGCGTCGTTCAGGTCGAGCAGCGGCAGCTTGGTCTCCAGCTTCGCGTCGGTGGCGACAGCGACGATATGCGGGTCGTTCGGATGCAGCAGCGGTTCTCCGGGCTCAGCGCGCCACACCTCGATCTTCGGAATCGGCGCGTACTTGAACCCTTCGACGATCAGCAGGTCGCAGGGCGACAAGTGCTTCACCTGCTCCTCGAACGGCGGCTCATGCTCACCGCGCAATTCGTGCATCAGGACCCAGCGTCGCGACGAAGTGACCAGAATCTCGCTCGCGCCCGCGTGGCGATGGCGGTAGGAGTCCTTGCCCGGATGGTCGACGTCGAAGGTGTGGTGCGCGTGCTTGACCAGAGAAACGCGCAGCCCCCGCTTCACGAAGCGCGGGATGAGTTGCTCGATCAGCGTGGTCTTGCCGCTGCCCGACCAGCCCGCGAATCCGAACGTCTTCATGCGCCCCCAATCTACACCAGAACCATCTTCGTGCCGGCGAGCGCGAGCACCACGGCGAGCACGCGGCGCACCACCGGATTGGCGAACCGCCGGCTACCGTACTCGGCGCCTGCCCAACCGCCGAACATCACCGCGAAGACGAAGATCCAGACCTGTGCGGGAAGGACCGCGACCTTCGCGGTAAACCCGGCAAGCAGTCCGGCCGTGGAGTTCACCAGAATGAATGGAGCGGCAACCGCCGAGGTCTGTTTGGTTCCCGCCCAACCCAGCATGAGCAGCAGCGGACTGAGGAAGATCCCGCCACCCACGCCCGTGAGCCCGGCGAGCAGCCCCATCGCAGCGCCGGTGCCCATCGCCCATGCGATCGGCGGATCGCGCACTGGCCGCAGCTCTTCGCCCGACCTGCCGCTCAGCCAGAGCTGCCAGCCCGCATAAAGCAACACCAGCCCGACGAGGACCTTGTACGCTTGCCCCGGCAGCGTGATCGCTCCTCCCACGAATGCCAGCGGGATCGAGACGGCCGCGAACGGCCAGAACAGCCGCCAGCGAAAATGACCGGCCCGACAGAACTTGTACGTCGCGATCGACGCGACGACGATATTGAGCAGCAGCGCGATCGGCCGCATTTCCTGCGGGGCGATCCCGGCGAGCGCCATCGCGGCGATATAGGCCGATGCGCCGCCGTGGCCGACCGCAGCGTAGCCGAACGCCGCCACCAGCATTGCCGCCGCCAGCAGCGCAACGACGGCCTCGCTCGCACCCAGCATCCACGCTATATACCATTAAATATAGCGGTTAGCGGCGCTTGCGGCGCTTCGCCCCGGTCCGCAGGTAGCCGGTGTAGCGCCGCAGGTCCGCGGCAATGGCAGAGGAAGCCTTGTCTTCCATGGCGCGGAACAGGGCTACCAGGCGCTTGCCGAAGACCGTCACCCTCGCGCCCCCGCCCCGCGTGCCCCCGATCGCGGTGGTGATGACCGGCTCACGGAAGGCCTGGTTGAGCGCTTCCACGAGTTGCCACGCCCGACGATACGACATGCCCATCGCCCGCGCCGCGGCCGAGATGGAACCGGTCTCGCCGATCCGCACGATCAGCTCCGCTTTTCCCGGCCCCATCGCCGGGGCCGCCCTGCCGAGCACGCGCAACGTAAGGCCCCGGTAACGACCCATTTCAATTCCCCGCGTTGGGAAAAAACAGCTGCTCGCCGCGGATCTTATACGCCGCGATCGCGTTTTGGCCCTCGGGCGAGATCACCCAGTCTATGAACGCCTGTCCCTGGTCCTGCTTCACGCTCGGGTGCCTGGCGGGGTTCACCAGCATGATCCCGTACTGATTGATGAGCCGCCGGTCGCCCTCGACGAGCACCGCGAGGTCGGCGCGGTTCTTGAACGAGAGCCAGGTGCCGCGGTCGGCGAGAATGTAGGCGTTCATGCCCGCTGCGCTGTTCAGCGCCGGCCCCATGCCCTGGCCGGTGTCGCGATACCACGGCCCCTTGTCCTTCGCCAGGTCGACTCCGGCGGATTTCCAAATCTCGATCTCGGCGAAGTGGGTGCCGCTCTTGTCGCCGCGCGAGACGAATGGCGCCTGTGCCGCCTTCACCTTGCGGAATGCCTCGAGCACGTCCTTGCCGCCCGCGATCTTCGCCGGGTCGGCCTTCGGCCCGATCAGCACGAAGTCGTTGTACATGACCTCGAGGCGCCTGACGCCGAAGCCCTCCGCCAGGAACTTCTCCTCCAGCGGCTTGGCGTGCACGAACACCACGTCGGCGTCGCCGCGCCGCCCCATGTCGAGCGCCTGCCCCGTGCCGAGCGCCACCACGCGCACCTGGATGCCGGTCTTCTTCTCGAAGATCGGCAGCAGGTGCTTGAACAGCCCGCTCTGCTCAGTTGAAGTGGTGGAAGCAACGGTAATGTAGTTGTGCTGCCCGTGCGCGTTCGCGCTGAGTATCAAGAAAGGCAGCAACTTCCAGATTACGTCCAAGGCAATTCCCCCTTCACGAATGCCGCCGCCTCCGCGGAGGCAGGTTGGGAAAGGAACTGGTCGACCGGGCTGTGCTCGGCGAGGCGCCCCTGGTGGAGGAACAGCACCTCGTCGCCGAGCCTTCGCACCTGGCCGAGGTTGTGCGTCGCCATGACGATCTTCGTCCCGGCGGCATCGAACGCCTGGATCACGCGTTCGATCTCCCGCGTCGCGCTCGGGTCAAGGCTCGCGGTCGGTTCGTCGAGGAACAGGACTTCGGGGTGCAGCGCCCAGGCGCGGGCGAGCGCCAGACGCTGCTGCTCGCCGCCGGAGAGCACGCGCGCCGGGCGGTGCGCGAGGTGCAGCAACCCGACGCTTTCGAGCGCCTCGACCGCCAGCCGCTCGCGTTCAGCGCGCGGCACCCGCGCGACCTTGAGCGCGTAGACCACGTTGGCGAGTGCGCGCCTGCGCAGCAGGACCGGTCGCTGGAACACCATCGCCTGCTGGCGGCGCCGTTTCTCGGGATCGGTTTCGCTCCACTCCACCTCGCCGCTGGTCGGCGCGAGTAACCCGTGCATCAGCCGCATCAGCACGCTCTTGCCGGCGCCATTGGCGCCAAGAATGATCGAGCTCGGGCCCGCGGAGATTTTGACCGAGACGCGGTCGATGATCGCGCGCCCGCCTGCGCCGAAGCAGGCATCGCGCAGGACCAGCGGCAGGATGCGGCCGGCAGCGTGCATCAGCCGTAGCGCCGCTGGGCGGCGTCCTTCAGGTAGGAGGCCGCCGCGTTGAGCGCGATCACCAGAGCGATGAGAACGAAACCGAGGGAAAGCGCGAGCGGCAGATCGCCCTTCGAAGTCTCGAGCGCGATGGTGGTGGTCATGACGCGGGTCACCCCGTCGATGTTTCCGCCGACGATCATCACCGCCCCTACTTCCGCGGACGCCCTTCCGAGGCCGGCGAGCACCGCGGTGAGCAGGGAAAAGCGGATGTCCCACACCAGCGTGAGCGCGGCGCCCGCGCCGCGGGCTCCGAGCGAGCGCAGCTGCTCCTCGTACTCGACCCAGGCGTCCTCTACCGCCTGCCGGCACAGCGCCGCGATGATCGGCAGGATGAGGATCGTCTGCGCGATCACCATCGCCGGAGGGGTGAACAGGATTCCGAGGCCGCCGAGCGGGCCGGCGCGCGACAACAGCAGGTAGACGAAAAGCCCTACGACGACCGGCGGCAGGCCCATCAGTGCATTGAGCAGCACCACCACCGCGCGCCGCCCGGGAAAGCGCCCGACCGCGATCGCGGCGCCCAGCGGCAGCCCGAGCAGCGTCGCGAAGACGACCGCCGACAGGCTCACCTTGAGACTGAGCAGCACGATCCCGCCGAGCGTCGGGTCGCCCGAGGCGATCAGGCCGAGCGCGCCGCGCGCCGCTTCCCAGATCGCGTCCATTTATGTTTGCATTTGCATATCATTTCGTTCAGGATCACTTTATTCGAGCCTGTTCCTCTGAAAAAATAGGCATGACCGTTCATATTGAACCCGAGATCGAGCTCGATGCGCGCTGGCTGGCGGGCGAAGGGCTGCCGCCACGGCACGGCCGGGCACTGCTACGCCTGCTCGGCGCGCTCTCGCGCTCCGCCTCCCTGCGCGAGGCCGCGCCCGCGGCCGGGCTTTCGTATCGCCATGCCTGGGGCCTGCTGGGGGCGGGCACGCGCGCTCTGGGCGCCCCCGTCGTCGACATGCAGCGCGGCCGCGGCGCGCGGCTCACTGCCTTCGGCCGCAGGCTCCTGGAGGCCGACGCCCACGTGCGCTCCGTACTGGACGGGCAGTTCGAGACCTTGCGCCGCGAGGTGCGCGCGATGCTCGCCGATGCGCTTCCCGGCCGGAAACCGCGGCTCCGCCTGCGCGCAAGCCACGATCTCGCGCTGCCATTGCTGGCGCGCCTCTGCGCGCCGCGCGTGCAGCTCGAGATCGTGTTTCGCGGCGCCGACGAGTGCCTGGCGTCGCTCGCGCGCGGGGAATGCGATCTCGCGGGATTTCACGTCGCCGACGCCCTGCCACGGGCGGCCGCGGCGGCGGCGGCGCTGGGGCGCTGGCTGGATCCGCGCAAGCACCAGCTGGTCCATTTCATCGCCCGGGAACAGGGCATCATCGTGCGGCCCGGCGCCCGCATCCGCGGGGTGCACGACCTGGCCCGCCCGGGCGTGCGATTCATCAACCGGCCTCCCGGCACCGGCACACACGAGGACGTCGACCTGGCGATCGCGGCGGCGGTGGCGGACGAGCGTGCCGACGCGGGGTTCGGCCTGCGCGCGGCTGCGGCACGTTATGCGCTGGATTTCGTTCCGCTGGCGACCGAGCGCTATTACCTTGCGGCTTCGCGGCGGGCGCTGCGCGAGGCGCCGATGCAGGTTCTGCTCGCGATCCTGCGCGGCCGCGAGTTTGCGGAGACCGCGCGCCAGCTTCCCGGCTACGACGCCTCAAATGCGGGAACGCGCGAGACGCTTTCCGCGGCACTGGCGTGGCTCGCGCAGCCGGGCTACCGGAAAGGGACAGGTTGACAACCGGCAGCGTTTGCGCGCATCCTTCGCGCCTCGCGGGGATCGCAGGCTCCCCGCATTCCAAGACGCGCTGCGTCCAAGCTCTGCAGGACCTCTGAAAGGAGAGAGCCATGGACGCGTCAATTACCGCCGCAGCATTGCGGCAAGCCATTCGATCTGAAACTGCTCCGCTCGTCGTTGACGTGCGGAACACCGCCACCTTTCTCGCGGCGCCCGACATGATTCGCGGCGCGCTGCGGCGCGATCCGCTGCGGGTCACGGACTGGGCGAAGACCCTGCCCCCTGCTTCTGACGTGGTCGTGTACTGCGTGCACGGTCACGAGGTGAGCCAGGGCGCAGCGCGCGATTTGCGTGCGATCGGACTCGATGCGCGTTATCTGGAGGGCGGGATTGAACACTGGCGCGAGCAGGACGGCGAGCTCGCGCAAAAGCCCCAAAGCGCATCCACACGCTGGGTCACGCGGGAACGGCCGAAGATCGACCGCATCGCCTGTCCCTGGCTGGTCCGGCGCTTCATCGACCCGGAGGCCGAATTCCTCTATGTGCCGACACCCGACGTGCGGCGCGTGGCGCAGGAGCGCGAGGCCGTGCCCTACGACATTCCGGACGTCGAGTTCTCGCACGAAGGCGATCTGTGCAGCTTCGACGCCTTCCTCACCGCCTACCGGCTGCGCGACCCGGCGCTCGACGAACTCGCCGTCATCGTGCGCGGCGCAGACACGGGCCGCCTCGAGCTTGCCCCGCAGGCCGCCGGACTCGCTGCGATTTCGCTCGGCCTGTCGCGCCTCTATCGCGACGATCACGCGATGCTCGATCAGGGCATGGTCGTGTACGACGCGCTCTACCGCTGGTGCAAGGAGGGCAAGGACGAGGTGCGCACGTGGAATCCGGACGCGTACCGCTAGCGCGGCCGGCGCCGGTCTCCCTCGCCGAAGCGTTCCGCTTCTGGCTGAAGCTCGGCTTCATCAGCTTCGGCGG
>CAZYVT010000060.1:0-22241 GCA_964651335.1 uncultured Enterobacteriaceae bacterium | reverse complement strand
CGATCGAGTTCGCGCAGCAATTCGACCGACACGAAGAGATCGACGCGCGGCAAGCGCCGTTTCACGATATCCCGGCACAGACCGTCGGCGACCAGGGCGGCGATGAGCACGTTGGTGTCGCAAACGACCTTCACGACACCTGCTTGAACACGTCCTCGTCAGTGTAAATCTTGCGTGCCCGCGCGCCAGGCGCCAGTTTGCGCCGCGTTTCCTCGAACGCATCCTGCCAGAGTTGCATCTGCAAGGCGCGCCGCACGAACTCGCTCTCGGAAACGCGGCCGCGCCTGGCGGCACGCGAAACTTCGTCGCGCACCTTCGGCGGCAGGCTGATTGTGAGCGTGGTCCTCATGCTGTAAGACAGTTTAATACAGGGCTTACACTTCGACCACCAGATTGCCGAGCGTATCCACGGTAGCCCGGTTGCCAGGTTCGAGCACCGTGGTGCAGTCGAGCTGTTCGATGACGGCGGGGCCTTCGAGAGAATCGGGCAGCGATTCGCGCCGGTACACGGGTGTGTCCCGCCAGCCGCCTTCGAACCAGACGTTGCGGTTTCGCGGCGCGTGAAGCGCGCCGCGATCGAATAACACTTTCAGGTCCAGGTGCGGGCGCAGGCCAATCACGGCGGTATGCAGGTTCACCAGCACGGCGCGGATCTCGGGCAGCTCGACGCCGAAACGGTCCCAGTAGGCGCGATCGAACAGTTTCTGCAGTTCGTCGCGCGTGCCCTCGGGGCCGGGGAGGGGAACAGTGAGGATGTGGCTCTGACCCTGAAATTGCATGTCGGCCGAAAAAAGCAGCCGCACGCCCTCGATCGTAACGCCTTCGCGCTCGAGCATCGCTCGCCCTTCGCCGATCTGGGATTGGAGGACCGCCTGGACCTGCGCCATGTCGAGCGCCTCGACCGGGCGGTTGATCGTGTTCACGTAATCGTGTCGCAGGTCGGCCACGATACAGCCGAGCGCGTTGGTGATGCCGGGCCGCGCCGGGACGAGGAGCTTCGGGATCCCCAGCTCGCGCGCGAGCGCCGCCGCGTGCAGCGGCCCCGCGCCGCCGAAGGGAAAGAGCACGAAATCGCGCGGATCGTGCCCGCGCGCAAGCGACACCATGCGGATCGCGCCCGCCATCCTGTCGTTGGCGATGCGAACGATCGCCGCGGCGACCTGCACCGCGTCGAGCCCGAGCGGCTTGCCCAGTCTCTCGACCAGGATGGATTCGATCCTCCTGACATCGGCTGTTCCCCTCACGCCCAGCAACCGTTCGGGATTCAGCCGGCCGAGGACGAGGTTCGCGTCGGTAATGGTGGGCTCGGCGCCGCCGCGCCCGTAGCAGATCGGGCCTGGGTTCGCGCCGGCGCTCCTCGGACCGACGCGCAGCATGCCGTCCTCGCCGAGAACCGCGATCGAGCCGCCGCCGGCGCCGATCGTGTGCACGTCCACCATCGGCACGTGCACCGGCATCGCGTACTCGATTTCCAGCTCGGAAGATACCTGGGGCACGCCGTCGAGAACGAGGCCTACGTCGGTGGAGGTGCCGCCCATGTCGTAGGTGATCGCGTGCGGAAAGCCTGCAGCGGTCGCGGAGTAGGCTGCGGCGATGACCCCGGAGGCAGGTCCCGACATGACGGTGTTCACCGCAGCTTCCGAGGCGATCGGGCCGGAGACCGTGCCGCCATTGCCCTGCATCACGAGCAGGTCCCTTGCGAAGCCGCGGCTCTTCAGTTCATCCGAGAGCTTCGCGAGATACCGGTCGAGGATCGGCTGCACCGATGCGTTCACCGCGGCGGTGACCCCGCGCTCGTACTCGCGGTATTCAGAAAGGACGGTATGGCCTGCGGTGATGTAGCGATTCGGCCATCGCTCGCGCGCGATCGCGAGGGCGCGCTTCTCGTGCGCAGGGTTGATATAGCTGTGCAGGAAATGGATGACGAGCGATTCACAGCCTGCTGCCGCGAGTCGCTGCACCGCCTCGCGCAGCGCAACCTCATCGAGCGCGACCACCTCTTCGCCCTCGGCGTCCATGCGCTCGGGGATCTCCATGCGCAGCTCGCGCGGAATCAGCGGCTCGAACCAGCCCTTGAGGCCGTACGAACTGGGCCGCGTGCGCCGGCCCAGCTCGAGCACGTCGCGAAAGCCCTGTGTGGTGATGAGACCGGTCTTCGCCAGCTTGCGTTCGAGCAGCGCATTGGTCGTGGTCGTGGTGCCGTGCACCAGCATCCCGAGCCGGGGCAGCGAGAGCTTCGCCTCTTCGAGCGCGGCGAGCACCCCGAATGCCTGGTTCTCGACCGTGGTGGGTACCTTGGCGAGCCGCACTTCGCCCGTGGCGGAGTCGAGCGCGATCAGGTCGGTGAAGGTGCCGCCGACGTCGACACCTGCGATCCAGCTCATTCCGGAGATGTCCTCTGCCATTTTGCGCAGCTCCCCCGCCTCAGCGCCGCACGCCGACGTAGCGGTGCAGCGGCTCCGGATCGCGGCCGAGATCGCCGGGCAAAGCCTCATGGCGCACTGCGCCGTTTTCCAGAAAGGAAACCCGGTCGGCGACCTGCAGCGCCGCGTCCACCTTCTGCTCCACGAGCAGCACCGAGACGCCGCGGTCCCTCAGTTGCGCGATGGTGGCGAGAAGCTTGTCCACGAGGCTCGGCTGCAGGCCTTCGCACGGCTCGTCGAGCAGCAGTACCTTCGGCTGCAGGCAGAGCGCTCGTCCCATGGCGAGCATCTGCTGCTCGCCGCCGCTCATGGTTCCCGCCTTCTGGCGCAGCCGCTCGCGCAGGATCGGGAACAGATCGAGCACGTGTTCGACGGTCTCGCGGCCACCGGTGCCCGCGAGGAGTCCCATGCGCAGGTTTTCCTCCACCGTCATCTGCGGAAACAGGCGCCGGCCCTGCGGCACGTAGGCAATGCCGAGGCGCGGAATCGCGTGCGGCGGGCGCCGGGTCAGCTCCTCGTTGCCGAACCGGATACTGCCTTCGCGGCACGCCACGAGGCCCATGATCGCTTTCAGGGCGGTGGTCTTGCCGGCGCCATTGCGCCCGAGCAGGGCATGGATTTCTCCCGGCATGAGGCGCAGGCTCACGCCTTTCAGCACGCGCACGCTGCCGTAGTAGCAGTCGATGCCGGAAACGGTGAGCATCATCGGCCGAGATAGGCCTTCTGCACGGCCGGATGCCGTTCGATCTCCGCCGGCGTGCCCTCGGCGATGATCGCTCCCGCGTCCATCACGGTCACGCGTCCGGCGAGCGCGAGCACCACCGGCATGTTGTGCTCGATGAGGAGGACCGTGGCGCGCCGGGCAATCGTGCGCACGAGGACGCAGAGCTGCTCGATCTCCGCCTCCGCGAGGCCTTGCGTGGGCTCGTCGAGGATCAGAAGCTGCGGTTCCGCGGCGAGCGCCATGGCAAGCTCGAGCAGCCGCTGGTGGCCGTAGGCCAGCGAATCGGCGCGCTGCTCGACGGCGCCGGTGAACCCGACCGCGTCGAGCGCCGAGTGTACGCGCTCGGTCACCGCCTTCTCGCGAAGCGCGATTCGCGCGGCGAACCCGCGCATCAGCCTGCGCTGCGCTGGCAGCGCGACGTTCTCGTAGCAGCTCAGGCCCTTGAAGATGCTCGTCACCTGGAAGGTGTACACGATGCCCTGCATCAGGCGCTCCCAGGGACGCATCGTGGTGATGTCCCGCCCCCTGTACAGGACCCGCCCGGAGGTCGGGGCGAGCCGGCCGCAGATCATGCCGACGAGCGTGGTCTTGCCCGCGCCATTGGGTCCGATGATGGCGCGGATCTCCCCCGCGGCGACGCGCAGATCGACGCCGTTCACTGCGGTAAGCCCGCCGAAGCGCTTGCAGAGCGCCTCGGTCGCGAGCAGCGGCGCTACGGCAGCCATGGCAGCCATTTCGCACGCACCGTTCCCATGATGCCCTGCGGAAACCACAGGATCAGCACGACGAGCACTACGCCGACGACGAGCAGGTAGGCCGAGGTGATGCCGCTCGCGATGTCGACCAGGTAGAACATCAGGCCGGTGCCGACGAGCGGGCCGAGAATGGTGCCAATGCCGCCCAAGAGGGTCCAGAGCAGGGGATAGATCGAGAACAGGATGGAAGCGAAGGTCGAGCCGACGTACGAGAAGAGCAGCGCGTAGCTCGCGCCCGCGGCCGCGGCGAGACCCCCCGAGAGGACGAGCGCGAGCAGCTTGTAGCGCAAGCTGTCGTAGCCGAACAGGCGCGTGCGTTCCTCGTTTTCGCGGATTGCGATCAGCACGCGCCCGATGGGTGAGAGGCGCAATCCGAGGCTCAGCAGGAAGCACGCCGCGAACAGCAGCAGGGCGGCGTTGTACTTCACCGCAGGCTCGTGAAAGCCGAGCGAGGCGCCACCGATCTCGAGCGGCGCCAGGTTCCCGGAAAGGATGAACCCCTGGTCCCCGAGCGTGATCTCGTTGAAGTACAGGCTCGCGAGATAGAACGCCTGGGCGAACATGAGGCTCACGATGAGAAACGATACGCCGCTGGTGCGCAGCGCCACCAACCCGAATAGCGCAGCGAGCAGCACCCCGGCCGCGACCCCCGCGCCGAGCGCCCCCGCCGCGCCGAAGCCGAGGTAGTACACCGGCAACCCCGCTCCGTACATCCCTGCGGCGAAAAACATGGCGTGGCCGAGGCTCATCAGGCCGGTATACCCGAGCAGGATGTTGTAGCCCAGTGCGTACGCAGCGAGCACCATGATGCGCGCGACGTTGGTGTGGTGGTACGCGGGCAGCGCGAACTGGGCGAGGAACAGCAGCACGAGGACCCCGAGGTGCAGTGCCAGCACCCGGTGCGTGGCGTGTCCGGTCACGCGCGGTCCTCACCGAAGAGGCCGCCCGGCCTGACCACGAGGACCGCGGCGACCAGCAGCGTGGCCACGATCTTCGCCAGCGTCGGCGAGAAAAACACCGACACCACGCCGTCGCTGATGCCGACCACGAAAGCAGCCACCAGCGTTCCCTTGAGGCTTCCGAGCCCGCCGATGATTACCACGATGAAGGAGAGCAGCAGCGGGTCGAGCCCCATCAGGTAGTGCGCCTGCTGGATCGGGACGACGAGCACGCCCGCGACTGCCGCGAGCATCGCACCGAGCGCGAACACCATCGCGTACACGCGCCGCGCCGGAACGCCGAAGGCCTGCGCCATTTCCAGGTCCTGCTGCGCGGCGCGCATGTACAACCCGAGCCTGGTGCGCGCGAGCAGCCACCAGGTCGAGACCAGCAGCAACGCCGAGACCCCCGCCACGACCAGCTTGTAGCCCGAATAGCCGAACCACGGGAATCTGAGGACGAAGTACACCGGGGGGGTCACCGGCCGCGCTTCCGGCCCGTAGAGCGTCAGCACCGCCTGCTGGATGATGTAGAGCAGGCCGATCGTCGCCACGATTGTGCCCTCTGGGTGGTAATCGATGCGGCGCAGGATCAGCCGGTCGGCGGCGACCGCCAGCGCGCCGACGACGAGCGGGGCGGCGATCATCGCAATGAGGAAGCCGGCAAGCGGCGTCCCGACCAGGTTCGAGCAGAACCAGGCAAGCACTGCGCCCAGCATGAAGAACTCGCCGTGCGCGACGTTGACGATGCGCATCACGCCGAAGACGAGCGACAGCCCGAGCGCGGTGAGAGCCAGGACGAAAGCCGTCACCGTCCCTTCGAGCAGCGCGAGGAACAAGTGCGGCCAGAAACTCATGCCGCGCGAACCTGGGCGCGGGCGCCCGGCAGGCGGTGCGTCATGGGGCTCGCCCGCCGGATCCGGAGGTGGCGCTCAGAGAGGTTGCTTGGTGTAGTCGGCCTCGGGCTCGTACAGGCTGTCTTCGATCTTCGTGCGGTGCACGACCTTGAGCTTGCGGTTCTCCACCTTGGAGACGTACTGATGGCCGTAGCACTGGTGCAGCCGGCCGTTGAACGTCTTCGCGCCCTGCGGATGCTCGGCGCTCTCCGGGAACGATTTGACCGACTCCAGATACTCGACCAGCGCGCGGTAGTCCTTCGGCGCCGGATCGCGGTAGCCGCTCTTCTCGACCGCCTGCTTGATCGCGAACAGCGTCTCCCAGCAGCCGAACATGTGGGAGAAGGTTGACACGTCCTTCGGATCCGCCAGGCTCGCACCGGCATCGTTCACGCCGACGAGCTTGCGGTAGTTCTTCGCGTGCGCCGATGCAGTGCCCTCCGCATAGCGCGGGAACGCCTCCCAGAAGTACGTCCCATCGAGAAAATCGAGCCCGGGACTCGCGATATCCACGCCCTCGAGCGAGTCGATGAAACCGAAGATCT
The DNA here is from genome assembly GCA_964651335.1 of uncultured Enterobacteriaceae bacterium. Lineage (GTDB taxonomy): Bacteria > Pseudomonadota > Gammaproteobacteria > Burkholderiales > SG8-39 > 2-02-FULL-66-14. The sequence continues at coordinate 15,960 of CAZYVT010000060.1, read as the reverse complement.
GCGGCCGCTTCGAACCGAAGTGCTCGCCCATCTCCTTTACGAAAGTGAGCACGCCGGGGCCGACCATGACGTGGTACAGCACCTCGGTCTCCGCGGGCACGCGCGCGAAGTACTTGGTGAACGAGCTTTCGGTGGGCGGAATCGCCAGCTTCTCGAGCACCGTACCGCCGCGCTTCGCCACCGCCTGACTGAAGAAATCGCGGTGGTCGTAGCCGAATGCGTAGTCGGGGAAGATCATCGTCACCTTCTTGCCGAGCTTGTCGAGGATCCAGGAGGACATCGCGGTGACCTGCGCGCGCACGTCGGTGATGCCGGGCTGGAACACATAGCGGTTGAGCTTGCCCGAGGCGACGTGGTAGCCCTCGCTCACCACGAAGTAGGGGATCTTCAGCTCGCCGGCGCGCGGAGCGGAGGCGATCACGACGTGCGAGAACAGCGTGCCGTAGACGAAATCCACCTTGTGCTGGCGGGCGAGCTTCTCGACCACTTCGGGCCCGCGCTTGGGGTCGGTGCCGTCGTCCTCGGCGACGATCTCCACCGGCCTGCCGGCGATGCCGCCTTTCTCGTTGATCAGCTTGACGGCGGCCGTGGTCGTGCGCTCGTACCAGCGGCCGTATACGGCGCCGATGCCGGTGCGGTGCACCTGGAAGCCGATCCGGATCGGGCGTCCCTTGGGTTGGGCGATGGCGGGTGAACCCGGGAGCAGGGCCGCGCCTGCGATGCCGCTGAGCGTTGCCAGCGCGCGACGCCTGGAAAAGCCTTCTGTATCTGGGCTGAACGTTTTCCTGCTGCTCTCTTCGGACATGGCCAAGTCTCCTTGTTTGGATCGTGCGATGGCCGCTTCGTCGGCGGCGTGCGGCGACACCTATAGCATGGGGCGGCGCGTCAGTTCAAGGCGCGCGTAGCCCGCAACCGGATGTCGAGAGCAGCCACAGGCCGAAAATCGCAGGGGCGAGGAAGACCTGGCTCGAGATCGAGCGCTCCGCCGATCTGCAGCCGGCCGGAGGGGGCCGACTTCGGCGCCTGGCCGCGGAATGGGCGAAGAAAGAGCCGCGGCAGGCCGTTTGGTCTCAATGCAGCCCGCTTGACATACTGACATACGATGGTAGGCTGCGCGTCATGAGAACCACCGTCCGACTGGAGGAAGCGCTGCTCGGCCGCGCCAAGCGCGAAGCGGCCCGGCGCGGGGTCACGCTGACCGCGCTGATCGAACAAGGGCTGCGGCTGGCGATCGCGCGGCCGGCGCAACTACGCCGCGCAAGACGCGTGGCGCTGCCGGTGTGCCGTCGCGGCGGCGGCGTTCTTCCCGGCGTCGATCTCGACGATTCCGCAGGACTCGCCGACCGGATGGACGAACGCGCGTGATCCTGCCCGACGTCAACGTCCTCATTTACGCTTTTCGCAGCGATTCCGCCGATCACGGGCACTACCGCGCGTGGCTCGAGTCGGTGATCAACGGACCCGAGGCCTATGGCGTTTCGCCGCAGGTGCTTGCGGGGCTGGTGCGCGTTACGACGCATCCGAGAATATTTTCCCGGCCGAGTCGCCTGGAGGACGCATTCGCCTTCAACCGCACCTTGCTTTCACAGCCGAACGCGACGCTGGTGAACCCGGGCGAACGGCACTGGGGAATCTTCGAAGCCCTTTGCCGTCAGGCAGCGGCGGCCGGAAACCTGGTGCAAGACGCCTGGTTTGCAGCGTTGGCGATCGAAGCCGGATGCGAGTGGATCAGCACCGACCGGGACTACGCGCGCTTCGAGGGCCTCGCTTGGCGGGCGCCCTTGTGACGGCCGCCTGCGTCCTCCACCTTCACGCCTACTTCAGATAGCAGGCAGAGGAGGGTTACGAAGCAACGCAGGTCAGCGCACCTTGAACACCAGTTTGCCGCGCAGGTGGCGCCCTTCGCTCACCATGTGGGCGGCGGCGGCTGCCGATAACTTGTAGGTCGTGATCTCGGGGACGCGCACGGCGCCGGCGGTGACCAGGGCGGCGATCCGATCGAGATGTGCGCGGTCACGCCCGACCTTTGGACGCAGCGACACGACGTCGGCTCGCGGGGAGGCCGGCGCCGCGTTCCCCGAGGCAATGAACGCCGCGCGTCCGCCCGGCCGCAGCACGGCGAACGAGCGCTTGGCCACCTCGTCGCCGACGGTGTCGAACACCGCGTCGCAGCCGGACACCGCTTGTGTGAAGTCCTGCGCGTTGTAGTCGATGATCTCGTCGGCGCCGAGCCGGAGCAGGTAGTCACGGTTCGCCGCGCTCGCAGTCGTGATCACGCGGGCGCCAAGATGCCTGCAGACCTGTATCGCGAAGCTGGCGACGCCGCCCGCGCCACCCTGGACCAGGATCGTCTCGCCGGCCTTCAGTTGCAGCGTGTCCTCGACCGAGCAGAGCGCGGTGAGGCCGATCAACGCTAGCGCCGCGCACTCCACGTGCGACAGGCTCTCCGGCTTTCTCGCCACGATCGCTGACTTGATGGCGATCTTTTCCGCATAGGCCGCTTCCTGGCCAACATCACAGACACCGAAAACCGCATCGCCGATGGCAAAGTCCTTCACTCCGTCGCCGAGCGCACTGACGACGCCCGAGAAATCCCGCCCCGGAATGTATGGAAAGTCGGTGATCGGGGCATAGTGGCCGGCACGCACCTTCCAGTCCGCCGCGTTCACGCTGGCCGCCTGAACGTCGATGAGCACTTGGCCGGGTCTGGCGACCGGATCCGGAACATCGCCATACTGCATCACCTCCGGTCCGCCGTTCTTCATGAAATAGGCTGCCTTCATCTTTCCTCCAGAATAAAACTCATGGGTCTGCTGCGCGCTCGTGGCCATCGTCCGGCGCGAGCTATGCGTGCGCAATCGGCCTCATGTCGAATGCTGGCCGCGTTTGCCCCGTTCAGGCAAGCGCGGCTTCAGGCGATGTCGGGAACGGGAGGGTAAGTGGGCGGCAGGCTCGCATGCGCGGGCCGGGGGCACGGGCGGTACGCGCTCCACCGCCTTCGGCTGCCAGCGGCCGCGATGCGTGAGAATCGTTCGCACCACGACGGGGTCCTCGATCAGCGCGATGACGCGCATGAGGCCCTTTGCACTTGGGACATTTGAGGGGGTCGGATTCGTACACCCTCAAGGCGCCGCTCCTATGCCGCGACCGGGGTCGCGAGCAGCCATAGGCCGAAGATCGTATACGCCACCATGAGCGCCGTCATCGGCAGCTGGCTGGCGAGCGCGGCGCGCGCCGTCCCGTGGCGGCGAAGCGCCAGCACGTGCGCGACGAACACCGCCGCAACGTGGGCCGCGACGATTCCTGCGACCTGCACGTTCCAGATGGCGTGCACCGAGGCGTGGTGCGAGAGAAAGGACGTCGTTACGTGCAGGTCGCGCGCGCCGAAAAGGTTCCACCCCAGCGAAAACGGATCGCCCAGGGCACGCACGGCGTACTGCGCGTCGACGAGGAAGGTCGGCAGGTAGTGCGCGAAGTGGTAGCCGAACGCAATCGGGACGATCGCGACGATGTAGTGCCCCGGTTCCGCGCCGCGCGCGCTGAGCGCGCTTCCGAGCCGGACGGCAGCGAGGTACACCCCGGCGAGCGCCGCCGCCGTGGCGACGAGGCCCAGCGTGTTGACCACGACCAGGCTGGAGCGCCCCGGGTGTTCGAGGGGATTCTCGCCGATCAGGCCGATCCACCAGAACGTGCGCGAAAGGCCGTCGAACGAGACCGAAGCGAGCGCGACCAGGACGAAGGCGACGCCGCTCGCCGGAAGCGGACCGGCCTCGAGCAGGCCGCGGCAGGGTAGACCGAACGACAACTCCAGACGTTCGCGTTCGCCCGGTTGCAGCGATTTGAGCGCGAACGGCGAGAGCCAGGAGACCATGCGAAAAAATACCGAAAACGCTTCGGCGCGGTGGAGCCAGGGCTCGCCGCCAAAGAGGAGCATCCCGGCCAGGGTTATCGCCGCGTAGGCGATGACCGCGGTTGCAAGCATCGCGGGATCCTGCGGCGCTGGATAGATCAGCTCGAACCACGCGAAGGCGAGCAGGAGCAGCACCGCGGGCCAGTATTCCAGCCATGCGGGGTAGGCGAGCGGCGGCGCGGCGCGAAAACGCGCCAGGCCTGGCAACGCGGTGGCGAGATGATGCGCCGCGCGCCACGGATTGAAGTGTTCCCAGAGGTTGCCGGCAAGCGCAACCAGGAACGTAAAGCCCACCCACCAGAGCGTCCAGACGACGAGCGGGAGCGGATTGTCGAGCGGATCGCGGCTTGCGACGAAGCCGGCGAGGACGAGCAACGCCAAGGCGAGCAGCGCAACGGCACCCGGCAGGACGCCGGTCCGGCGCGGGATGAAAGCGAGCGGCAGGCGAAACTCGGCGAGCCTGGAAAAGAATCGCGACGGCAGGCACGCCATCACGGCGAAGGAAAACGCCACCGCCAGGGCGCCGCCCATGATATACAGGCCGGTCGGAAGCAGAAGGACGAACGCCCGTTCGCCGGCGTGGGCGAACACGGCAGTCGCGAAGCCCGCGGCCAGCGCGCCGGCGAGCAGGAGCGGGGCGAGAGCTTTCAGGACCGAGTTTCCGCCCGCCGCGCGGTGACTTTCTTGAGTGCAGGAAAAAATACTTCCTTGTAGCGGTTCGTGCCGTAGGCGCTCAACAGCACCCGGCCATCCACCGCCAGCAGAAAGCGTGGCACGCCGCGGCTCGGCCCGATCTGCTCGTACACCCACCGGTATTCGGGGGGATAGTGTCGCTCCGTGATCGGCTGGCGCAGCGTTTCGCCACGGATTTCGACGAATGCCAATGCCTTGCCCGTCGACCAGGAGAACAACTCGTCCCTCGCCTGGGATTCCCAATGCGTGCAGTACGGGCAGTCGGGAGCGCTCAAATAGAACATCTCGAGCCGGCTGTCCGGCCGCACTAGATCGAGGATTGCGTCGATACGTTGCGCCGGCGTCGCGGACGCCTGCGAGCCGACCTCGGGCGCAGCGCCGGCGAGCGCAAGCAGCAACACGGTGCAGTAAAGGCAGGTGGTCAAGCGGGCGGTCACGCGGACGAGTTTCCTGCGCGCAGCTGAACCCATTCAGCCGCATCGAAGCGCGCGGCAACTCTGGTCTCGCCCTGCAGCGCCAGGTAGGCGGCATGGATCAAATCCGCTGCGCGCATCGAGTGCGCGAGCGAGCAGCCGCGATCCAGCGCTTTGGCGATCAAAAGCTGCGGCAAATCGCCGACCGCAACCGTGACCTCCAGCTCGCCGAGGTCGCTGTCGTGCTTCAACTCGCGCGCCGGCAAACGGCGGATCGCGGGATGCTCGACATTGACCGCGTTCGCGATGAGAGTCGCTGCGACATCGGCCGCAGCGCCGCTTCGAGCGAGCACGGTGACGGCGTCGGCAATGCCGAGCGATTGCGAGCGTCCGCGCCAGCCCGAGGTCGCCACGCCTCGCACCGGCGATGCGAAGCGGATCCGTGCGGTCGCGGCAAGGTCGGGGCATTGAACGTTGCTCACGACCCCGAGATCGAGATGCTCTCCCGGTGCAAGATGAAGCGCGATGTCGCCACCATCGTTGACGTAGGCCTTCGCGAGCGTGCGGCCCGCGAGCATCGCCGCCAGCATCTCGTCGGCGACGCTTCCTGCAACTGCCGCCATCGGAGTGACGAAGACGTTCCGATGCGGCCAGCATGCGGCGATCATGCGCCGGGCGACCGGCCCGCGCGCAAGCGGATACAGTCCTCCGACCGGCGACCGCAGCAGCGGGAGTTCGGTGACGAGTGTCTCCAGGACGTGCTGGAATCGGTCCCACGCCTGCGCATCCGCCAGCTGCACTTCGGAACGCTCGCCCCAGGCCTCGATCACGAGATCGATCGGGCCCTGCTGCAGATGCAGCCGCCCGCCCGGCAGCATTGCGCGCACCGGGCGGTTCATGCCCGCACCGGCCACGGATTGTCCACGCGCCACGCGTCTGCCTTGAAGCGGGCTTCGCGAAGCGCTCGTTCGAGCGGGACGACACGATCCACATGCCCGCCCATCACCGCGTAGGCGTCCAGTGGCATCGTGAATTCGATCGGCAATACCAGCGCCGGCGTTGGCACATAGCCGAACGAGCGCTCGGGCATCCGCAGCACGTCCACCATCACGGTGATGCCGCCACCCGGCCAGACGTAGGTCGGCGCGCCGCCGCAGGTCACGTTCGTGACCAGGTCTTTCACCGAGCGCGTCAGGCGCACCGGGTTCTCCGTCACCCCGGCACGCAGGCTGCCGCCCGCGCCGCCCATGAAGAGGACCGTGCAGAGTGCCGGCTCGCAGTTCTCGGCGATGCGCTCCACGACCTTGCGGATCGCCTCCGGCATCTGCTGCTTCACCGGCTTGAGCTTCTCGTCCAGCACGAACCACTCGGCGTCTTCGCCCGTCGTCGAGACCATGAGCAAGCGCATTCCCGGCCAGGCGGTCCCGGGATCGATTTTCTCGACGATCGAAAGCGGATCGGAAATGTCGGTGCCGCCCCAGCCGAGACCGGGCTCCGCCACCTTGAAATATCGCCCCGGCGTGGATTTTCGGCCGCGCACCCGCACGCCCGCCGGCCGCATGTCGAGAAAACGCCCGGCCTGGTGCTCGGTGAGCACTCCGGTGATGTGATCGTCCACGACGATCACTTCGTCGGCCTGGCCATGCCACTGCTTCGCGAAGATCCCGATCGTCGCCGATCCGCAGCCGACGCGCATCCGTTCCTCGCGCTCGCCGTTGACCACCGGCGCGGCGCCGGCCTCGACGACGACCGATGCGCCGCCGTCGATCTTCATCTCCACCGGGTGCTTGTTCGCCAGGCGCAGCAGGGCGTCGCAAGTGACGTTGCCTTCCTTTTTCGTTCCTCCGGTGAGATGGCGCACACCTCCCAGCGAGAGCATCTGCGACCCGTACTCCGCCGTGGTCACGTGCCCGATCTGCTCGCCCTCCACCCGCACCGCGGACTGCTCCGGGCCGAGGTAGCGGTCGGTGTCGATCTTTACCTTGAGTCCGCAATAGCTGAAGATGCCCTCGGTCACGACCGTCACCATGTCCACGCCTGCGAGCTTCGAGGAGACGATGAACGGCGCCGGCTTGTAGTCCGGATAGGTCGTGGTCGCGCCGACGCCGGTGATGAAGGTGTTGGCGCCCGACACGAGCTTGCCGTCCCAGCGCTTTCCCGGCTCGAAAAACGGCACCGCCGGGGCGCCGCGCTGCAGGACGAGGAGCGGATCCACGCGCACCAGCGTTGCGTTTTCATTCGCGTAGCGGTCGCACGCGCCTGCCTGGCCGTTGCGGATGCGGCACAGCACCGGGCAGGCATCGCATCGAATGACTTCCCCCGTCAGCGCGTCCGTACTTTCCGGCGCATCTTCCGGATCGCGAAGATTCACCGTAATGCCTCGCGCAGACGGTGCGGAAGCACCGGCACTTTGCGCATCCGCGCACCGGTCGCATGCTGAATCGCGCCAAGAATCGCGGGCGCCGTCGGGATGAGGCCAGGCTCGCCCACACCTTTCGCGCCGTATGGCCCGAGCGGTTCAGGGTCCTCGACCAGGATGCACTCCATGTCGGGAATGTCACCGATGGTGGGGATCAGGTAATCGTGCAGATTCTCGGTGCGCCCCGGCACATATTCTTCCATCAGCGCAAATCCCAGACCCTGCACCGCACCTCCCTGAATCTGTCCCTCGACCTGGACCGGATTGATCGCCCGGCCGACATCGTGTGCGGCATAAAGTCGCAGCACTTTCGTCGTCCCAAGCTCGGTATCCACTTCGACCACGGCGACTTGAGCGGCGAAGGCGTAAGTCGCGTAGGGAACGCCTTGTCCATTTTCGTCCGATGGCTGGGTGGGAGGATCGAAGAAACCCTCGCCCACGATTTCCTCGGCGATCTCGATCCGGTGCGCGATGCCGTCCTTGCGGAAGATGATGCGGCGTCCTTCCAGCGCGAGCCGATAGCGGCGGTCACGCCATTCGCCTTCAGGCGCGCCCGCAGCGGCGAAGAGCTTGCGCCGCAGGTCGAGGCCGGCGAGTTCGGCGGCCTTTCCGGAGACGAACGCCTGGCGCGAAGCCGAGGTCTTGCCGGCATCCGCGGTGCGGTCGGTGTCGCCCATGATGAGCTGGAATTGTGACATCGGGAGCCCCACGGCGTCCGCCGCAATCTGGGTGAGGATCGTGTTCGAGCCCTGGCCGATGTCCGCGGCGCCGTTGTAGAGCATCAGAATGCCATCCGGGGAAAGGCCGATGCGCATCGTCGACGGATTCGAGAGCGCCGTGTTGCCGATTCCATACCACATGCATCCCACGCCGGTGCCGCGCTTGAGGATGCGATTGGTCCGATTGAACGACTCGCACTCGGCTTTGGCGCGCTTCCAATGCGGCTCGAGCGTGTCCAGGCACTCAGCAAGTCCTGCCGAGTGTTCCAGCAGTTGACCGGTCGCAGTCCGGTCGCCGACCTTGAGCGCATTGCGACGCCTGAATTCGAGCCGGTCGATCGCCAGAGCATCGGCCAGTTCATCCATCATCGCCTCGTGCGCGATCGCGCCCTGCGGGACGCCGAAGCCGCGAAAAGCGCCCGCCGGATGGCAGTGAGTGAAGTAGGCGCGACCCCTGGTGAGAACGTGCGGAACCGAGTAGGGACCGGTGGCGTGGATCGGCACCCGCGTGGCCACGGTCGGTCCCCAACTCGCGTAGGCGCCCGTATCGAAGAGCGCATCCATTTCGCAGGCGAGCAGCTTGCCGGATGCATCGCAGCCGAACTTTGCATGAATGCGCGCGGGATGCCGCTTGGTGGTCGAGGCCATGCTTTCGGGTCGCGTGTAGACGCACGCCACCGGCTTTCCGGTCAGCCACGCACCGAGCGCGACCAGCGGTTGCACCGAGAGATCGAGCTTGCCGCCAAAGCCGCCGCCGCACGCGGTCGGGACAATCCGCACCTGGTCGGGCCGCAGCATCATGACCAGCGCGACTTCGTCGCGGTCCATATACGGGGTTTGTGTGGTGACGTGGATCTCCACCCGGTCGCCGGTGCGCATCGCCCACCCGGCTTCCGGTTCGATATAGGCGTGTTCGACGAAGCTCGTCTCGAACGTGCCTTCGGCGATTGCCGCGCACGCGGTCCATGCGGCGGCGGAATCGCCTTTCCTCACGCCGCCGTCCAGCAGCAAGTTGTCCGGCTTTCCGGCCTGCACCGGATGCGCGCGCGGCGCCATCGCTGCATCGAGTCCCATCACGGGCGGTAGCTCCTTCCAGCTCACCGGGAAGCGTCCGAGGTCGAGCGCTTCGACCGCCTCGCAGGTGCCGATCACGGCGGCCACCGCCTCGCCGCGAAACCGTGCCTCGCCGTCCGCGAGTACGGGTTGGTCCTTGATGCCCGGGTAAATGCCGAAGCCATTCGAGGGAACGTCAGCGGCAGTGAGGACGCGATCGATTCCGGGGTTCTCTTTCAGGAATTTCTTCAGATCCCCGATCCGAAAACGGGCACGATGATGCGGCGAACGAATGACGCGCAGCCGCAGCGCGTCCATCGGGATTGCGTCCGCACCGTACGACTCCGAGCCGGTGAGCTTCGGGATGCCGTCGACCTTGCCGGCGCGCGCCCCGACGGCCTGTTCGGCGATCGGCGGAAGCGGCAGGGACGGCCGGTTTGCGACGTCGAGCACCGCTTCGACGATCTTCTGGTAGCCCGTGCAGCGGCAGAGAACGCCGCTGAGCGCATCCTTGACCTCGGCTTCGCGCGGCGAGGAATTTCGCGCCAGAAGATCGGCCGCCGCAATGAGCATGCCCGGTGTGCAGATGCCGCACTGCGCTGCGCCGTGCTTCTGGAATGCGATCTGGAGGTGGGAGAGCCGCCCGTTCCGGGCGAGGCCTTCAACCGTGACGACCGCTCGTTCCTCGACCTGACCCAAGGCGGCGAGGCAAGAGCACACCTGCCTGCCGTCGAGCAACACCGTGCACGCACCGCAGTCGCCGGCATTGCAGCCGATCTTGGTTCCGGTCAGTCCGAGCTCGTCGCGCAGGATGTCCGCGAGGCGCGACGAGCGTGCCGCATGCGAGCGAACCTTGCGGCCGTTGACGGTGAATGCAACGGCTTGTGCGAGAAAGTCGGCGCGCGGACGGTTCATGAGATGCGGTCCAGCGAGCGGCGGACCAGGATGAGCGCGGCATCGTTGCGATAAACCGCGTTTCCGCGGACATCGTCGATGGGCGAAAGCGCGGCCAGGTGCTCCGGCCTCACGCAGGCACTCAGGCCGCGATCGAGCGGTTTTCCGGTCAACGCCTGTTCCAGGGCCGGGAGGCGGCGCGCCACCGGCGAGCAGGCGCCCACAGCGATCCGCGCCGCACGCACTGCTTGGTCATCGTGCTCCAGAACGACGGCCACCATCGCGATCGAGATCACGAGATACTTGCGCGCGCCAAGCTTGAGGAAATCGCTCCTCGCTTCATGCTTCGGCTTGGGAACGCGGACCCCGGTCACGAGCTCGCCCGTCCGCAGCGCTGTCTTGCGCGGACCGAGAATGAACCGATCGAGAGGAAGAACCCTTGTTGTGCCGGAGCTGGCGATCTCTACGCTCGCATCCAATGCAAGCAAGGCCGGCACCCCGTCCGCCGCGGGCGAAGCATTGCACACGTTGCCCGCAACAGTGCCGGAGTTCTGAATCTGCAATCCCCCGACTTCGCGCGCGGCGAGCTTGAGGCAGTCGAAGAGCGGCGGCAAAGTCGCCCCGATGACTTCGCTCCAGGTCGTGGCCGCGCCGATGCGCCAATGATCCGCGTGCTCGCTGATGCCGCGCAGCTCGCGCAGCGCCGTGATGTCGAGGACGTCGTCATCCAGCGGCTTGCCGACGCGGGCAGGGTAGTAGTCGGTACCGCCGGCCAGCACCGCCCGCCCACCGCGCGCCAGGATATTCAGCGCATCCTCGAGGCGGGTCGGCCGGGCGTAGGTTGGCATGGCAGTGGTTTCCGGAAAGTTAGCACAGATACGCCGTCCGGACGCTCGCTCATTCGGTGGCGCGAGCGCGCGCAGGCTGCAGCAGCGGACTCAGCGCGAGCAGTCCCAGGATCGGCCCCGGCGTGAGCAGCAAAAAAAGCCAGTCCGCGCCCATGAATTTCGCCGCGGTATTGAGCAGCTGGATGCTGACGATGGTGATCGAGAAACCGATGCAGTTGGCAATCGTCAGCGCCGAGCCCACAAGCGCGGGCGGGGCGTATGCCGCGTTCAGGGCGGAGAATTGCGGCGAGTCCCCGACCACGACGATTCCCCAGAACAGCAGAAACGCGAGGAAGAGCGGCGTGGGCGCATGAAACAGCAACGGCGAGAGGGCGCAGCAGGCGCCCGAAGCGGCGAGTTGCGCGAATGCAACCCTGGCACTGCCGGCGCGCAACGACACGAGTCCGCCGCCCGCGCATCCGAGCGCTCCGGCCGCAATGACGGCGAAGGCCCACAGTGACACGTTCAAGCCCACCGGCATGGCTTGGTTCACGTGCGCCGCGAGGACCAGCGGAATGAACGCCCAGAATGCGTATAGCTCCCACATGTGCCCGAAGTAGCCGAAGGTCGAGGCGCGGAACAGCGGCGATCGGAAGATGACGGCGAACGTCTTCGGATCGAATCGCGAGCCTCTGATCAGATGCGGACCGTCCGGAACCAGCGTCAACATCAAAACCCCACCGAAAGCAGCGATCGCCGACACGGCGAGCATGACGGCCTCCCACGGGAAGGCTTGGCCGAGTCCCTTGAGCAGGTGCGGAAACGCGGTACCGACCACGAGCGCGCCGACGAGAAAGCCGAGCGCGTTGCCGAGGTCGCGCTGATACCAGCCGGAGGCGATTTTCATGCCGACCGGGTAGATGCCGGCAAGGAAAAACCCGGTGCAGAAGCGCAGCGCCAGCAACGACCACAATCCTTCGCCGAGCGCCTGCACTGCGGCGTTGGAGACTGCGCCAAGCATCGAGCACACGAAGAACACGATGCGAGGCGAGTACGCGTCGGCGATCGCGAAGAAAGCAAAGACCAGGGTGCCGGTGATGAAGCCGACCTGCACTGCGGACGTGAGGTAACCGAGCGTGTCGCTGGCGAGCCCCCATTGCTGCTGCAGGTCGCCGAGCACGGCGTTCCCCGCGAACCATAGCGACGTGCCCGCGAACTGCGAGACGATAATAACCGGCAGGATCCAGCGGGGACGCTCGTTCACTCGCGCCCAGTGTACTGCGCGAGAACGCGGTTCGCAGCCGCCCGGCGGCATGGATGGACGCCTGTGCCCGTCGGGCGTAGCATGGAAAAGGTCGCCTGTTCTGGATGGCATGCGACAGGGCGCAGGGAAACCACAGACGAGAGGAGGAGGTCGGGATGGCCTATCACCTGGAAGGACGTTTGCTGGAAGTCTGCAATTGCCGTGTTCTGTGCCCGTGCTGGATCGGCGAGGACCCGGATAACGGAACCTGTGACACCATCGTCGCCTACCGTTTCGACAAGGGGCAGATCGAGGGCGTGGACGTGGCGGGGACAACGATCGCCATGATCGCCCACGTGCCGGGCAACATCCTCCAGGGCAACTGGAGGGCGGCGGTCTACGTCAGCGATAACGCGACGCCGAAGCAACACGAAGCCATTCTCAAAGTCTATACGGGCAAGCTGGGCGGGCCGGTGGGCGATCTGGTCAAGCTCGTCGGCGAGGTGGTGTCGGTCGAGAGCGCGCCAATCACGTTCGATGTACAGGGCGGAAGGGGCACGCTCAAGGTGGGCAGCGCCGGGTACGCCGAGCTCGAGCCCTACCAGGGAGCCACTGGAGCGACTACGACGCTTACGGACACGATTTTTTCCACCGTGCCCGGGGCGCCGGTGTTTGTCGGCAAGGCGCCGCGCTACAAGTCGAAGAACGAAAAGCTCGGCATCGACCTCGACATCAAGGGCCATAACGCGCTGCAGAGCACATTCGTCTTCGACGCCTGAGAAGAGTTGGATACGAACGACGCGTTGACCCGGGCCGTCTTCGCCGGCAGGCGCCCTGCGGTCTTCCCCGCGCTCATCGCGGGCGTGGTCGCGTCCGCCTGGGCAGTGCTCTGGTTCTGGTCTGCGAGCCCCTATGGCCGTTATCTGGATCACGGGCGGTGGACCGAAGTCGGCATTGCAGCCGAGATCTGCCGTGCGGTGCCCGCAGGCGAGATCCTGTTGCCGGCTGTCTTCCACACTGCGGCCTGGGTCTTGATGGTCGCGGCGATGATGTGGCCGACCACACTCCCTCTGCTTGGGATCTTTCGACGTGTCGCGGCAGGACGAGCGGATGCAGATCGCCTCGTCCTGCTGGTCGTCGCGGGATACCTCTGTGCCTGGTTCGCGTTCGGCCTGGCGGCGCACGCCCTTGACTGGATGCTGCTCGCGGCGGCACGTGAAACGAGCTGGTTCGCCGCCAACGGCTGGGTGGTGGGGGCAGTTGTAGTCGGCGGCGCCGGGCTCTTTCAGTTCAGCTCGCTCAAATATCGCTGCCTCGACAAGTGCCGCACGCCGTATGGCTTCGTCGTCGAGCGCTGGCGCGGAGCCGCGCCGGCGCGCGATGCGTTGCGCACCGGTTTCGACCATGGCGTTTTTTGCGTCGGCTGCTGCTGGGCGCTGATGCTGCTGATGTTCGTCGTCGGCATGGGCAACATCGGCTGGATGCTCGCGCTCGGCGCGGTTATGGCGGCGGAGAAGAATCTGCCGTGGGGGAAACGCTTGAGCGCTCCACTGGGCATAGCGCTGATCGTCTGGGCGTGCGCCATTGTCGTGATGAATCTCTTGCCATCGGCCGTCTGACGCGGCGGCCACTTGCATCACAGGTATTAAATGAAGCTACGCAGCTTCCTCAGCTCCGGCATGCAATGCCGGAGCCACTGCGCGGTGAGCTTCTCGGCGAGTGAATTCTGCTTTAAGCGCTCGTTCAGCACCTTGAAATCCACGCAGTCAAGCGGCTGGTCCTGGTTGAAGCAGGAAAAGACATAGCTCGTCTCGCCGGTGGCGGGATCGCGGTGCGGCTGCAGGCACTGCGCGCAGATCTCCTTCATCATGCACTGCATCGGCGAGTTGATCGAGCCGATCGCGAAGTGGCGCGGTTTGAGGTGGTCCTTCAGCAGCTCGTGCCGCGCGCGCGCTACCGCCGCCATCATGCGGTCCGAGCCGATCGCGATGATGCGGTCTGCATCTTCCAGGCGGATCGAAGGCGGGCCGAGGCGTCCCTCGCCGTATGCGTCCATTGCCTGCACGAGATTGCCGACGAAGCGGCGATCCTGAGGCCGGTCGGGCGCGAACCCGGGCTCCTCGTCGCAACACCAGACCACGACGTCGGCCGCGTTCTCGATTTCGTGCACCTTGTAGCGATCCTGCACCTTCTTGTAGCCGGCGAAATAGAGCACCTTCGATCCGGCGGCGCGAAATGCCGCGCCGATCGAAAACAGGACCGCATTGCCCAGGCCGCCGCCGCACAGGACGACTGTTTCGCCGCCCGCGATTTCCGTGGGCGTCCCGGTCGGCCCCATCAGGATTACCGGCTCGCCGGACTTGAGCATCGCACACAGGTCGCTCGAGGCGCCCATCTCGAGCGCGATGATCGATACGAGCCCTTCCTTGCGGTCCACCCAGGCGCCGGTCATCGCGAGGCCTTCCATCTGCATTCGCGTTCCCGACACGACTGGTGCAAGGGATTCGAAATTCTGCAGCCGGTAGAACTGCCCGGGGTGGAACCGCCTTGCCGCGAGAGGAGCGCGCATCACGACTTCCACGATCGTCGGGGTCAGCCGCTCAACCCGATGCACGGTGGCGATCAGCTGGCCGGCCAACTCGGCGAAGAACTGCTCGCGTGCGATCGGCCGTTCCGCTGCCCGGCCCGCGAGCATGCGCGACACGAGCGGGAATCCCTGCTTGGCCGAACCCATCGCCTTGACGACGTTGCCGAAGTAGGAAGGGTGCACGTCGCCGAAGTAGCTCAGGTAGCGACCATCGGGTTGCTTGGAGAGCAGCACGTGCACCGCTTCCGGCTTGGAAGCCGAGTATTGCGGCTTGACCGGATTGCCTTCTTCGTCGCAAGCGGCGAAATACTTGCCGTCGAGGTGGAACTCGGTGGCGTGCTCGCGCGCGAGCACCGTGTTCGGCTGCGTGCCCGCTGCAACGAACACGGTGCGGGCCGGAAACCAGTGCTCGGCCCCGCTCGACGGGTTCTTGAGGCGGATCCCTCGCGCCGCGCCATAGTGATCGATGTCCACCGCCACCGGCGTCAGCGCTTCCGCGAACCAGATCCCCTCCTCGAGCGCCTTTTCCACCTCCTCGTGATTCAGCGTATAGGAAGGGCTGTCGACGAGGCGCCGCCGGTAGGCGATCGTCACGCCGCCCCAGTGCCGCAGCATCTCGACGATCCTCGGCGCGCGGCCCTCGCGCGCGGCTTCCCTGCGCTCGCCGCGGATCGCGCGCGCGTGCGCCAGGAACTCCTCGGCGATTTCGCGTTCGTAATCGTCCCAGGTCTCGCGGATCGCGTGCTCGCCGCGGTCTTTCGCCAGCGTTTCAAAGCGCGCGAGGAACTTTTCGACCTGCACGACGTAATATGCAAGCGACTCGGTCGCGGTGTCGATCGCGGTCAATCCGCCGCCGATGACGACCACCGGAAGGCGTAGTTGCATGTTGGCGATCGAGTCGATCTTGGCGGCGCCGGTGAGCTGGAGCGCCATCAGGAAGTCCGAAGCCGCACGCACGCCGCGCGCAAGGCCGTTCGGAATGTCGAGCACGGTCGGACCGCCGGCGCCGACACAGAGCGCAACGTGGTCGAACCCCATCTGCCAGGCGTCCTCGAGGGTGACGGTTCCTCCGAAGCGCACCCCGCCGAACATGGCGAACCCCGCACGGCGCTCGAGCAGCATGCGGATCAGCTTGAGGAAGTTCTTGTCCCAGCGCACGGTGATGCCGTATTCGGCCACGCCGCCGAAGCCCGCCATCACCC
>CAZYVT010000059.1:0-22278 GCA_964651335.1 uncultured Enterobacteriaceae bacterium | reverse complement strand
GGCAAGACCAACATGCACGAGCTTGCGTTCGGCATTACGACCAACAATGGGGCGTTCGGCCCTGCGCGCAACCCGTACGACCCGAAGCGGATCCCCGGCGGCTCCTCGGGCGGCACCGCTGTCGCGATCGCCGCACACATGGCGCCCGCCGGTCTAGGCTCCGATACCGGCGGCTCGGTCCGCATCCCTGCCGCGCTGAACGGCATTGCCGGCTTGCGCCCGACGCTCAAGCGCTACTCGCAGGAAGGCATCACGCCGATCGCGCATACGCGCGACACCGCCGGACCGATGGCGCGCACCGTGGAGGATCTGATCCTGCTCGACAACGTTGTGACGGGTGCAAGGGACAAAGTTTCCCCCGCAGCGCTGAAGGGAATCCGCATCGGAGTACACAAGGCATATTTCTTCAAGGGACTCGATGCGGAAACTGAGAAGCTCACGCTCGCGGCACTGGACAAGATGAAATCCGCGGGCGCCGAAATCGTCGACGTGGATATGCCGGCGCTCGCCGACCTCAACAACAAGGTGAGCTTCCCGATCGCGCTGTACGAGGCGAATGTGGATCTGGCGAAGTACCTGAAGAAGTTCGGCATCCCGCTCGACGTGAAGGGCGTGGCGGCACAGATCAAGAGCCCGGACGTGAAAGGCGTGTTCGACGGCATGGTGGTGCCCGGAGCGCCCAAGGCGATGCCGCCGGCGGCATACAAGGCTGCACTCGAGACGCGCCCGAAGTTGCAGAAGCTCTATGCCGACACATTCTCCAAGAACAGGATCGCGGCGCTCGCGTTTCCGACAACGCCGCTGCCCGCCGCACCGATCGGCGATGACGAGAAGACGAAACTGAACGGCCAGGATGTGCCGACTTTTCCGACCTTCATCCAGAACACCGACCCGGGAAGCAATGCCGGGATCCCGGGGCTATCGATTCCGATTGCCCGCACACAGGCAGGATTGCCGATCGGACTCGAGCTGGATGGTCCGGCCGGAAGCGATCGCAAGCTGCTCGCCATCGGGCTCGCGCTCGAGAAAGTGTTCGGGAGGCTGCCGGCGCCCTGACGCGGCACGCGTTCAGATCGACAGCGCATCGCGCAGCACCCGAACGTAGTTCCCGCCGAGCACCGCGATGATTTCCTGGTCCTTGAGCTTGCGTTTCGCGAGCTCGTCTTCAACCATCGCAAACTGTTCGTAGCCGGGCATGATCGTGCGCACCAGGCCATGGAGGTCGCTGCCGATCCCCACGTGCGATGCGCCGAGCGCCTCCACCGTGCGCACAATTGCGTCGGCGTAAAGCTCGAGATCCGCGAAGACGAGACCGTTCGGCCACAGGCCGACCACGCCGCCCTTCCCGGCGAGGCGCCTGGCGATCGGCGCGTGAATCGCGCGCGCAACGCTGCCGGCCTGCGACGGCTGCGGCAACCTGGTGCTCAGGTGCCCGTGCGAATAGACGATCGGCTTGGAGGAGATTTCGAGAGCCTGCTCCATTGCGCTCGCACTGCAGTGCGCTACATCCACCAGAATGCCGAGCCGGTTGCAGGCGCGCACCAGGTCCTTGCCGAATGCGCTCAGTCCACCGTAGCGCGCTTCGGCGGTGGAGAGATCGCCGATGCCGGAGAGCCCGTAGTAGTGCACCAGCTGCAAATGGCTGAGTCCCTCGGCGCGCGCGCGTTCCAGGTAGCCGAGATCGCCTTCGAGGAAATCCGCGCCTTCGGCCGAGAGCACGATCGCCGGGCTGCGATCCTGCAACACCCGGTCGAGCGCCTCTACCGAGGAGACCTCGACCAGGCCCTCGTTCCTCGCCCTCCGGCGGCGCTGCTCGAGGCCGACCTCGAAGTTGCGCCGCAGCTCGCCCGGCTTCGCCTCGCGGATCGAGGCGAGCCGATTGCCCACGAGGCGCAGGATCGGCGAGTCGGGGACCACTTTCTCGGCGACGAGCAGCATTGCGCCCTTCGCCATCGTCTCGCGGAAGCCCGGCTCCTGCCGCTTTCCGAGATGCGCGTGCATGTCGCAGAAGCGCGCGCCAGCCGGCTGCGCCGATGCCGCGACGGGAGCGAGCAGCGGACCGGCCGCGAGTGCCCCGGCCGCGCGCAGGAAGATTCTTCGTTTCATGTTACTTTGGCAATGTCGCAAAACTTTAGCATTCAGGAGGTTAAATGATTCGCTTTCTCACCGCGTTGGCGATCGCATTCACGTGTGGCAGTGCCGCAGCGCAGGGTGAATACCCCACCAAGCCGGTTCGACTGATTACCCCCTTCAGCCCGGGAGGCGCGATCGACATCTACTCCCGGCTGATCGCCGAGCCGCTCGGCAAGAGGCTCGGACAAAACGTCGTGGTCGAGGCGATCGCGGGCGCCAATACCATCGTCGGCACGCAGGCCTTGATCCGCTCGGCCCCGGACGGCTACACGTTCATGGTCACGACGATGTCCACGACGGTGAATAACCGCATCCTGTTCGCCAAGTCGCTGCCTTACGACCCTGAGAAGGACCTCGCGCCGATCACGCAGCTCTCCTACGGCACGGTGCTGCTGGTCGGCTCCGGCAAGGCGCCGTACAACGACCTGAAGGGCTTCATCGACTGGACCAAGGCGCAGAACCGGCCGGTGAACTACGGCTCCTGGGGCATCGCCTCCTGGGGTCACCTCGCAGGACAGATCCTGAAGCGGGAACTCGGCCTCAATCTCGAGCACGTGCCCTACAAGGGCGACGTGCTGGCGATCAACGACGTGCAGAATGGCGCGCTCGACGTGACCTTCTCCAGCCCCACGAGCGCCAAGCCGCGGATTGCGGGCGGCGGAATCAAGCCGATCGCCATGACCGGGCCGCAGCGCTCGGCCTCGATGCCCGAGCTTGCGACGTTCACCGAGCAGGGCGTGGCGAACGTGGACCTCGCGATCTGGGTCGGCGCCTACGCGCCTGCCGGAACACCGCGCCCGATCATCGAGCGCCTGCAGAAGGAGCTCAAGGCGGTGATCGGCCTCCCGGAGGTGCGCGAGAAGATGCTCTTCCAGGGTCAGACGCCGGTGGGCAACACTCCCGAGGAGTTCGTCGCCAACGTGCGCGCCGACCTGCCGAAATGGGAAGCGCTCATCAAGGCCTCGGGCGCGAAATTAGAGTGAATACCGACTACGTCCAGCGTTTCCTGTTCGAGAACCTCGACATCCGGGGACGCCTGGTCTGCCTGACCGGCGCCTGGCGCCGGATGCTCGAGGGCCGCGGCTATCCACCGAAAATTACCGAGCTGCTCGGTCACACCACGGCACTCGCAGTGCTGTTCGGCGCGAACCAGAAGGGCAAGAGCCGCGTCACGTTTCAGGTCCAGGGCTCGGGCCCGGTGCGGCTGCTCGTCGCGGATTGCACCTCGGAACTGAAGATCCGCGGAATGGCGCAGTATGCCGATCGCGCGGGCAAGCTCCTCGGCGAAGGCCGGCTTGCGCTCACGCTCGAGGACGTGGCCAGCGGCCAGATCTACCAGAGCCTGGTGCCGCTCCAGGGCGAGACGCTCGCCGGGATCTTCGAGCATTACCTCGCGCAGTCCGAGCAGTTGCCGGCATTCCTGCGCTTGCACGCGGACGGCGAAGCGCTCTGCGGTCTGCTGCTGGAGAAGCTTCCCGGCGCCGATACCCGCGATTCCGACGGCTGGGACCGGGTGACGACGCTCGCCGCCACGCTCGAGCTTGCCGAGACGGTAAATGTTCAGCCTTACGATATTCTGGTGAAACTCTTTCCCGAGGAGCTGCTGCGTGTGTTCAGGCTCTATCCGGTCGAGTACCACTGCCCCTACGACGAGGAGAATGTGAGACGCATGCTGCGCGGCCTGGGGCGAAAGGAAGTCGAATCGATCCTCGCCGAGCAGGGCGAGGTGCGTATCCGCAACGAAATGTGCAACCACGAGTACCGCCTCGATCGCAAAGCGGTGGAAGCGCTCTTCGCCTGATGGAGCCCGGCGCGCAGACCCCCGACGCGTTCGCGCCGGCGGTCGCCGCGCTGGGTACCGCTGCCTTCGCCGCCGAGCTGCTCGCGGCGCTCAACCGGATCCTGCCGGTCGATCACCTCTCGCTCATGCGCTTCGAGGACCGCGCCCGGCCTCCGGTGCTCGAGTCGGCGGTCTGGCGCGGCGGCGAGCATGTCGCCGAAGTGCAGCGCGCCTACCTGGGCGGCCTTTATCGGCACGATCCCAACCTGCGGCTCGCTGCTTCGGGTGTTCGCTTGCTGCGTTTGCATCGCGATGCGATTGCAGATCGCGCCTACCGCGATGCCTGCTACGTGCGCGCCGGGCTCATCGAGCGGCTGACTGTCGCCATTGGGGATGCCGGACGCTTGATTGCGCTCAATCTTTACCGGCGCGAGCCGAGCGGCGCCTTTTCCGCGCAGGAGGCCAAAGCAATCGAGGACCATGCACAGTTCCTCGGCGCGCTCGCGGCCAAGCATGTCGGCATGCTCGGCGCGCTGCTGCGTTCGCGTGACCGCGCCGACCGCGTCGCGGCGCTCGCCGCGCGGCTTCATGCCCTGGACGCACGGCTCACCGGCCGTGAGCTCGACGTGCTCGCGAGAGTGCTGATCGGCATGACCTCCGAGGGCATCGCGCTCGATCTCGCGATCAGCCGCAACACCGTGCTCACGTACCGCAAGCGCGCCTACGGGCGGCTCGGCGTCACCAGCCAGGCGGAGCTATTCGCGCTCTGTCTTGGTTGACGAGTGAGGGGACGAGTGACTGCTTTCGAGCGAGCCTGTGAAAACGTGAGCGCCTGATAACTTCCGATCAGCTAACGGCAGCGCCGGCCTGCTCAGAATTTCTGCGGGCAGTTTCCGCGGGGATCGCGCCCTTGAGTCAGCATAGTGTTGCGAATGAAGTTCATGAATTGCACCTGCCGCTCCGCATCGGCCAGACCGCTCACCGCGTCGGCCTCGGCGGTGCGGGACAACCCGCGCAACACCGCAGCATAGGCTCGAAGCTCCTCCGTCGGATCGAAACCGAGATGAACGCTGCCGGGTCCCGACTTCAACCGGGCGTCCCTGAGCCGGTCCGCTCGCGCCTTTGCGTCCTTCACCCCGGTACGGTTCAGCGACTCGAGCAGCGAGGCGTAGTCATGCAGATTCCTGACGGTTCGCTCACCCACGTATTGAATCGCGAGGAAACAGAGTCGTTCTGCCTCCTGAAGTTCTCCCCGCTCCGCCGCACGGGTCGCGGTCTGCACAGTTAGCTGCCAGCGATCGCCCGCCCAGACCCGTGCAGCGGCCGCGGTTTCATCAGGAGTGGCTGGTGTGGGTGCCTTCGCCTCATCCGCCAGCACGCTTCCGGCCCAAAGGAGGAGCAGAAGACAGGCGCGACAGATAGCCCCGCGCAGCATATTGGGTGCAGATTATTCGCCTACGCCCAGTGCGTCATTGATGGCCGTTAACTCGGCGAGGTGCCGTCCTACGCGTACTTTGGGGACGAAGGCAATGGCGAGACGCGGCCCGAAAACCGGCTGAGTGAGTACGCTGTCGTGGAAGGGTTCCTCTCCCAGTAACTCGGCGGCCGCTATGAGTAAGTCGGCAACGACCTGCAAGGCTCGAGCCTTGAAATTAAGACGGGGGCAGATCACGTGCCAGGATTGACTCATGCGGTTGCTGCAAGAGAACGACTGCACGCCCCGCGCCGGGCGTTCGACCGCTAATCCAAAACGGGAACGCCTCGGAGCGCCTGTCACCAGCGCGTGGGACAGACAGGACGGTGCACCGGGCGGATGCTTCTCTCATGGACACCAAATCGGCCGTATACGCCCTCCCCAACCGCCCGACGCCCAGCCGCCCGGTCGTGTTCAACGCGACCTTGTGCGACGGCTGCAACCGCTGCGTCACCGTCTGTCTCGAGGACATCCTCATCCCGAATCCGCACAAGGGCAAGCCGCCGCTCGTGCTGCATCCCGAGGAATGCTGGTACTGCGGTCCCTGCGTTGACGACTGTCCAATCCCCGGGGCGATCCGTCTCAACCATCCGCTGCAGCAGCGCGTGCGGTGGAAAAGGAAGGGTGGCGGGCATTTCAGGGTCTAGGAGAGCGGCATGAGCGTTCCGCATGAATCCGGGCAGTTGCTTCGCTGGCCGTACCAGGTGCGCTACGGCGCCGAGCGCCGCTACGACTGCGACGTGCTCGTGATCGGCGGCGGCATCGGCGGCGCGTGGGCGGCGATCGCCGCGGCGCGCTGCGGCGCTAGGGTGATCATTCTCGAAAAGGCGGCGACCGAGAGGAGCGGCGCGGGCGGCGCCGGCGTGGATCACTGGCAGTGGGCGGCGGACAACCCCTGCTCGCGCGTCACGCCCGAGGAGCTGGCGCAGGCGCTCATCGACAATCACGGCGGCTACCGCGGCGGCATCGGCAGCTACATCCAGTGCGCCTCGGCCTGGGAGACGCTGCTCGAGATGGAAGCGCTGGGCGGCAAGATCCGCGACTCCGACGGCGAATTCAGCGGCGCCGAATTCCGCGATGGGAAGACGAAACTGCTCTTCGCGTACGACTACACCAACCGGTTCGTGATTCGCGTCTGGGGTCACAATTTCAAGCCGCTGCTTCGGGAGGAACTGCGGCGGCGCGGCGTGCGCGTCATGGACCGCACCGCAGTGACCGCGCTCCTCACCGAGGGGGGCAGGCAAGGCGCGCGCGTCGTGGGCGCCACCGGCGTGCACATTCGCAGCGGCGCTTTCGTCGCGGTGCGCGCGAAAGCGGTCGTACTCGCGACCAGCCGGCCGCAGCGCATCTGGACTTTCTCTTCGGAGCTGCGCGGGCTCTCGACGTTCCGGCCGCCGTCGGTTTCGGGAACCGGCTATGCGATCGCGTACCGCGCGGGCGCCGAGTTCACGATGATGGAAAAGTCGATGCGCTCGCCCTTCGGCAGCCCCTACTCTTATCCGGCGTACGGCAGCGGCAACGCGATCAACACCTGGTACCCCTGCTCGATCGTCGACTCGAACGGCAAGGAAGTGCCTTGGGTGGACGCCTACGGCAGGCCACTCGGGACGGTCGCGGATCGCTGCCGGCCGTGCGAGGGACAGAGGTTTTTCATCATGGGCGGCGGCTCGAGTTCGCAGCCGCATCCGGGCCGCAATGAATACCTGGGCCCGAAGCCGGTCCCGGATCTTGAGCAAAGGGTGCTCGCCGGTGAATTCGTGCCCCCGTTCTACGCCGATCTCGCCGGCATGCCCGAAATGGAAAGAAAAGCGATCTGGGGGATCATGGTCGGCAACGAAGGCAAGACGCGAGTGCCCGTGATGCGCACGTACATGGCTGCGGGGTTCGACCCCGAGCGGGACATGTTGCAGACCTACGATTTCCTGCGCGGCCAGGGCATGCGCGAACCGGTGCTGCCGCAGGAGCGCACCTTCGGCGAGCAGGGCGCGTGCGGCGGGATGCTGGTCGACTGGGATCTGATGTCGAACCTTCCCGGCCTGTTCGGCGCGGGCGACCTGGTGTTCGGCGGACAGGACCATTCGCACGCCGCCACCACCGGGCGTTATGCCGGTGCCCGGGCGGCGCTTTTCGTGCGCAAGGTGACGGCATCGAGCCTGGATCCGGCTCAGATCGTACGCGAGAAGCAGCGCGTGTACGCGCCGCTCTCGGCTCCGGCGGACGGCCCGGACTGGAAAGAGTTGAACGCAGCCTCGGCGCGCGTGATGCAGAATTACTGCAGCGAGATGAAGAACGAGGAGTTGCTGTCGCTCGCCGAAACGTGGCTCGCGGACCTCGAGCAGAACGAGGCGCCGCGCGTGCGCGCGGAGAACCCGCACCAGTTGATGCGGGCGCTCGAGGTGCACGACATCCTCACCTGCTCGCAGATGATCGTCGCCGCCTGCCAGGCGCGCAAGGCGTCGAACACGCACCTGCACTTCAGGCGGCTCGACTACCCGCAGATGGACCCGCCCGAGTGGCACAAATGGATCGTGATCGGCAAGGATCGCGACGCAGTCGCGGTGAGCGACCGGCCGATCGTATTCTGGGGCGATTTCGAATCGAATTACCGCCCGCGCCACGCCGAGAACCTGGCGGCGATGGGCGTCAAAGCGAAACGCGCCGCCTGAGCGTCGCGCACGTACTATAGTTCCGGCCATGGACACCGGAACCGCGTATGGACGCCCTCAACCCACATCTCGCGCCGATCTGACCCGCGTAGGCGCGGGCACGCCGATGGGCGAGCTGCTGCGCCGCTACTGGCATCCGGTCGGGCTTTCGAGGGACGCGAGCGCGACGCCGAGAATGGTGCGGGCGCTGGGCGAAACCCTGATCCTGTTTAGGGATAGAGAGGGACGCCCCGGGCTCGTCTACCCGCGCTGCGCGCACCGCGGCGCGTCGCTCTACTACGGCAAGGTCGAGGAGCGCGGCATTCGCTGCTGCTACCACGGCTGGCTCTACGACGTCGAGGGGAACTGCCTCGAGCAGCCCTGCGAGGAAGGAGGCGGCCCGCGGCGCGACAGGATCAGGCAACCCTGGTATCCGCTCGAAGAACGCTACGGCCTTGTATTCGCCTACCTCGGTCCGCCGCAGAAAAAACCCGTGCTGCCGCGCTATGACTGCCTGGAGGAGCTTTCACCCGGAGAATTCGTCGAGCCGGATGATTCCTCCATCGGCTCGGGCGGTCCGAGTATCGTGCCCTGCAACTGGCTGCAGCATTGGGAAAACGTGGTCGATCCGTTTCACGTCCCGATCCTGCACGGCTCGTTCTCGGGCACGCAGTTCACGGCTCTCATGGGCATCATGCCCAAGGTCGAATTCACGACCACCGGGCGCGGCGTGAAAGTCGAATCCTGGCGCGAGCTCGAAGGCGGCAAGGTGCACCACCGTATTACCGAGGCGGTGTGCCCGACGCTGCGCGTGGTCCCCAACCCGCGCGTCGAGCGCTACCAGAAGGTGGAATCCATCGGCTGGGTGCTGCCGATCGACGACACTCACTACCGCATCTATACGGCCGGCCGTGTCACCGAGCCGGGCGCGTTGCAGAAGATCCGTTCTCGGCAGGGCGGCAAGCGCTGGGAGGAGCTTACCGAGGAGGAGCATCGCAAATTCCCCGGCGACTACGAAGCGCAGACCGGGCAGGGCGAGATCACCTTTCACTCGGAAGAGCACCTGGCCGCCAGCGACAAGGGCGTTGCGCTGCTGCGGCGATTTCTCGAAAAGCAGCTTGAAGCCGTTGCCGAAGGCGCCGATCCAGCAGGTGTCGCATTTACGCAGCAGGATGCGTACGTCCGCTTCGACGCCGGCAACTATCTGGTCGAGGCCTGGCAACCCGCAAAATGATCGCCCGTCAATCCGTCCGCTCGATTGCCCCTCCTCCGGGTGCATACTTCCGGGTGGAAGGGGGCGACTACGAAGCTCCGAAGCCCGACTTTGGTTCTCGGCGTTCTTATCATCGCGGCGGTGATGAGCAGCGCTGATGCGCTTGCCGACCGGGGACGTTTTCGTGGCCCCGGTCACGCCGCCGGCCGCTCGTGGCACTCCGCAGGTCCGCCTCATGCGTTCCGTCCCCGCATTCATACGACGCTGTTCGTCGGTGCGCCGCTGTTCTGGCCCTTGTTTTACGACCCCTTCTGGCCCCCATCCTATTGGACCCCAGCGCCCCAGCCGCAGATCTACATCGAGCAGAATCCGGCTCAACCCGATGGTCAGTCCAATTACTGGTACTACTGCCCCGATTCCGGCGCCTACTACCCGTACGTGAGCGAATGCCCTGGGGGGTGGCAGCGGATCGCGCCGCAACCGCCGTCGTGATGTGATTTCCCGCTACCGCGTGTGCGCGACGAGCGCATCCAGCGCCACGCGGCGCGCCTGCCCGACAACCTTCTCCTTCCAGTCGTCCGCGTCGCAATAGAACGCGTCGCGGATCTCACGGCGCAAGGCGGCACGTTGCGCCGGAGGTGCGCCGGGATTACGGCGCAGCCAGTTCTCTGCGCGCAGCGCCTGTAGCACCCGCATTACGGGCAGCGTTCCGTACTCGATCGCGCAGCCCGTGAACTCGGCATGCGGCAGCTCGTCGTAGGCGACGAAGGCAAGCAGCCCGTCCAGCCGCGCCGAAACCGAGGTGCCCTTGTAGATGGACTTGACCTCGCTTCCCCACACCTTGGTCGCGCGCGCAAGCTCCGCATCGTCGTCGCGCCCGGAGTGGATGATCTCGCCGTGCCCGTACGGGCCGAGTCCGGTATGAAAGTCGATCCACAGCAGATGCCTCGCCCTGGCGCGAAAGGGCCGCAACACTTTGCGGATCGTCGTGTTCGACCAGCTCGGCGCGCCGCCGCCGAAGAACAGGCCCTCCGGATAGTCGTACTGGCCGCCGGAGACGGCCTGCTGGAACGCCGGCTGGCCATGTTCGGCGATGTAGCGCGCGATTTCCGACTCCCGCGCGGGTGATGGCGGCCAGGTGTCGCTCACCAGCAGTGGATGGACTTCGGCGTAACCGGGGTTCGGCGGATGCGGTTTCTCGTGGTCGAGAAAGTTTCGATTGAGGTCGACATTGTCCTCATTGGTTCGTCCCCAATGCGAAAACCCATAGGGATTCACGGCGTGAACGAAAAGGATCGCCGCGCCACTGGCGCGTGCACGGGACACGAACTCCTCGTCGTGCAGCAATGCGATCTGCGCCCCGGAGCCGCAGAAACCCTCCACGCCATGCGTCGCGCTGCTCAAGATCAGCAGCGTCTCGGGTTGGGCGGGCCCGAGCCGCGCGCAATCCATCGACAGATCCTCGCCGTCGTGCCCGCGAGCGTCCGGATGCACGTGCCGCTCGAGCGCGAGGTGTTGCGCCTCGACTGCCTGCAGAAATTTCGCCCGCGCCTCGGCGTAGCTCTGCGCGAAATGGCGTCCGTTCACGCCGCCGCCCGCGGCTTCGTCCCCGGAGATTGCTGCGGCCGGGCAAGCGCGGCACCCGGCCACACGGACGGGTGGCTGCGCGCGTACTGCGGCGGGTATTCGAGCTTGACGCCGAAACGCTCGGCGGCGTGCCAGACCCAGCGCGGATCGTCGAGCAGGCCACGCGCCATCGCCACCAGGTCGGCCTCGCCCCTCGACAGGATGCCCTCCGCCTGCTCCGGGTCTGCGATCATGCCGACCGCGCACACCGCGACCGGTACGTTTCTCTTGACCTGCGCGGCGAACGGCACCTGGTACCCAGGTTCGACCTTGATGCGCTGGTGCGGGATCAGTCCACCGCTCGAGACGCAGAGGTAATCGAACCCGATCGCCTTGAGCTCGTGCGCATACGCAACCGCGTCGGCGGGCCCGAAGCCGCCTTCGGCCCAGTCGCTCGCGTTAATGCGGGCACCGAGCGCCCGCTCGGTCGGCCAGACTTCGCGCAGCGCGCGCGCGACCTCGAGCGGAAAGCGCATGCGGTGCTCCAGGCTGCCGCCATACCGGTCGGCCCGGCGATTGGAAAGCGGCGACAGAAATTCGTGCAACAGGTAGCCGTGCGCGGAGTGCAGCTCGATCAAGTCGAATCCGATTGCGAGAGCGCGCTCCGCCGCCGCGGCAAATGCGTCCACCAACGTGCGGATATCGGCGGCGCTCAGTTCGCGCGGCGTGTGCCAATCCGTGTCATAGGCAATCGCAGAGGGCGCAACCGTTTGCCAGGGCGATTCGGCAGCACCGAGCGGCTTTGCGCCGTGAAACGGTGGGTGCACCGAGCCCTTGCGTCCCGCATGCGCGAGCTGCACGCCGATCGGCGATCGGGAGATCCGGCGGCAGGCATCGACTACGCGCTTCATCGCCGCCTGGTTGTGGTCGCTGTAGAGCCCGGTGCAGCCATGCGAGATGCGGCCCTCGCGCGTCACGCCCGTGGCCTCGACCATCTGCAGTCCGGCGCCCGAGCAGGCGAGGCTCCCCAGGTGAATGAAGTGCCAGTCGCTCATGCAGCCGTCGTCTGCCGAGTACTGGCACATCGGCGAGACGACGATGCGATTGGGCAGCGTGACGCCACCGAGTTGTATAGGCGTGAAAAGTTTTGCCGTCATGGGGAAACGACTTTGATGTTGTGAAGCTCAAATGCGGCGCGCAGGGCCCTGGCGAATGCGGCCGCGCCCGGCTGGTCGCCATGCAGGCACAGCGTCCCCGGCGCCACCGCGACGCGTTTGCCCGAAAGGCTCGTGACGTAACCCTCCTTCACCATCGCTAGAGCCTGCGCCACGGATTTCTCCTCGTCGTCGATCATGCCGCCTGGAACGTTGCGCGGCGCGAGCGTGCCATCGTCCTCGTAGCCGCGGTCGGCGAAGGCTTCACCGATCGCGCGGACGTCCAGCTTCGCCGCGCACTCCATCATGCGGCTGCGCGAGAGCGCATACAGGATGACGTTTCCGCCCAGGTCCTTCACCGCCCGCGCACAGGCCTCGGACAGCGCCTCGTCGTTCGCCGCCATGTTGTACAGGGCGCCGTGGCACTTCACGTGGTGCAGGCGCGCGCCCGCGGCGCGCGCAAACGCCTCGACCGCGCCCGCCTGGTAGAGGACGAGGTCGTACATTTCCTCCGGCGTGATCTGCATGATGCGCCGCCCGAACCCCGGCAGATCCGGAAGCGATGGATGCGCGCCGATCGCGACCCCGTGGTCCACTGCGAGTCGCACCGTTTTCCGGATCGTCGCCGGATCGCCGGCATGAAAACCGCAAGCGATGTTGGCCGAGCTGATGTAGGGCATCACTTCGGCGTCGGCGCCCATCTTCCAGGCGCCGTAGCTCTCGCCCATGTCGCAGTTGAGGTCTATCGTCATCACTTGCCATACTCCCAGGCGATCGCGCGCAGCGCCGAATCCAGTCGCGCCCTGTGAGCGCTGCGCAGCTCGAGCGCCTCCTCCAGCGAGCAGTGCGCGAAATGCAACGTCCCACCCGGCGCGAGCTGCGCGAGGCGCGGCACGTCCGCGCCGGCGACCTCCGCAATCTTCGGGTAGCCGCCGGTCGTCTGGTGGTCGGCCATCAGCACGATCGGCGCGCCGCTCGCCGGCACCTGCACCGTACCGAGGCACGTCGGCTCCGATAGTATCTCACCGCCCTCCGGGCGCGCGAGCGTCGCGCCCGTGAGCCTGAACCCCATGCGGTTCGAGTCGGGCGAGATCCGCCACACCGTGTCGAAGAATGCGCGTTGCGATGCGGCATCGAACTGGGCGTGGTGCCGGCCTTGCATCGCGTGCAAGACGATCGGCTCGCGATCGGGCAGCGTCAACGATGGCGCCGACCAGCGCACGGAATTCAACCCGGCGCGACTGCGCGCGCGGGAAGCGAGCCGTTCGTAACGCTCGGCGGCGAGCTTTGAAGCGCCGGATGCAAACGGCAGCACGTCGCCGGCGCGCAGCGCCCGGCCTTCCAGTCCGCCGAAGCGTGCGGGCAGATACGTGCTCCGGCTTCCCAGTACCGGCTCTACGGCGATGCCGCCCGCCACAGCGAGATAAGCGCGGGTGCCGCGGCGGGCGCGGCGCGCGGCAAGCCTCGTGCCCGCCTCCAGGAACACCGGCCGGTCGAGCGGCAACTCCCTGCCGTCTGCTCGTGCGTCGAACTCGGCGCCGCAGAGCGCGATCAGCGCATCCTCGCCGAATTCGATTTCCGGACCCAACAGCGTGATTTCGAGCGCCGCTTCGCCGCCACGGTTGCCCACCAGCGCGTTGGCGAGCGCCA
Source organism: uncultured Enterobacteriaceae bacterium (assembly GCA_964651335.1). Classification (GTDB taxonomy): domain Bacteria; phylum Pseudomonadota; class Gammaproteobacteria; order Burkholderiales; family SG8-39; genus 2-02-FULL-66-14. The sequence continues at coordinate 8,663 of CAZYVT010000059.1, read as the reverse complement.
GCGCCACGGCATCCATCGCGCCGCAGGGCACGACGCCGACGTGCTGCAACCCGGGGCGCCCGCGGTCCTGCACTGTCGTCAGCAGTCCCGGCTTGACAATCTGCAGGCTCATTTCAGGCGCGCGAACTCAGCGCGCGAGATGGCAACGAACCGCACGCGGTCGCCCGGTGCGAACACGCTGGGCGGATCGCGCGCCGGGTCGAAGAGCACGAGCGGCGTGCGGCCGATTACGCTCCAGCCGCCCGAAATCTCGAACGGATACACCGCAGTCTGCGCGTTGGCGATGGCAACCGATCCGGCGGGAACGCGTGTACGGGGCGTGGCGCGCCGCGGCATGGCGAGCTTCGGATCGAGCCCTCCGATGTAGGGCTGCCCGGGCGCGAAGCCGACCATCAACACGTGATGCTCGGCCGCGCCATGGCGGCGCGCGATATCTTCCGGCGCAATCCCGGATCTTTCGGCGACCTCGACGATATCGAGGGCGAATTCGGGGTCGTAGCAGACGGGCACCTCGACCACGCGGTCTCGATCGTTCGATTTCTCCGCCGCGTTCAGGCATCCGTCGACCAGCGCTGCCGCGGCTGCGAGAGGCGCTGCAGGCAGATCCGCGTGCTCCGGGTCGAAATGCAGCGCGATCCCGCCGAGCGCCGGGACCACGTCGCGCACCCAGGGCGGCGAGCGCCTGCGCAGCGCAACGGCAACTGCCTGCAGCGCCTCATTCACTTCGAGGTCGAGCGTCGCGGAGAACTCCGCGTACGCGGCGGAGTCGCCGAGCGGCTCGAAGCGCAGCGGCTTGCGGAGCTTGGCCAGGGGAATGCTACGAAAGATCGCGGCGCGGAGTGACCGCGGCGGGCACGGCCTCCGCGCCGCCAGCTAGTTGACGCTCGCGATGCTGGTGCGCCTCGCGCTCGATCTCGCCCAGCAGGCGCTCGACCGTCTGCGCATCGGCAAGCCCGCGCCTGGTCACGAGCCGCTCAAGCGCCTTCACCCAGTGCCGGTAGTACGTGTCGCCGAGGTCGGGGTCGCCGGCGGCCTGCGCCTCGCGAATGACCGCCCCCAGCGTCTCGGCCCACTCCTTCCAGGTGAAGAACCCGCGGTCGCCGAGCTGCACCACGAGGCCGAAAACCTGCGCCTCCCACGGCGCCTGGAACACCGCCGAGGGCTCAGGCCTTCTCAAGGTAGTCGTCCCAGAGGTCGATGTGAACGCGGTCGTTGCGCTTCTCGCCCCAGAGTTCTTCGGCGCTGAAGCGAACGCTGTAGCAGTGCTGCGGCTTCGCGCCGAGGCCGAGCGCGTGCGTGTCCGGAAACACGTAGACGCCGTGGTCGATTTCAATCACACCGATCTTGCCCCGGCAGTAGCGCGGCATGCGGGTGTGCGTACGCGAATGCGCGTTCTTCACCCGCACCCGGTCGCCGACGCGGAAAGCCGCCGGCACGGCGACATCCACTTTCGCGCCCTTGCTCCCCGCGAGCAGCGCGCGCATCTGCGCCGGGCCCGGCGCCTCGACCTTCTGCTCGAGGAGGCGCGTCTCTTCGATCAACCTTTCCAGCCCCTTCAGCCAAAGCTCGTAGTAGCTCGACGCGAGGTAGTCGCGCGGATCGCGGTTCTCGCGGGCCCAGCGCGACATGTCGATGTTCCAGCGGCCGAGAAACCCGGTCGCGACTGTGATCGCGAACGCGCGCCGTTCCCACTCGGCGTGAAACACCGGCTCGTCCGCCTCGGCCATCACCGGGCCGAATCCATGCGTGCCGCCGAGATCGTGCGCGCCGTTCACCGCGCGACCCCGATCATCTGGTCGCGCGTTACGATCGCGGCGAGCCGCTCCTCGCTCCAGCCCTCGGTCCCGGAGGGCCGCTCCGGGATCACCAGATAACGAATCTCCGCGGTCGAATCCCAGACGCGCACTTCGACCTCCGCGGAAAGCTCGACGCCGAAATCCTGCAGCACGCCGCGCGGGTCGGCCACCGCGCGCGAGCGGTACGGCGCCGACTTGTACCACACCGGCGGCAACCCCAGCACCGGCCACGGGTAACACGAGCACAATGTGCACACGACCATGTTGTGCACCTTCGGCGTGTTCTCCAGCGCCACCATGTGCTCGCCCTGCCGTCCGCTGTAGCCGAGGCTCGCGATCGCCGCGCTCGCGTCGCGCCGCAGCCATTCGCGGAACGCGGGATCGGTCCAGACCTTCGCCACCACGCGCGCGCCGTTGCGCGGGCCGACGCGCTTCTCGTACGTCTCGATCAGTTCGTCGAGCGCTGCGGGATCGACCAGGCCCTTCTCGACGAGCAGCCGCTCGAGCGCCTTCACCCGGAAGGCGATCGCGTCCTCGGCGTCATGCTCGTGGTCGTGGTCGTGAGCCATAAGGTCAGGCGACCCACTCCGAAACCGGCGCTTTCGCTTCGTGCAGCGGCTGGCAGACGACGTCCACAAGCGCCGGACCGCCGTGCGCAAGCGCCGCGGCAAGCGCGCCGGAAAGATCTTCAGGCTCGGTGACGCGCCAGCCCTTGACGCCGAAAGCTTCAGCCACTCTTGCATGATCCGTGGGGGAGAAATCGACCGCGAAATAGCGCTGGCCATAGCCGGACTTCTGCCCGGCCTTGATCCAGCCATACGTGGCATTCGAGACCACGATCAGGGTCAGCGGCAAATTCAGCCGGACGAGGGTCTCCAGCTCCCCGGCGCACATACCGAAGCTGCCGTCGCCCATCACCGCGACCGTCTTCACCGCCGGACGCGCGAAGTGCGCGCCGACCGCCGCCGCCATCGAGTAGCCGAGCGCGCCATGCGCGCGGTTGGAAAGGATCCGCCTGCCGGTGCCGCGCACCGGAAAGTATGCGGAAAAATACGGGCAGGGCGTTCCGGGGTCGAGCGTGAGCAGCGCATCCGGCTCGAGCGCCTCCGCGAGCGCGGCCACCAGGCGCTCGGGGCGAATCGGCTTCTCGCTTGAAGCTGCGAGCGTGCGGAACTTGGAAAACTTGTGTTCCTTCGCGGTCTGCACCGCGCTCGCATCGAGCGGCCGCCTGACTGAATCGAGACACTGATTCAGTGCCGCGAGCGCGAGCCTGGCGTCGCCCACGAGCGGGACATCGGTCGGGTAATTCGCGCCGATCACCGCCGGATCGATATCCAGATGGATGATCTTCGCCTTCCCGGGCGCCGGATGCCGCCAGCGCTCGGTGGTGACCGAGCCGGCGCGAGTCGTTACGAAGAACACCAGGTCGGCCGAATCGACGATCTGGCGCGTCTCGGCCGTGCCGCCGTTCGAGCCGACCACTCCCACGGCGAGCGGATGATCGTCCGCAATCGCCCCCTGCCCGCTGATGGCGGTCGCCACCGGCGCGGAGAGCCTTTCGGCAAGCTCGATCAACTCTGCTTCGGCGCCCGAGGTCACTGCGCCGCCGCCGCAGATGAACACCGGATTGCTCGCGCTGCGCAGCAGTTTCGCCGCCAATTCGACATAGAACGGATCGGGCGCCGTTCGGCGCGCGGGGACACTTCCGAGGCTCGGGTCCGCCCAGACGTCGGCGTGCTCCACAGGGCCGTTCTGCACGTCGAAGGGAAGCGATAGGTGTGCGGCCCCCGGGCGCCCCGTGGTGATCCGGTTGAATGCGGTGCGAAACATGCGCGGGATGTCGGCCGAACGATCGAGCACGGCATTCCACTTCGTCGCCGTCCGCATCAGCGCACCCTGGTCGATTTCGGTCAGCGCGTAGCGGCCGCGCGAGGAGACCGCTATGTCGCTGTTGATGCAAAGCAGCGGCACCGACGATTCGTTCGCCTCCACCACTCCAGGGAGAATGTAGGTCGCGCCGCCGCCGCTCGGACCTTCGCACACCCCGACCTTGCCCGAGACGCGGGCGTAGCCGTCTGCCATGTACGCCGCGTGGCGTTCGTCGCGCGCGAGGATGTGACGCATGCCGTGCGGCATTCGGGCGAGCGCGTCGTAGAACGGCAGGCTGGTGTCGCCGCACAGGCCGAAGATGAATTCGACGCCGTGCGCCTGCAGCATCCCGACCACGGCTTCGGCGCCCGTGATGGTCAGCGCCTCGGTCTCAACCGGTTTGTTCACTTGAGTACGTGATCCCCGCGCGCAAGCTCAAAGGGCGGCGCATCTGCCGTCCGCTTTGAACATAGTTTAGCGCGACAGGCTGACCGCCTCCCGCTCGCCGCTCTGCCAATCCCTCAGTCCACGGGGACTTCACGTGGCGGAACTCGCGGGACCGCATTAACGGGCTGGGAGACTTCTCCGCGCGGCGAACCCGCTACCATACACTCCCGCAGCGCGCTGATTCGAGACCACGTTGACGAAACGAACACCGAAGACGACCATGTTCATCAGCACTCTTGCGTATGATTGAACGTTAGATGGCACGATACAAGTTGCTTGCCACGGTGTTTGAGAATCGGGCTTTGTCGATGGTGTAGCGCCAGAACGATATGGCCAAGTGTTCCGTCTGCGGCAACTGGCATATTCTCTCGCGGTACCAGAACGGCGAGGAGGTGTTCTGCTCATACCAATGCTTCAGTTCCAATCCACGCGAGATGTTCTGCAATGAGTGCTTGGCGACAACTACGGATGCTTCGCCTGGAAGTACTCTTTCGCTAAACCTTCTTCCCATAATATGGCTTAGTCCGCCGCGTATCGAGGACTGCTGTCCAAATTGTCGTTCCGCGCTTCAAACGCTCTATTTCCTTTTCATCCCCGTTGGCAAGTATCGGGTGTTATATCGGCGCGGCACGAAGAGTTACTGGGGACGTAAGGTCGTTCGCCGCAAAGGGAGGTAGCATCAATGCGCGGGCCGATTAATGAACGCTAGATCTCTCCGAGAACCGATGACCAGTGCTGAAAGTGGGAAAAGAAAGTCTTATGCAGAGCGCTCCGACTCCGACAAGGTTGCTGCAAACTGGCGTAAGACGCTGGGCTTGTTTGAACGCGGAGAATTCTCAGTATCCATTATTCGGGCTGCGACCGCGGCGGAGCTGATGACCAATCTTGCCATTCGGCACGAGCTTGTGACAACCAGAAAGTTGCCACAAAAATTCGTTGATCATCTTCTCGTTTGGGCAAATGGAATCACAGGGAAGTTCTGCAAAGTCCTGTTGCCTGTTCTCGATGGCACGGAACAACATGAGACGGTCAGTGGACTCTCTAGTGCGTTGAAGAAGATCTCGGAAGAACGAAACAAGGTTGCGCACCGTGGTGAGTTCAAGAAACAATCGACTGCCCGCGCGGCGTTGACAGTAGCTCACGAATACATCTCGGGCCTAGCCGCGCTTTATGCGCCCGCTATGCAACTGCGTGTGCCGGAGCCATCTAACCCCCGCTCTCACACGGACGCGCGCAAGAGCGGCGCGCGCCGGTGAAGCGGCACGTTGAACGGTAACAGGACCCGTGCCCGAACTCAGCCGCTTCCTTGGAATCGTGATCTACATGTATTACCGGGAGCACGCCCCACCGCATTTCCACGCGGAGTACGCAGAGTTCGAAATCACCGTGGAAATTGCGACCGGTGTGGTGACCGGGAAGTTTCCCGGTCGCGCGCTAAACCTGGTGCTGGAGTGGTACTCTTTGCACAAGGCGGAGCTTGCCGAGGACTGGTCTCTTGCTCAAAGCAAGCAGCCGCTCAAGACCATTGACCCGTTGGAGTGAAGTCATGTTCCTTCACGTTCTTGAAGCGCGATACGTTCGGAACCACGTTTTGTGGCTGAGGTTCAATGACGGCACCGCTGGAGAAATTGATCTTTCTTCCGAGTTGGATGGGCCGGTTTTCGGTCCACTGCGGGACATCGAGCGGTTCAAGCAGTTCTCTGTTGCCTACCACACGCTCACATGGTCGAACGGTGCGGATTTTGCGCCCGAGTTCCTCCGCGAACACATAGCGGTTACCGTTTAAGTCTCCGCATCGCCCAGATTCCTGCGTCCGGGCCCATTCGACGCCCAAGGCATCGTCACCGTGCCTACGGTGAGGCAAATGAACTGTCTTGGCGCGGTAGCTCTCGGAGCTACAAGAAGGCTTCTGCGCGCTTCAACAGGTCGTCCAGCCCAGGCTCGTCCGGATTCTTCGGCTTGCCCGGATGGATCACGGCGACCTGGCAACTCTCCGCGGCTTCAACCAGTTGCCGATAGGTGCCTGCATTCAAATCCACGATGCGCGCCTGCTTGTTCCCGTCGTACGCGAACATCTTATCGTTGATCTGGATGCACTCATCGCAGCTCGAGCAGCGCGGCGTCTCGATGTAGGGTTCGTCGGAGTGCCGCTCTGGTTCCGCCTCCACGGCCGGTGCGGGTGCCGCTGCCGGCGCTGGCTGCGGTGCCGGCGGCGCGGCAACCGGGATCTCCGATGCACGCGCTTCGCTCTGGCGTCCCTTCTCCCACTCCTGCCGCTCGCGCGCGACCAACCGTTCCGCGTGCGAGTTGTGAATCCCGCCGAGTTCCTGCAGGCTGCGCCACATTTCGCGGCAGCGGCGCGCTTCCCGGACCAGCCTTTCGTCCACAATCACCCGTTGCAGCAGGTTTTCCCGGTCCACCATCAGCAAGCAGGGCAGCTTGTCGGGCAATCTTCGGGGCTCGCGTGCAAGGCATTCACCGACCGGCGCCAGATTCCCGTTCCACTCGGCGCGGGGCGCTTTGGCGAAGTGCTTCGCATAGCGCGGATCGCAGGCGACGAAGTCGGCCAGAGTGAACGCAACGACCTCCGAAACCCGTTGACGGTTGGCGTCTTCGTAGGTGAGCGGATGCTGCGGCCAGTCGCGCCCGGCCTGCGGGTTGTCGTCGAGCGAAAACCGCGACGCCCAGTCCGCGCCCGCGGATGGATCGTAGGCAAGTGCAGGAAAGACGCGCGATTCCATGGCTGCGGCCGCGGCGAGGTAAGGCGGCAGATCGCCCGCGTGGCCGCCTGCGCCGGAAAACACGCTGATCAGCGCCGGCCCGGGATAGTTCATCGCCCCCACGATCCGGTCCCGGAAACGCACCAGATTGGAGCTGCTCGATTGCGCGACGTAGACCTCGTTCAGTCCGATCGCCATGCTGGCGAGATTCCGGCTGTGCGCGCCGAACGCGACGTGGCCGGTGCCCGTCAGCGGCTCTTCGAGCAGGTCGTCGGTCTGCACCAGGAGCTTCATCGGCAGGCCGCCGGAGAGGATCTCCGCGAGTTCACCGTACCCGATTGCCCGCAGGTCGCGCGCGTTGATGCACACCAGGTAGTCGGGAAAGAGCGCCAGGTCGCGCGGATCGAGCCCGCTCTCGCCGAGCTGCTCGAACAGCGCATCGTGCCGCGGTTCGCTGAACTCGCCCTCGATCTCGAGCTCCGCGATCGCCATCGCCCGCGCGAGTTTCGCGATCTCGGGAAGTCGCTCCCGGAACGCGGCGAGCGCGCCCGCACAGTCTTCGAAGCGGAACGCGAAGGGCTCTGCGCCGCCCTCCGGCATCGTGTAGAAGCGCTGAGACTTGAGAACCGCCAGCGTGATTTCGATCCGCCGGCGTCGCTTTTCCGAGAGCGCGCGTTTCGCCGAGACCCCGCCGAGCAGCCGCGACATTGCCTCGAAGTCGAACGCGTCCTGGTGAATCGTCCCGACCGAGGCCTTGAGGCTCGCTGGCGCACGCCCTGCTTCGGAGCTGGCGTCGTCGGCGCGCAGGATGTCGGTGAGCTTCAGGATCAGCCGCGCGACATCCTTGCCGAACGTTTCGGCTTTCCTGCGCTGCACCGCGCGCCAGGCATGGGTGACGAAGCGCGTCGGCATTACGGCGTTGCAGTCGAGCACTTCGCCGTCGAGCTTGAGAGCGGCACGCAGTCGGCTTACGCTTTCGGCAAACGCGGCGTCCTGTCCCGCGCCGAGGCTCCGCGCCGCTTCATCGAGAAGCGAACTGAGCGAGCCGGCGACGCCGGCGGCGGCCCTGGCGCGGATTTCCTGTTCCAGCTTGAGGGCGTGAACCTTCAGCCGCTCGCCTTCGCTTCCGGGCACGGCGGCCTTTTCGAGGACCCGGTCGATGAGCGCCGAGAGCGGCTCCGCGATCGCGCAGTCCAGCGCGTCGCGTAGCAGCACGACCGGAAAGTCGTAGCGCAACCGCGTCAGATCGCGGTAAGCCGCGAGCAGAGCCGGGCGCAGACCGAGCCCGGCGACCGGATCCGGTTCCGCGCCGCTCCTGCTTCCGGTCAGATAGAAAGCGGCTTGTCCTTGCAGTTCCGCATGCATGGTCGGTGGGCGCGGCTCACTGGGGCCACACGGTGAATTTGTCGAATTCCGCCTCCAGGCCCGCTTTAACGTACGCGGAGGTACGCAGCTGGGTGCTGTAGCACAGGTCCTCGTAGCAGGGGACTTCGAGGTTGTGGTACAGGATGCCGACCGGGATCTTGTCCGTGTTCGACGCGATCTCGCGCGCCCGGTCGAGGTCCGAGGGGTCGTGCTGCTCCTGATTCTTGTACACCTTCGCCAGGCCGGGGCTGAGCTGCATGCCCCGCTCGTGATGCAGCATCAGGATCCGGTTCGGATCGTGCAGCCAGGGATCCCAGAGCGTCGGCAGCCACTCCGGGCAGCGCTGGACGATGCGCACGAACGACAGGCCCTTGTGGTGATACGCGGCCTTGACGATTTCGTAGAGCGCCTCCGGAATCCAGTCGACCGCCTGCGCGACGAAGGAGACGTTCTGCACCCCGAGCGT
>CAZYVT010000058.1:0-22457 GCA_964651335.1 uncultured Enterobacteriaceae bacterium | reverse complement strand
CCGGGCACATGGTGCTCATGCCGCCGATCATGATGCCGAGGCTGCCGAAGTTGGCAAAGCCGCACAGTGCGTAGGTCAGGAGCAACCGGCTGCGCTCGGAAAGCTCCGTCATTCGGGACAGCTCGATGTACGCGACCAGTTCGTTCAGCACGGTCTTCGTGCCAAGGAGCATGCCGCCGGCCCGCGCCTCGGCCCACGGCACGCCCGCGAGCCAGGCGAGGGGCGTGAGCAGCCACCCCAACAGTCCTTGCAGCGTGTAAGGGCTCCCGCCCTCATGGGGCAGCCACGCGAGGCCGAGGTTCACGAGCGTCACCAGCGCCACGAACACCACCAGCATCGCCACAATGTTGAGGAGGAGCTGGGCGCCATCGAGCGTGCCGCGCGTGAGCGCATCTATGCTGCTTGACGCCTCGGACCGAAGGTCCAGCCGCCCGCCCGTCGCCTCGCCTTCGGGCGGGACCATGAGAAAAGCGATCACCAGCGCAGCCGGCGCCGAGACGATGGAGGCGACCAGAAGGTGCGCCACTACGTCGGGGATGACCTTGCCGAGAATGCTCGCGTAGAGAAACAGCACCGTGCCCGCGATCGAAGCCATCCCGCCCACCATGATCGCGAACAACTCTCCGCGCGACACCTTCGCGAGATACGGCTTGACGACGAGCGGGGCTTCGACCATGCCGACGAACACGTTGGCCGCGGTCGAGAGACCGACCACGCCGCCGACTTTCATCGATCGCTCGAGCAGCCAGGAAATTCCGCGTACCACCGCAGGCAGCACGCCCCAATGGAAAAGCAACGCGGAAAACGCGCTGATCACGAGCACCAGAGGCAGCGCGCGAAAGGCGAGAATGAAGCTCGACGCCGGATCGGTCTCGGCGAAAGGAGGCTTGCCGCCGCCCAGGTAGCCGAAGACCAGCGAAGTACCCGCCTGCGTCGCCTTCTCGAGCGCCAGCAGCACCTCGTTGAGCGCGAGAAACGCCTCTTTCGCGAGCGGCAGCTTGAGCAGCAGCACCGCGAGCACGAGCTGAAGCGCGAGCCCCACCCACACCGCGCGCCAGGGAATGGCGCGGCGCTTCTCGCTCGCAATCCAGGCAATCGCAACCAACCCCGCGATGCCGGCGATCGACTGGATCACGCGGGAAAGATTCCCGCGATCGTCTTCTGGATCGCCTCGGCCGCGGCGCGCGGATCGGCCGCATCGCGGATCGGCCGGCCGACGACGATGTAGTCCGCGCCGTTCGCGAATGCCTGCGCCGCGTCCACGGTGCGCTTCTGGTCGCCCGCCGCGGCGCCGGCGGGACGAATTCCCGGCGTCACGACGAGCAGCCGATTGCCGAAAGCACTCTTCAGCCGCGGCGCCTCGAGCCCGGAAGCAATCACGCCGTCGCAGCCTGCGTCGAGGGCGCCGCGGGCGCGGGAGACCACCAGCGCCTCGACTTCCCCCGTGTATCCGAGCTCCGCGAGATCGTCCGGGCCGAAGCTCGTGAGCACGGTTACCGCGAGAATCTTCACGTCTCCCTTCTCCTTCGCCGCCGCCTCCATGATCGAGCGGTTGCCGTGCACCGTGGCAAAGGTCACGCCGCGCCCGCGCAGATTCGCGACGGCGCGGCGCACCGTTTCGGGTATATCGTAGAACTTGAGATCCACGAACACTTTGTTGCCGCGCTGGACGAGCCATTCGAGCAGATCGAAATAGCCGCCTGCCGTGAACAGTTCCAGACCGATCTTGTAGAAGCAGGCGGAGTCGCCCAGCTTCTCCGCGAAAGCGCGCGCCTCGTCGACGGTCGGCACATCGAGCGCAACGATCAGGCGCTCGCGGCGCGGAATCGCCGCCGCGCTCACATCTGCTCCCTGCCGCCGGCGGACAAAGCATGGCGAAGTCGCATTGCCGCCCTATGATACAGTCCTCGCGCCCCATGCCCGACATCCTCGTTCTGTATTACAGCGTCGGCGGCTCGGTGCGGCGCATGGGAGAGCTCATCGCCGAAGGAATCGAACGCGTACCGAATGCCGCCGCGCGCCTGCGCACCGTGCCGCGTGTCGCCCCCGTAGTCGAAAAGGCCGCGCCGCAGATCCCGCCTTCGGGTTCGCCGTTTTGCGAATTGAAGGACCTGGAGGAATGCGCCGGTCTCGCGCTCGGCAGCCCGACGCGCTTCGGCAACATGGCGGCGCCCCTCAAGTACTTCCTCGACGGCACCTCCCCGCTCTGGCTGAAAGGCACGCTCGCAGGCAAACCTGCCTGCGTGTTCACTTCCACGGCGAGCCTGCACGGCGGGCAGGAGACGACGCTGGTCTCGATGATGCTGCCGCTGCTCCACCATGGGATGCTGGTCCTTGGCCTTCCCTACACGCTCGCCGAGATCAACGCCACGCGAACCGGCGGCACGCCCTACGGCCCGAGCCACTTTGCCGGCATGGCCGATGACGAGCCGGTGACCGACGCCGAGCGGACGCTGTGTATCGCGCAGGGAAAGCGCCTCGCGGAGGTGGCGTTGAAGCTCGGGAGGTAGGCGATGATCAAGCACACCGGAGGATGCCACTGCGGCCGGGTGAGGTTCGAGGTCACGGCGCCCACGCGCCTAGAAGTGTCCGAGTGCAACTGCTCCATGTGCAGCCGGACAGGCTTTCTGCACCTCATCGTGCCGAGATCGCGCTTCAGATTACTTTCCGGCGAAGAGATGTTGACAACCTATCGGTTCAATACCGGTGTGGCGAAACATCTCTTCTGCTCTAATTGCGGCATAAAATCTTTTTACGTCCCACGCTCGCACCCCGACGGGTTCAGCGTCAACGCGCGCTGCCTCGACGAAGGCACGGTCGAAGGAATGACGATCAGGAAAATCGATGGCCGGAACTGGGAGCAGCATTACCCCGCGGGCCGCGGCGAGCGCCTCGAAGATTGACTTGAAGGAGACTCAGATGGACACGGTCGCGATTTCCCCGACGATCGAGAAATGCTGCCGCGTGAACGCGATCGCCGCGGTTTCGTCGAAGCCCTTGCAGGAATAGAGCAGGATCGAGACGAACTTCCGGGCGAGAAGACCGCTGGCTCCCGGTACGCGGCAAGGCCGAGATCGTTTTGCGACACCGGTGAGATAGCCGGCGAGCGATTCGCGCGTCACCTCAATCGTGTAGTAGCCTTCGATCAACAGCTTTTGTCTGAAGATTTCCGGTGCCAGGTTCTTCATTTCGCGCGCTCCGTGGGGTCGCGTCCGCATCGCTCGCCGCGCTGCTCCTTCTCTGCCTCGCGTGGGAGTTGTGGCTTGCCCCGCTGCGTCCGGGCGGCTCGCTCCTTGCACTCAAGGCGGCGCCGCTTGCGCTGCCGCTCGCCGGCATTTTCATCGGCCGGCGCTATACGTACCAGTGGTCGAGCATGCTCGTGCTCGCGTATTTCGCCGAGGGCGTGATGCGCGCCTGGAGCGAGCGCGGCACATCGCAGGCGCTCGCCGCCGCGGAAGTCGTCCTCAGCGTCGTTTTTTTTGCCGCGGCGGTGAGCTTCGCGCGGCTGACTCGAGCAAGCGCTTAGCCTCTCAGCAGGTGCGCCGCAACCGGTTCACGCCGCCGGGTGGCTGACGCTTTCGATCTGCCGCTTGACGGCCATCGGATCGTCGATGCGCTCGAAGACGACGTCACTCAGGCCCTTGCCGGTCACCTTGACGATGCCGAAGCCGAGGAGACGCCCAAGTACGCTCTGGTCGATCTCCACGGTCTCGATCGAGCCGATCTTCATCTCCTCGGTCTTGCGGCTGATGATGCCCTTCTTGAAAATGACCCGCTTGTTCGTGACGCCGAACTCGAGGCAGCGAAGCCGCAGCCACTCGTAGATCGCGATCGGCAGGGTGAGCCCGAGCGTCGGCACTGCCAGCACGATCCAGAACGCGAGCGGGATCCTCGCGACCCAGTGCAGCCGGAACCGCTGTACCACCGTCTCGCCGTCGGACAGCGATTCCTCGATGTAGGACATGCGCTCAGAGCTGGTGCTGCGGATTGAGGCGCTCGACCTTGCTCGTCAGCCGGTTGAGCGCTGCAATGTATGCCTTGGCCGAGGCGACCACGATGTCGGTGTCGGCGCCGACGCCGTTCACTACGCGCCCGCCCCTTGCAAGCCTCACCGTGACTTCGCCCTGCGACTCGGTGCCGGTGGTCACGGCGTTCACCGAGTACAGGAGCAGCTCCGAGCCGCTGTTCGCGAGTTTCTCGATTGCCTTGAAGGTCGCGTCCACCGGCCCGTCGCCTTCGGACTCGGCCTTCTTCTCCTTCCCGACCTCGGAGAGCACCACGCTGGCGTGCGGACGCTCTCCCATGCCGCTCGCCTGGCTCATCGTGACCAGTTGCCAATGTTCGTCGATCCTCGCCGCGGCCTCCTGCGACACCAGCGTGTAGAGGTCTTCGTCAAAGATGTCGGCTTTCTTGTCGGCAAGATCCTTGAAGCGCTGGAACGCCTTGTTCACCGCGTCCTCGCTCTCCAGTTCGATGCCCAGTTCTCCGAGGCGCTGCCTGAACGCGGTGCGGCCCGAGAGTTTGCCGAGCACGATCTTGTTCGTCGACCAGCCGACGTCCTCTGCGGTCATGATCTCGTACGTCTGGCGCGCCTTGATCACGCCGTCCTGATGGATGCCGGAGGCGTGGGCAAACGCGTTTGCGCCAACGACCGCCTTGTTCGGTTGCACCACGAAGCCGGTGATCTGCGACACCAGCCGCGAAGTCGGCACGATCTGCGTGGTATCGATGCGAGTCTGCATGTCGAAGAAGTCGGAGCGAGTCCTGACCGCCATCACCACCTCCTCGAGCGAGGTGTTGCCCGCGCGCTCGCCGAGCCCGTTGATGGTGCACTCGATCTGGCGCGCGCCTCCGACCATCACCGCGGCGAGCGAGTTCGCCACCGCCATGCCGAGGTCGTTGTGGCAGTGCACCGACCAGACCGCCTTGTCCGAATTGGGGATCTTTTCGCGCAGCCTGCGGATGAAATCCCCGAACTGCTGCGGCACCGCGTAGCCGACGGTATCTGGAATGTTGATCGTGGTGGCGCCTTCCCTGATCGCAGCTTCGAGCACGCGGCAAAGGAAATCGATTTCGGAGCGGCTGCCGTCCTCGGGTGAGAACTCGACGTCCGGGCAGGCATTTTTCGCGTAGCGCACCGCGAGCTTCGCCTGCTCGAGCACCTGCTCGGGGGTCATGCGGAGCTTCTTCTCCATGTGGATCGGGCTGGTGGCGATGAAGGTGTGGACGCGCCAGGACTTCGCGCCCTTGAGCGCATCGATGCCGCGCTGGATGTCCTTGTCGTTGGCACGGCACAGCCCCGCTACGGTTGAGTCCTTGATCACGTTCGCGACCGCGCGTACCGCCTCGAAGTCGCCGTTCGAAGACGCCGGGAATCCGGCCTCGATCACGTCCACCCGCATGCGCTCGAGCGCCCGCGCGATGCGCAGCTTGTCGTCCCTGGTCATGGAGGCGCCGGGCGACTGCTCGCCGTCGCGCATGGTGGTGTCGAAGATGATCAAACTGTCTTTGCTCATGGGCCGCTCCTCGTGGGAATGCGAAATGTCCTTGCCGCCGGGTAGACGGTCAGGGGTACTGCCAAATTGGAGGATTTAGTTTGTGCGCGCGAGGCGCAGCAGCAGGCCGGCCAGGAGAAGCAGGCCGGGAAGAAGCGCGATGCGGATGGCGGAAGCCATGCGCCGCACTATAGACTCAATTGGCAGTCGCCGCAACCGGGTTCACCCCGGCTTGCCATCGATGCGCGGCGAGAAGAGGCGCGGCGCGTACGCAGCGAAATAGATCAGGAACGCTGCAATCCAAAGCGCGCCGGAGACGGCGACGAGCTGCGTGTAGCCGATCACGGGTGTGACACCGGCAAGCACCCGCAGCGCCGCCGCAGCGTGCACCAGAACATATGCGGCGGCCTCCGCGCGCCCCGCCACGAGCGGCCTTCCCGTGTGGCCGAGCGCAGTGCGCGTGATCATGCCCATGATGAGTCCGCCGATCGCGCCCGCACCGAATGCATGCAGCGGCACGCCCGGCGCGACGAGACCGAGCGACGAGAGCGCAAGCAGCAGGAATGCGGCCGGGAACCACGCGTGCGAAACGTGCAGGATCCAGAGGAGCGGCTGGCCGTGCGTCGCAAACGGTTTCCAGTTCCATTGGCGCACGGCGTGAAGTACCGCAGCCGCCAACCCGAGCGGCGCGACCGCGAGCGCGGTCAAACCGAGCATATCCGCGACAAACACCGCTACGCTGATCGCGACCGAGGCATGATCGAGCCGCGGTGTTCTCACCACCCCCGCGCGCGGCAGCGCACTGGCGGTGAATGCCGGCACCACGCGCCCGGCCATGACCAGGACCAGCGTCAATATGAGATACAGCGCGGCCTTCACCGGCAACGCGCCGAAGCCAAGATGGAACGCGACGTTTGCCGCTCCCAGAGCGCAGAGAAGCACGATGACAAAATAGTTGCGCGCATTACGGGAACCGAGAATCACGCGCGCCATCACTGCCGCAAGCACGAACGGGAACGCCCCATCGACCAGCGCCGCGGCCGGTGCGGGCCCGGTGTAGAGCAGCACGCGCGCCGCGAGCCAATGCAGGACGAGCAGTGCAAGCGGCAGGCCTTCCGGGGTCGGCAATCCGGTCCAGACGCGGCCCGCGGTAAGCAGAAACCCGGCGATTACGGCCAGCGCGAAGCCGAACACCATCTCGTGCTGGTGCCAGAGGATCGGCGGCAGGTATCCGAATGATCCGCCGCGGGCGAATGCAACGGCCCACATTGCGATGGCGACCGCGGAGAAGAGCGCCGCAAGAAGATAGAACGGCCGGAAGCCGAGATTGAACAGGGCGAAGCTGCGGGGCGGCCGTGCCGCCGTCGGCTCCTCGATGGGGATCATGCCGGCAATGCTATTCCGGCGGCGACCCCGCACCTTGCTTCAAGTCAAGGCGCCGGCCGCGCGCGCTTGCCGAGCGCCCACAGTACGTAGCCCGACAGGGCGTAGCCGCAGAACAGCAGGAACAGCACGATCGGCGGATCGGAGGAAACGAGTACGAACCCGAGAACAATGAAGAGCATCGTGGCGAAGGGGACGCTCTTGCGCAGGTTGATGTCCTTGAAGCTGTAGAACGGCACGTTCGAAACCATGGTGACGCCGGCGTAGAGCGCAAGAAAGCCCGTGATCCACGGGATGCCGTACGACGAAACCGGGACCTTGTTGTCGCTCGCGAGCCAGACGAACCCGGCGACCAGCGCCGCTGCCGCCGGACTCGGCAGGCCCTGGAAGAAGCGCTTGTCGACGACGTCGATGTTCACGTTGAAGCGCGCCAGGCGCAGCGCGGCGCCGACGCAATAGACGAAGGCCGCGATCCATCCGAAGCGGCCCAGGTCCTTCAACACCCACTCGTACATGACGAGCGCGGGCGCGGCGCCGAACGAAACCATGTCGGAGAGCGAGTCGTACTCGGCGCCGAACTCGCTCTGCGTGCGCGTCAGCCGCGCGACGCGACCGTCCAGGCCGTCCAGCACGATGGCCACAAGGATTGCAATCGCCGACTGCTCGAAACGATTGTTCATCGCTTGCACGATGGCGTAGAACCCGGCGAACAGCGCCGCCGTAGTGAACAGATTGGGAAGCAGGTAAATCCCGCGCCGGCGCAGCGCCCCGATGCGCGGCGGGCCCATTCCGGGCAGATGTCCCTGGCCCCGATCCGGTACTTCAGCCATGCTTTGTCAGTCTCGCGATCACGCTTTCGGCAGCGTACACCTTGTCGCCGAGCGATGCAGTCGGCTCGGCGTCGAGCGGCAGGTACACGTCCACGCGCGAGCCGAAGCGGATGAAGCCGTAGCGCTGCCCGCGCGCCAGTTCCGCGCCCTCGCCCACGTAGCAAAGAATGCGGCGCGCGATGAGACCCGCGATCTGCACGCAGGTCACGTCCTCGCCCGAACGGGTGCGAAACCACAACGCGTTGCGCTCGTTCTCGACAGAGGCCTTGTCGAGGGCGGCGTTGAGGAACGCGCCGGCGCTGTACCAGCGTTTCCTCACCGTGCCGTCGACCGGCGAGCGGTTCGAGTGCACGTTGAAGACGTTCATGAACACCGAGATCTTGAGCGCGTCGCGCTCCAGCCACGGATCGCGTGAGCGCTCCACCGCAACGACCCGGCCATCGGCCGGAGAGACGACGGCGCGCGGATCATCGGGCACTTCGCGCGGCGGGTCGCGGAAGAACTGCAGGATGAAAAGCGCGGCGGCCCAGATCGGCAGCGACCATCCCCAGCCGGCGAACACCCCGACCGCGATCGCAAGGGCGGCCGCGGCGGCAAGGAACGGCCACCCCTCCCTCGCCACGAGCGGATGGGGATAGGCCGGTCTCACGGCGTCAGTTCCTTGAAGTATCGACCAGCCGGTTCTTGCGGATCCAGGGCATCATCTCGCGCAGCCGCGCGCCGACCTTTTCGATCGGATGTTCGGCGGTCATGCGCCGGTGCGAAAGCAGCGTCGGCGCGCCGGCGCGGTTCTCGAGCACGAAATCCTTGGCGTATTCGCCCGACTGGATGCGTGCAAGCGCTTCGCGCATGCGCTGCCGCACGCGCTCGTCGATGATCTTCGGACCGGTGATGTATTCGCCGTACTCGGCGTTGTTCGAAATCGAGTAATTCATCGTGCCGATGCCGCCCTCGTACATGAGGTCGACGATGAGCTTCAGTTCGTGCAAGCACTCGAAATACGCCATCTCCGGAGCGTAGCCGGCCTCGGTCAGCACCTCGTAGCCCGCCTTCACGAGCTCCACGCATCCACCGCAGAGCACGGTCTGCTCGCCGAAGAGGTCGGTCTCGGTCTCCTCCTTGAACGTCGTCTCGATGATTCCGGCCTTGCCGCCGCCGATCGCGGCGGCGTAGGAAAGAGCCATGTCGCGCGCCTTCTTCGAGCGGTCGCGGTATACCGCGATCAGCATCGGCGTGCCGCCGCCGGCCGCATAGGTCGAGCGTACGGTGTGGCCCGGCGCCTTGGGCGCCACCATCCAGACATCGAGGTCGTCACGCGGCTGCACCTGGCCGTAGTGGATGTTGAAACCGTGCGCGAACGCGAGCGCTGCGCCCTTCTTGATGTGCGGCTCGACTTCGGACTTGTAAACAGCCGCGATGTGCTCATCGGGCATGAGCATCATGACGATGTCGGCGCCCTGCACCGCATCGGCGACCGCCGCGACCTTGAGTCCGGCATTCTTCGCCTTGTCCCACGACGCGCCCCCTTTCCTCAGGCCGACCGTGACCTTCATCCCGGAGTCGTGCAGGTTCAATGAATGTGCATGCCCTTGCGAGCCGTAGCCGAGGATCGTGACCTTTTTCCCCTTGACGAGCGACAGGTCGGCGTCCTTGTCGTAATAGAGTTTCATAGCAACTCCCCCCAAAAAGCGAAAATGGGGTCAGAGTAACTTTTCCGCGAACGAGCCGGCACCGCGCGGTTCCGCCCCGGGAAAAGTTACTCTGACCCCAATACTAGACCCGCAGGACCCGGTTGCCGCGGCCGATACCGCTTGCGCCGGTGCGCACCGTCTCGATGATTGCGCCCTGGTCGAGCGCGTGGATGAACGCGTCGAGCTTGCGGCCGTCGCCGGTCAGCTCGATCGTATAGGTATTGTCCGTGACGTCGATCACGCGCCCGCGAAAGATGTCGGCCATGCGCTTCATGTCCTCGCGCTCCTTGGCTCCGGCGCGCACCTTGATCAGCATCAGTTCGCGCTCGATGTGCTCCGCGTCCGAGAGGTCCACCACCTTCACCACCTCGACCAGCTTGTTCAGCTGCTTCGTGATCTGCTCGATCACGTCCTCGGAGCCGCTGGTCACGATCGTCATGCGCGAGAGCGACGGATCTTCGGTCGGCGCCACCGTCAGCGATTCGATGTTGTACCCACGCGCCGAGAAAAGGCCCGCGACGCGGGACAACGCGCCGGCCTCGTTCTCGAGCAGCACGGACACGATGTGCCGCATCAAAGGTCTTCGGCGAGAATCATTTCCGTGATCCCCTTGCCGCCGGGCACCATCGGATAGACGTTTTCGGTCTGGTCGGTGATGAAATCCATGAAGATCAGTTCGTCCCGGCGCTGGAACGCTTCGCGCAGCGCCGGCTCGACGTCGGCGGGCTGGTCGACCAGGACGCCGCGGTGGCCATAGCCCTCCGCGAGCTTCACGAAATCCGGCAGCGCGTCCATGTACGACTCGGAATAGCGGTTGCCGTGGAAGAACTGCTGCCACTGCCGGACCATGCCCATGTACTTGTTATTGAGATTCACGATCTTGATCGGCAGGCGGTACTGCTTGCAGGTGGACAGTTCCTGCAGGCACATCTGGATCGAGGATTCGCCCGTCACGCAGGCCACCGTAGCGCCCGCATTGGCGAGCTGCGCGCCCATGGCGGCGGGCAGGCCGAAGCCCATCGTGCCGAGACCACCGGAGTTGATCCAGCGCCGCGGCCGGTCGAACTTGTAGAACTGCGCCGCCCACATCTGATGCTGTCCGACGTCCGAGGTGATGATGGCATCCCCTCCGGTCACCTCGTAGAGCTTTTCGATGACGAATTGCGGCTTGATGATCTTCGCGCCGCGGTCGTAGCGCAGGCAGTCCTTCGCGCGCCACTGCTCGATCTGGTCCCACCACGTCCGGATCGCCGCCGGATCGGGCCGCTGCGCGCCGCCCTTCAGCAGCTTCAGCATCTCATCCAGCACGTCGGGAATGTTGCCGACGATCGGGATGTCGACCTTGACGCGCTTCGAAATCGACGACGGGTCGATGTCGATGTGGATGATCTTGCGCGGATTCTGCGCGAAATGGGCCGGGTTGCCGATCACCCGGTCATCGAAGCGCGCACCGATCGCGAGCAGCACGTCGCAATGCTGCATTGCCATGTTCGTCTGGTAGGTGCCGTGCATGCCGGGCATACCGAGAAACTGGCGGTCGGTTCCCGGATACGCGCCGAGCCCCATCAGCGTGTTGGTGCACGGGAAACCGAGCAGCCTCACCAGCTCGGTCAGCGCGGCGGCCGAGTCCGACAGGATCACCCCGCCGCCGGTGTACACCATCGGGCGCTCGGCCTCGGCAAGGAGCTGCACCGCCTTGCGGATCTGTCCCGGGTGCCCCTTGCGCGTCGGATTGTACGAGCGCATCGAGATCGTCTCGGGGTAGTGGAACTCGCAACTCTGCGCGGTCACGTCTTTCGGGATGTCGACCAGCACCGGGCCAGGCCTTCCCGTCGTCGCGAGGTAGAACGCCTTCTTGATCGTGGAGGCGAGGTCCTTCACGTTCTTGACCAGGAAGTTGTGCTTGACGCAGGGCCGCGTGATGCCGACCGTGTCGCACTCCTGGAACGCGTCCAGGCCGATGGCGTGCGTCGGCACCTGCCCCGTGATGACGACCATGGGGATCGAGTCCATGTACGCGGTCGCGATTCCGGTCACCGCGTTCGTCACGCCCGGTCCGGAGGTCACCAGGCACACACCGATCTTGTGCGAGGCACGCGAGTACCCGTCTGCGGCATGCGCGGCACCCTGCTCGTGCCGGACCAGCACGTGGCGCACGCGGTCCTGCTTGAACAGTTCGTCGTAGATAAACAACACCGCGCCGCCGGGATAGCCGAAGACATACTCGACGCCCTCTTCCTGCAGGCAGCGCACGACGATTTGGGCGCCGGTCAGCTGCTCGGTCTTGACTCGATCCATTGAAATCCGCGGAATGTGGCCTAAAAACGTTAAACTTTAATGACTTGCTGCGCTGCGGTCAAGGTGCCGAAAGGTCTACAGCGCGAGGGTTTGATAACATCTTCGCACAACAAATTGAACCCTGCCCGCAGCAGCGAGGAATCCCTCTGGCATCCCGTAGCGAGCTTTCGGCGTTCCTGGAGAGCGTCGAGCGGCGCGCCTTCAAGCAGGCCGTCTATGCCGTGCGTAACGACGACGCGGCGCTCGACATCGTGCAGGACGCGATGCTTCGGTTGGCGGAGCGGTACGGCGATCGTCCCGCCGCGGAGTTGCCGCTTCTGTTCCAGCGCATCCTGCAGAACGCGATTCGCGACTGGTTTCGCCGGCAGAAGGTGCGCTCGCTCTGGGTGACGCCGTTTTCGGCGCTGCTGCCCGCCAACCGGGACGACGATGACCAGGATCCGCTCGAAACTTTATTGCCGGCAGGCGAGTCGAAAACGCAGGACCAGCCTGCGGACCAGCTGGAGAGATCGCAACTGCTTGAAATCATTGAACAAGAGATTGCGCAGTTGCCGGCCCGTCAACGCCAGGCTTTCATTCTGCGTTACTGGGAGGAACTCGACGTCGCGGAGACCGCACGGGCAATGGGATGCTCGGAGGGCAGCGTGAAAACGCATTGCTCCCGGGCTGCGCATGCATTGGCCGCGGCGCTCAAAGGGCGCGGGATTACGCTATGACGACCATGAACGAGCACCAATTCGCCAACAAGATTCGGCAGGTCCTTGACCAAGGAGCGCGGCTGGATTCGGCGACCGTCGCACGTTTGCGCGCGGCGCGCACGCGCGCGCTCGCCGCTCAGCGGCCCGAGCGCACGTCGGTGCTCGCCTGGGCAGACAACGTGCTCGGCCGCGCGGGCGGAATCGGCGGTCTGTCGCTGCGGCTGCTGTTGCCCGCCGCATTCGTTGCGTTGAGCGTGACCGCGATCTACAACTGGCAGCAGAACCAGCGGCTTGCGGAGGTCGAGGAAATCGACGCCGAGCTGCTCACCGACGACTTGCCGATCGACGCCTATCTCGACCGCGGTTTCGAGGCATGGCTCAAGAAGCGCGCCGCGCGCTGACGCGCGCGCTCGCCGCGCTGGCGCTCGCCGTTGCGGTTTCCGTCGCTGGAGCCGCGGGCGCCCCGAAGAAAAATATCTCCTGGGCGGAACTCACCGCGGACCAGCAGGAGATTCTCGCGCCGCTCAAGCCGGAGTGGGACAAAATCAGCACCGGGCGCAGGAAAAACTGGATCGGAATCGCCCAGCGCTACCCGGGCATGCGACCCGAGGAACAGCAGCGCGTGCAGCAGCGCATGGAGAAGTGGGCCAAGCTCACCCCTGAGCAGCGGCGCGCCGCACGCGAGCAGTACAAGAGCATCGGCAAGCTCCCCCCCGAGAAGCGCATGGACCTCCGCCGGCAGTGGGCCGAGTACCAGGCGCTGCCTCCAGGTGAGAAGCGCATGCTCGATGCTCCCGCGTCGACCGACGCGCGGGAGCGACGCCAGCGCAGTTCCGGTTCAAAGCCGCAGCCCTCGCCGCAAAAGCCGTCTCCGACAACGAAGTGAGCGCTGTTTCCAGTTCCGCGACGCCGGGAATCGCGCGGCGTCTCGCCTGCATGCTGTACGACGGATTGCTGCTCTTCGCGGTCGGCTTCGCCGCTACCTGGCTGTTCTTCTCCGCGAGCGGCGGTCGCGGCGCGGAAGGCGAAGCGCGGATGCTGCTGCAGCTCTACCTGCTCGCGGTGTTCGCCGCCTATTTCCTCTGGTGCTGGCTGCGCGGCGGGCAGACGCTCGCCATGAAGACCTGGCGCATCCGCCTGATTTCCCCGGCGCATGACCGCGTGACGCCGGGCGCCGCGCTGCTTCGGTTCGCCCTTGCGCTCCTCGTCGTGCCGACCGGAATCGGGCTCGGCTGGGCGCTCTTCGACCGCGAGCGGCAGTTCCTGCACGACCGGCTCGCTGGGACGAGGCTGGTGCTCGTGTAGGCTGTTCTCGCCCGGCTGTTGACGAGGCCGGTGATGAGTTTAGGTTTACATACGTCTCCCGAGTTCGCGCAGTCGCGCAAACTCGGGAGATCGATGGCAAACCAAATGAACGTGTGTTACTTCAACGATTCTTGGTGAATTCGGCGAAGAATTTGTATTTCCACACATCTCCCGAGTTTGCGCAATTTGCGAACTCGGGAGACCGAGGACGGCAAGAACCAGCCAACCTTCCTAATTCCTACCTCCGCTCCACCGACCACATCATGGCAATCGCGGCAAGCAGAAACGCCGCTCCCGGAACCACGGCGGCGCCGACGGGCGGCCAGTTCTGCAACAGGCCGATGTGCGAGAACAGGCTGTTGAGCATGTGGAAGAAGATTCCGAGCATGATGCCGAAGAACACCTTGACCCCGACCATTCCCGAGCGCGCGTGCATGTAGGCGAACGGCAGCGCGAGCGCCATCATCACGAGCGTCGCGAACGGGTAGAAGAGCTTCTTCCACATCGCGATTTCGTAGCGCTCGGTTTTCTGCCGGTTGGCCGCGAGGTGCTGCGTGTACTTGTAGAGCTTCCACGCCGACATGCGCTCCGGGACCACGATCAGGACGTTGAGCAGGTCGGGGCTCACCGCCGAGCGCCATTCCGCCTCGGCATAGCGCGCCGTGCGCGGGCCCTGGGCCGTGTACCGCGTCTGCGCTACCGTCACCAGACGCCATGCCCCGCTGCCCGTGTATTCCGCCCGCTCGGCGACGCTGAGAATCCGCAGCCGGTAAGCGGCGTCGAACTCGTAGATGCGCACATCCGACAAAACGTTCGACTCGCGCGCTTCGCGCACGTTGATGAACGAGCGCTCGTCCTTGAACCAGAGACCGGAACGGAGGTCCTGCCCGCCGCGAATCAGCGCACTGAGCGCGCGCATCCGCACCGTTTGCGCCGCCGCATCGCCGTACGGTGCGATCCACTCTCCCACCGCGAAAGTGAGCACGACGAAGGGAAGACCGATCTTCGCGAGCGTCGCCGCCGCGCGCAGGGGCGAGAGGCCCGTGGTACGCATGACGGTGTACTCCGAGTTGCTCGACAGATGTGCAAGCACATACAGCGTTCCGATCAGCACCGCGACCGGCAGGAGCTCGTAGGCGTGCGCCGGGATCCAGAGCAGGACCACGGTGAAGATCTGCTGCAGGTAGTAGTCGCCGGTGCCCAGATCGCGCAGCTCCGCGATCAAATCGAAAAATGCGAACAGGGCGAGAAAACCGGCCAGCACGAAGGCCGCGGCGCCCCAGATCTGGCGCGCGAGGTAGCGCTCGAGGGTCGGAATCCGCATTAGCGGCGCAGACGCGGCAGGAACCGCATCAGATGGCGCGCGAACATGGCGAGCGCCACGGCGAGCATCAAGGCGTGCATCAGCCACCAGCCCGTGGTGAACGCGAGCCGGCCTTGCGCGACCTGCGCCTGGCTCACGGAAAGCAGGTTCGAATAGGTGATGTACACGAGCAGCGCGAAGATCAGGTTGATCGAGCGGCCGGCGCGCGGATTGACGTAGCTCAGCGGAATCGCAAGAATCGCGAGCATCAGCGCCGAGACCGGGACGCCGATCCGCCACAGCAATTCGCCGAGATTCGGGTTGGTCGGGTTCTCGACCAGCGCAAAAGTGGACAGGCTCTTGTGCGTCGCCTCGGGCTCGTCGCCCTCCTTGACTTCGACGCGGACGGCGTAGCGCGCGAACTCCATGACGCGGAAATCCGGTTCGCCCGGCGCGCCTTCGTAGCGCCGCCCGCTGAGCAGCGTCACAAAGCGGTCGCCGTTCGCTGCGCTCTCGGTAAACCCCTTCTCGCTCGTCATCACGCCGGTGCGGCCATTCTGCGCGGAATTGACGAAGACGTTCTGCACCGCGCTCTTGTCGCCGGCGATCGATTCGGCGAAGAACACCCGCTCGCTCGAACGCGACTCGCCGAACGCGCCCGGCTCAACGCGCGAAAGATCGTCGCGCGAATCGACACGGCTGCGGTACTGCTCGCTCATCCGCACCACCCAGGGCGAGATGACGAAGGTGAGCAGCGCGATCAGGAACACCAGCGGCGCGGAGAACAGAAGCACCGGCCGGGTCCACGCCGCGAGCGAAAGCCCGGAGTTGAACCAGATCACCATTTCGGAGTCCCGCCACATGCGCGCAAGCGTCAGCAGCACGGTGATGAACAACGTGAGCGAGAGCAGCACGGGCAGGATGTGCAGCGCGAAGAAGCCGAGAAAGGCGATCACCGCGTCGCTTGGCAGCTTGCCGCTCGCCGCCTGTCCGAGCAGCCGGATGAGACGGGTCGTAAGAGCGATCAGGAACAGCGTGAGGAACACCGCGACGGCGAGATTCGCGAATTCCCTGAGCAGCGAGCGATGGAAGATCATGCGATACTTGCGGCCCGCATCATGGGGAGACCGCAGTGGAATTTAGCATAACAAGTGCGGCGCCCGGCGCAGCGCGGACCGGGTGTCTGGTGCTGGGCGTCTACAAGGACGGAAAGGACGGCAGTGGCGCGCTGACGCGGGCAGCGCAGCTCGCCGATCGTGCAGCGCGCGGCGCGTTGCAGCGCGTGCTCTCGCAGGGAGACCTGTCCGGCAAACTCGGTTCGACCCTGCTGCTGCACGGGGTGCAGGGGCTGGCGGCCGAGCGCGTGCTGCTCGTGGGATTGGGGGAGCAGGAAAAATTCGCCGAGCAGGCGTACCGCGACGCGGTGCGCGCCGCGGCGAACGCGCTGAAGGACATCGGCGCCCGCCACGCCGTGCTCTGCATCGCGCAGCTCAAGGTCGGACGCCGCGGGCTGCCATGGAGCGCGCGCCATGCCGTGCTCGGCATGCGCGACGCGTTCTACCGCTTCGACCAGCTCAAGACGCAGAAGAAGGCGCCGGCGCCGGCGCTCGCGGAAGTCGCGCTTGCCGTGGGCAGCCAGCCCGTCACCGCACAAACCCGGTCAGCGCTCAGGGAGGCGGTCGCGACGGCCGATGGCGTGGAGCTCGCGCGCACGCTCGGCAACCTGCCCTCCAACCACTGCACGCCCGCGCATCTCGCCGATGTGGCGGCGAAGCTCGCCCGACAATACAAGCTGGACATCGAAGTGCTCGAGCGGCGCGACATGGAGCGCCTCGGCATGGGCGCGCTGCTCTCGGTGACGCGGGGTTCGCGCGTACCGCCGAAGCTGGTCGTCCTGCGCCACTCCGGCGCGCCGAAGAAGCACAAGCCGGTGGTCCTCGTCGGCAAGGGGATCACGTTCGATACCGGCGGGGTATCGCTCAAGCCCGCGCTCGAAATGGACGAGATGAAATTCGACATGTCCGGCGCGGCAGCGTGCTCGGGACGATCCGCGCGCTGGCGGCGATGAAGGCGCCGGTCAACGTGGTCGGCCTGATTCCGGCTTGCGAGAACATGCCCGGAGGCGCGGCAACCAAACCGGGCGACATCGTCAAGACGCTGGACGGGCAGACCGTCGAAGTCCTCAACACCGACGCCGAAGGGCGGCTGATCCTGTGCGATGCCCTCGCCTATGCGAAGCGCTTCGACCCCGAGGTAGTGATCGATATCGCGACGCTCACCGGCGCCTGCGTGATCGCCCTCGGGCACGTCGCCAGCGGCCTGTTCGCCAACGACCAGAAGCTCGCGAATGCGATTCGCGAGGCGGGCGAGGACTCCTGGGACCGAGTCTGGCAGATGCCGCTGTGGGAGGATTACCAGGAGCAGCTGCGATCGAATTTTGCCGACATGGCGAACATCGGCGGCCGGCCCGCCGGAAGCGTCACCGCGGCCTGCTTCCTGTCCCGCTTCGCGAAGAAGCTGCGCTGGGCCCATATCGACATCGCCGGCACCGCGTGGAAGCGCGGCCGCGACAAAGGCTCGACTGGCAGGCCGGTGCCGCTGCTGGTGCGATTCGCCTTGCGCTACGCGGGCGGAAAGGAAGCGCGGGGATGAGCTGCGCCTCGCCCCCGCGGCACCGTTGACCACGATCGATTTCTACTTCAACGCCGCCGACCGGCTCCAGGTAGCGTGCCGCCTCGCAGGCAAGGCGCTCGAGCAACGCAAACGGATGCTCATCTTCGCACCACTCGCAGAGGTGGCGCAGAAGCTCGATCGGATGCTGTGGACCTGGCCTGCGATCGCGTTCGTGCCGCATTGTCTGGCGACCGACGCGCTCGCCGCCGAGACGCCCGTGCTGATCGCCTCCGACGGTGAAGCGGCGCCAGTGTGCGACGTGTTGCTGAATCTCTGGCACGAATGCCCGGCGTTTTTCGCGCGCCATGATCGCCTGCTCGAAATCGTGTCGCAGGACGAGGAGGACCGCAGGGCCGGGCGATCGCGCTACACCTGGTACCGGGAGCGCGGCTACCCGATCCGCAGTCACGACCTGGCATCCGGAGGGCGCGAATGACGGAAGGGCGCGAGCACAATCCGTTGATCGAACGCGTCGACGCGCTGCTCAAGCGGCACCAGGAGGCCGCCCGGCGAATCGAGGAAGAAGTTCCTGTCCTCACCGAAGTGGCGGAAGGGAAAGACCCTGCCACGCCGCTGGAGGCGGGCGCGCAGGCCCTTGCCGCCGAGATCGAGCACGAGGTGCTGAAGCGCGTGACACCTGAAATTCACGATATCGTGCGCCGCGCGGTGCGCGAGGCGGTCCTGCGCGCGTTCGTCGGACGCGGGCAGCGCAGCGCCGATTCCTAGCATGCCGCTGGACAAGAGCTTCGATCCGCGCGCGATCGAGCAGCTCTGGTATGCGCGCTGGGAGTCCGCCGGGTGGTTTGGCGCCCGGCCGGAGGGCGGCCGGCCCTCTTATTGCATCCAGCTTCCGCCGCCGAACGTCACCGGCACGCTGCACATGGGACACGCGTTTCAGCAAACGCTCATGGACGCGCTGACCCGCTACCACCGCATGCGCGGGTTCGATGCAAACTGGGTGATGGGCACGGACCACGCCGGCATCGCGACCCAGATCGTGGTGGAGCGCCAGCTGCAGGACGAAGGCAAGACCCGCCACGACCTCGGCCGCGAGAAGTTCGTCGAGCGCGTGTGGCAGTGGAAACAGCAATCCGGCGCAACCATCACTCGCCAGATGCGGCGCCTGGGCGCATCCGGCAACTGGACCTATGCCGACACCGAAGGCCAGAAGTCCGGCTATTTCACGATGGACGCGAGGATGTCGCGCGCCGTCATCGAGGTGTTCGTCCGGCTGTACGAGGAAGGGCTCATCTACCGCGGAAAGCGGCTCGTGAACTGGGATCCGGTGCTCAGCACGGCGGTATCCGATCTTGAAGTCGAGAGCGAGGAGGAAGACGGCAAGATCTGGGAGATCCGCTATCCGCTCGAAGACGGATCGGGATCGGTGGTGGTAGCTACGACGCGGCCGGAAACCATGCTCGGCGACGTGGCGGTGGCGGTGAATCCAAAGGACGAGCGCTACGCGTCGCTCGTCGGCAAGCGGGTCATGCTGCCTTTGACCGACCGATCGATTCCCCTCATCGCCGACGACTACGTGGATCCGGCGTTCGGCACCGGCTGCGTGAAGATCACGCCGGCGCATGATTTCAATGACTGGGCGGTCGCGCAACGCCACCAGCTTCCCGCAATCGAGATCCTGACGCTGGATGCGAAGATCAAGGGAACGAGATACGAGGGGCTGGACCGCTTCGACGCCCGGAAGATGGTTCTCGCAGACCTGAGCGCGGAGAACCTTCTGGTCTCCGAAAAGCCCTACATGCTGCGCGTGCCGCGCTCCGGGCGCACCGGCGTGATCGTCGAACCGATGCTGACGGATCAGTGGTTCGTGAAGATGGACGGACTCGCGAAATCCGGTCTTGCGGCAGTCGCAAAGGGTGACGTGAAGTTCTATCCAGAGCACTGGACCACCACATACAACCAGTGGCTCGAGAACATCCAGGACTGGTGCATCTCGCGGCAACTCTGGTGGGGACACCAGATCCCCGCGTGGTACGACGAGCAGGGAAACATCTACGTCGGGCGGAGCGAGGACGAGGTCAGGGCGAAGCATCGCGTCACCGGCGCCCTGCGGCGCGATCCGGATGTGCTCGATACCTGGTTCTCCTCGGCGCTGGTGCCGTTCAGCTCGCTTGGCTGGCCGGAGAAGACGAAAGACCTGGAGCTGTTCCTGCCCTCTTCGGTGCTGGTCACCGGCTTCGACATCATCTTCTTCTGGGTTGCCCGGATGATCATGATGACGCTGCACTTCACCGGCAAGGTGCCGTTCCGGCACGTCTACATCAACGCCATCGTGCGCGACGCCGAAGGCCACAAGATGTCGAAGTCGAAGGGCAACACGCTCGATCCGCTCGACCTGATCGACGGCATCACGCTCGCCGACCTGCTCGCGAAGTCGACGGTCGGCCTGTTGCGCGCGGAGCACCGCGCGAAGATCGAGAAATACGTCCGCGCGCATTACCCGAACGGCATTCCTGCGTTCGGCACCGACGCGCTGCGGTTCACGTTCACTTCGCTCGCGAGCTTCGCGCGCACGCTCAATTTCGACCTCAACCGCTGCGAGGGCTACCGCAATTTCTGCAACAAGCTGTGGAACGCGACGCGGTTCGTGCTGATGAACACCGAGGGCAAGGACTGCGGACTGGATGAAAAACTCCTCGCCTCGCTTACCTTCGTCGACCGGTGGATCGTCAGCCAGCTGCAGCGGGCCGAGGCAGAGGTCGAGAAGGCGTTCGCGGAATACCGCTTCGACAACGTGGCCGGCGCGATCTACCGCTTCGTCTGGGACGAGTACTGCGACTGGTACGTGGAGCTGGTGAAAGTGCAGCTCCAGTCGCCCGACGAGGCGGTGCAGCGCGGCACACGCCGGACGCTGGTGCGCGTGCTTGAGACCGTGCTGCGGCTCGCGCATCCGGTGATCCCGTTCATCACCGAGGAGCTGTGGCAGAAAGTGGCTCCGCTTGCCGGTAAGACGGGCGAAACCGTGATGCTCGCGCCGTACCCGAAGGCGCAGCCGGAGAAGATCGACGAGAGCGCGGAGCGCGAGATGGCGTTGCTCAAGGACCTGGTGAACGCCACCCGCAATCTGCGCGGCGAGATGGGCATCTCGCCACAGCAGAAGCTGGTCCTGTTCGCGGTCGGGGCCGTGACGCGATTCGCGCCCTACATGCTGCCGCTCGCGCGCCTCGAATCCGTGCGCCCGGTCACCGAGCTGCCGCAGGCGGACGCGCCGGTGGCGGTGGTCGGTGACGTTCGACTCATGCTGCACGTCGAAGTCGACGTCGCCGCCGAGCGCGAGCGCCTGGGCACGGAGATCGCGCGACTCGAGGGAGAGATCGGAAAGTGCCGCGCCAAGCTCGCCAATGACTCGTTTGTCGCGCGCGCGCCGGAGAAAATCGTCACGCAGGAGCGCGAGCGGCTGGCGGGATTCGAGGCTACGCTCGCGAAGCTGCGGCCGCAACTCGACAGGCTCGCGCCTGGCGGCTAGCCTGACTTTCGCTACTCGCGCTGATTGTCGCTGATGAAAAACTGGGCAATCCAGCGTAATCATCAGCACATTTGAAGCGTCGCCGCAGTCGGAGAGATCACCGGGTGCGCGTGATCTCTTCCATCACCGTGCGCTCGAGCAGCTTGGGTGGTAGAAGTCCCTGCGCTACCACGAGGTCGTGAAATTTCCTCTGATCAAACCGCGGCCCGAGCGCGAGCTCGACCTTCATCCGCAATTCCCGGATGCGGGTATAGCCGTAGAAGTACGAAACCGCCTGCCCGGGCAGTTCAAAGGCATAGCGATCCACCTCCTGCTGGGAGAACGGCTCGGAAAACACCGCTTCACGCATGAGAAATGCCTTGGCTTCGGCCGGCGTCATCCTGCCAAGGTTGACCATCGGGTCGAGAAACGCCCGTGTCGCCCGGAGCAAGCGAAGCTGCAGAGAGAACAACTGACCCTCTGGCGGAAAGTAGGGAATCATCACGCTCTCGGCATAGAGGCCCCATCCTTCGACGTTGGTGCTGTTGAAAGCGAACACGGCGCGGGCAAGCGATACGCCGTGCTCGACCATCGCAGCGAACTGCAGCTCGTGCCCGGGCCGCGCCTCGTGCGCGGTCCACGTCCATGCTGCCGCCTCCGCGTTGACGTCATCGGCCGCGTCCGATGACTGCGCATTCGGATTTGTGAGCGGCAGGACAAATTCGCCCACCTCGCCCTGGTTGCCGACGAGGCGCGGCGTGTTCAGGTAGGGCACCGGGATGGCTGCCGATTCAGCCTCGCTCGCCAGCCGGATGGAGGCCGGGCGCTGCGGCAGGGTGATGATCCGCTCGCGCACCAGGATCTGCTCGATTTCCTTGAGGCGATCTCGATACAGCGCAAGGATTCGATCGGGTGGCACCGGATTGCGCTTCAACTCCCGAAGGACATCGCGATAGTCCGCTGACGCCACATTGCGCTCCCGCGCAATCCGCGCGGCGAGGCGCGCCATTTCGTCGCGGATTTCGGCAAAGGCGAACGTGCCCATCGTGATCGCCTGCTCGGGTTCGATATCGATCCCGTGGGTCCGCAGCCGGTCTGCGTACAGCTCGCGCGGCAGCGTGTGCTCCTTTCGCGTGCGCGGAAGTACGCTCGCTCTCACCCATTCGCAGTGGCCGCGCAGTTGCGCGGCGAGCCGGGCATGCGCAGGTTCCCAGTCACGCAACGCGGTGGAGCGAAAAAGCTCGGCGACCCCGACGAAATAGCGTTCACAGTTCTCAAGACTCTGGCGCACTTCCCTCTCATAGGGCCACACGAGACC
>CAZYVT010000057.1:0-22504 GCA_964651335.1 uncultured Enterobacteriaceae bacterium | reverse complement strand
CACGCCGAACTGCTTGCGCGTCTTCAGGTATTCCAGAGTCGTGTCGCAGGCGAACTTCATCGCGCCCACGGCCTCGGCGCAGATGAGCGCAGTGGCGAAATCCACCACCTCCTCGATGACCGGCAGCGCCCCGCCCTCGGCACCGAGCAACTCGCCGGGCGCCTTCGAGAGGCTCACATCTCCCGCGCGTTGCTCGTCCAACGTGACGTACGCTTTTACTTTTACAGATTTTTTATCTATTAAGAATAAGGACAAACCTTTATCAGTGTTCGCGGAGACCACAAACTTGTCCGCCGCCGGGGCGCCCAACACGACGAATTTCCCGCCTGTGACTTCCCAGCCGGCGCCGGATTTCTTTGCCTGCGCCTCGACTCTGGCGAGGTTGTAGCGCGCGCCCATCTCGGAGTGCGCGAACGCCATTTTCAGCTTGCCCTCGACGACCAGCGGCAGGAGCGCCTTCTTCTGCGCCTCGCTGCCTGCGCGCGCGACGAACTGCGCCCCCAGGCCGACCGTGGCAAGGTAGGGTTCGACCAGCAGCGCATCGCCCGCCGCCTCCATCACGCCCATCAGGTCGACCGCGCCGCCGCCAAAGCCGCCGTAATCGGGCGAGAACGGCAGGCCGGTGAGACCCATCTCGGCCAGCGTCGACCAGACCGACGGGCTCCAGCCTTCCCTGGAGGCGACGATTTTCCTGCGCGCGTCGAAGCCGTAGTCCTTGGCGAGGAAGCGCCGCACCGAATCGGCGAGCAGTTGCTGTTCTTCGTTGTAGTCGAAATTCATGTTCGTTCCCCTACAGCCCCAAGGTCATTTTGGAAATGATGTTTCTCTGAATCTCGTTCGAGCCGGCGTAGATCGTGGTTTTCCTCATGTTGCAGTATCGCTTCGCCAACCCCGTATATCCCTCCTGCGCGCCGGGGTCCTCGGCCTGCATCATGAGCTCGGTGAGCGCCTGCTGGATTTCGGTGCCCTTGATCTTCAGCATCGAGACGTCCGCGCCCGGCGGCTGGCCGCTGCGGCGCATCTGGTCGAGAAAGCGCAGGTTGGTGATCTCGAGCGCCATCAGCTCCACCTCGACGCGCGTCAGCTTGTCGCGGAAGCGCGCGTCCTCGATCAGCGGCTTGCCGTCATCGCCCTTCTGCCGGCCGGCGAACTCCTTCAGCTTGGCGAGCTCGCGCTTGGATGCGCCAATGCGGCCGGTGTTCATGCGCTCGTGCCCGAGCAGATACTTGGCGACCGTCCAGCCCTTGCCTTCCTCGTAGACCAGGTTCTCGACCGGGACCTTCACGTCGTCGAAAAACACTTCGTTCACTTCGTGCCCGCCGTCCATCAGGATGAGCGGCCGCACCGTGATCCCAGGCGTCTTCATGTCGATGAGAAGGAACGAAATGCCCTCCTGCTTCTTCGCCATGTTCGAGTCGGTGCGCACCAGGCAGAAGATCCAGTCGGCGACATGCCCCAGCGTGGTCCAGGTCTTCTGGCCGTTGACGACGTAGTGCTCGCCGTTCCGCAGCGCTTTCGTCTTGAGCGAGGCGAGATCAGAACCCGAGCCGGGTTCGGAGTAGCCCTGGCACCAGAAGTCGTCGCCGTTGTAGATGCGGGGGAGAAAGCGCTTTTTCTGCGCCTCGCTGCCAAAGCGCAGCAGCACCGGGCCGCACATCGCGAGCCCGAAGGGAATCAGCGGCGGGGCGCCGGCGTAACCGCACTCCTCCTCGAAGATGTAGCGCTGCACCACGTTCCAGCCGGTGCCTCCCCATTCCTTCGGCCAGGCAGGCGCCACCCAGCCCTTCTTGGCGAGGATCCGGTGCCAGCGCAACAGGTCCTCGCGGCCCAGCTCGTCGTAGTTCGCCATCTTGTCGCGCAGGTCCTGCGGCAGATTGGCGTTGAGCCAGCCGCGCACCTCGTCGCGGAACGCGAGTTCTTCGCGTGAGTAATTGAGGTCCATGGATTGCCTCCGGTAGGGCGATCATTTTACTGCCGGATCTGCCATCATCCGCAGATGCAGTTCGACTACCTGATTGTCGGCGCGGGATCCGCCGGCTGCGCCCTCGCCGCGCGGCTGTCGGAAGACCCGACCGTAGCCGTGTGCCTCGTCGAAGCGGGCGGCGACGGCCGCTCGTTTCTGATCGACACGCCGATCATGCTCGCGGTGACGGTGCCGCGCCGGATTCACAACTGGGCCTTTGAGACAGTGCCGCAGCAGGGTCTCGGCGGGCGCAAGGGCTACCAACCGCGCGGCAAAGCGCTCGGCGGCTCGAGCGCGATCAACGCGATGGTCTATATCCGCGGCCACCCCGGCGACTACGACGACTGGGCCGCCGCAGGCAACCGCGGCTGGGGCTGGAGCGATGTGCTGCCGCTTTTCAAGCGCAGCGAACACAACGAGCGTGGCACAGACAATTTCCACGGCAGCGGCGGCCCGCTCAATGTCGCCGACCTGCGCTCGCCGAACGCCGCCGCCCTCGCGTTCGTCGAGGCGGGAGTGCAGGCGGGCAACCCGCGCAACGCCGACTTCAACGGCGTGCAACAGGAAGGCGTCGGCCTGTATCAGGTGACGCAGAAGAACGGCAGGCGCTGGAGCGCGGCGCGCGCCTACCTGGATCCGGCCGCGGAGAGGAGCAACCTGACGATACTCACCAAAGCGCATGCGCGGCGCCTGCTGCTGGAGGGGCTCGCGTGCGCGGGCGTGGAGACGACCCGCGGCGCATTGCGCGCCCGTCGCGAGACCATCGTTTGCTGCGGCGCGTTCGGCTCGCCGCATCTGTTGCTTCTTTCGGGGATCGGGCCGGGAGAGGAACTCGCACGCCATGGCATCGCCCTGCGCCACGAGTTGCCGGGCGTAGGCCGCAATCTTCAGGACCACCCCGACTACGTGATCGGCTATCTCTCCGACGCGCCCGGGCTCCTCGGACTGACGGCGCGCGGTCTGGTCAATCTCGCCAAAGGCTATTTCGCGTACCGGCGTGACGGTGGCGGCATCCTTTCCTCCAACATCGCGGAGGCGGGCGGATTCCTCAAATCCGAACAGCGGCTCGGGCGCCCTGATCTGCAGTTGCATTACACCATCGGGCTTGTCGCCAATCACGGGCGCGACCGGACGCCGCGCTACGGCTTCAGTTGCCATGTCTGCGTTCTGCGCCCGAAGAGCCGTGGCAGCGTCGGGCTCGACTCCGCCGACCCGCTCGCGCCGCCGCGCATCGACCCGGCGTTCCTTGCTGCCGACGAGGACGCATCGCTCCTCGTGCGCGGAGTGAAGATAACGCTCGAGATTCTTGCGCAGCACGCGCTCGACGCTTTCCGCGGCGCAAACGTCTTCGGCGAGGAAGGCGCCTCGGACGACGCGCTGCTCGCCCTCGTACGGCGCCGCGCCGACACTGTGTACCACCCGGTCGGGACTTGCCGGATGGGCGCCGACGATAGGGCGGTTGTCGACTCCGAATTGCGCCTGCGCGGCATGGAGCGGCTGCGCGTCGCCGACGCGTCGGTCATGCCGACGCTCATCGGCGGCAACACCAACGCGGCCTCGATCATGATCGGCGAGAAGGCGGCGGAGCTGATCCGCGGCGGCATCGGGCGGTGAATCACTTCGATGGCGCCAGCGCGCGCATGTAGGTCGCCAGATCGAAGTAGTCGCGCCATACCATGATCTTGCCGTCGCGCATCTCGAAAACCCCGCAGCAGGGCAGATCGACGCTTCTGTCGCGAAGCTGCGTGCGATCCACCCGCTCGGCGACGACGATGTTCTCCCGCGACAGGACATTGAGGATTTCCCAGCGCGTCGCAGTCCAGTCCTTCAGAAAACCGCCGATGAACTTGCGCAGGTTGTCCTGCCCGGTCACCGGCCTGTTCATCATGTTGTGGTAGGCCCCGTCCGGCGCGAAAAATGCAACCAGCTCCTCGACGTCAAGCCGGGACCATGCGGCGACGAATTCGCGAATGATGTCTTCGTTGGATTTCATTGATCGAACATGATGACCGAGCGCGCCTGTTCGCCCGTGCGCATCTTCGCGTAGGCAACGTTCACCAGCTCGAAACCGACCGCCTCGACCACGCCCGTGGCCTCGTGCCCGAGCATTAGCCGAATACCACCGGCAGCTGCCGCGGACCGCGCACCGTGCCCTCCGACCAGGTGACGTGCGCGGATTCTGCCAGCCTGAATTCGGGGATGCGCTTGAGCCATTCTTCCAGCGCAACGCGCAGTTCCATGCGCGCGAGGTTCGAGCCGATGCAGCGATGGATGCCGAGCCCAAAGGCTGCATGACGGTTCTCCTTGCGGTCGATCAGCACCTTGTCAGCGTCGGGAAACATTTCCGGGTCGCGATTCGCAGCGGGAAAGGACAGCAGCACCATGTGCCCCGGCTTCATCGGGCAGCCGTTAATCTCGACCTCCTTGATCACTTCCCGTGCCATCGTCACCGGCGCATACGCACGCAGGAACTCCTCGACCGCCGTGTCCATCAGCGCAGGGTCCGCGACCAGCCGGCGCCTGTCCTCGTCGTGCGTCGCAAGATGCCACAGGCTCGCTCCGATCGCGCTCCAGGTCGTGTCGATGCCCGCGATGAGCAGCAGGCGCAGCGTGCCGATGAGCTTGTCGGGCGGCAATGGCTTGCCGTCCACGCGCTGGTCGCGCATGCAGGAAATCAGGTCGTCGCCCGGCTTCGCGCCGCGCTTGGCCAGTTCCTCGCCAAAGTAGACCGTCATCTCCTTCAGAGCCTCCATTACCTTGGCGTTATCGTGGATGCCTTCCTGCAGCGCCATCTTGATCCAGCGCCGGTAGCGTTCGCCGTCCTCCTCGTCCACGCCCAGCATGTTGGCGATCACGCGCGTCGGGATGTGCTGCGCGTAATCGGTCGCCGCGTCGCAGCGCCCCGTCGCCATGAAGCGCTCGATCAGCTTCGCGCACAGCGCCCGCGTGCCGGGCGTCAGGCGCTCGATTGCTTTCGGGTTGAAGGCGGGAAGCAGCGGCATGCGCGCCGGGCGGTGCTCCGGCGGGTCGGAGGTGATCGGCGGCGAAGGCATCACCGGGTTGAATTTTTTCTCCCGCACGATCACGCGGCGCGACGAGAAGTGCTCGGTATCGTAGGCGATCTCGCGCACGTCGGCGTAGCGCGACGGGAAATGGGCGCCGTCCTCGAAGCGTTCGCTGTATGCGATCGGGCAGCGCTTGCGCAGATCGTCCCAGATCGGGAACGGGTCGTCGATCCAGGCCGGATCGGTATGGTCGAAGTCCGTTGCCCAGTCCTTCACGGGGGTGCGTGCACTCATCGCGCTCTCCTCTCTCAGTCCTTTTCGGTCAGTCGCACGGCGTGTTCGGGGCAGTTCTTCACGGCGAGCCGCGCCCTCTCCTCCAGCTCCGGAGGCACGCTCCCGTCGTCCTTCGCTCGGGAGTTGCCGTAGTCGTCGATCTCGAACAGCTCCGGCGCGATCGAATGGCAGCGATTGTGCCCCTGGCAGCGTGCCGCATCCACGTGAACTTTTAGTTTCCGCACGTCGCTCATCCTGTAGGTTCTCCTCGTTCGTCTCTAGAGTTTTCGATCGCGCCCCTGCCAGTACCGGTCCCGCAGCAGACGCTTGTAGAGCTTGCCGGTCGGGTGCCGCGGCAGCTCGGCCTCGAAATCGACCGAGCGCGGACACTTGATATGCGAAAGGTTCTCGCGGCAATAGGCGATCAGCTCCTCGGCCAGCGCCGGCCCGACCTGTCTCATCTCCATCGGCTGCACTACCGCCTTCACTTCCTCGCCGAATTCGTCGTTCGGAACGCCGATCACCGCGACGTCGGCCACCTTGGGGTGCGTGACGAGGAGGTTCTCGATCTCCTGCGGGTAAATGTTCACGCCGCCGGAGATGATCATGTAGTGTTTCCGGTCGGTTAGATACAGGTAGCCCTCGCCGTCCATGTATCCCACGTCGCCCAGCGTGGACCAGCCCTCCTTGCTGCGCGACGCCGCGGTCTTTTCCGGGTCGTTGTGGTACTCGAACGCGGGGCCGTTGGCGAAGTAGATAGTGCCGGTCTCGCCGGCCGGCAACACGTGCCCGCCGTCGTCGAGGATCCGGATCTCGCCGACCAGCGCCCGCCCCACCGTTCCCGGATGCGACAGCCACTCCTCCGAGTTGCAGGCGACGTAGCCGTTGCCCTCGGTACCCGCGTAGTACTCGTAGAGCACCGGCCCCCACCAGCGGATCATCTCCTGCTTCACCTGCACCGGGCAGGGCGCCGCGGCGTGGATCGCGACGCGCAGCGACGATTGGTCATGGCGTGCGCGTATTCCGGGCGGGAGCTTCAGCATCCTCACGAACATCGTCGGCACCCACTGGCTATGGGTGATGCGGTGCTTCTCGATCAGCGCGAGCGCCTCCTCGGCGTCGAAACGCTCCATGATCACCGAGGTGCCGCCGAAACGCATCACGGTCATGTTGAAGCGCAGCGGTGCGGCGTGATAGAGCGGCGCCGGCGACAGGTACACGGTGTCCGGCCCCATGCCGTAGAGCTTGCCGGCGACATCGATGAGCGTGTTGGTGGCGTCGATCGCCTCGTCGAGAAGCTCGAGCTTGATGCCCTTGGGGCGCCCGGTGGTGCCCGAGGAGTAGAGCATGTCGCGCCCTGCGCTCTCGTCTGCGATGCGGGAGACGGGTTGCGCCGCTGCTGCGAACTCCCAGGCTTCGTGACCGGGGAACACGGCGCCGACCGAGTAGCGTTTGCGGATCTCCGGATTGAGGTTCCGCAGCCCCAGCGCCTGCCCGGCGAGACTTGCCGAAACGATCAATACCTTCGCTCCGCAGTCGCGGATGATGTACTCGGCCTCCTGGGTGGAGAGCCGCGTGCTCAGCGGCGTGTAGAAGAGCCCGGAGCGCTGCGCCGCAAAGCAAATCTCGAAGAAGCGCGCGCTGTTGTCCAGCATCAGCGCGATCGCGTCGCCGCGCCGTAAGCCGATGGCGCGCAGCAACTGCGCCCCCTGGTTGGAGCGGCCCTCGAGCTCGCGGTACGTAACCGTCTCGCCCGAGCGCGCTATGAGGAACGCGGGCTTCTCCGGCGTGCGCGCTGCGTGGTGGCAGGGGTGAAACACGTTGTACTCCCGAATTCCTTCAGTGCGGTTCGCACCTCACAGGATGCTTACTCCCCCGTCGGCGACGATCACCTGCCCGGTAATGAAGCTCGCCGCGTCCGAGGCGAGGAACACGGCGATGCCGCCGATTTCGCGCGTCTCGCCCAGGCGCCGCAGCGGCGTCACGGATTCGCGCTCCTTCCTGCGCTTCTCGTCCTCCCAGAGCGCGCGCGCGAAATCGGTCCGGATGAGGCCCGGCGCGATCGCGTTGACGCGCACGTTTTTCGGCCCCCACTCGGCCGCGAGGTTCTTGACCAGGTGGTGGTCGGCCGCCTTGGAGATGCCATAGATCCCGATCACGGTATTGGCGAGCAATCCCGCAATCGAACCGATCACGATGAAGCTGCCGCCGCCGCGCTCGGCCATGCCGGGCAGCGTCAGGTTGGCGAGCCAGAGCACGCTCTTCACGTTGTTGAGCATCACCTTGTCGAAGGCGTCGTCCGGCAGTCCGGCGAGCGGGCCGTAATACGGATTCGCCGCCGCGTTCGCCACCACGATGTCGATGCGGCCCCAGGTCGC
The DNA here is from genome assembly GCA_964651335.1 of uncultured Enterobacteriaceae bacterium. Taxonomy (GTDB): domain Bacteria; phylum Pseudomonadota; class Gammaproteobacteria; order Burkholderiales; family SG8-39; genus 2-02-FULL-66-14. The sequence continues at coordinate 14,885 of CAZYVT010000057.1, read as the reverse complement.
GAGCGTCAGGTCCACGAGCGCCTGCAATTCCTCCTTGTGCGAGGCGTTGCAGGGGCGCGCGATCACCGGCCAGCCCTGCGCTTCGAACTCCGCGCGCACGGCGTCGCAGGCCTCGCTCTTGCGCGAGGAGATCACCACTTTGGCGCCGGCACGCGCCATTTCTTCGGCCGCCGACTTCCCGATGCCGCGCGTAGAGCCGGTGACGAGGGCCACTTTGCCGCTCAGGTCGAACAGGGATTTGAGCATCGCAGTTTCACTATGTGAAATTGAATACGACTAAGTTGACACGCCTGAGGGGCGGATGGAATATTGAAATGCGAAACATTCTCGCTGCAACCCCCTGTCCATACCAACCAAGGAGATCCGCGCCATGGGTGCGTCCGAGCCCACTGCTTCCGTTTCTCAGCTGGAACCCGCCTACAGCTACGAACACGAAGGCGACCGCCAGTTTGCGACTACGCTCGCGCGCGGGCTCGAGGTGCTGCGCTGTTTCACGCCGCTGGAGCCGATGCTCGGCAACAAGGAGATCTCGGTTCGCACCGGCCTGCCCAAACCCACGGTTTCGCGGCTCACCTATACGCTCACCAAGCTGGGCTACCTCCGCCACAACATGCGGCTCGGAAAATACCAGCTCGGCTCGGCAGTGCTGTCCATCGGCTATCCGCTCCTCGCCTCGATGAGCGTGCGCCAGATCGCGCGCCCGTACATCAAGGAGCTGGCCGATTACTGCACCGGCTCGGTGTCGATGGGCATCCGCGACCGGCTGAACATGGTGTACGTCGAATCGTGCCGCAGCGGCAACGGCTTGACCACGCTGCCCGACATCGGCACCTCGGTGCCGATCGCGCAGGCCGCCATCGGCCGCGCCTACCTCGCCGCATGCATGCCGGCGGAGCGCGAAGCACTGCTCAACCAGATGAAAGTCAAGGAACCCGAAATGCTGCGCAAGTACAAGGCGCAGATCGACAAGGCGCTCGAGGACATCCGCGGACGCGGGTTCTGCGTGTCGCTCGGCGAGCTGCGCCGCGAGGTGCATGCGGTCGGGGTACCGATGCGGCGCATGGTGGACGGCGAGCTCGTTTCGTTCAATTGCGGCGTCCCGGCATTCATGCTGAAGAAAGGCCAGATCGAGGAGGACATCGGACCGCGCCTTGTGGCGATGGTGCGCAATATCGAGGCGGCGCTCGGGCTGCACTGAGATGGCCGAGGCGCGCGTCGAGGAAGCCCGCCTTCCACAAGTCATTCAGGAATAGGTAATCGCCCCGGCGCGCCCCGCATGCTCCAAGTGGGGCACGTTGTTGAAGCTCACGCAGTGGGTCGCGCGCTCGTTGAAGCGCAACTCGCTGAAGCCGGTGTTGCGCGCCTGCAGGTTGAGATCAATCATCATTCGCGGCGCGAGCCCGAGCACGGTGCCGAGCAGCACCGAGATCGGGCCGCCAGAACTCACCACCAGTACGCGCGATGCGCCGGGCCGCCGGGCGAGCTCGAGCGCCGCTCGCGCTCGCGCGACGAACTCGCCGAATGGGAGATGGTCCTCGGCGATGAGCGTGCCGTCCGCCCAGGCGTAGAGCACCTCGCGCAGCAACCGAAAGTGTCCGCGGCGGTCGGAATGCCCGGGCGAGTAGGCGACGCCCATCCCACCGGCGTACGCGGCGACGAGCATCTCGGCGCGGTACTCGTCCAGACCCGCTTCGACCTCGGCCGCAGGCATGCCCGGGCAGGTCTCTGCGATGCCATGCAGCGTCTCGCGATGCCGGCGCAAATTTCCGGTCAGCACGCGGTCGAACGCCATCGCCCGATCCGCGAGATATTCGCCCAGCCATCGCGCCTGGCGATGGCCAAGCTCGGTCAGCCGGTCGTAATCTTCGGTGCCGAACGCGGCCTGCGCGTGCCGCACGAGATAGAGTTCAGCCATCGCTTGCTACCATAGCGCACTTATCGAGGAGCGAAACAGTAAATGGGACCGCTCGCGGGAATCAAGGTGCTCGAGTTCGAGGCGATCGGCCCGGGGCCATTCGCCGGAATGCTGCTCGCCGACATGGGTGCCGATGTGCTGCTGATCGATCGCCCCGCGGCGAGCGACCTGGGCCTGAAGCGGGAGCGCTGGAATGACGTGATGATGCGCGGCAAGCGCTCGGTGACGCTCGACCTCAAGTCAAAGGAGGGCGCGCACGCCGCGCTGGAACTGATCGGGCGCGCGGATGCGCTGATCGAGGGCTTTCGCCCCAGTGTGATGGAGCGGCTGGGCCTCGGGCCGGATGCCGCGCTGGCGAAGAACCCGCGGCTTGTGTATGGCCGCATGACCGGATGGGGCCAGGACGGGCCGCTCGCGCCGCGCGCCGGTCATGATATCAACTACATCGCGCTCGCCGGAGTGCTCGCCGCCTTTGGCCGCAAGGGCGAAGCGCCGGTGCCACCGCTCAATCTGGTCGGTGACTTCGGCGGCGGCGGCATGCTGCTTGGCTTCGGCATTGCCTGCGCGCTGGTGGAGGCGCAGCGTTCCGGGCAGGGCCAGGTGGTGGACGCGGCGATGGTCGAAGGCGCCTCGCTGCTTGCGACCATGTTTTCGGGGATGCTTGCGGCGAAGCGCTGGCGCGAGGAGCGCGGCGCGAACATCCTCGACACCGGTGCGCCGTGGTACGACGTGTACGAAACCAGCGACGGCAAGCACGTCGCGGTTGGCGCCATTGAGACAAAGTTCTATGAAGAGCTGCTCGAGCGGCTCGGGCTCTCCGGCGAGGCGTTGCCGGGGCAGTACGAGATGGAGCGCTGGCCGGAGCTGCGTGCGCGTTTTACGGAGGTCTTCAAGTCCAGGAGGCGCGAAGAGTGGTGCGCCGCATTCGAAGGCTCCGACGCCTGTTTCGCGCCGGTTCTGACCTTTAGCGAAGCAAAGCATGACCTGCACAACGTCGCCAGGAAGAACTTCGTGACGATCGCAGGGGTCGAGCAGCCGGCGCCGGCGCCGCGCTACTCGCGCACTCCCGGCGGCGTTCGCCACCCCCCCCCGGAGCGCGGCGAGCACGGCCGCGCGGCGCTTGTGGACTGGGGATTCTCCGCCGGGGAACTTCGCAAATTCGCCGAGCTTGGGCTAGGCTTCACATCCTGAACCCGGGAGACTGAGATGTTCGGCCGCCTGATGCCCCGCGAGGGACATTTTTTCGATCTGTTCAACGCCCACGCCGACCGCATCGTCGAGGGCGCGCGCGAGCTCGAAGCGATGATCACCGACTTCAAAGCGCTGGAAGCGCACGCTCAGCGCATCGACGATGCCGAACGCGCCGCCGACAAGATTACCCACGAGACGATCACGCTGCTGCACAAGACGTTCATCACGCCGTTCGACCGCGAGCAGATCCACGGCCTGATCACGAGCATGGACGACATCCTGGACCTGATGCAGGACGTCGCCGAATCGGTCGTCCTCTACGACCTGCAGCGCGTCACGCCGGAGGCCAAGCAGCTCGCCGAGATCTGCCAGATGTGCTGCGAGCGGGTCAAGACCGCGGTGTCGCTGCTGACCAACCTCAAGCAGACCGACGCGATCCTCAAGACCTGCGAGGAGATCGACCGGCTGGAGTCCGACGCCGACCGCGTCATGCGCGCCGCGATGTCGAAGCTGTTCCGCGACGAGCCTGACGTGAAGCAACTGATCAAGCTGCGCTCGATCTACGAGCTGCTCGAGACGATCACCGACCGCTGCGAGGACGTCGCCAACATCATCGAAGGCATCGTGCTGGAAAACTCCTGAGCCGCGATGGAAACGGTATCCATTGCGCTGTGGGTGGTCGTGACGCTGGTGCTGGTGGCGCTCGCGTTCGACTTCATGAACGGCTTTCACGACGCGGCCAACTCGATCGCAACGGTGGTCTCGACCGGTGTGCTCAAGCCGCATCAGGCGGTGGCGCTCGCCGCGCTCTTCAATTTCGTCGCGCTGTTCATCTTTCAGCTCAAGGTCGCCTCCACCGTCGGCAAAGGGATCGTGGACGCAGGAATCGTGGACCATTATGTCGTGTTCGGGGCGCTGGTCGGCGCGATCGGCTGGAACATCATCACCTGGTGGTACGGAATTCCGTCGTCGTCCTCGCATGCGCTGATCGGCGGCATCGTCGGCGCAAGCGTCGCCAAGGCAGGGGTCTGGTCGCTGATTCCGGGCGGCATCATGAAGGTCGTGGCGTTCATCTTCATCTCGCCGCTGCTCGGGTTCGTGCTGGGTTCGCTGCTGATGCTCGCGATCTCATGGCTGTTCAGGCGCTCGACGCCGAGCCGCGTCGATCGGCTGTTCCGGCGCCTGCAGCTCGTTTCCTCGTCGCTCTATAGCCTCGGGCACGGCGGCAACGATGCGCAAAAGACCGTGGGAATCATCTGGATGCTGCTGATTGCCGCGGGCCTGCTGGGCGCCAACGACCTGCCGCCCGCGTGGGTGGTAATCGCCTGCTATCTGACCATCGGCCTCGGGACGCTCTTCGGCGGCTGGCGCATTGTCAAGACGATGGGCCAAAGAATCACCAAGATACGGCCTTACGGCGGTTTCTGCGCCGAGCTGTCCGGATCGATCGCACTGTTTCTGGCGACCTCGCTGGGCGTTCCGGTATCCACCACGCACACCATTGCCGGATCGATTGTCGGGGTGGGCGCGGCACACAATGTATCTGCGGTGCGCTGGGGCGTGGCGGGCAACATCGTCTGGGCCTGGATCCTGACAATCCCCTGTTCGGCATTCATCGCCGGCGCGGCCTGGTACGTCGGCCGCATGCTCCTCAATCCGGCAGCGGGATGAAGCGGGGCCGAAGTAAAGGAAACGGCGTTGATATCCGGTTAATGCTTGTGCTGCCCCGGCGGCGCAGAGTCGCCCAGCCGGCCGACGTGAAACTCCGCGCTCACCTCGCCCGCGTTCTCGAAGCGCAGCTTCACCGGCACCTTGTCGCCTTCCTTGAACGGTCGCGCGATCTGCAGGAACATCAGGTGCGCGCCGCCGGGCTTGAGCTCGAACGATCCATTCGCCGGCACGTCGTAGCCGGATACCTGACGCATCTTCATCACGTTGCCGTCCTTGATGTGCACGTGCAATTCCACGCGCGCTGCGGCCGGCGAGGAAGCTCCCACGAGCCGGTCGGGCGCGCCCGACTTGTTGCGAATGGTCATGTAACCGCCGGCGACCACTGCAGCAGGGGCGGTTGCCCGCGCCCAGGGCTGGTCGATCTCCACCTGTGCCTGCACCGCCGATGCTGCAAGGAGCGAACACAGAAGCAGCGTTCTCATGGTGCGGTCCTCGCATTCTCGTCTTCCTGGAGTTTTCGCCAGAAGATCTTGCCGGTCGCGGTCTTCGGCAGGAGATCTGCGAACTCCACCACGCGCGGCACTTTGAAAGCAGCCATTTTCTCCCGCGCCCATTCGGTGATGTCCTCCGGCTTCACTCTGCCGCGTGCCTCCGGCTTCAGCACCACGACCGCCTTGACCGTTTCCCCCCGGTAGGGATCGCGCGTGCCGATGACGCAGGCCTCCTGGATGTCCGGGTGCGCGTAGAGCATCGCCTCCACCTCCGCCGGCCAGACCTTGAAGCCCGAAGCGTTGATCATGCGCTTCAGCCGGTCGGTGATGAAGAAATATCCCTCCTCGTCGTAGTAGCCGAGATCGCCAGTGCGGAAAAAACGCTTGCCGTTGTGCTCGAGGAACGCTTCCTCGCTCGCCGCGGGCTGCTTCCAGTAGCCCCGGAAGACCTGCGGGCCCTCGACCACGATCTCGCCCACCTCCTTCGGCCCGCACTCGCGATGCGTCTCCCGATCGAGCACACGCGCGTCGGTGTTGAAGATCGGAATACCGGCGCATTGCTTCTTCGGCCTCTCCGGCGGATTGATGTGCGTCGGGGCCATCGTCTCGGTGAGTCCGTAGCCTTCGATGAATTCGAGCCCGAACGTGTCGGCGAGTTTTTGCGCCAGCGCCTCGGGCATCGCCGCGCCCCCGCCGCCGAGCATGACGAGCGAGGACAGGTCATAGCGGCCGAGATCCGGGTTGGCGAGAAAGTCGACCATCATGGTGGTGATCCCGGTGAAGCTCGTCACTTTCGTGCGCTCGATCTGCATCGCCGCGCAATTGCGGTCCCAGCGCGAAAGGATCGCCATCCCCGCGCCCGCCTGAATCGGGGCGTTCATACCGCCCTGCATGCCGGTGACGTGAAACATCGGGAGCACTGCGAGTACCACCGCTTCGCTGGTGGTGTCCCGCCAGTGCAGATATGCCGTCGTGGTGGAGAGCATGTTCGAATGCGTGTGCATGCAGCCCTTGGGCTTGCCGGTCGTGCCGGATGTATAGGGCATCACGGCGAGATCCGAAGAGCCTGCGGTGTGCTCTCCGGGCGTCTCGTTCGCGTCGATCGCCGCGCGCCATGCGGTCACCGCGGGATGCGCGGGCGTTTCCCGCGGCGCACGCACAAAATCGGGCACCGGAAGGTCCGTTCGCGCGCTCAGGTAGTCGGAGTAGGCGCCCAGGACGACGTGCTTGAGACCGTCTGTACCCAGGAGCGGCGCGATGTGCGGCCACTGTTCCTGCGTCGAAAGGATCACCGCGGCGTCCGCGTCCTCGACGTAATGCCGCAGCTCCTCGCTCCTGTTCATCGGATTCACCGGCACCACGACCGCGTCCGCGCGCAGGATCGCGTAGAAGCCGATCACGAACTGCGGGCTGTTCTGCGTATAGAGGAGAACCCGATCGCCATTCGCCACGCCGCAGCGGCGCTGCAGGAATCCGGCGAGCGCGTCCGCCTCCTGCTTGAGCACGGCGTAGGTCATCCGGCTGCCGTAATAGTCGATCGCGCAGTGATCCGGATAGCGACGTGCGCTCACTTCGAGGTTGTAGTAGACGCTCGTCTTCGGCACGCTGAGCGTTTTCGGCTCCCCGGCCGGCCAGAACGGGTAGTGACGGGTGAACATGACCTCAGATCAGGTAGCGCTTCACCGCCTTCTCGTTCCACCTCATACCGAGGCCGGGACGCTCAGGGATCAGCACGCATCCATCCTGTAGCTTGAGGGGCTGGTCGAGCACAGGGTCGGCCCAATCCACGTACTCCAGCCAATGACAGGTCGGCGTCACCGCGAGAAGATGTGCGCTTGCCTCGGGAAAGAGGTGACTCGACATCTCCAGGCCCGCGCCTTGCGCGAGCGCGGCGGCACGCATCCATCCAGTGACGCCGCCAATGCGTTGCGCGTCCGGCATTACGTAGTCGCATGCGCCGGCCGCGATCGCCTGCGCCATCTGCTCCGGGCCCATGAAATTCTCGCCGATCTGGATCGGCGTCGCCACTTCGCGCGCGACCCTGGCGCAACCGGAGAAGTCATCCGCGCGTACCGGCTCTTCGATCCAGAACACACCGCCTTCGGCGTCGATCATGCGGCCGCGCTTTACTGCTTCTGCTACGCTGAGCGCCTGGTTGAAATCCGCCATCAGCGTCACCTCGGGGCCGATTGCCTTCTTCACGGCCCGAAGCGCTGCGAGATCGTCTTCGGCGCGCGGCCGGCCCAGGCGCAGCTTTACTGCATGGAAGCCCTCCTCGACCAGTTCCACGGCCTCCTTCACGAGCGGCTTCAGGGGCATGATGCCAAGCCCCTTGGAGTTATACGCGCGCACCGGCCGCGGTGTACCACCGAGGAGCCGGACGAGCGAATGACCGAGCGCCAGGCCAAGCGCGTCCCACGCAGCCATGTCGATGCCCGACATTGCGAAGAGCACGATGTTGTGCACCCCGAGCAGCGTGTATTTCGCGCGCAGCTTCCTCTCGATCTCGAACGGCGCGATCGCGTCGCCCTTCAGCATCTCCGCCATCGCCTCGACGAGCTTGGCGATCGGGGCGAGGTTGTGCCGGCCGACGCCGAACAGATAGGAGCGGCCAGTGATGCCGGCATCGGTCCGCAGGTCGATCAGGAGCAGCGGCGCAACGGTGATGGCACCGGTGGAAGTCGCCAGCGGCCGTTTCATCGGCGCCGCGACTGCGCGCACGCGAATGTCGCCGATTGCGAGCTTCAAATTCTTCACGCGTCCGCCATTGGTTTCGGTTCTCCATTCGGGCCCCAGACCGACGGCGGAGCGGCGTGCGGATCGCGCGTGGTCCAGCGCGCTGCTTCGACCTGGTGAAGAAAGTCCTCGAGCAGCCGGTTGAAGAGCGCCGGTTCTTCGAGATTGATGGCGTGTCCGCTGCGGGGCAGGATCGCGAGTCCCGCTGACGGGATGCAGCGCTTCATGAGAAGGCAGGCCTCGAGGCACGGCTCCTCTTCGTCCCCGGCAAGGATGAGGGTCGGGACCCGGATTTTCTTCATCTCCTCGGTGAGCGCATAGAGCGAAGGCCGCCGGCCCTGGTAGCCGAGCATGGTGTTTGCCGAGCCGAGAGCCGAATGCTCCGAGAGCACGCGGACGAACTCGGCGAAGCCGCGCGGGTCCTTGTTCTTAAGTTGCACGCGCGCAGGGCCGTGACCGTAAGTGGAGGCGAAGTGCGCCATGCCTTTTTCGCGGATTGCCTTCGCGTTCGCTTTCGCGTCGGCCTGGAACTGGGAATAGTGCGCCGGGTGCGCGCCGTAACCGCCGCCTGCGATCGTGATCGAGCGCGCCCGGTCCGCGTACCGCATCCCGAAGTGGAGCGTGGCGAAGGCGCCCATCGAGAGACCCACCACGTGCGCCTTGTCGATTGCGAGCGCATCGAGCACCGAGCGAATGTCGTCGCGCGCGCGCTCCTGCGAGTAGCGTTCGATGTCCTCGGGAACCTCCGACGGCGCGTATCCGCGCGCGTTGTACGCGATGCAACGGTACACGCGCGAGAAGTGCCGCATCTGCGGCTCCCAACTGCGCAGATCGCCCGCAAATTCGTGCACGAAGACGAGCGGCGTGCCGCTGCCTGCCTCTTCGTAGTGGAGCCGCACACCGTCAGCGGTGGTGATGTGGGGCATGCCGTCGGACGAGCGAGCTTGACCTATGCAGCCCGTTGCAGCTGGTAGCCGAATCGCGGAAATCGCACGACGACCGTGCCGGCGCGCGGATCGGTGCGGCGCAGCGCAATCTCCTCGGCCGAGCAGTCGAGCAGCTCGCCCTTGACCGGATCGAGCGCGTAATCCACCGGCATGATCTGCACCGCGTCGCCGAGCGCGATGCCATCCGTCTCGAGCGCCACGGGATCCTTGATCGCCGCGGGCTTCGATCTCCTCGCGATTTCGAGCGCCTGCGCGCTGGAAATGTCCTCCGGCCTGCCATGGCCGAATGCGGCCATGCGCTCGACAAACGCCACGGTCTTCGCAAAGGCATCGAGCATCGGGCGGGTCACGGGAACTTTCCACAGCGGCCAGAGCACGTGATAGAGCGAGAAATCGCACTCGGAGGGGCTTGCGCCGAGCAGAAATGGCCGGTCGCCGAACTGCGCTTCGATCCGCGGCAGAAGACCGGCCATGTTGGCCTTGCACTCGGCAAGCGGACCGCGCCGCACCGTCCCGCCCTGTCGCATTGCAGCGCGATCCCTGGCGAACGCAGCGAGCGCCTCCGGCGTGGTTTCAGGATGGAACAGTTTCATCATGCCGCCGGGCTGAAAGCCGATCGGCACCGCGATGTTGAAGAGCGCCGTATCCGAGAAATGCACCATCGCCCTTCCCGCAAACGTGTCGCCATAGGGAAAGAGCGTCGGCGAACGCGCCACCCGCTCGAGCACGCGCGCGATCAACGCGGTGTCGCAGTAGATGTCGGCGCCGATCTGCAGGATGGGCGTGCGCCGGTAGCCTCCGGTGAGCGCGACCACATCCGGCTTCGGCATCATCATGGGAATGATGACCGACTTCCACGCCAACCCCTTGAAGCCGAGCATGGCGCGCACTTTCTCCGCGAACGGAGAAACCGGGTAATGATGCAAAATGAGCTGGTTCATGGGAGCATTCTAAGGCACTGCGAAATTCCACTGAGGAGGAACCTTTGAAAGCCGTGATGTGCAGACAGTTCGGACCGCCCGAGTCGCTGGTGGTCGAGGACCTGCCCTCGCCCAAACCCGGCGCCGGCGAGGTCGTGGTGTCGGTAAAGGCGGCAAGCGTCAATTTTCCCGACGTGCTCATCATCCAGAACAAGTACCAGGTGAAACCGCCGCTGCCTTTTTCGCCCGGAAGCGAGCTGGCAGGCATCGTAAAGGAGGTCGGCGAAGGCGTGACCAACGCGAAGCCCGGCGATCGGGTGATCGCGTTTGCGAGTTACGGCGCTTTCGCGGAGGAATGCGTCGTGCCGGCCGCGCGGCTGGTGCCGATGCCTGCCGGGATGGATTTCGTCACCGCAGCGTCGTTCCTGCTTACCTACGGCACGTCGCACCACGCGCTCAGGAACCGCGCCGCGACCAGCCCGGGTGAAACGCTACTCGTGCTCGGTGCGGCGGGTGGCGTCGGCATTTCTGCAATCGAAATCGGCAAGGTACTCGGGCTGCGAGTCATCGCCTGTGCTTCGAGCGAAGACAAGCTGGCCGTGTGCCGGCAGCATGGCGCGGACGAAACGATCAACTACGCGTCCGGGGATTTGCGCGAGGGCATTAAGCGCGCGACCGGCGGCAAGGGCGTGGACGTCATCTACGATCCCGTGGGCGGCCCGTATGCCGAAGCCGCTCTGCGCTCATCCAACTGGCGCGCACGCTTTCTGGTCATCGGCTTTGCCTCCGGAGACATCCCGAAGATCGCGCTGAACCTTCCGTTGCTCATGGAACGTTCGATCGTCGGCGTGTACTGGGGCGAATGGACGCGGCGCACGCCGGCCGAATTCGCCGCCGCAGTGAAGGAGCTCGGCGACTGGTACGCGCAGGGCAAGCTCAAGCCCCACGTCTCCTCGCAATATCCCCTTGCGCACGCCGCGGCGGCGCTGAACGAACTCGCGAGCCGCCGGGCGAAAGGCAAGGTTGTCATCGTCCCCTGATTCAGCGCGCGCGGTCGTTGCACCCGCCCGTGTTCTTATCGTGGGCGCGGGCGCGATCGGCGCCTTCTACGGAGGGGTGCTGGCGCGCGCCGGGTGCGAGGTGTCGGCGGTCGTGCGCTCGGACTACGACGCGGTTGCAAGAAACGGCTACCGGATCGAGAGCGTCGCGCAGGGCGACCTTTCGTTTCGTCCGGCGCAGGTAATGCGCTCGGGAAGCGATTACCGCGGCGAACCCGATTACGTGCTGTGCGCGCTCAAGCAGGTGGCCGGCGTGGACCGCGCCGCGCTCGTCCGGCCGGCGCTGGCTCCGAAGACCGTACTCGTGCTGGTGCAAAACGGCATCGACGTCGAGGACGACATCGCGCGCGCATTCCCGCAGCACGAGCTGATCTCCGCAGTCGCGTACTCGGCAGTCAGCCGCGAGGCGCCGGGCCACGTGGTGCACCATTCCGGCTATACGCGGCTCGTGCTCGGCAACTATCCGCAAGGCGTTTCGCCCGCGGTCGAGCGCTTTGCCGCGCTCATCAAGGCGGGCGGCACCAGCATGCAGGTGACCGAGGATATCGTCGGCGCACGCTGGCAGAAGTGCGCCTGGAACACCGTGTTCAACCCCATTTCCGCGCTCGGCGGGGGCTTGGGCACGCGCGATATCCTGGCAAGCGAAGCGACCACGCAGTTCGTGAAGGAGACGATCGCCGAGGTCTGCGCGATTGCGCGCGCCTCGGGCCATCCGCTTGCCGACGACACGGTGGAGAAGCAGATCCAGGGGACGCTCCGCATGCCGAACTACGTGTCGAGCATGGGCCAGGATCTGCTCGCCGGCCGGCCGATGGAGACCGAGGCGCTGCTCGGCAACGCCGTGCGAATCGCGCGGCGGCTCTCGGTGCCGGCCCCGCGGCTCGACGCGCTTTACGCGCTGCTACTCATGCTCGAGCAGAAAAAGCCGGCCTAATCCTGCGCGTAGCCGTACAGCCACTTCGCCACGCTGCCGCCGACGTTCAGCACGTCATGCCGCGCCCCGGCGGGAATGAACACCTCTTCCCCCGGCTTCGGACGCAGTTTTTTTCCGAGAAAGCGGAGCTCGATCCCCCCCTCGAGCAGCATCACCAGCTCGTCGGCATCGTGCACGAAATCGAGCCACCGCTGCCCCGGCGGATCGACCCACAGCTCGCAGGAAAAGCCGCGCGCTTCCCAGTCCGCGCGGATGCGCACGGCATCGGGCTTCATGGCGGCGCGCCGTCTCCCGTTCCGAGCGGCCTTTGCATGACGACGGCATCGACCCACCGGCCGAATTTGAACCCGACGGAGCGCAACGTCCCCACCCGAAGGAATCCGAGGCTCGCGTGCAGGGCGATCGAAGGCAGTTGCGCGCTGTCGCCGATCACGGCGACGAGCTGGCGATAACCGACCTGCTCGCAGCGCAAGATCAGCTCGGCGAGGATCGCCTTGCCGATTCCCCTGCGATGCAGCCCTTCCTTCACGTACACCGAATCTTCCAGCGCGTAGCGGTACGCCGAGCGCGTGCGGTACAGCGCACAGTAGCCGTAGCCGAGCACCTCGCCCGCCTCCTCGGCAGCGAGATATGGAAGTCCCTGCGCCGTTACCTCGTCGAACCGGCGCCGTATCTCGTCGACCAGCGGCGGCTCCTCCTCGAACGAAGCGAGCCCGTGCAACACGTGGTGGGCGTAGATGGACTGGATCGCCGGAATGTCCTCCGGCACGGCAGGCCGCACGAGCATGGATCGATTATAGCGGCGGCATGCGGATTCGCATGTTCGCCCTCATCCTCCTGCTTTTTGCGGCCGGCTGCTCGAAAATCAATCAGGACAACTTCGCCAAGATCCAGGATGGCATGAGCGAGCCGGAGGTACACGCTCTGCTCGGCAGTCCGACCGAATCCTCGAGCAGGAGCGTGCTTGGTCTTTCTGGAACCTCCTCGAAATGGGTTGCGCAGGACACTGTGATCACCGTGCAGTTTGTGAACGGCAAGGTACTGCTCAAGTCGTTCCACAAGCCGCCGCGGAAGTAGCGGACTAGCGGGTCGTCGCCGTCAGGCCGCCGTCGACGACGAGTTCTGCGCCGGTCACGTATTTCGCTTCGTCGGAGGCGAGATACAGCACCGCGTAGGCCACATCCCACGCATCACCCATCCGTCCGATCGGCGGCCTCGCGTGACGCTTCGCGATCAGCGCTTCGGCATCGCCGCCCGCCTGCTGTTGCGCGAGCCGCGCCGTGACCAACGGCGTGAACATCAACCCCGGAATGACGGTATTGACGCGCACGCCCTGAGGCGCGTAGCGCACCGCAACGACCCGGGAGAAATGCTGCAGCGCCGCCTTTGCCGCCGCGTAGGCCGCGAGCTCGTTCCCGAGATGCCGCAGCCCGGCGATCGAGGAAATATTCACGATCGAGCCGCCCCCCTGCCGGACCATGATCGGCGCCACGGTGCGGGTGGAAAGATAGACGTAGTGCAGGTTGTGATGGAACTGAGCGTGCCAGGCCTCCGGAGCGATCTCCTCCGGCCCGCCCGGAATGCTGCCGCCGACGTTGTTCACCAGGATATCGATGCGCCCGAATTTCCCGAGGGTCGCATCGGCCAGCCGGCGGATGTCGTCTTCCTGCGTGACGTCGGCGGCAAGCGCCAGCATCTCGCCACCCTCCGCGGCGACCAAGCGCGCCGTTTCCTCTGCAGCGGCAAGGTTCAAGTCTACGCCGATGACTTGGGCGCCCTCGCGCGCCAGGAGCATCGCAATGGCGCGCCCGTTTCCGATTCCCTCGCCGACCGAGCCGGCGCCCAGGACCAGCGCCACCTTGTTCTTCAGTCGGTCCGCCATTGGGTGATCGTCTCCCCCGCGCATGAAGAGTACACGGTTCTACGGGGGCTTCCGGTGAGTGAAACGCCACTCAAGCGGGGCCATTTGGCGTAAGCTGTAGGCTTCCGTGAGACAGTGATCCTGACGTCTCCAGCAATGAAAGCGAGGCCTGCGTGACTATTCCCAGAGTGGAACGTAAGCAGTTCAAGATCGGCAAGTACGATGTGATCGCCCAGCCCATGTTCGGTTCCGCGCACATGCTGCGCTACACCGTGCATCTGTACGGCAAGCGAATCGGAACCCTGGCGAGCATGCCCACGGAATCCGATTGCCGTCTCATGGAGACACCGCAAGTCGTGCCGCCGCTCAAACCCTTCGTCTATTACCGGCCGGGGCGGCCGAAGAAGGGCTCGACCTTCGCGGCGACCGAGGTCAGGCACCCCAGTATCGGGCGAGAAGACCTTCCGCTCGACGCATTGCCCAGCCATTCGCGTTGGACGAAAGACTGAGTCGCGCCGGGACCGCGCGCCGGCAGGAACGAGAGGGGAAATTCCGCGGGGAGTGGGCCGGGTTGGATTCGAACCAACGACCAAAGGATTATGAGTCCTCTGCTCTAACCACCTGAGCTACCGGCCCTTGGCGAAGTCTACCTCGCAAACAAAAAGGGCCGCTCGCGCGGCCCTTTGGTTACGTTCCGGCGGCGGCTATCCGCCTTCCTGGTCCAAAAAACTCTTCAGCCGCTCCGAGCGCGAGGGATGGCGCAGCTTCCGCAGCGCCTTGGCTTCGATCTGCCGGATGCGCTCGCGCGTGACATCGAACTGCTTGCCGACTTCTTCCAGCGTGTGGTCGGTGGACATCTCGATCCCGAAGCGCATCCGCAGCACCTTCGCCTCGCGCGGCGTCAGGGTGTCGAGCACGTCCTTGGTGACATCGCGCAGCGAGGCGTAAGTGGCCGCGTCCGCCGGCGCCATCGTCGACTGGTCCTCGATGAAGTCTCCCAGGTGCGAGTCATCGTCGTCGCCGATCGGCGTTTCCATCGAGATCGGCTCCTTGGAGATCTTCAGGATCTTGCGGATCTTGTCCTCCGGCATCTCCATCTTCTCGGCGAGCAGAGCGCGATCGGGCTCCTGGCCGGTCTCCTGCAGGATCTGGCGCGAGATG
>CAZYVT010000056.1:0-23776 GCA_964651335.1 uncultured Enterobacteriaceae bacterium | reverse complement strand
GGCGAAGCCGGCGACCGCGTCCGCGTTCTGACCGGCAACAGCAACTTCCCGGCCGTCACTCAATTGTTCGGCGATTCGATCAAAGGCACCGCGGAGACGGACTTCGTCTCCGTGGCGCTCGGGATGGTGCTGGGCGTGATGGTGGGACTGATGCCGATTCCGCTCCCCGGCGGGCAGACGGTGCGGCGAATACTGATCGAGGAAGGCGCCGACATCGAAAAAGAGCTCTACATCGGCATGGTCGTGGACCGGGCGACCCAGCGCGTGTGCCTGATGGCCTCTTCCGAGGGCGGCGTCGACATCGAAGAAGTGGCGGCCAAGCATCCCGAGAAAATCCACAAGGTCTTCATCGACCCCGCGACCGGACTCACGGATGCCGAGGCTGAAGACGCGGCGCGCAGGATCGGGATTGTGGAATCTTCGGTGCCGCAGGGCGCGAAGCTGCTGCAGGCGCTCTACCAGTGCTTCGAGCAGACCGACGCCTCGCTCGCCGAGATCAATCCCCTGATCGTGACGCGTGACGGCCGCGTCGTTGCGCTCGACTCGAAGCTCAATTTCGACGACAACGCGCTGTTCCGCCATCCGGAGGTCGCCGCGCTGCGCGATCTCGACGAGGAAGATCCGCTCGAGATCGAGGCCTCGAAGCACGAGCTGTCGTACATCTCGCTCGACGGCAACATCGGCTGCATGGTGAACGGCGCCGGGCTCGCCATGGCCACCATGGACACCATCAAGCTGTTCGGCGGCTCGCCGGCGAACTTCCTCGACGTCGGCGGCGGCGCGACCGCGGAGAAGGTGACGGCGGCGTTCAAGATCATGCTCTCCAACCCGAAGGTGAAGGCGATCCTGGTCAACATCTTCGGCGGCATCATGAAGTGCGACACCATCGCCGCCGGCGTGGTGGCCGCGGCGCGCGAGGTGAAGCTCGCGGTGCCCCTCGTGGTGCGCATGAAGGGCACCAACGAAGACCTCGGCAAGAAGATTCTCGCCGAGTCGGGGCTGCCGATCATCTCGGCCGACGACATGGCCGAGGCGGGGCAGCGCGTCGTGGCCGCAGTCAAGAGGCAGTGACGATGAGCATTCTGATCAACAAGAACACCAGGGTGATCACGCAGGGGATCACCGGCAAGACCGGGCAGTTCCACACCCGGACGAGCCGCGAGTACGCGAACGGCCGCCGCTGCTATGTCGCCGGGGTGAACCCGAAGAAGGCCGGGGAAGACTTCGAGGGGATCCCGATCTTCGCCAGCGTGAAGAGCGCCAGGGAAAAGACCGGTGCCACCGTCTCCGTGATCTATGTACCGCCGGCCGGCGCCGCGGCCGCGATCTGGGAGGCGGTCGAGGCCGGGCTCGGGCTGGTCATCTGCATCACCGAGGGCATACCGGTGCGGGATATGGTCGCGGTGCGGGACCGCATGAGAAAGCAGAACCGGAAGACGCTGCTGCTGGGACCCAACTGCCCGGGCGTCATCACCCCGGAGGAGCTGAAGATCGGTATCATGCCGGGCCATATCCACAAGAAAGGGCGGGTCGGCGTTGTTTCGCGCTCGGGCACTCTCACTTACGAGGCGGTGGCGCAACTCACGGAGCTCGGAATCGGACAATCCACCGCTGTGGGCATCGGCGGCGATCCGGTCAACGGCCTCAAGCACCTGGACGTGCTGAAGCTCTTCAACGACGACCCGGACACGGACGCCGTGGTCATGATCGGCGAGATCGGCGGCTCGGACGAGGAGACCGCGGCGCGCTGGGTGAAGGAAAACATGAAAAAACCGGTCGTCGGCTTCATTGCCGGGGTCACCGCGCCGCCCGGCAAGAGGATGGGCCACGCCGGCGCGATCATCTCCGGCGGCAAGGGCACGGCGCAGGAAAAGCTGGCCGTAATGCAAGAGTGCGGCATCACAGTGACCCGCAACCCGGCCGAGATGGGGAAGGTCCTCAAGTCGGTACTGAAGTAAACCAGGAGGAACACCATGAGCACCATTCCGATTCCGATTACCGCGATCTTCGCCGGGCTTCTCGCTTTGATGCTCGTCGGGGTGAGCATTCGCGTCACCGTCCTGCGGGCGAAAAAGAAAATCAGTTTTTTCGACGGTGGCGACCCGGAGATGGGCCGCGCCATCCGCGTGCAGGGCAACTTCATCGAATACGTGCCGATGGCGCTCGCCCTGATGGGCATCGTCGAATGGATGGGCGTCAAGCCCTGGGTCGTGTACGTGCTCGGGATCGCGCTGCTGGTTGGGCGCGTTGCGCACGCCTGGGGACTCTATTCGAACGTGTTTCCCGGGCGGGTGATCGGCACCACCATCACCTGGATCGTGCTCGCCGTGGGGGGGCTCCTGGTGCTGGGCCTAGTCGCCTGAGCGAATTGGATTCGAGCCGGCCGCCGCGAGGTCCGGCTCGCCGCAGTGCTTGAGGATCTCGGCGCGCACCGCGTCGCGCAGCTTCACCGCCGCGCTCCAGTCGCTTCCCTCGGACGCGATCGGCGCGCCGAAGGTGACCGCGATCGTCGCGCGTCGCGGCAGCCACGTGCCGTCGCGCAGCACCGAGCGCGGGCCACGCAGCGTCACCGGCACCACCGGGATGCCGGTTTGCGCCGCGACCTGGAACGCGCCGGTGCGGAAAGGGGCAAGTCCCGTAAAGCGCGTGAGCTTGCCTTCGGCGAAGAAGATGAGCGAAGTCCCGCTCCGCGCCGCGGCGACGAGCTGCGATGCGTGCTCGGCGCTCTCCTTCGCATCGAAGCGCTCGACGAAGCGGGTACCATGTCCGGCCAGAAGCGTGCGCATGAGGAAGTTGCCGAGAAATTCCTTCTTGGCGACGAACGACCAGTCGCGCCACTCGAGCAGCGCGAGCAGCGCCACTGCGTCGAGGAAGCTCGTATGGTTTGCGGCGAGCACCACCGGGCCCGAGGGCGGAAGGTTCTCCAGCCCCCGCGCAGCGAGCGGAATGCCGGCCAGCCGGAAGAAGAGCCGCGCGACGGGATGGCCAACGCGCCAGGTGATCCGCGGGGGCGCGGCCCATGCGAAGGCCAACGCGATCGCGAAGAGCGGCAGGAAAACGAGCCAGCCGCGCGCGGCAAACGCGAGGCCGCCGAGCGCGCGTAGCCCCCGGCGCATCTGCGGCGCGGCGCCTGCCAGCACCAGGCGCGCGAACTGCAGCCATACGGCGTGCGGCTTCACCGACGCGGGCCCGCGCTCGTAGAACTCGCGCGCCGCAACGCGCCGGATCTTGCCGCTCGAAGTCTTGGGCACCGTCGCCGGCGGCGCGAGCACGATGTCGTCGGCCGGCGCGCCGATCAGGCCTACCGCGAGCTCGTTGATCATGCGCTTGAGGTCGTTGTGGCGCGAGGCGTCGGTGTCGCGCATCTCCGCGAGCACCACCACGCGCTCGGTGCCGCTCGCCCGATCGAGGCTGCCGAACACCGCGACGCAGCCGCGACGCACGCCGGCAAGGTCGCCGACCGCCTGCTCCAGCTCGTAGGGGCTGATGTTGCGGCCGCCGCGGATGATGATGTCCTTCTCGCGCCCGGTGATGTAGAGCATGCCTTCCGAGAGATAAGCCCGGTCGCCGGTGTTCAGCCATTCGCCGTCGAAGAGGCCCTTGGTCGCCTCGGGGTTGCGGTAGTAGCCCGAGGTGGCCGATGGGCCGCGGAACTGCAGGTGTCCCTCGTGCCGGTCCGGCAGCTCGAGGCCGGCTGAATCCACCACGCGCAGGTCGTGGTCGGGGATCGGCGTGCCGCAGCCGACCACCTTGAGCGGCGAGGGATCGTCCGGCGTCGCGAGCACCGCTTCGCCCGTCCGCGAAAAGGCGTCGCGGTCGAGCGAATCCATGCGCCAGGGCTCGCCCGGCGGCGTGAACGCCACACCCACGGTGCACTCGGCGAGTCCGTAGACGGGCGAAAGCGAATTCTTCCTGAAGCCCCACTTTGCGAAGCGTTCCACGAACGCCGTGATCGTGTCGGGGCTCACCGGCTCGGCGCCGTTGAAGGCGAAGCGCCAGGAGGAGAGGTCGATCCCCTCCATGTCCTGGTCGGGGATGCGGCGCAGGCACAGTTCGTAGCAGAAGTTCGGCCCGCCCGAGATCGTGCCGCGGTGGCGGTGAATGGCGCGCAGCCAGCTCGCGGGGCGGGACAGGAACGCGAGCGGCGACATCAGCACCACCGGAAAGCCGAGGTACATGGTCGCGAAGCAGCCGCCGATGAGGCCCATGTCGTGATACAGCGGCAGCCAGCTCACGAACACGTCCGCGGAGCTCGCGCGCGCCGCCGTGCAGTCCGCGCGCACGTTGGCGAGCAGGTTCGCGTGCGTGAGCACCACGCCTTTCGGGTTGCCGGTGCTGCCCGAGGTGTACTGCAGGAAACCGATGTCGCCCGGCTTGCCGCGTACCGGCGCAAAACCCGTGCCGGCGCCTTGGAGGTCCGAGGGCATGAGCACCGCGCGCAGGCTTTCGACCTGCGCGCGCAGCAGCCAGGCGAGCGCCTTCGCCTCCGGAATCGTGATCATGATCGTCGCGCCGGCGCTCTTCAGGATGCCGACGTGGCGCGTCATGTGGTCCTCGATCGTGGTGAGGCGCGCCGGCGGGTAGAGCGGCACCGGCACGCCGCCCGCGAGCAGCACGCCGTAAAACGAAAACAAGTACTCCCTGCAGGTGGGCAGCATGATCGCCACCATCTGTCCGCGCTGCAGGCCCGCCTCCGCGAGGCGCGCCGCGTAGCCGAGCGCGCCTTCCCAGAGCGCGCGGTAGGTCAGCGGGTATTCCTTCCCCTCTTCATACAAGTGGACCGTTAGGCGGTCGGGCTGGCGCTCGACGTGATACTCGAGCGCCTCGACGAGCGTCTGCGCTTGGTCGGGCGGGCGCACGCTCTCCGACTGCACCAGGCTCGCAACAGTTGTGTCTGCGGCGCGCGGCGCGTGGCCGGCGCTGCTCAGAAGAAACCGCAACAGGTCGCGCGGCGTCTCGCTCGTGGCGAGCGCCTGCTCGGGGAGGCTGGTGGCGAACTCGCGCTCCAGGCGCAGCACCAGCTCGACGCGCGCGAGGCTGTCGAGGCCGAGCTCTTTTTCGAGCGAGGTGTCGAGCGCGACGTGCGGCTCGACGTTCGGCCGCGCCTCGCGTGCCACCTCGGCGACCACCGTGAGCAGCTTGCCTGCGTCGATCGAACGGGAAGAGGCCTGGACGGCCGCGGCCTGGCTCATGCGCGGGCGAGTGTACACTCGTGCGGGCATGTCCAGCGAAGAGCTGCAGCAGGTCTCGCTGTGCCGCGGCCTCGACCGCAAAGCGGCCGAGCAATTGCTGTCGGTCGCGCGCGAAGTGTCGTTCGTCAAGGGCGCGCGGCTGGTGCGCCAGAACGAGCCCTCGCGCGGCGCGTTCCTCATTCGCAAGGGCGAACTCGAGGCGCAGGTGGCGCTGCCGGGCGGCGGCTCGCTCACCGTGGCGCAACTCGGCGATGGCGACGTGTTCGGCGAAATGGCGCTGATCGAGCGCGGCGTGTGCTCCGCCGACGTCGTGGCGCGTACCAACGTCGATGGCTGGTTCATCGGGCGCGACGATTTCCGCGCCATGGTCGCGAGCCGCGACCCGGCCGCGCTCGAAATCCAGCGCGCGATTACACGGAATCTTGCGGCAAAGCTGTGCGCACTGAACGCGAAGGTACGCGCGCACCCGGCGCAGGAAGACCGTCGTGTCCGCGAAATGCCGCCCGCTGGTGACCCGCTCGCCGGCATTGCACGCACGAAGCACGCCTCGTTCGAGTGGCGCGCGTTCCTTCCGATCCTGCCGTTCGTCGAAGGCTTCGACGCCGACGAGACCGACGAGCTGGTCGCCGATGCAAAGGTGATTGAGCTTCCGCGCGGGGCCTGGATCTTCGTACAGGGACAACCGGCGCGAGCCTGCTATCTCGTCATCCGTGGCGCGGCCGAAGTGCTGGCGCAGAACGAAGGTCGCGAGCGCCGCGTCGCGCTTGCCGGACCCGGCGAACTCGCAGGCTACCTCGCGATGCTCGACGGCGCGGCGCACGCCGCGAGCGCCCGGGTGCGCGAAGCCGCGTGCCTGCTCGAATTCCCGGGCGACGCCTTCCTCGCGCACTACAACGGCAGCTCAGGCGCCTCGGTGAGCCTTCAGCACGCGATCCACCGCAGCCTCCTGCGCTCGCTCGCGCGCACCAATACCCGGCTTACGCGCCTCATCTCCCACGCCCGCCTCACCGCCGCGGCGAACAAGGCAGCCGAGCTCGAAGCCGCGCTGCACGGGCAGCTCTGGAAAGCCTCAGTCGAGCAGGCGCACTGACACTCGCGGGCGTCCATTGCGGATTTCCGCAAACAGCGCGCCGTATTCGGGCAGCTCGACCCACGCCGCGGTGTCCTTTGTCAACGGCTCGGAGGCGACGATGATGGAGTCGGCGTTCCCGGCGCCGCCGGTCGTTTTCCATTCGCCCTCGTGCAGCGCGTAGTCGTGTCCCAGGGTGTACCAGAGCGAGAGAAAGTCCAGGTTATGCGGCAACCGGCTCAACGTCGCACACCCTTGCAAAGCGTCTCCGGAATTTTCTCCGCTTTGTTCAACGGCCGCGCGACCACAAACAGGAGGTCCGATAGCCCACTGGCGAGTCCCGTCGTGCCCCGATCTCCGGTTCGAGTGGTGATCTTGCTCAATCTGTAGCCCACATCGAGTCTCCTTTTACTTAGAACCGGACGATTCGGGAATCGCGGCAATACCGGCAAGGTAATTCGCCGCATATTCGACGTAGACCTGCATGGCGCGGGTGAATTCCTCCTGGTTGCGTCGCGACACCGGCCTGGCCGCGCGCGCGGGGCGACCAGACCAGATGTAGCCAGGAGCAACTTCGGTGCCTGGCTCGGTCACGGAGCCTGCCGCAACGCAGGCCCCCGCCCTCACAACCGTTCCCTTGCCGATCACGGCACCCATTCCGATGATGGCACCTTCCTCGATTGCGCTCGAAGAAATGCGCACATTGTGGCCAATCGTCACCCGGGGCCCAACGCGAATGTCCTCGCCCGGCCTTCCGCCGTAGAGCCGCGAGTTGTCCTGAATATTGGTTTCCTCGCCGATCGTGATGCGCGCGTCTCTCGCATCGATCTCAACTCCGAACCAGATGCTCGAGCGGGCGGCGAGCAGGATGCGGCCGATGAGACTGGCCGTGGGAGCAACGTAAGCGCCTTCGGCGGAAAACCGGTTGATGCCCGATCCGGGGGGATGGCGCAGAGCGAGAATTCGAGCGCGCGCGCGGAGGCGACCGCCGTCGTCCGTGGTCGAATCTTCGCGGATTGCACGATGCAGACCCTGCAATACGACGCTCGACACCCGTTCGACCGGCCGGGCCGGTACGCCGGCGTAGAGCCACCCGCCCTCCAGTGTCTTGCCGGGTGGAACGACGCTTTCCGCGGCAATGACCGATCCAGAGCCCACTTCCGACCCGTCCATCACTGCGGCGTGCTCACCAATGACGCAGTCGTCGCCGACTTTGCAGGCGTGCACCAGAGCGTATCGTCCTACGGTGACGTGCGAGCCGACGAGGGCAGGGTACACCCGGTCGGCGATGTGCACGGTGCTCGCCTCGCCGAACCAGCACTCCGCTCCGATCCCGATCCGCTCCCCGTCGGCACGCACTAGCGTGAGCGGTGCGAGCCGGCAATCAGCGCCAAGCTCGGTGCGGCCGATTACCGCCGAGGAAGGATGCGCAGCGAACCGCGATCCGATTCGCGGTACATACTCGAGGTACGGCAAGACGATCATGGGACAAGGCAGGCAGGCTAGAAAACTGGTGTTTCGCGGTAGGTTCCCCACACGGACTTCAGCTTCTCGACGATGTCGCCCATCGACGCGCCCGCGCACACCAAGTCGATCGTAACCGGCATGATGTTTGCATTCTCATTACGGACCACCTCGATCAGTCGATTCAGGAGCTTGTCCACCTTGCGCTGGTCGCGCTCACGGCGCACCCGGTTCAGGCGGTCAATCTGCCGCTCGGCAGTGGTTGGATCATACGCATGGGTCTCGATCGCGATCTTCTCGCTTGGCTCCACGAATTTGTTGACACCGAGCACCACTTTCTCGCCCTTCGCCTTCTTTATCGCCTGTTCATAAGCGAAGTCGGCGATCCGGCGCTGGAACCAGCCCGCCTCGATCAAATTCATCGTGCCGCCACGGCTGTCGACCTCTGCGATGACGTCGAAGATGGCGCGCTCCATCTGCGTGGTGAGGGTCTCTACGAAGTATGAGCCGCCCAGGGGATCGATCACGCTCGGCACGTTTGATTCGTCGGCAATCACCTGCTGCGTGCGCAGCGCGATCTTCATCGCCTCCTCGGTAGGGATGGCGAAGGCTTCGTCCATGCCGTTGGTGTGGAGGCTCTGGGTGCCGCCGAGCACGGCCGAGAGCGCCTGCAGCGTGGTGCGTACGATGTTGACCATGTATTGCGGCTTGGTCAGCGAAGCCGCCGCCGTCTGCGTATGAAAGCGCAGCCGCATCGACTCCGGGTTTTGCGCGCCGAAGCGCTCCTTCATGATCTTTGCGTATGCCCGGCGCACGGCGCGGAACTTGGCGATCTCCTCGAAGAAGTCCGCCTGCGAGACGAAGAAGAAGGCGAGCCGCGGAGCGAACTCGTCCACGTGCATGCCGGTCTTGGCCACCTCCTCGACGTAGGCGATGAGGTTACACAGTGCGAAGGCGACTTCATCGAGCGGCGATGAACCGGCTTCGGAGATGTGATAGCCCGAGATGTTGATCGGGTTGTAACGTTTCATGTTGCGCGCGCAGTGGGTAATACAGTCGCGCACGATGCGCACCGAGGGCCGGATCGGAAAGGCCCATTCCTTCTGCGCCATGTACTCCTTAAGGATGTCGGCCTGGATGGTGCCCGAAAGCTTGTTCATGTCCAGGCCGCGCTTCTGCGCCACGCCGATGTACATGGCGAGCAGGATCCAGGCCGAGGGGTTGATGGTCATCGACACCGAGATGTTCTCGAGGTCGATGCCATCGAAGAGCAGTTCCATGTCTGCCATTGTGTCGATCGCTACCCCTTCGCGCCCGACCTCCCCTTCGCTCATGGGATGGTCCGAGTCGTAGCCCATGAGGGTGGGCATGTCGAAGTCGATCGACAGACCCGTCTGACCCTGGGCGATGAGGTACTTGAACCGCTTGTTGGTATCCTCGGCCGTGCCGAAGCCGGCGATCTGGCGCATCGTCCAGTTCCGGCCCCGATACATCGTGGGATACGGCCCGCGCGTGAAGGGGTACTGCCCGGGGAGGCCAATGTCCTCGATCGGCGTCCCAGCCAGATCGAGCGGCGTGTAGACACGCTTGAGAGGGATTCCGGTGAGAGTGCGGAACTCCTTCTGCCGCTCCGGTGCCCTGCGCAGGAAGGCGGCGAGCTCGCGCTGCTCCCAAATCTCCAACTGCTTCGCGAAACCCTCGAGCTCGGTGCCCATTGCCGGCTGCTGCTGACGATCATCCTTGCTCATTCCGACACCTCCATTCCAATGTGCGCGAGCAGGTGCCGCGCAGCTGTCTGTGGTGAAATTTGACCGGTGGCGAGCTCCGCAAGCACGGGCGCCATCCGGCCTTGCCGGTGCCGATCGAACTCGTCGTGCAGGATCTGCTCCGCGGCCTTGAGCGTCCTCCGCTCCCGGATCCACTGGCGCCGCCGCTCGTAATCGGCGCTCGAGAGAAGATATTCCCGATGCGCATCGATCGCGGCGACCAATTCGGCGATCCCCTCTCCCTTCGGCGAGCACGTCTTCACCACCGGCACGGTGCGCTCGGACCCGCCTTTGAGCGCGAGCCCAAGTCCGAGCATGCTTTTTAGGTCCGACACCGTCTTGTCTGCTTCCGGCTTGTCACCTTTGCTCACGACGTGCACGTCGGCAATTTCCAAGATGCCGGCCTTGATTGCCTGGATGTCATCGCCCAGGCCGGGTGCGGAAACCACGACGGTGGTGTGCGCGGCGCGAACGATGTCCACCTCATCCTGGCCGACCCCCACGGTCTCGATGATGATCACGTGGTAGCCCGCCGCATCCATGATGTCCACTGCTTCGAGCGTGCCTCGCGCAAGTCCGCCCAATGCACCACGGGTGGCCATGCTGCGGACGAAAACATCGGGGTCGCCGGAAATCTCGCCCATGCGAATGCGATCGCCGAGAATTGATCCTCCCGAGAACGGGCTCGAGGGGTCGACCGCGATGATGGCGATCTTCCGTCCGCTCTTGCGGATCTCGGCTGCGAGCTTGGCGACGAGCGTGGATTTCCCGCTGCCAGGCACGCCAGTGATGCCCACGACGTGGGAGCGCCCGGTGCGACGGTAGATCAGATCGAGCGCCGCGCGCGCTTCGACGTTTCCCGATTCGGCCCGTGAGAGCATCCGCGCGACCGCGCGCGCCTCGCCGGCGCAAACGGGATCCACCAGATCCAGCGAGGAGACGCGCTCTCTCATGAGTGCTTGGATCGCTTGTCGCTCATCTGCCGGAAGACTTCGCGATCGTCGACGACCCGGCGCGCCTTGAAGTCGGTACGGGGAAACGTCCCCGATGGAACGATTTCCACGACGGCACGCAGTCCGAGCAGTTTCTGCAAGCGCCGGGTGGTATCGGTGCGCATCCCTTGAACGGCGTCCGGACCGCGTTCGAACACCCCGCTTGCTGCCTCGACGCGCACCAGCAGCTCGTCCATCGTGCCTTCGCGGGTAATGATGATGCGATGCTCGCCGCCGTACTCCGGCAGCCGGTTGAGTACCGCGTCGATCTCGCTCGGATACACATTTTCGCCGCGGATCGTGATCATGTCGTCGATTCGGCCAAAAATGCCCTGCGGCAGCCGCGGATAGGTGCGCCCGCAGGGGTTGGGCTCGTTGACCCAGAGCGTAAGGTCGCCTGAGAGCAGCCGGATCATGGGCTGCGAGGTGCGCTCGAGATGGGTGTAAACCGGAGTCCCACGTTGACCGTACGGCACTCGTCGAAAAGTCTTCGGATCACACACCTCCGTGTAGACAATGTCCTGCCAACAAAGCATTCCCTCGTCGCTCTGCTCGCTACCCGAGACGTTCATGAAGGGAGACATCTCGGCCATGGAGCCGCAGTCGATGCCCCGCGCGTTATAGGCGTCGTGGATCTTGTCGCGCACGCCCGGAACTGATGCCCCGGGCTCACCGGAGAAGAAAAGTACCTTGAGTCCGAAATCGCGCGGCTCGTAGCCTTCCGCGCGTGCCACCTCAGCGAGGTGCAGCGCGAAGGACGGTGTGCCATAGAAGGCTTGGGGCTTGAAGTTGGACAACCACATCGCCGCGCGTGCAGTCATCCCGCCCGCTCCGGCACCGAAGGGAAAAGACTTGCAACGCAAGCGCTCTGACCCGGCTAGCGTACCCCAAGAACCCATGTAGAGGCTGAAGATCGCCGCGATGAAGACCGCGTCGCCCGGGCGGATGCCCATGCCCCACATGATACGCGCGTGCGCGTTGGCGATGGCGTCCCAGTCGTTGCGGCAGATCCCGAATGCGGTCGGCCGGCCCGTCGTCCCCGAAGTACCGTGGATGTGGTGTATCTCGGATTCGGGTACGCAGAGGTAATCGCCGAACATCGGCGTGCGCACTTGCGCTTGGCGCAGGTCCATCTTGGTGATCACCGGAACCTTTTCCTCGAAGTCCTCAAGGCTCCTCAGATGATCGGGATGAAAGCCCGCGTCGTCCCACTTGCGCCGGTAGAACGGCGCATGCTCATAGGCATAACGAGTGACTTCCTGCAGGCGGGCAAGGATCGCCTGGTCCCGCTCCGCGGCCGGCATGGTCTCCCGCCGCGGAAACCAGTAGCGCGAACCGCGATCGGGCAAATAGTTGGAATCGTACGACGGTGGAAAGGTCCAGGATTCCATGGACTGACCTCAGGACGAAGCGCACGCTTGCGGCATCTGCGGCGCGAGCGCTACAAATTCGACAGAGGACTTGCTACAGGGCAGAGCGGGGCATCACTTCGGACCCCGCTCGGCCACGAGTCGACGGATGGTGGAGACAATCGTTTCCGGAGGCGTGTCCTGGAGCAGAATCTCGTTGACCCCCGATGCCTTGAGCTGTGCTGCCTCCTCATCCGGCATCACACCCCCGCCGACGACGAGGATGTCCTCGGCGCCGCGCTCCTTGAGGAGCTTTAGCACCTGTGGAAAGATCGTCATGTGCGCACCCGAAAGGATACTGATGCCAAGTACGTCGACGTCCTCCTGCACCGCTGCGTCGACTACTTCCTCCGGTGTGCGGTGCAGCCCGGTGTATATCACGTCCATGCCGGCGTCCCGCAGGGTGCGGGCGACAATCTTGACGCCGCGGTCGTGTCCATCCAGACCGATCTTGGCGATGATGACACGGATGATATTAGTTTGCGTTTTCACGATGTCCTCACAACGCTGAAGCTGGTGAAACGTATTCAGATGAAATCACGATTGCATCAGGAATTCAGAGCTCGTTGGCAGCAAGCCTCATCCCTTCCACAACCTTTCTCAAGTTCACGCCGCGGTCATGACTCTTCATACCCGTCTCGGCCGTTAACACTCGAATGACGCCAACCGATACAAGAAATTCGATCTCGCCCTCGGCGGCATGATGGCCCCGCCCGCGTACCACGACGAGCGTGGGGTGGGGTCTCGGGTGCCGTGAGAACGCTCGCTCTGCAGCGCCACGCGGACCGAGGCCTCACGATCGGCCATCTCGGCCGGTTTCGCAACGCTCGTTACGCCAAAAGCGCTCAATACCCGCCCGGCGTGAGGCAAGCCTACGTCGCGTGCGACAGAGCTGGCAAGCCCCTCGCCTCGCGCGGTGCTACGCGATGTCGGGGACAGGATGGTACGTGAGGGGAATGACGGCGTTGACCGGCCAGTTCGGCGCTGCGGCAGGCGGAGCTCGCTCGGCCGGCTCGGGCGCCCGCCGTCCCAGGTGCTCGAGGATGCGCCGGATGACCTGATGCTCCTCGATCAGCGCGATGACGCGCATCGGCCCCTTGCATTTGGGCATTCCAGCGGATCGGCCTCATACGCCTTGCGAATCAGCCGCGCGAGATTGTCTGCTTGCGAACGAGAAAATCCAGCAAGCGCATCGAAGAACTCAGAATGCTTTTCCATGGTTCCTCCGCACAGCAATGCCCGTCCTGTCCGGCGCAGGCGCGACGCGGACATTTCTATCAGAAGGCCCCGGGTCAGGAAAAGAGCGGCGCAACGGGTGATCTCTGTGTCCGAATGCGCGCGCAGATGCTTGCCTTGCTCATCGTAAGCCAGGCAACTATCATGGCGGGGTGCTGCGCGAGGACCTGTCCCGCAACTTCGGCTTCCTGCTGAACGACGTCGCGCGGCTGCTGCGCACGACCTACGACCGGCGCGTGAAGGCGCTCGGCCTCACGCGCTCGCAGTGGTGGGTGCTCACGCACCTGTACCGCGGCGACGGCGTCACGCAGACCGAGCTTGCCGACACGCTCGAGATCGAGAAGCCCACCCTCGGCCGGCTGCTCGACCGCCTCGAGGCCAAGGGCTGGGTGCGGCGCGATCACGACGCGCGCGACCGGCGCGCCTGGCGCGTGTTCCTCACCGACGAGGTCGAGCCCGCGATGCGCACCATGCGCGCCATCGCGGCGGAGGTGCGACGCGACGCGCTCACCGGCCTCGCCACCGCCGAGCGCGAGCGCTTCGTGGATACGCTGCTCGCGATCAAGGCCAACCTGGCGAAGCTGGAGAACGCCGCGCCCGGCAACGGCGGCGCGCGGCGGCGCACACCATGAGGGCACCGGGTTTCGCCGGCCGCCTGCTGCGCCCGCTGCTGCTCATCGCTGTGCCGCTCGCCGCGGCCGCGGCCGGGCTGCACTACTACGCGAGCGGCGGGCGCTTCGTCGAGACCGACAACGCCTACGTGAAGGCGCACATCATCGCGGTAAGCACCGAGGTCGCGGGCCGCGTGACCGAGGTCGCGGTGCGCGACAACCAGCCGGTCGCCGCGGGCGAGCTGCTGTTCCGCGTGGACCGGGCGCCGCTCGAGGTGGCGATCGCGCGCGCCGAGGCGCAGATGGCCGTGGTCCGCACCGACCTCGAGTCGCTGCGCGCCGAGCACCGCGTCGCGCTCGCCGAGTCGGCCGAGGCCGAGGAGCGCATCCGCTTCTACACCCGCCAGCTCGAGCGCCAGCAGCAGCTGAAGGAGCGCGGCATGAGCCGCGAGGACGTGTACGACGAGGCGCGCCACAACCTGGAAGTCGCCCGCAGGAAGCTGGAGGCGGTGAAGGAACGCGCCGCGCGCGTGATCGCGAGCCTCGGTGGCGATGCCAGCCTGCCGGCGCAGCGCCACCCGCGCTACCTGGAGGCGCAGGCGACGCGCGGCGCCGCGGCGCTCGAGCTTGCGCGCACGACGGTGAGCGCGCCCGCGGCCGGCATCGTGAGCAACATGCGGCTGCAGCCCGGCGAGCACGTGCAGAAGGGCGTGCCCGTGTTCAGCCTGATCGAGGCGCGCGAGCCCTGGATCGAGGCGAACTTCAAGGAGACGCAGCTCGCCGGCGTGCACGTGGGTCAGAGCGCGCGCATCGTGGCCGACGCCTATCCGGGCCAGGAGTGGCGCGGCCGCGTGGTCGCGATCGCGCCGGCGACGGGCGCGGAGTTCGCGATCCTTCCGCCGCAGAACGCCACCGGCAACTGGGTGAAGGTCGTGCAGCGCGTTACGGTGCAGCTCGCGATCGAGCCATCCTCCGGCGCGCCTGCGCTGCGCGCGGGGATGACGGTGACCGTGAGCGTGGACAGCGGCCGCAGCCGCGGGCTGCCGCGCTTCCTGAGCCTCCTCGGCGGCTGAGGCGACGCTCGCCGCCGTGGGCGCGCAAGCCATTCCGCTGCCGAAGGAGACGGGCGCAGGCGCTGCGCTGCGCCGCGCGCTCGTGCTCCTGACCTGCACCTCGATCACGTTCCTTTACGCGATGACGGTCACGATCGCGAACGTGTCGCTGCCGCAGATCCAGGGCGCGCTCTCGGCGACGCCGGACCAGGTCGCCTGGGTGGTCACCGCCAATATCGTCGCCACCGCGGTGGCCACGCCGCTCACCGGCTGGCTCGCCTCGCGCTTCGGCCGGCGCGGCGTGTGCAACGGCTGCGTGACGGGGTTCGGGGCGGCCTCGCTCGCCTGCGGGCTCGCCGACTCGCTCGAGCAACTGGTCGCATTCCGCGTGCTGCAAGGCGCGTTCGGTGCGCCGCTCGTCCCCGTCTCGCAGGCGATCGTGCTGGACACCTATGCCAAGCGCCACCACGGGCCGGTCCTCGCCATCTTCGGCATGGGCACGATCGTGGGCCCGATCGTCGCCCCAATCGCGGGCGGCTACCTGAGCGAGGCCTACAACTGGCGCTGGGTGTTCTACCTGATCGTGCCGTTCGCCGTGGCCGCGCTCGCCGGAAGCTGGCTCTTCATCCACGACCGCGAAGCCCGCGCGCGCGTGCGGCTCGACTGGCTGGGGTTCCTGCTGCTTTCGGCGGCGCTCGCCAGCCTGCAGCTGATGCTGGATCGCGGCGAGCGCGCCGACTGGTTCGAGTCGGGCGAGATCGCCGCCTATGCTGCGCTCGCCGCGCTCGGGCTCTACGCGTTCGTCGTTCACTCGGCGACCGGCGAGCGGCCCTTCCTCGACCCGCGGCTGCTCGCGGACCGCAACTTCACCGTGGGCATCGTTCTCATCTTCGTGTTCGGCATGCTCAATTTCACGCCGATGACGCTGCTGCCGCCGATGCTCGCGAGCGTCAGCGGCTACCCCGATTCGGTGATCGGGTTGGTGCTCGGCGCGCGCGGCATTGGAACGCTCGCGGCCTTTTTCGTGATGATCTTCGCCAGCCGCCTCGATCCGCGCGCGACGATCGCGGCCGGGTTCCTGCTGCAGGCGCTCGCCGGATGGCAGCTCGCCCGGCTCGACGTCAACCCCGGCATCGCCGACGTGTTCTGGCCGATGGCGCTGCAGGGCTTCGGCGTCGGCATCCTCTGGGTGTCGATCACCATGGTCACCTTCGTCACGCTCGCGCCCGGCTACGTCGCCGAGGGCTCGGCGATCTACCACATGGTTCGCAACATCGGCTCGAGCATCCACATTTCGCTCAGTACCACGCTTGCGGTGCGCATGGCGCGAACGAGCTACGCCGAGCTGGCGCAGAACGTCTCGCCGTACAACGAGGCGCTGGCGATGCCCTGGGTGACCGGGGCCTGGAACGCGAACGATGCGGCCGGGCTCGCCGCGCTTGCCCGCGAGGTCGCGCGCCAGGCGACGATGATCGGCTACCTCGACGCATTCGTCTTCTTCGTCGTCACCTCGCTCGCGGTGCTGCCGCTGATCCTGCTCGTCCGCTGGAAGCGCTGACCGGGACGGATGGTACGTGAGGAGAGGGAGAAATTCAGTCGAGCAGCCGCACCGAAACGCGCGGCCGGCCGTTGCGGATCTCCGCAAACAGCGCGCCGTATTCGGGCAGCTCGACCCACGCCGCGGTGTCCTTTGTCAACGGCTCGGAGGCGACGATGATGGAGTCGGCGTTCCCGGCGCCGCCGGTCGTTTTCCATTCGCCCTCGTGCAGCGCGTAGTCGTGTCCCAGGGTGTACCAGAGCGAGAGAAAGTCCAGGTTTGCTTCATGCACCTTGGCGGGGACTTCGGTGCCGTAGCAGCCGAAGTCGAAGCAGTAGCGCAGCGCTGCGAGCTGCGTGCCGTTGGCGATGAACAGGTTCACCGACGAGGAGAGCGCGATGCCGAGCTGCGACCTGGTCTCGCGAATGATCGAAAGCGTGGACTCGACCGCGCCGAAGATGTCCCCTTCGGTCGCGGCTCCCCGGGGATCGGGGAGCCGCGAAACAAACAGCGCGTAAATCCACTCGCTGTCCGTGGTTCCGCGAATCTTCGAAAGAAATTCCGGTTTCACATGTTTCGCCAGCAGCAGCTTCATGTCGGCGATGCCGGCGAGGTCGCCGTTGTGCGCCATGCACCAGGGCAGTCCCTCGAACTGGAAGGGGTGCACGTTCTGCAGCGAGATCTCGACCGCGGTCGAATAGGCGACCCCGCGCACGTGCGCGAGCACGCAGGCCGCCCGGATCTTTTCCGCGAGGTTCTTCAGATTGCGGTCGAACACCGGCAGCGACGGTGAGCCGTAGGCGAAGGGCCGCTCGGGCTCGTGCGACTCGGGCGCCCACGCGCGTAGCCCGAAGCCGGCGAGGTTGAGCATGTGCAGCATTCTCGGCATGGTGCTCTGCCGAATGAGCGCCGAATCGGGCTGGAACAGCAGGTTATCGAGCAACACCGGCGGTCCGAGATAGAGTAGCGCGCGGCACATGGCGCACTATGGTCGGGAAGGGCTTGACCGCAGTCAAGAATTTTCACGCATCGGCTCCTTGATAATCGACGGGTGAACTCCAGGACAAAGATCCGGCCGACCCTGAAGGGCCGGCGCGTGGACCCGAGGGCGCTCGAGGAAGTGAGGGCGCTGCTTGGCGGTGCTCTGCGCAGGCGCGACCTGCTGATCGAGCATCTGCACCGGATCCAGGACCGCTACGGTCACCTCTCGGCCGCGCACCTCGCGGCGCTCGCGGAGGAAATGCGCCTTTCGCTCACCGAGGTGTACGAGGTCGCGACCTTCTACCACCACTTCGACGTCGTCAAAGAGGGCGACGCGGTACCGCCCGCGCTCACGGTGCGGGTGTGCGATTCGCTCGCCTGCGAACTGGCGGGTGCGCAGGAGCTGCTGAAGAAGCTGCCTGGCGTCCTCGGCAAGGACGTGCGCGTGCTGCCGGCGCCCTGCGTCGGGCGTTGCGAGACTGCGCCCGTGGCGGTCGTGGGGCAAAATCCGGTCCCGCACGCGCGGCTCGAGATCGTTGAACGGATTGTGAAGGCGAAGCGCACCAGCTGTCCCGAACCGCAACCGATCCGCTGTGCCGCGTACCGCAAGGGCGGCGGCTACCGCCTCATCGCCGATTGCCTCGCTGGCCGGCGCGCGCGCGAAGAAATCACGAAGGTGATGGAGGACTCGGGCCTGCGCGGCCTGGGCGGTGCGGGCTTCCCGGCGGGACGCAAATGGCGCATCGTCGCTGCCGAGCGCGAGCCGCGCCTGATGGCGGTCAATATCGACGAAGGCGAGCCGGGTACGTTCAAGGATCGCTACTTTCTTGAGCGCGATCCGCACCGCTTTCTCGAAGGGATGCTCGTCGCCGCGTGGTGCGCGGGGGTGGGCGAGATCTACATCTATCTGCGCGACGAATACGCCGGCTGCCGCGCGATGCTCGAGCGCGAGCTTGCGGCGCTGAAGGCCGATCCGCCTTGCGCGCTGCCGCCGATCCATCTGCGCCGGGGGGCCGGCGCCTACATCTGCGGCGAAGAGTCGGCGATGATCGAATCGATCGAAGGCAAGCGCGGCATGCCGCGCCTGCGCCCGCCGTACGTGGCGCAAGTGGGGCTCTTCGGCTATCCGACGCTCGAGCACAACCTGGAGACCGTCTTCTGGGTGCGCGAGATCGTGGAGAAGGGCACCGCGTGGTTCGCCTCGCACGGCCGCCATGGCAGGAAAGGACTGCGCTCGTTCTCGGTCTCTGGCCGGGTGAAGGAACCGGGCGTGCGCATCGCGCCTGCCGGGATCACGGCGAAGGAGCTGATCGAGGAGTACTGTGGCGGCATGCTCGAGGGGCACGAGTTTTACGCCTATCTCCCGGGCGGGGCCTCGGGCGGGATTCTTCCGGCAAGCAAAGGGGATGTGCCGCTCGACTTCGATACGCTGCAACCGCACGGCTGCTTCATCGGCTCGGCCGCGATCGTGGTCCTTTCGCAGCACGACCGGGCGGCCGCGGCGGCGCGCAATCTGATGAAATTCTTCAAGGACGAGTCCTGCGGCCAGTGCACGCCGTGCCGCGTCGGCACCGCGAAAGCGCTCGGTCTCATGGACGCGAAGCAATGGAATCAGCCGTTGCTGAATGAGCTTTCGCAGGCCATGATGGACGCCTCGATCTGCGGCCTCGGGCAGGCCGCACCGAACCCGGCGCTCAGTGTCATGAAGTACTTCCCGCATGAGGTGCAGTGATGGACCGAGTGACGAACCGGCAGCTCGCCACCATGCCGATCGAATTCAAGCTGAATGGCAGGACCGTGGTGGGCCGGCCGGACGAGCCGATCATCGAAACCGCGCGCCGCCACGGCATCGTCATCCCGTACCTCTGCTATTCGCCCTCGCTCAGGCCCGACGGCAACTGCCGCGCCTGCGTGGTCGAGATCAAGGGCGAGCGCGTGCTCGCGCCTTCCTGCTGCCGCTATCCCACCCAGGGCATGGAGGTCAGCACGGACTCACCGCGCGCGCTCGCTTCGCAAAAGATGGTGATCGAGCTGCTGCTCTCCGACATGCCCGAGCGGCGCTACACCACGAACAACGAAGTGGACCTGTGGGCGAAGCAGCTCGGCGTCGGCCTGCCGAGGTTCGCGGCGCGCGAGCAGCCAAAGGCCGATGTCTCGCATCCGGCGATCGCCGTGAACCTGGACTCCTGCATCCAGTGCACGCGCTGCGTGCGTGCCTGCCGCGAGGTGCAGGTGAACGACGTGATCGGTTATGCGTTCCGGGGCGAGCACTCGAAGATCGTGTTCGACTTCGATGATCCCATGGGCGCGAGCACCTGCGTCGCCTGCGGCGAATGCGTGCAGGTCTGTCCGACCGGTGCGCTGATGCCGGCGCGCGAGGCCGGGCTGGAGAAAATCGACAAGACGATGGATTCGGTGTGCCCGTTCTGCGGCGTCGGGTGCCTGCTCACCTACCACGTCAAGGAAAACCGGATCCAGTTTGTGACCGGGAAGGACGGACCCTCGAACCACGGGCGGCTCTGCGTGAAGGGCCGGTATGGGTTTGACTACGTGAATCACCCCCACCGGCTTACGAAGCCGCTGATCAGGAGAAAGGGGTTTCAAAAATCGGCCGACTTTGTCGCAGATCCGGGCAACTGGTCGGAAGTCTTCCGCGAGGCGAGCTGGGACGAGGCGCTCGAAATTGCCGCCGCGGGCCTGCAAAGGATACGAAAACAGGACCGGCTTGCGCTGGCGGGTTTCGGTTCGGCGAAGGGCACGAACGAAGAGGCGTACCTGTTCCAGAAGCTGGTGCGCACGGGCTTCGGCAGCAACAACGTGGACCACTGCACGCGGCTGTGCCATGCCTCGTCGGTCGCGGCGCTGCTCGAAGGCATCGGCTCGGGCGCGGTTTCGAACCAGGTGAACGACGTGCTCAACGCCGAAGTGATCTTCCTCATCGGCGCCAACCCGACCTCGAACCATCCGGTGGCGGCGACCTGGATGAAAAACGCGGCGAAGCAAGGGGTGAAACTGATCGTGGCGGACCCTCGCCGCACGGATCTCGCGCGACACGCGCGCTACTTCCTGCAGTTCAATCCGGACACCGATGTGGCGCTGCTCAACGCGATGATTCACACGATCATCGACGAGGGGCTGGTGAACGAGGCGTTCGTCAGGGATCGCACCAGCGGGTACGAGGCATTGAAGGAAAACGCGAAGGCGTTCCCGCCGGAGAAGATGGCCCCGATCTGCGGCATCGCGGCGGAGACGATTCGCGAGGTGGCGCGTCTCTATGCAACCTCGAAAGGCTCGATGATTCTCTGGGGCATGGGGATCTCGCAGCACGTCCACGGCACCGACAACGCACGCTGCCTCATCGCGCTCACGCTCATGACCGGCCAGGTCGGCCGGCCGGGCACGGGACTGCATCCGCTGCGCGGTCAGAACAACGTGCAAGGGGCGTCGGACTCGGGCCTCATTCCGATGATGTTCCCCGACTATCAGCGGGTCGACAACCCGGAGGCGAGCCGGCGGTTCGAGAAGCACTGGGGGACGAAGCTCGACGCAAAACCCGGTCTCACCGTGGTCGAGATCATGAACGCGGCCTACAAAGGCAGGATCCGCGGCATGTACATCATGGGCGAGAACCCGGCGATGTCGGACCCGGACGTGGAGCACGCGCGCGCGGCGATGGCGAAGCTCGAGCACCTCGTGGTGCAGGACATCTTTCTCACCGAAACGGCCTATCTCGCCGACGTGGTGCTGCCGGCGACGGCGTGGCCGGAGAAGGACGGCACGGTGACCAACACCGATCGCATGGTGCAGCTCGGCCGCAAGGCGATCGAGCCGCCTGGGGAAGCGCGCGCGGACCTCTGGATCATCCAGGAAATCGCGCGCCGCCTCGGACTCGACTGGCGCTACGCCGCGCCGAAGGACGTGTGGGACGAGATGCGCCGCTGCATGGATTCGATCGCCGGGATCACCTGGGAGCGGCTCGAGCGCGATTCCTCGGTGACCTATCCGTGCGAGAACGAGGGCGACCCCGGCCAGCCGGTCGTGTTCCAGACCCATTTCCCGACTGCGACGGGGCGCGGCAAGTTCGTTCCCGCGGACCTGATTCCGGCTGCCGAGCGTCCGGACCGGAAATACCCGATGGTGCTCATCACCGGCCGGCAGCTCGAACACTGGCACACCGGGGCGATGACCCGCCGCTCGGGAGTGCTCGATGCGATCGAGCCGGAGCCGATGGCTTCGCTGCATCCGCTCGATCTCGCGGCGCTCGGCTCGAAGCCGGGCGACGTCATTACCGTCGAATCGCGCCGCGGCAGAATTTCGCTCTACGCGCGCGCCGACGAAGGCACGCCGCGCGGCGCGATCTTCATCCCGTTCTGTTTTTACGAGGCGGCGGCGAACCTGCTGACCAATCCGGCGCTCGATCCTTTCGGCAAGATCCCGGAATTCAAGTATTGCGCGGTGCGCGTGAAGAAGGGCGGGGCGCGGCCGGTCGACCCCGGATACGGCAAGGGGCGTTCGCTGGCACAGATGTACGGATAGCGGCGCGCGCTTGACCGCGGTCAAGGCCCGGGAGCGCGCCGCTCTCTCACAATCCGGGCCTCGCATTCAGCGAGGGAGGCTTTTTTCATGCCGTCGGACATCGAAATCGCGCAGGCAGCCCGGCTGCAGCGCATTTCCAAGGTAGCGCTCGAGAGGCTTGGCATCGACGAAGAACACCTAGAGCCCTACGGGCACTACAAGGCCAAGGTCTCGCTCGCGTACCTCGATTCGCTGAAGGATCGCAAGGAAGGAAAGCTCGTCCTGGTCACCGCCATGACCCCCACGCCGGCCGGCGAGGGCAAGACCACGACCACCGTCGGCCTCGGCGATGCCCTCAACCAGATCGGCAAGAAGGCGATGATCTGCCTGCGCGAACCCTCGCTCGGACCGGTGTTCGGCATCAAGGGGGGCGCGGCCGGGGGCGGCTACGCGCAGGTGGTGCCGATGGAGGACATCAACCTGCACTTCACCGGCGACTTCTCGGCGATCGGATTGGCGAACAACCTGCTCGCGGCGATGATCGACAACCACATCCATCACGGCAACGAGTTGGGCATCGACCCGCGGCGCATCCAGTGGCGGCGCGTGGTCGATATGAACGACCGCGCGCTGCGCGATATCGTGGTGGGGCTCGGCGGCACGGCGAACGGCTTCCCGCGCGAGGACGGTTTCGACATCGTGGTGGCGTCGGAGGTGATGGCGATCTTCTGCCTCGCCACCTCGCTCGAGGACCTGAAAAAGCGCCTCGGCAACATCGTGATCGGCTACACGCGCGACCAGAAACCGGTCACCGCCCGCGAGCTCAATGCGCACGGCGCGATGACCGTGCTGCTCAAGGACGCGCTCGCGCCCAACCTCGTGCAGACGCTGGAAAACAACCCGGCGTTCATCCACGGCGGGCCGTTCGCCAACATCGCGCACGGCTGCAACTCGGTGATCGCCACGAAGAGCGCGCTCAAGCTCGTCGACTACGTGGTGACCGAGGCGGGCTTCGGTGCCGACCTCGGCGCGGAAAAGTTCCTCGACATCAAGTGCAGGAAGAGCGGTTTGCTGCCCAACGCGGCGGTGATCGTGGCCACCATCCGCGCGCTCAAGTACCACGGCGGCGTGGACGTGAAGGAGGTCAACAAGGAAAACGTCGCCGCACTCGAGAAAGGGCTCGTCAATCTAGCGCAGCACGTCGAAAACGTGAGCAGCGTGTATCGCATCCCGTGCGTCGTTTCGTTCAACCGCTTCACCTTCGACACTGCGGCGGAGATCGAGCTCGTCCAGTCGCGGATGAAGAAGCTGGGGGCACCCTTCGTGCTCGCGACGCACTGGGGTGACGGCGGCAAGGGCGCGGCGGAGCTGGCGCGCATCGTCGTGGACCTGTGCGACAGGCCCTCCAAACCGACTTTCGTCTACGAAGACGCCGATCCTCTGTGGGACAAGATGTCGAAGATCGCGAAGAGGATTTACCGCGCCTCCGAGGTGAAGGCCGACGCCAAGGTGCACGCCCGGATCAGGAAGCTGCAGGACGACGGCTACGGCCATTACCCGGTGTGCGTGGCGAAGACCCAGTACTCGTTTTCGGCCGATGCGAGAATGCGCGCGGCGCCGAGCGGGTACACCGTCGACGTGCGCGAAGTGCGCCTCGCGGCCGGCGCCGAGTTTGTGGTCATGATCTGCGGCGACATCATGACCATGCCCGGGCTGCCGAAGGCGCCCTCGGCGACCAAGATCGATCTGGTCGAGGGCAAAGTGGTCGGCCTGTTCTAGAATTCCCCCTTTTCGGGAGTGGGGCATGGCTGAGCTTCTGTCGCAAGCGTTCTGGATCGGCCTGGCGAAGATCATCGGCGTGAACATCGTCCTCTCGGGCGACAACGCCGTGGTCATTGCGCTCGCCGCCCGCTCGCTGCCGCGGAAACAGCAGAAGCAGGCGATCTTCTGGG
>CAZYVT010000055.1:0-24023 GCA_964651335.1 uncultured Enterobacteriaceae bacterium | reverse complement strand
CAACAGATTTACAGTCTGCCCCCTTTAGCCGCTCGGGCACCCCTCCGGCGGAACCAAAAATTATCATAGAATTCCACTGCTTGGTCAAGCGCCAGACCGACGCAGCTCAGGTACCGTAGCGCGCCGGCGAGATTTGCTCCTTCAGGGCGGCCAGCGCGCTGTAACAGGCGAGCAAGGCAGTCTTTGGGTTATCCGGGGCGGGCACGTTTTCCAGAACGATCGTGAACCGACCGCTCGTTCCCGACACCCGGATGGTATGCGTGTTGCAGGTCAGCGATGGGTCTGCGACCACCTTGAGCTGTGTGCGGTCAAATCCGATCCCCGCAAGCGAAAGTACGGCGGCGATGTTTACATTCTGGGGAAAGTGGCGTACGCCTTCGCGCGCAGAACCCTCGAAAAGCGACGTCGCGCCCGAGAGACCGTCGAGCTCCAGTCCGAGCGCCTCGACGTACGCAATCTTCTTCCAGGCCGCGGGCGGCTTCGCGACCTGAATCGTTACCTGATCGACCCCCGCCACGCATGCACCCTTGAGCGCGTCCAGACCGCCAATGCCCCCGGATGGCACGTGCAGAAGCGCGCCCGAACGCGCGGCCGCGCGCTCTGCCCGCTCGCGCAGTGCATCATCGACGAGCGCGCCAGCGGACAGCACCACGACCGAAATCCCGGCGTCGAGCAGAGGCACCAGGTGCGCGCGCACTGCGTCGTGCGAAGCGGCCTCCAGAACCACCTCCGGATCTGCCTGAATCAGCGCCGCTGTATCGCAAACATGCGGAATCGAATACTCGCGAGCAAGCGACGTGCTCTGCGATGTGGGACTACGCCCGCAGAGCGCCACGGTCTTGACGCCGGAAAGCTCATCGCGCTGCTGGTGCACGAGCACCAAGCGCGCGATCGTGCCGCCGCCGAGGAGAGCCAGTCTCATATATCCCTCGTTCTGTCGTTGCGCGCTGGCTTGGCGCTCGGACACCGCATGATGATGGGCAAGCTCAAAGTGGAGGGTACGGCAAGTACCCCCGCTACGACCATTAGGATGCTGTTCGACGTCTTTCGCGCATATGAAGAGGCGCGCGGGGCGTCAATCATCCGCGCGTCTGGTCTGCAAAGCGCAATCTGGGGACGTGGAACGCGACTCCCTGACCGGTAGCACACTTTTCCGAGAGTTAAGCTGCTGCGTCCCCGTGGGGCGTCGCGATGCTGCGCGCCGTAGTTTTCGGGAGGCGCGGTCCCGCTCCGCACTGAGTGCGGAGCGGGACGTAACCCCGCCGCGGAGGAGGAGGGAGGAGAAGACCGCGACGGGCGCGTTCATGCAGGCGTTTCCTCTGCCTGCTGCAATGCAACAAATCTAAAGCTTTACGTTCCTGGATACAATCAACGTTTCGATCAAAATACTGTTGTTCTCTTAGCAACAATATGGCCTCATCGCCGCATGAAATGAGCGTATTCACCAAGACGGTCGCCGCAGGCAGTCTGTCGGCGGCGGCGCGAGAATTGGGTGTATCAACCGCGGTCGTTAGCCGCAAGCTCGCCGCACTCGAAGCCCGCCTTGGTGTACGACTGTTGAACCGGACGACGCGCCGCATCGCGCTT
This sequence comes from uncultured Enterobacteriaceae bacterium, assembly GCA_964651335.1. Taxonomy (GTDB): domain Bacteria; phylum Pseudomonadota; class Gammaproteobacteria; order Burkholderiales; family SG8-39; genus 2-02-FULL-66-14. The sequence goes on along the minus strand of CAZYVT010000055.1, from coordinate 22,436 downwards.
ACCGACGAGGGCGCGCGTTTTCACGACGCGTGCGCACGAATTCTTGCCGAGATCGAGGAAGCGGACGCCGAGGCTGCTGCGCGGCGCATCGAGCCTCAGGGAGTCCTGAAGGTCGCGCTGCCCGCTTCGTTCGGTCACAAACACATTGCGCCGCTGATCCCGCACTTCGCGGAGCGCTTTCCTGGCGTGCATCTCGCGCTCCGTCTGTCCGACCGCGCCGTCAACGTCATCGATGAAGGCTTCGACCTTGCGATCCGCATCGCCGAACTTCAGGACTCGTCACTGGCCGCGCGCAAGCTCGCGCCGAATCGGCGAGTGGTGTGCGCGAGCCCTTCGTATCTTCGCCGGAACGGATTCCCGAACGTGCCAGCCGATCTCGTGAGGCATAACTGCCTCACTACGACCGAATTTCACATGACGTGGGATTACAAGGATCCGGACGGTGCTCCCGGCTCAGTGCGCGTGTCCGGCCGCTACGCGTGCGACAACTGGGAAGTGCTGCGTGACTGGGCAGTCGCGGGATTGGGGATTGCGCTCAAATCGACCTGGGATGTACGGCGCGATCTGGAGGACGGATCGCTGGTGCCGCTTCTGCCCGGCTATACCTTTGGCAGCGACGTAGCCATCTACGCGGTCTATCCGCACCGGCGCTATCTGCCCGCGAAGACGCGAGTCTTTATTGACTTTCTCGCCGAGTCCTTTGGCCCTGAACCATACTGGGACCTGCCGCAGCCAGCGGAGAGAGCTCGCGTGCTCAGTCGCCAGGACCTGCACGGCGGCGCCGCGTGACAGCGACCCCTGTCCCCTACATCGAGCGTACCGCTTTCCTCACCGCGACCCGGCGGCTGATCAGATCGCGCTGGCCCGATGCCGGCCTCATGGACGCAGACGCGACGGTGGCACCTTGGTGTCGCCGATATCTGGCGAAATCGGCCATCTGGGAGATGACGCGCCGGAAGGCGTCCGCAGAATCGATTGCCGCTACCTCATCCCGGCCGGGGATGGTAATGATTTTTCCGGCGCGAATCAGGTTGATGTTGTCGCGGATAAACGCGTTCCGATTAGTTTGATGTAGCGCGATCAGCATCTGATTGAGCGTGACACCGTCCGGCTTCCTCTTGCGCGCAATCGCGCCAAGGGTATCACCCCTCTTGATCTTGTAGGTCTCCGCAGCGTCACGCCGGGGCGCAGACCTCACACTGGGCGCGTCGACTGCGGCTGCAGTCTTGGCCGGCGAAACCTGAACCGCCTGTGTCGGCGAAGGTGCCGGGACTGGCGCAACTACTTGTGCAGGAGCAGGTACTGGCGCAGGCGTCTGCGCAACCGGCTGTATCGGCGCGGGCGCGGGCGCAGGCGTCTGCGCAACCGGCTGTATCGGCGCGGGCACTGCCGCAGGCGTCGCCGCAACCGACTGTACCGGCGCGGGTGCTGGCGCAGGTGTCGCCGCAACCGACTGCACTGGCGCTGGCGTCTGCGCAACCGACTGTACCGGCGCGGGCACTGCCGCAGGCGTCGCCGCAACTGACTGCACCGGCGCGGGCGCTGGCGTCTGCGCAACCGACTGTACCGGCGCGGGCGATGACGCAGGCGCAGCGGCAACGGCCGCCGCCCTGTATTCGATTGGATCGACGAGGAACGTGTACTCTCGTGCAAGTCGCCCACTCGCCCACTGCAATTCGACGAGAACACTGAGGAACGGGTCGTTTACCGGCTGTGTCGTGGTGATTCGGATCACGGGTTTTCCGCCGCGTCGCTCGACCGTGAAGCGTGCACCTGCCAACGCTGGGCTGAGGTCGATCCCGGCCTCGCGAAACGCCTCGCTCGAGGCGAGGCGAACCACGAACGACTCGTCCTCCCCTGGCCGAAGCGAGACAATTTCGATTTCGGCGTCCAATGGTTGACCCAAGGCGGACCGAACGGTCAGTTTGCCGAGTCCGGCCGAGTACGAAACGAGCGGCACGAGCAGTACTGCTGCAACTGCGAACAGCATTGCGGTCACCGACTTGCCCATGGATCCCTCCTGCATCGTTCAAACAACGGTTGGCGCGGCCTGTTTAAACCCTTGTAACTATGACATCTCGGGACGCTCCCCGCAAGCCGAATTGCCGTCGAAAACCGCCTAAAAGGCGTTGATTTCTTACGCCATAGACTGCGCTGGGGACGGCGGATGACGAATCGGCAGGGCAAGGCTGCTAGAATTTTGCTCGCGCCCGCGGAATGTCAGTTGCATGCATTGTGGTGGGCGCATGGTCCGACCCATGAGTTCGCCATCCGACACTCCGTCCCGGCAGAGCAAGCGCGCGACCGTCCTTGTCGTAGATGACTCGGAAGACGTTCGCAACCTGTTCCTCTTGGCGCTCAAGGCAGACTATGAGGTCAAACTCGCGGGGAGCGGCAGCGAGGCCCTGTTCCAGACTGACACCGAACCGATACCCGACATCATTTTGCTGGACGTTCAGATGCCGGCGCCAAACGGATACGAGGTCTGCGCGCAGCTCAAAGCGAATCCCGCACTGGCCGGCATACCGGTGATTTTCGTGAGCGCACGCTCGGACGTGAAGGATCAGGGTAAGGGGCTGGCGCTGGGAGCGGTTGATTACATCACCAAACCGTTCAGCACTCCGCTGGTTCTCGCACGCCTGCGCAATCACCTTGCCCTGTACGACCAGCGTCGCGCGCTCGAAGATCAGGTGCGGCAGCGCACCGAAGAGCTGCATGGAACCCGCCTGCAACTCATCCGGCGCCTGTCGCGCGCAATGGAGTACCGGGAGGGCGGGTTGACCCACCGGGTATTGCGGGTCAGCCACTACGTCAAGCTCCTCGCAACCGAAATCGGCATGGACGCGGACATCATCGAGGTGTTGTTCGAAGCGGTGCCGCTGTACGACATTGGCAAGATCGGCGTCCCGGACTATATCCTGCTCAAATCCGACCACCTCAACAAAGTCGAGCTGGAGGAGATGCACCGGCACCCGGAGATCGGAGCGCAGATCATCGGCAAGCACGAGAACCCACTGCTCGCGATGGCGCGCCAGATGGCGCTCACCCACCACGAGCGCTGGGATGGAAAGGGATATCCCAGGGGACTTTCCGACCAGGCGATCCCGCTATGCGGGCGCATCCTCGCGGTTGCCGACGCGTACGAAGCGATGACCGCGACGCAACGCCATCGTAGCCCGTTCCACTCGTACAAGGCCGACCGACAGATCATCGAAGCAGCCGGCACGCAGTTCGATCCGCAGATCGTCGCTGCGTTCAAGAACCTCACGCGCGAGTTCGAGAAGGTCAGAAGGACATTCCACGACGAGCTTGAGGGAATCCACGACCTGGACTTCACTCACGCGGAGCCCGATGCGCTCAAGGAGCGCAACAAATAGCAGGCGCGGCGCGCCTGGCCTCAGAATTCGCGTGTTGCAGCGTCAAACAACGCCTGGAAACAGCCGCAAGACGGCTCCATGGAGGTGGCAAGATGAACGCACCCCTCGATACCTCGGCACTCGCCAGGGTCTCGCTCGAGGACAAGTACACGCTCGAGCGCGGCCGCGTATTTCTCACCGGCTTGCAGGCGATCGCGCGCCTCGCGATGCTGCAGCGGGTACGCGACCAGCGCGCGGGCCTGAACACGGCTGGATACATCTCGGGATACCGCGGCTCGCCTCTGGGCGGGATCGACCAGACCCTGTGGCGCGCGCAGCAACACCTCGAGAAACACCACGTCAAGTTTCAGCCGGGGCTCAACGAGGATCTGGCCGCGACCGCAATCTGGGGCACCCAGCAGGTCGGCATGTTCCCGGGCGCGAAGTACGACGGCGTGTTTTCGATGTGGTACGGCAAGGGTCCGGGCGTGGACCGGTGCGGTGACGTGTTCAAGCATGCGAACGCCGCCGGCACCTCGAAGCATGGCGGTGTGCTGGTGCTTGCGGGCGACGACCACGGCGCCAAGTCATCGACCCTACCGCATCAAAGCGAGCACATCTTCAAGGCCTGCTGCATCCCGGTGCTCAACCCCGCGAGCGTCCAGGAGTACCTTGACCTCGGGCTGCACGGCTTTGCCATGAGCCGCTACTCGGGCTGCTGGATCGCCTTCAAGTGCGTCACCGACGTGGTTGAATCGGGCGCCGCGGTCGAAGTGGACCCCGGGCGAGTGACGGTCCGCATTCCAGACGACTTCACGCTTCCGCCCGGAGGCCTCAACATCCGCTGGCCGGACGGGATTCTCGAGCAGGAATCCCGGCTGCTCGACTGGAAGGTGTACGCGGCGATTGCCTACGTGCGCGCCAACGGGCTGGACCGCATCGTCTGGGATTCGCCACGCGCGCGCCTTGGAATCGTCACCACCGGCAAGTCCTTCGGCGACACCATGCAGGCGCTGGCCGACCTCGGCATCGACCGGAACTTAGCGCGCGACATCGGCCTCAGGGTCTACAAGGTGGCGATGAGCTGGCCGCTCGAGCCGCAGGGCGCACACCGTTTTGCAGAAGGATTGGAAGAGATCCTCGTCGTCGAGGAAAAGCGCCAGCTCATCGAATACCAGCTCAAGGAGGAACTCTACGCCTGGGAGCCGGAGGCGCGGCCGCCGCGCGTCGTCGGCAAGTTCGACGACAACGGCGAATGGAGCCGCGCCGAAGGGCAGCCGGCCGGGACGTGGCTTCTTCCCGCGCATTACGAGCACTCGCCTGCTCTGGTCGCGCGCGCGATCGCGAGCCGGCTCGCGCGCCTTGGGATGAATGCGAACCTGGGCAGCCAATTCGGCGATCGGCTCGCGTTTCTCGACTTCAAGGAAAAGATACTGGCGAAACCTCGCGTCACGGCCATTCGCCAGCCCTATTTCTGCTCCGGTTGCCCGCACAATACTTCGACGCGCGTGCCCGAAGGCAGCCGCGCAACCGCGGGCATCGGCTGCCATTTCATGGCGGTCTGGATGGACCGCAGCACCGCGACCTTCACGCATATGGGCGCCGAGGGCGTGCCCTGGATCGGGCAGGCGCCGTTCACGAATGAAAAGCACATCTTCGCCAACCTCGGCGACGGCACCTACTTCCATTCCGGCATTCTTGCGATCCGGGCCGCGGTCGCTGCCAAGGTCAATATGACCTACAAGATCCTCTACAACGACGCGGTGGCGATGACAGGCGGCCAGCACCATGACGGGCCGCTCGATCCGGCGATCATCTCGCGCCAGGTTGCCGCCGAAGGCGCATCGCGGGTCGTGCTAGTCACCGACGAGCCGGAGAAATATCCCGCAGGCACCAACTGGGCTCCCGGCGTCGCCCTCCGCCATCGCGACGATCTCGATGCCGTGCAGAGAGAATTGCGCGACACCCCAGGGGTGACCGTGCTGATCTACGACCAGACCTGCGCCGCAGAGAAGCGCCGGCGACGCAAGCGCAATCAGTATCCGGATCCCGCCAAGCGCGTAATCATCAATGAGATGGTGTGCGAGGGCTGCGGCGATTGCAGCGTGCAATCGAACTGCCTTTCGGTGGAGCCGCTGGAGACCGAATTCGGCCGCAAGCGCAAGATCAATCAGTCCACCTGCAACAAGGACTATTCCTGCCTGAAGGGATTCTGCCCGAGCTTCATCACGGTCGAGGGCGGGCAGATGAGGAAAGGTCGCACCAGCGCACGCGGCGACCTCGCCGAATCGTTTCCGGCGCTGCCTGAACCCGTGTTGCCCGCCTTGCAGACCCCGTATGGCGTACTGGTGAACGGCATTGGCGGAACCGGCGTCATCACCATCGGCCAGATTCTCGCGGTCGCTGCGCACATCGAAGGCAAAGGCGTGTCGGTGCTCGACATGTCGGGACTCGCGCAGAAGGGCGGTCCGGTGATGTCGCACGTGCGGATTGCGCAGGGGCCAGCGCAAATCCATTGCACGCGCATCGGCACAGGCGATGCGGACCTCGTGATCGGCTGCGATCTGGTGGTGACGGCGAGCACAGAATCCCTTTCCAAGATGCGCCCGGCCAAGACGCGCGCTGCGGTCAACGCGACGACTGCGCCCACCGCCGATTTCGTGCGCAATTCCAATTGGCTGTTGCCCGGCAGCGATCTGCAGGCTGACGTCGCCGCGGCCTGCGGCGCGAACAACGCCGAGTTCATTCCGGCCGCCGAGCTCGCGTCCAATCTGATGGGCGATTCGATCGCAACCAACATGTTCATGCTCGGCTATTGCTGGCAGAAGGGCTGGGTGCCGATCGGGCGCGCCTCCATCGAGCGGGCGATCGAACTGAACGGAGTTGCAATCGACATCAATCTGAAGAGCTTCCTGTGGGGCAGGCGTGCGGCGGTGGACCTGGAGCGGGTCCGCCGGATCGCGACGCCGGCCGAGGTGATCCGGATCGATCAGCACCTCTCACGCAACGTGGACGAGCTCGTCGAGCGTCGCGTGAAGCTACTGACCGACTACCAGGACGCCGCCTATGCGGCCCGCTACCGGGGGCTGGTCGAGCGGGTGCGCAACATCGAGCAGGAGCGCGCGGGCTCGACGAAGCTCGCGGAGGCCGTCGCGCGCTACTACGCCAAGCTCCTTGCGTACAAGGACGAGTACGAGGTGGCGCGCCTGCATTCGGACCCGGAGTTCCTGAAGACGATCAAGGACCGGTTCGAGGGCGACTGGCGGCTCGTGTTCCATCTTGCGCCGCCGCTCCTCTCCAGAATCGATCCGCGCACCGGCGAGCCGCAAAAGATGCAGTTCGGCCCGTGGATGTTGACCGCGATGCGGTTTCTCGCCAGGCTCAAGGGGCTGCGGGGCACCGCGCTCGACCCCTTCGGGCGCACCGCGGAGCGTCGCACCGAGCGCGCCCTGATCGAGGAATACGAGCAGACCGTCGAGAAGCTTCTCGGCGGCCTCGCCAGGGACAACGTCGCGCTCGCGCTCGAGATCGCCTCGCTTCCCGAAACCATTCGAGGCTACGGACACATCAAGGCGAAGAGCGTCGCCGAGGCGCGCAAGAAGCAGGCCGAGCTGCTCGCGCGCTGGCCCGGCGCCGCGGCCCGGCCCGCCGCCCGCGCGGCCTAGGATGAGGCAAGCGGGTGCAGGCCCGGTTGCTCCGGGACATCCGGATCTGTTGTCGACGTTTCTCGCAATCCTAATCGCCTGCGCCCCGATCGCGCGCGCTGATGAGCCGCGCGTTCTCGAGCTCGAGAACGGCGAGCGCTTGGAGTATGCGCTCCGCACGCATCCCGTGGACGCTCATCTGCTCGACCCCGGCGCGCAGCTCGCGCCGAGCAGCGCGCTCGGCACCGCGAAGCTGGTCACGCACTACCTTGCCGAAGGCCGCGTCGAGGAGGCGTCGCTGCTGTCGAATGCTCCCAAAGCCCGCTTCGAGCGCTTGCGCGAGAGCTTCGAAGGGTGGCGCGAGGGTGATTTCAAGCGCAGCTACGGCCGCTACTTCGCGCCGGAAAACCGGATCGTCGGCGAGGCTGCGATCGACGGACACCGGTTGCTGATGTGGTATCTCAAGGACACCGAGTATCTCACCGGGTTCTTCCTCGTCGAAATCGAGGGCAAGTTCCTGCTCGACGACGTGCCGAACGGCACGCGCTCGAGCCTGCGCCGCGTGCTCGAGGCGTACCGCTCGGGCAGGGCGAAGTAGGCATCAGTCTCACGATCGGCGAGAGCCCCGATGGCCCGATGCTCAAGCGCGCAACTCTCGCGCTTGCATCGTAAGCGCAGCGCACGCGACGGACGCCGATGATCAGGTCCTCAAGGTAAACGGATTGAAATCGGTCTTGCGGTCGTAGAAGTCCTCGTGCTCGGCACGTTTGAGCGCCGCAACGATCTTGTAGGTGACCGGCGTGAACGCTACCTCCACCGCGACCTTGGCGAGGAACTGGACCAGCATCAGCTTCGGGATGATCTCGTCGGGCATGATGCCGCTGCCGTAGAAGGCGAGCGGATAAAACAGCATCGAGTCGACCGCCTCGCCGAAAACCGTCGAGCCGACGGTCCGCGTCCATAGCCATTTGCCAGCGGTGAGGATCTTCATCTTCGCAAGCACGAAGGAATTGACGAACTCGCCGCAGGCGAAGGCGATCAGCGACGCAGCCGCGATGCGCCAGGTCGAGCCGAACGCGATCTCGTAAGCGGGCTGGTTCTTCCACTCCGGCGCCGGTGGCAGCGCAACCACGACAGTGGCCATGAACGAGGCAAAAGCGAGGCCCGCAAACCCCGCCCAGATCACCTTTCGCGCCCGCGCGTAGCCGTAGACCTCGGTAAGAATGTCGCCGAACACGTACGAGATCGGGAAAAAGAGCACGCCGGCGCCGAAGGTCACCGCTCCGATGACCGGCAAATCGATCTGCGCCGGTTTCGCCGGGCCGATCAGGTTCGAGCAAATCAGCACCGTGACGAACCCCGCCATCACCAGGTCGTAATAGCGGAAGCTCTTCGGCGCCGTCACGGAAGCTTCGGGGCGTAGTCGCGCTGGTCCGGGTCCAGCTCGACGCGCAGCGCATCCAGCATGCGCGGCACCATGGCGTAGGCGGCCGCCGTCAGGCAGAGCTCGACGTACTCGGCATCACCGAAATGCCGTCTGACGTCGGCGTGCACGTCGTCGCTGACGTTGCACGCTGTGACCGCCTCGGTGAGCGCAAGGGCGGCCCGCTCCCGGCCATCGAACCGCGTCGACGCCCGCCAGCTCGCGAGTTCCTCGATCTGCCCCTCGCGCACGCCGGCCTTGCGTGCCATTGCGAGGTGATGCGCCCACTCGTACTCGGAGCGCGCGATCTGCGCAGTGCGCAGGATCATGATCTCGCGCAGCGCGCGCGGCGTTCTGCTCTCGTGCCGGATCGCGTTGAAGAACTCGGTCCACGCGCCGGCCAGCGCAGGCTGGTTGCCGAGCGCGCGGTACAGGTTGACGGGTTTGCCCCAGAGTTCTTCCAGCCGCCGCCGCAGCTTCGGCTCGAACTCGGCCATCGGTACGCGTTGCATGACGTTTTCCGCTCGATCGAGGCGTGGATATTAGCCGAATGCACTTGCGCGCCAGCTCCGACAGGAAAATCGGGTTCAGGCCGAAGTTCGGCGACTCTCCGCCCCACCCGAACGCGACCGACGGATCCGATTCCGCGGCTTCAGGAAACTGCCGGTGCGGGTCGGATAAGCCGGGCGGGCTTTTCGCGGTCAGGCGAGGTGTTCCAGGGGGACCGAGGTCGTATCCTTCACGCGTTCGAGCACGAAGTTCGACCGGATGTCGATCACGCCCGGTTGCTTGAGCAGTTTTTCCATGATGAAGCGCGCGTAATGGTCCAGATCCTCGACCTGGACTCGCATCAGGTAGTCCATGTCGCCGGTCATCGAGTAGCAGGCTACTACTTCGGGCCAGCTCTGCACCGCGCGCGTGAACTGCTCAACCGGCATCTTGCCTCTTTTTTCCAGCTTCACCGTCACGTAGGCAAGCATCGCCAAACCCACCTTCAGAGGATCCACCAGCGCGACGTACTGGCGGATCACGCCGGCCTCTTCCAGCGCCCGCACCCGCCTGAGGCACGGCGAAGGCGATAGCGCGACGCGCGCCGCCAGATCCTGGTTGGTCAGACGGGCGTCGGCCTGCAAGTGCTCCAGGATCTTGCGGTCGATACGGTCGAGCGGGGAATTTGGCATTTTATTGCGTGAATATCCGCTTTCTGAGCTCGAATTGCAATCCTATTGCGCCAAAGAGGGCATAGAGTTCCACATCAAGGAGGGTCGAAGCCATGAGCGCAGTCCTCAAGCCGGCGGTCGGCGCACGCGAATTTCTCTCGGGCAATGAAGCGGTCGCACGCGGAGCCTGGGAGGCGGGTGTGGAGGTCGCCGCGGCTTACCCAGGAACGCCTTCCACCGAGATCCTGGAGACGCTCGCCCGGTTGCCCGGGGTTTACGCAGAGTGGTCCACAAACGAAAAGGTCGCGCTCGAAGTCGCGCTCGGCGCCTCGATGACCGGACGGCGCGCCATTACCGCGATGAAGCACGTGGGGATGAACGTGGCCGCCGATTCGCTCATGACCATGGGTCTCGTCGGCGTCAAGGCGGGACTTGTAATCGCCGTGTCGGACGACGTCGGCTTCGCTTCCTCGCAGAACGAGCAGGACACGCGCTTTTGGGGACGCTTCGTTCACCTGCCGGTGTTCGAGCCGGCGGACGCCGCCGAGGCCCACGCCATGACGCGCGAGGCGTTCGAGCTCTCCGAGCGCTACGAGGCGCCGGTGATCCTGCGCCTCACGACGCGCGTCTCTCACGTCAAGCGCAGGGTGCTCACGGGCGAGCGCGAAGCGCTCGATGCGAGGCGGCACGGCTACGAAAAAAACGTCGCGCGCTGGATCATCACACCCAACCATGTCGGCAAGCGGCTCGAATTGCGCGCGCAACGCGATATCGCGCTGGCGAAGGAAGCGGCGCAATCTTCCTGGAACTCCTTCACGCCCGGCCGCGACCGGCGCATCGGCTTTATCGTCTCGGGACCGGCCTGGCACGTCGTGCGCGAAGCTTTTCCCGACGCGCCTGTGCTGAAGCTCGGTTTCTCGCACCCGCTATCGTTTTCCCTTGCTCGGCGCCTGGCCGAATCGGTGGAGGAGCTGCTCGTAGTGGAAGAAGTCGAGCCAATCGTTGAAAACGAACTCAAGGCCGCTGGCCTTGTGGTGCATGGCAAGAACGTGCTGCCGCTGCAGGGCGAGATCACGGCGCCCGTGCTCGAGCGCGCGGTCGCACGGCTGCTCGGGCCGGAGACGACCGACGAAATCGCCCTGCGCAAAGCGAATGTCTTTCCGCGCCCGCCGACGCTCTGCGCCGGTTGCCCATACATGGGTGTTTACTTCTGGCTCGGGCAGCTCAAGGACGCGATCATCTGCGGCGACATCGGCTGCTACACGCTCGGCTGCGGCTCGCCCTGGAACGCGATGGACTCGATCATTTCGATGGGCGCCTCGCTCGGGGTCGCCCACGGGATGGTGAAGGCGTTCGACGGCGACCCGAAGGCGAAGCCGGTGCTCGCGGTGATCGGCGATTCGACTTTCCTGCACACGGGAATGCCGGCGCTCGCCAATATCGCCTACCAGGGCGGCAACGTCACGGTGCTGCTGCTCGACAACCGCTCCACTGCGATGACCGGCGGGCAGAACAACCCGGGCAACGGACGCAAGCTGGACGGTTCGCCCGCCCCCCGCCTGGATTTCGCCAAGCTCGTGGAAGCGCTTGGAGTGCGGCCGGAGCGCATCCGCGTGGTCGATCCGTACGAGCTGCCGACATTCTTCAGGGTGCTGCGCGAAGAGATGAAGGCGCCCGAGCCCTCCGTAATCATTACCAACCGCCCCTGCGTGCTCACGGAGGATTTCGAGCGGTGCCGCCCGCTGAAGGTCATCGACGAGCAGTGCAACGGCTGCGCGCGCTGCCTCGAGGTCGGCTGCCCCGCAATCACGGTGAAGAAACGCGAGCAACAGACCCGATCCACCGGCAAGATTGTGGATCTGGCCTGGGTGCGCATCGAACGCGCGATGTGCACCGGCTGCGACCTGTGCGCCAAGGCCTGTGCGCGGGGGGCGATCGTCGCATGACCACCGACATCCTCGTCGTTGGCATCGGCGGCCAGGGCGTGATGACAGCAGCTGAGGCGCTCGCGCGCGCGGCGCTCGCGGCCGGGTTGGACGCGACCAAGACCGAAGTCACCGGCATGTCGCAGCGCGGCGGCGTGGTCTGCTCCCAGGTGCGGATTGGAGAGCATGTCGAGGCGAGCGACATTCGACCGGGACAGGCCTGCCTTCTGATCGCATTCGAGGCGGCCGAGGGCCTGCGCTGGTGCCATTACCTCGCGCCGCAGGGTGTGGCTCTGCTCGACCAGTGGCGCGCCGTGCCGCCGGTGGTTTCGTCGGGAATCCACGCGTACCCGGATAGCCCGGCCGCCGAGATGCGCGCCGCGGGCGTGAAAGTCATGGAGCTCGACGCACGCGGCGTCGCGACAGAACTCGGCGACGGGCGGCTCGCCAACAGTGTCATGCTCGGCGCCGCGGCTGCATGGCTGCCGTTTCCGGCAGACGTACTCCGCAACGAGGTCTTGCAACGCTTTGGCGCAGACCCCACACTGATGCAAACCAACGCAAGGGCCTTCGACGCCGGACGGGCGCTCGCGCATTGATTCTCCGCCATTCGTCTATTGAGGGGGACGAAATGGAACTGTGGGACAACCCGATCCAGACTGACGGCTTCGAGTTCGTGGAATACGCCGCGCCCGATCCCAAGGCGCTCGGCGCCCTTTTCGAGACCATGGGATTTGCCGCCGTAGCGAAGCACCATCACAAGGACGTCACGCTCTACAAGCAAGGCGACGTCCACTTCATCATCAATGCCGAGCCGCGCTCCTTTGCGCAGAACTTCGCCCGCCGCCACGGCGCGAGCGTGTGCGCCATCGCCTTCCGGGTGAAGGACGCGAAGCGCGCCTACGAACGGCTGCTCGACGCCGGCGCCTGGGGCGTCGAGGGCCACGCCGGGCCGATGGAGCTCAACATCCCTGCGATCAAGGGCATCGGCGACTCGCTCATCTACCTCGTGGACCGGTACCCGGAGAACGACTACGGGCACACGATTTACGACGTGGACTTCAGGCCGCTGCCGGGGTTCGGATCGTTCTGGGCGGGCGATGCGCCCGCAGCGGCTGGAGCCGGACTCGTCTGCGTCGATCATCTCACCCACAACGTGCACCGCGGCCGCATGAAGGAGTGGGCCGAGTTCTACGAGCGGCTGTTTAACTTTCGCGAGATCCGCTACTTCGACATCGAGGGCAAGCTCACGGGGCTCAAATCGAAGGCGATGACCAGCCCCTGCGGCAAGATCCGCATCCCGATCAACGAATCGTCCGACGACCGCTCGCAGATCCAGGAGTACCTCGAGGCCTATCACGGCGAGGGCATCCAGCATATTGCCCTGCACACGAGCGACATCTACGCCACCGTCGATGCGCTGCGTGCAAGGGGCGTCGAGCTGCTCGACACGCCGGACACCTACTACGAGCTGGTGGACAAACGGCTGCCCGGGCACGGCGAGCTGCTGGAGGAACTGAAGAAGCGTCGTATTCTCATCGACGGTAGCCCGCAAGGCGGGCTATTGCTTCAGATCTTCACCAAGACGCTGATCGGGCCGATCTTCTTCGAGATCATCCAGAGGAAAGGCGACGAAGGATTCGGTGAAGGCAACTTCAAGGCGCTGTTCGAGTCCATGGAGCTCGACCAGGTCCGGCGCGGCGTGCTAAAGCCCGCCGCCTGAGGCGCGCTGGCGCAGCGCCTGCTTGTCGATTTTGTTGACCGCGGTCTTCGGGATCGCTTCGAGCCGCTCGATCGTCGCCGGGATCTTGTATTTCGCAAGATTCGCGCGGCAATGCGTGAGCAGCTCTTCCTCGCCCGCACGCGCCTGCGGTTTCAGCACCACGTAGGCGCGCACGATTTCACCCTTGTATGGGTCCGGCGCCCCGACCGCCGCCGCTTCCATCACCGCCGGATGCGCAAAGAGCACCTCCTCGATCTCGCGCGGATAGACGTTGTAGCCGCCGACGATCACCATGTCCTTCTTGCGGTCGCGGATGTAGAGATAGCCGTCGGCGTCCAGCTCGCCGATGTCGCCGGTGTAGAGCCAGCCGTCGCGCAGCGCTTGCGCACTTTCCTGCGGCAGATTCCGGTACCCCTGCATGAGCTGCGGCCCACGGGCGCGAATCTCGCCGCGCTCGCCCGCAGGCAGCTCACGCGTTCCCGTTTCCACGTCCACGATCTGAATCTCGGTCTGCGGCACCGGAACGCCGACCGATCCCGGCTTCACGACGCCGCCGGCCGGATTGAAAGAAAGCACCGGTCCCGCCTCGGTCTGCCCATAGCCTTCGTACACCGGCGCCCCGACCGCATCGCGCCAGCGGCGCAGCGTTTCCTCGGAGAGGGGCGCTGCTCCAGAGTAGCAGGTGTGCACCGAGCGCCAGTCGGCCTGCGCGAAATCCGGATTTGCCATGAGACCGACGAAAACGGTGGGACTGCCCGGGAAGACGTTGATCCGTTCGCGTTCGAGCGCGGCGAGCACGTCGTCGGGCACGTAGCGGGGAAGAACCACCAGCGTGCCCGCGCAGTACGCGGCGAGGAACAGGCCCATCGCCATCCCGTAGGCATGCGAGACCGGCATCATGCAGAGAATCCGGTCGCCCGGACGGCTCGGCAGAAGTGCTTCGCGCTGCGACACGTTGATGGCAATCGCACGGTGCGTGAGATTCACTCCTTTCGGTTGGCCGGTCGTGCCGCCCGTGTACTGGAGCAGCGCGAGCGAATCCGGTTCCGGCAACGGCGGAAGAACCGCGACCTCGTCACGCCAGGTGTCGAGCAGCCGGGTTCCCGCACCGACGGTGACGAGATGGCGGATTCCAGTCTGGCGCGCGACAGAGGCGGCCGTCCCCGTGTACGCTTCGTGCACCACGAGCACGCGCGGTTCCGCGTCAGAGAGAATCAGCCCGAGCTCTCGGGTTGTGTAGAGCGGGTTGAGCGGAACGTGTTGCGCGCCCGCGGCGAGAATGCCAAAGGCAGCGACACACGCCTCGATCGAATTGTCGAGCAGCGTCGCGACGCGTTCGCCGCGCGCGCCGAGCGACTCCAGTTCGCGCGCGAAGCCGCCGACGCAGGCGAGATACCCGGCAAAGCGAAGACGCCTCCCCTGAAACACGAGCGCCTCGCTCTCCGCTGCGCGCCCGGCAGCGGCAACCAGCATGTGCACGACGCTCGGATAGACCTGAGCGATCGGCGCTGTCATGTCGAAGCAGTGGACACGCGCGGCAGGCTCGGCTGCAAAAGCGTGGGTCCGTACAACCCGAGATAGATCAGAAAGGCGCCCGACCAGGCAAGCGCCGAGGCCCAGAGCACCCGATCGCCCAGCCCGTGCACTGAGTACGCGAGCCGCAGCAGCGCAGCCGCAAACACGAGCCAGTACGCCGCGCACATCGCAGGCACTACCACGAGCGCGCGTCCGGTGTGGCGCAGCACGACCCGCGTCATCAACCCCGTCATGACCAGGCCGAGCGCGCCGAGCGTAAAGGCGTGCGTCCATGCGTCCGGCGGCACGGCCGGCGTGCATTCCGCAAGCGCGCGCAGCACGAACATCGCCAGAAACCACAGGTAACCCAGATGCAGTGTCCACAGGAGAGGCTCGCCAGCCGTGCGCCAGCCGCGCCAGCGCAGCGCGCGCACGCCTTGCACGGCGAGCGCAAGCAACGCCGCGCCCGCCATCCACCGCGGCGCCGCGGCGGCGAGATCTGCTGCGGCGAACAGCACCATCGCAGCTGCGGTCGCATATTCCAGCGGCACAAGGATCGCTGCGGCGCGTTCGCCGCGGGCGCGCAGGTAATTGCGCGTGAAGGCAGGCGTGAGGAGCCCGCCGTAAAGAGAAAACAGGAACGCGAGCGCGTGCAGCCCGAGGCGGATCGCCCATCCGGCGTCTTCCACCGAGCCACGGGCAAGCGCGACATGGAACAGGATGTTTCCGAGCGCGAGTGCGACCAGCGGAGGAAGGGTCCACAAGAAGAGACGCTTCCGGCCGCTGCCGAGCACCGGTGCGAGTAGCACACAGAGCACCGGAAGCAGCGCACAGTCGAGCACCGCGGCGATCAGCCCGGAGAGCGCGCTGCTCGAGAACATTGCCGCACGCCCCAGCAGCCAGAGTACCGCGAGCGTCGCAAGCGGCACGCCGCGCAATTCGACCGCCCCGGTCCAGCTCGGCAGCGCGGTGAGCAGCACCCCGCAGACGATCGCCACCGCGAACCCGTACACCATTTCGTGTGCATGCCAAAGTGGCGGCAACGGCGCAAGCATCCACAGCACCATTGCAATCGGGCCGTAGGCGGCACCAGCGAGGAAGAACGGGCGGAAGCCGCTCGACCAGAGCGGCGCGTGCGTCGTCACAGCGACTTGCCGATGATGTGCTTCATCACCTCGTTGGTGCCGGCGTAGATGCGGTGCACGCGCGCATCGGTCCACAGGCGGGAGATCGGAAAGTCCGTGGTGTAGCCGTAGCCGCCGTGCAGTTGCAGGCAGGCGTCGATCACGCGGTCGGCCACTTCGGTCACGCCGAGTTTCGCTTTCGCAGCGAGCACCGGCGTCAGCTCGCCGCGCGCATGCAGCGCGATGCACTGGTCGAGGAACGGCCGCATCGCGTCGATTGCGGTCGCGATCTCGGCGAGCTTGAAGCGTGTATTCTGGAATTCGAGGATCGGGTTGCCGAATGCCTTTCGCGTCTTCACGTACTCGAGCGTCTGGTCGAACGCCGCTTCGCACATCGAAAGCGACCGGATCGCCACGATCAGGCGCTCCTGCACGAGGCCGTGCATCAGCATCCTCCAGCCGTCGTTCTCGCGGCCGAGGAGCGCCGAAGCCGGCACGCGCACGTCGTCGAAGAAAAGCTGCGCCGTGTCCTGCCCTTTATTGCCGATCTTATGCAGGTTCCTGCCCTTGCGGTAGCCCGGCGTCGCAGTGTCTACGAGAAAAAGCGACACTCCCTTTGCGCCCTGCTCAGGCACAGTCTTCGCAGCGAGCACGATCAGGTCGCCGTTGATACCGTTAGTGATGAAGGTCTTCGAGCCATTGATCACGTAGTGATCGCCGTCGCGCCGCGCGCTCGTGCGCATGCCCTTCAGGTCCGAGCCGCTGTCGGGCTCGGTCATGCCGATCGAGGCGATCACCTCGCCCGAGGCCATCCCGGGCAGCCACTGGCCCTTCTGCTCGTCGGTTCCGAATTCGACGACATAGGGCGCCACGATGTACGAATGCAGGTCCCAGGAAGGTGCGCCGATGGCCCAGTAGCCCAGCTCCTCCATTACGATCGCGTCGTATAGGAAACCGCCGCCCGCGCCACCGTACTCCGCCGGGATGCTGGTGCCGAGGATGCCGATCTCGCCCGCGCGCCGCCAGATCGCGCGCGGCGTGATGCCCGCCTCCTCCCACTTCGCGTACTCGGGCAGGACTTCGTTCGCGATGAACTGCCGCACGGTGCGCCGGAACATCTCGTGCTCGCTCTCGTACAGAGTGCGTGGAATCGCGTATTCCATGACAATTCAATTCTAGGCCAAGCGCTTTACTCCCGCGTGCGCATCGGCCATCATGTTCCGGCAATCATGACGCGAAAATCGTTTCGCAACCTGCTCGCCGCGGACGGGCCGCTGATCCTGCCCGGTGCGCACGACGCGCTTGCCGCGCGCCTGATCCGGCAGGCCGGGTTCGAGGGCTTCTTCATCGGCGGCTTCGGCTTGGTCGGCGCGCGCTACGGCGTGCCCGACCTCGGGCTGAAGAGCCTCGGCGACCTTTCGCTGGGGGTGCGCGACATCCTCGCCGCCTGCGACTTGCCGGTGCTGGTGGACGCCGACGACGGCTACGGCGACGTGAAAAACGTCGTTCACACCGTCCACACCTACGAGCAAATGGGCGTTGGAGCACTCTTCCTCGAGGACCAGCGCTGGCCCAAGCGCTGCGGTCATTTGGAAGGGAAAGCCGTAGTGCCGGTAGAGGAAATGGAGGACAAAGTCCGCGCTGCGACTACGGAGCGCATGAACCCCGACACCTTCATCATCGCGCGCACCGACGCCCGCGCCGTCACGGGCCTCGACGACGCGATGCGCCGCGCCGAGCGCTACCTCAAGGCAGGCGCCGATTGCATCTTCATCGAAGCGCTGCGCTCGGTGGAAGAGCTGGAGCGCGTGGGAAAGGCATTCGACCTGCAGGTGGCAAATCCTCTTGCCGGCGGCATCTCGCCGATTCTGCGGCCCGAAGAGTACTACCGGCTGGGATTCAAGATCCTGCCCTACGGCATCGACCTCATCTTGCGCGTCACTCGCACCATGCAACAGGCGCTCCAAGACATGCGCTCGGGCCGGTTCGAGATGATGGGAACCGGGGCGACGTTGCAGGAATACCTGTCGGTAGTCGGGTTCGACGAGTGGACGCGGATCGAAGATCGCTACAGCGCTGCCAAGCTCAATCCGAGTTAACTTCCTGTTCCCAAGCTGAATCACGGTGCTTCTGGAAAGCGCCGCACCGGCATGCGCGTTGACGGAAAGCGGCGGGCTGACGAGTTCCGGCAGGCGCCGCTGGGATGCCTGATGGCGGCGAGGGTGATTTGTGCGGAACATGTACATACTGGATAATGCGCATGTACATATCAGGCGGCCGGCCATGAACGACATGACACTGACCACGCTGCGCAAGAGGCTGTTCCGGGTGGCGGATCGGGTGCTTGCCACGGGCGCACCGGTCCGGATCCGGCGCGGCGGGCGCGTTCTCACCCTTTCCGCGGATGCGGGCGGGAAAAGTCCGGGCCGCCTGGCGCGACTGAGGCGGCGCAATCTCATTTCGGGCGACGCGAACACGCTCTGGAAGGTGAAGGTGGGCAGGTGGCGCGGTCGCGCAAGCGCCGGCTGATTCATCTCGATACCCACGTGGTCTGCTGGCTGTACGCCGGCCGCGTCGAGTTGCTTTCGCCGACCGCGCGCGAGGCGATCGAACGCGAAGCGCTCGCAGTCTCGCCGATGGTTGGGCTCGAGCTTCAGTACCTGCGGGAAATCGGCCGCATCCAACATGGACCGAAGCGCATCCTTGCGGCCTTGCGCGGGGATCTCGGACTCGCGGTGAGCGACCTTCCGTTTGCCACCGTCGCGGCGCGCGCGCAGGCGTTCACTTGGACGCGTGATCCGTTCGACCGGCTGATCGCGGCGGAGGCTGCGGTAGCAGGGGCGCGGCTGGTGACCCGCGACGACCTTCTCCGGCGCCGCTTCCGTTTCGCGTTGTGGTAGCTGGCTACAGCGGGATCCCTCAGGCTGGACGCGCGGCCTTCACGCTGAGTCCCAGATACGTCTCAACCACCCGCGGATTCTCGGCGAGCTCGGCGGCAGCGCCTTCGAGCACGATCTCCCCGGTCTCGAGGACGTAGCCGTAATCGGCTACCTGCAGCGCCGCACGCGCGTTCTGCTCGACCAGCAGCATCGAGACGCCGGTGCGCTTCAAGTCGGCGATGATATGAAAGGTCTCGCGCACCATGCGCGGCGCAAGGCCAAGGCTCGGCTCGTCGAGCAGCAGCAGCCGGGGCTTCGCCATCAGCGCGCGTCCGAGGGCGAGCATCTGGCGCTCACCGCCCGAGAGCGTCCCCGCGAGCTGGCGGCCGCGCTCCTTGAGGCGCGGAAAACGCGCATACACCGCCTCCAGGTCGGAGCCGATCGCGCGAGCACCCTCTCCCCGGCGGTGAAACGCACCGAGCCGCAGGTTGTCCTCGACGCTCAACCCGGCGAACAGCTCGCGCCGCTCCGGTACCAGGCACATGCCGAGCGCAACGCGCTCTTCTACGGTCGTTCCCGCAAGGCTGGTTTCCGCGTAGCGCACAGCGCCTCGCGAGGCAAGCAGGCCCATCGTCGCGCCCAGCAGCGTTGTCTTGCCGGCGCCGTTCGGCCCGATCACGGTGACGATCGAGCCCTCGGCAACGCGCAGGCTCGCCCGGCGCAGCGCCTCCACCTTGCCGTACGCAACCGAGAGCCCGTCCACCTCGAGCGACGCGCTCACTCGATGCCTCCGAGGTAGGCCTCGATCACCACCGGATCGGCCTGGATGCTCCGCGGCAGGCCTTCGGCGATCTTCTCGCCGAAGTCCATGACCACCAGCCGGTCCACCAGCCCCATCACGAACTCCATGTCGTGCTCGACGAGCAGGATACTCATCCCTTCCGCGCGCAGCCGGCGAAGCAGCTCGGCGAGCGCCTGTTTCTCGCGCAACCGCAACCCCGCCGCGGGCTCGTCGAGCAGCAGCAGCACCGGGTCGGCGGCGAGCGCGCGCGCGATCTCCACCAGGCGCTGCTGCGCGAGCGGCAGGCTTCCGCTCACGTCGGCGAAATGCCCGGCGAGGTCCACGCGCTCGATCTGGCGCAACGCTTCGTGCAGCAGCCGCCGCTCTTCCTCGCGCTCGAGCCGCAGCATCGCGGAAGCGGTTCCCTTGGCGCCGCGCAAATGCGCGCCGATCGCGACGTTGTCGAGCACTGTCATGCCGCCGACGAGGTTCACGTGCTGGAACGTGCGCGCGATGCCCCGGCGTGCGATCTCGCGCGCCGGGAGCGCATCGATCCTCTCACCGCGAAAGCGGATCTCGCCGCCGTCGGCAGGCAGCACCCCGGTGACGATGTTAAATACGGTGCTCTTGCCGGCGCCGTTCGGGCCGATGAGCCCCAGGATCTCGCCGCTGCGCATCGCGAAGGCGAGGTCGCGTACCGCCGCGAGCCCGCCGAAGTTCTTGCACGCCGCGCTTACCTCGAGCAGCAGTTCGCCCACCGGAGGCTGCACGCGTCTCGACAGCGCCTGCGCCTGGACCGGGCGAGCAGCGGGGACGTTGCGTCGCCCGAGGCGCGCAAAAACCGGCATCAGTCCGTCGCGCGCACGGTGCAGGAGCGGCAGCATCAGCAGGCCGAACACGATCACCTCGTAGTTGCCGCTCTGCTCGAAGAACTTGGGCAGGAGGTCCTTGAGCCACTCCTTGAGCAGCGTCAGGAGCGACGCGCCGATCACGGCGCCCCACACTTGACTCGCGCCGCCCACGACCGCCATGAACAGGTAGTCGATGCCGGCGTTGACGTTGAATGCGCCCGGGCTGACGAATCGCAGGAAGTGCGCATACAGCCAGCCCGAGAGGCCGGCGAGCAGCGCCGCATAGATGAAGATGACGAGCTTCAGCCGCGCCGTATCGATGCCGAAACTCTCGGCCATGGTGGCGCGGAAGCGAAGCGTTCGCACCGCGCGCCCGGAGCGCGAATCGAGGAGGTTGCGCGCCGCGAGCAACGCCGCGAGCGTCGCCAGCCAGATGAGCACGTAGGACTCGCGCCCGGTGTTCACCGTCCAGCCGAAGAGCGAGAGCGGCGGAATGGCCTGCAGGCCGTTGTATCCGCCGAGGATTTCGAGGTTGCCGAACACGAAGTACACGCTGATGCCCCAGGCGATCGTGCACAACGGCAGGTAGTGGCCCGAGAGCCGCACGGTGATCAGCCCGAGGCCGAGCGCAACCGCCGCGGTGCATGCAAGGCCGGCGCCGAGTCCGAGCCAGGGCGAGCCGCTGTAGTGCGTGGTGAGCACACCGGTCGCGTAGGCCCCGATCCCGACGAAAGCCTGCTGGCCGAAGGACATGAGTCCCGCGACACCGGTGAGCAGCACCAGCCCCAGCGTGACGAGCGTCGCCAGGCCGATGTAGTTCATGAGCGTCACGTAGAACTCGGACAGCGCAAACGGCGCGGCGAGCAGGAACGCGATGAAGAGCGCGAGCGCGACGCGCGCTGCGGTCACGTTTCCTCCTCCTCGACGTGGTGCGAGCGCAGCGACAGCCACACCAGCATCGGGATGATCAGCGTAAACACGATCACTTCCTTGAACGCGCTCGCCCAGAATGAGGAGAACGATTCGAGCAGCCCCACTGCGAGCGATCCGACTGCGGCGAGGGGATAACTCCCCATGCCGCCGAGGATCGCGCCGACGAAGCCCTTCAGGCCGATGAGAAATCCGGTGTCGTAGTAGATCGTGGTGATCGGGGCGATCAGGATGCCCGAGACCGCGCCGATGAACGCAGCGAGCAGGAAGCTCAAGTGCCCGGTGAGCACCGTCGGGATCCCCACCAGCCGCGCCCCGACCCGGTTCATCGCGGTGGCGCGCAGCGCCTTGCCGTAGATCGAGCGCTCGAACAGCAGCCACAGCGCGAGGATCAGTACCACGCTCGCGCCCACCACCAGGATGCTTTGCGCGCTGATGTCGACCACGCCCAGCTTGAACTTCGCCTCCGAGAACGGCCGCGAGCGCAGCCCCTCGCCGCCGAAGAACACCAGCGACAGGCCGGTCAGCACGTAGTGGACCGCCATCGAGACGATGAACAGCACCAGCACCGACGCGTTGGCGAGCGGCTGGTAGGCGATCCGGTAAATGATCGGGCCGAGCGGCACCACCATCGCGAGCACCAGCAGCACCTGGGCCCACTGGTCGAACTTGCGCGGCGCGGCCCAGGCGACGAGCGCGGCGACCGCGACCGGCAGTACGACGTACAAGACGGCGATGCGTGGCAGCCGCCGCCATGCACGCTCGCGCAGCGCGACGAACGCCTCGATCGCGGCCGCGGCGAGACCGCCGAAGACGAGAATGTAGAGCGTGCCCGGCGTCCTTCCCGCCTCGAGCAGGGCGAGCGACATCGCCGCGAACGAGATGAACTCGCCCTGCGGAACGAAGATCACGCGCGTCACGGTGAAGACGAGCAGCAGCGCGAGCGCGAGCAGCGCGTAGATGGCGCCGTTCATCACCCCGTCCTGGGTGAGCCAGAGAAAGATGTCCGTGCTCATCTTCAAATGAAAAGGGGACGGTCGCCCGTCCCCTTGCGTTCCGGACCCTGCCGGCGCTTCACTTCATCAGGCGCCAGGTGCCGCTCTCCACGCGCACCAGCACGCGGGC
>CAZYVT010000054.1:0-24999 GCA_964651335.1 uncultured Enterobacteriaceae bacterium | reverse complement strand
GAGCAAGTTGAGGCCAAGCCCGAAGATCGCGAAGATCCAGATCTCGGTCGCGATCGCGTGCCGCACTACGAAGGGAAGCAGCACGACCGCGGCGATGAGGAGAAGGACCGGGTGTTTCATCTGATGCCAAACAACCCCTGGGGGCGTACGAACAGCACCGCCGCCATCACCGCGAAAATCACCGCGGTGGAAGCCTCGGTCCAGTAGGCCGCCACGATCGCCTGGGCGACGCCGATCAGCAGCCCGGCGGCGATCGCGCCGAGCAGGTTCCCCAGACCGCCGAGCGCCACAACCACAAACGCGATGCCGAGCATGTCCACGCCCATGTTTGGATTGATCCCCCGGATCGGCGCCGTGAGCGCGCCGGCGATCCCGGCGAGGTAGGCGCCGAGGGCGAAGGCGACGGTGAAGAGCCTGTGGATGTCGATGCCGAGCAGCGACACCATTTCCTTGTTCTCGATGCCGGCGCGCATGATCGCGCCGTAGCGCGTCTTCTCGAGGAAGAGCCAGGTGGCGAGCACGAGCAGCCCTGCCACCACCATGACGAACAGGCGGTACTTGGGATAGAACGTGAAGCCGAGGTCGAGACCCCCGCGCAGTATCGGCGGCGGCAGGTGGCTGAAGCCGATCGGGCCCCAGACAAGGATGATGCCCTCGCTCAGGATCAGCGCCAGGCCGAAGGTGAAGAGCAACTGGTAGTCGTGCCCCGCCGCGTAGAGCCGGCGGATTCCGGCGTATTCGATGACGAGGCCGAGCAGCGCCACGCCGACCGGCGCCACCACCAGCGCGAGCCAGAAATTGCCGATCGCGTTGACCGTGGTGACCAGCAGATAGGCGCCCACGGCGAAGAGGGCGCCGTGGGCGAAATTGGGGATGTTGAGCACCCCCGTGATGAGCGACAGGCCGAGCCCCATCAGGGCATACAGCATCCCCGTCGCGATCCCGTTAAGGATCTGACCGGCCAGTAAGCTCAATGCCGGCTCAGAAGCTGCCGATGTCCTTGCAGGCCGCGTACTCGGCCGGCAGCGGCGTGTTCCCGGTGGCGATGATGTCGGCGAAGTCCGTCGCGTGCTTCATGGCCGATTTCGGCTTGCAGCGCATGAAGAAGTACGGCCGCAGCGACTGGTGCGTCTTCGGATCCACCCGCATCGGACCGACGAGATCGTTGACTTCGATCCCTTCGAGGGCCTTGATCACGTCCTGGATCTCGGCCGATTTGGCTTTGTCGAAGCCCGCCAGCGTCAAGCGCGTCATCGCGTAGGCGGCCGACGGCGCGTACCCCGGCGGGTTGCCGAACTTTGCGTTGTAGTTCTTGACGAATTCCTTCGCCACCGGCGTGTCGGCGGTGTAGTAGAAGTTGGAGCCGACCCAGATGTTCTCCCGGATTTCGGGCGTGAGCTGCACCAGCTCCTCCACGCCGGAGGACCAGCACATGATGAGCGGGATCTTCGGCGTCAGGCCGAAGTTGAAGATCTCGCGCGCGCCGGAGACGGCATCCAGCCCGAAGTTGATCATCGCCACCACGTCGGGCTTGTTCGCCGCCGCCTTCTGCACGTAGTTGGAGAACTCGCGCTCGCCGAGCGGGTGCCGGTCGGCGCCGACGAACTCGATGCCGTGGGTCTTGCCGACTTCCTTGATGTACTTCTCGACCGACCAGCCGAAGGCGTAGTCGGCGACGAGCAGGTGCCAGCGCTTCGCCTTGGGGTTCGCCTTCATGAAGTTGTCCACGACGGTCTTCGCCGCGGTGTAGGGGCTCGCCGCCCACTGGAAGGAGTAGCGGTGGCAGCGCGCCCCGGAGATGTCTTCCGTGCCGCCGCTGAAGATGTGATAGACCTTCTTGCGCTTCGCGACCTCCGACACCGCGAGCGCCACCCCCGAGGACCAGGGTCCGATGACGAACTTCGCCCCTTCGCCGTCCACGGCCTCCTCGACGCGCCGCGTCGCGGTCCCGGCCTGGGTCGCCGAGTCGCGCACGATGTACTTGATGGGCCGGCCGAGGATCTGCATGCCGCGTTCCTCGAGCGCCATCTTCATGCCGCGGTCGAGGATCGGGCCGACGTCGGAGAACGCACCGGTCGCGGGCCAGATGCCCAGCATCACGATCTCCTTCGCTTGCGCGCGGACGATCGCGGGAAAGCCGAGGCCCGCGGCGGCCCCGGCGCCCATCTTCAGGATGTCTCTACGGCTGAACGTGCTCATGTCTCCTCCCCGGTAAGCGGCGCGCTTGCTTTCCCGGACGGGAGCGCCGCGCAGGCGCAAGACTACTCTGTGTCGCGGCGGGGCGGGAAGCCCGCTGCGCGCAGCAGGGTCTCTGCGGCGTTGCGGGCCGAGCGCGCGATGGCAGGGTCGCCACGCACGAGGGCGGTGGCGAGGGCGCCTTCGGCGAGGATCTGGAGCTGGGTGGCGAGGGCGTCGGGATCCTTGACGCGCAGGCGCTCGAGCAGGGCGCGGAACCAGAGGCGGCGCTCCTCCTTGAATTGAATGGCGATCCTGCACGCAGCGTGCTTGGGATCGCCAAGCTCGGACACGGCGTTGACGAACGGGCAGCCGCGGAAATTGCTGCTGGCGAAGATGCGCTCGAGGCGCTCAAAAGCGCCGAGGATCTGTTCCAGGGCCGGGGCGTCCGAGGGCGGGAGGGGCCGGAAGCGCGCCGTGAGGTAGGCGGCGATCAGCGCGTCCTTGGACGGGTAGTGGTTGTAGAGCGTGCGCTTGCTCACGCCCGCCTCGGCGGCGATAGTGTCGACGCCGACGGCGCGAATCCCCTGCGTATAAAACAGCTTGTCGGCCGTGGCGAGGATGCGCTCGGCCGGGGTCGGGGTGTCGGTTTTGCGAAACGCCATCTATCAGTACACAGGTCGGTGTATTATGATCTCGAAACATCTATAAATCAATAATCCACACAAGTGCACAGGATTGTGTATCCCGGATGACCGCCGTCCCCGACCGCCGTTCGATGCTGGTCCTGCTCCTGCTGAGCGCCCTGATCATCTCGCTGAGCATGGGCCTGCGGCAGAGCCTCGGCCTGTTCCTGCGCCCGGTAACGCTCGACCTGGGCATCTCCGCTGCCGCCTTCAGCTTCTCGCTCGCGCTGCAGAATATCGTCTGGGGCCTCTCGCAGCCTTTCGTCGGCGCGCTCGCCGACCGCTACGGCGCCCGGCCAGTGCTCGCCGGCACCGCGTTCACCTACGCAACCGGGTTGCTGCTGATGGTCTATTCGAAGGGCGCGCTCGGGCTGGATGTTGCGGGCTTCCTCACGGGCATCGGCGTCGCCGGAACCGGCTTCGGCGTGCTGATCGGCGTGGTTGCACGCGCCGTGCCGCCCGAGCGGCAAAGCCAGACAGTGGGGGCGGTGGCGGCCGCGGGGTCGCTCGGCACGATGGTGCTGGCCCCGCTCGGCCAGACGCTGATCGACGGCTTTGGCTGGCAGGCGGCGCTGGTGGCATTCGCGGCGATCGCGGCCTCGATGGCGCTGCTCTCGCTGCCGATCAGGGACCAGGCAGCGGCGGCAGCCGCGCAGGACCGCGTCGCACCGGCAGGGCTGGGCGAGGCGCTGCGCGAGGCGATCGGGCACCGCGGCTATCTCTACATGACGCTCGCCTTCTTCGCCTGCGGCTTCCAGCTCGTATTCATCACGACGCACCTGCCTGCGTACCTGCAGCTCTGCGGCGTGGCGCCGGGCGTGGGCGCGAGCGCGCTGGCGCTGATCGGCCTCTTCAACACCTTCGGCACGTACCTGTTCGGGCTGCTCGGTGCGCGCTACAGCCAGAAGCACCTCCTGGCGCTGATCTACCTGCTGCGCACGCTTTTCATCGTGATTTTCCTGCTGCTGCCGATCACGGCAGCCTCGACGCTGGTGTTCGCCGCCGCGATGGGCTTCCTCTGGCTCGGCGTCGCGCCGCTCGTCACCGGCATCATCGCCAGGGTGTTCGGCCTCACGCATTTCAATACGCTCTACGGGGTGGTGTTCCTGAGCCATCAGGTCGGCTCGTTCTTCGGCGCCTGGATGGGTGGCGTGGTGTTCGACTGGGGCGCGCTGATCGTGATCGGCATCACCGCCTTCACGCTGCAGTGGCTGATGGACGACCGCCCGCCGCCGGTGCGCCGGCCGGCGGGAGGGCCGGTGCCCGCGGCGGCGTGAGGGCTCAGTCGGAGATCAGCTTGAGCAGCTGATCCATCGTCTGATCGGCCCAGAACTGCGGGTCCTCGTCGATGATCGCGTCGCCCTTTGCAATGACATCCTTGCCCAGCTTGCGGCGCTCGCAGTAGCCGCGCCAGAATTCCTTGACCTCCTTGGCGGTCATTTCCATGAGTGCCGGGCTGAATTTTGCTACATTATTGTCTGGCAACCACGAAAGGAGGTGATCCAGTGAGAGAACCCCAAGGCTGCACCGGCAGGCAAGACTCCACCGTTGGATCAACTCGCAGGATCAGGAGCTTCGCCAGCAACTGAGCCGGCAAGCCTGAGCAACCAGCGCCCCGGCCGCGAAAGCGGTGCGGGGCGTTTCATTTGAGATTCCCGCAAACAAAAAGGCCCGCTCGCGCGGGCCTTTGGTCTTGCCACGGCCGCCTGTTCAGAGCGGCCTGATATTGCTCGCCTGGTCGCCTTTCGGGCCCGAGGTGACGTCGAAGGTGACCTTCTGGTTCTCCTTCAGACTCTTGAAGCCCGAGCCCTGGATGGCGGAGAAGTGCGCAAAGAGGTCCTTGCCGCCGCCGTCGGGCGTAATGAAGCCGAAGCCTTTCGCGTCGTTGAACCACTTGACGGTTCCGGTTGACATGTTGGATTGCCTTTCATATGGGAATTGAGAATACGGGCTTACGCCCACGTGCCGGGAACGCCAAGAAGAAAACGCGGGAACTTGCGAGGACCTGCGAACCGCTTGAGAACACCAGCGGCGCGCATTATACGCGAACCGTAGGATCCTTTCGGCTCGCTGAAAGGGGCGGATTCTAGCCGGTCCGCGTCACCCGCTGTCCGGCTGCAAAGCCTCGCGAGGCGGCGGATGGCCGCCTCCGAATTGCGCCCAGGCGACGCCTGCCATCGTCACAGCGGCGCTGGCGATCTTGAGCGCGGAGAAGGACTCGCCGAGTGTCAGCCACGCCACCACGCCGGCGACCGGCGGCATCAGATACATGAGAGGGGCGCTGCGCGCCACGCCGCGCACCGCATTCACCCACGACCACACCAGCCAGCCGAGGAAAGCGGAGATCACGGCCGCCCAGAACATTCCGAGCCACACGCTCCAGGGGAGTTGTCCGACCGGGGCGGCGAGAAACGCGGGCAGGGTCAGCAGCACGAGCGGCGGCGCGCCGAAGAGCACAGCGTATAGGCGAGCAGCGGAAGCGGACCGTAGCGCACCGCAAGCGCCTTCGCGATCACCGTATAGAGCGAAAACAGCGCCGCGGCGGCGAGCAGCACGAGATCGCCCGTGCCCGCGCGCGAAAAACCGGCGGAAAACTTGTCGGACAGGAACAGCACGATGCCGAGGAATGCGGCGGCGGTGCCGGCCACCTGCCGCGCGCGCAGCTTCTCGACCCCGAGCAGGGCGAGAATGAGCAGCGTGAACAGCGGCCCGCTGGTCAGCACGAGCGAGGAGGAGAACGCCGTCGAAAGATCGATTCCCCATGTGACGATGCCGACGTGCAGCGTGTGCCCGATCAATCCTGCGGCGACGAAACGGGGCAGGTCTTCGCGCCGCGGCCAGGACTTCGCCAGATGGCGGCGATAGACGACGACGAGCAAGAGAAAGCCGAGCACCGGCATCGTCAGGAAGCGGATGAACAGGAACGGGCCTACGCCCAGCTCGCCCAGCACGTATTTGGTGACGCCGAAATTCGCACCCCAGACGAACATGATCGCGACTGCGGCAGCGAGCGCTGCGCGCGACTGGCGCTCCTGCGGCCAGCGCGCGTCCGGGTCCCGGTTCATGAGGCGGGGCAGGGTACACTACCTCGTGCTCGTCGCGCGACCCTCGATTCGCTCTCTTGCCCCGTCGAAGATCCGCGAGCTCTTCAACGAGGGGCTCGGCCGCGACGACCTGCTGCAGTTCTGGGTCGGCGAGCCCGACGAACCCACACCCGGGTTCATTCGCAAGGCGGGCATGGACTCGATCGCAGCCGGCGAGACGTTTTACACGCACAACCTCGGCATTGCCGAGTTGCGCGAGGCGCTGACGGCGTACGTTTCGCGGCTGCACCGGCCGGTCGCGCCGGACCAGGTCGCGGTCACGAGTTCGGGCGTCAATGCGCTGATGCTCGCCTCGCAACTGCTGGTCGATCCGGGCGACCGGGTCGTCGAAGTCGTGCCGCTGTGGCCGAACCTGCAGGAGATTCCGAAGATTCTCGGTGCGGAGGTCGACACCGTGGCGCTGGAGTTTTCGCAAGGCGGCTGGCGGCTCGACCTCGACAGGCTGCTCGATGCGCTCGCGCCGGAAACGCGGGCCGTGTATATCAACTCGCCGAACAATCCGACCGGGTGGACCATGACGCGCGAAGCGCAGCGCGCTGTGCTCGAGCGCTGTCGCCGGCACGGTATCTGGATCTTTGCCGACGATGCCTACGAACGCCTGTATTTCGAGGGGCATGGGGTTGCGCCGTCGTTTCTCGACATCGCCGAACCGGGCGACCGCGTCGTGAGCACGAACACGTTCTCCAAGACCTGGCTCATGCCGGGTTGGCGCCTCGGCTGGCTGGTGGTGCCGGCTGCGCTCACCGCGGATCTGGGCAAGCTGATCGAATTCAACACCTCTTGCACACCGGTATTCGTGCAGCGCGCCGGCGTGGTTGCCGTGACGCAGGGCGAATCGGTAATCCGGCGCACGCGGGAGCGGTTCCGGCGGGCGCGCGATTTCCTGGTGCGCGAATTGAACGCGATTCCCGGCGTCGAGGCGGCGCTGCCGGCGGGGACCATGTACGCGTTCTTTCGCGTTGCCGGGATGGGCGACAGCCTGGCGTTCTGCAAGCGGCTCGCGCGCGAGGCGAAGCTCGGTCTTGCCCCGGGCTCGGCCTTCGGCCCCGAAGGCGAGGGTTTCCTGCGCTGGTGCTTCGCTGCGAGCGAAGAGCGGTTGGCGCAGGGTGTGGACCGTCTGCGACTCGGCCTGGCAGGCTAACGCCGGAACGATACGGGCGAGACGATCGCCACCGACTGCGCGAGCGTGCATCAAAATCGTGCATTGGACAGAGCCGATGCACCGACATCAGGCGCAGCGGATCTTCGGGCAGTGCGCCTGCACATCGAAAACTAACGTTGGATCAAATGAATAGGGCTTTTTGGGGGTTGTGGCACGCTCGTTGCGTTGATGTGTCCCGAGGCGGTCGGGAGACTGCCACCAACGCACCACCCATCGCACACGAGGGCATTTCTAATGAAGCGTCGCACATTCATCCAGCAGTTGGCCGTATCTGCGGCGGTCGCCGCGATCGGCTTCGGTTCGACCAGCCTTTACGCGCAGCAGAAGACCGTCAAGGTCGGCGTTCTGCATTCGCTTTCCGGCACCATGGCGATCAGCGAAACGGTGTTAAAGGACGTCGTGCTGATGGCGGTCGACGAGATCAATGCCAAGGGCGGAGTCATGGGCGCCAAGATCGAGCCGGTGGTGGTCGACCCGGCCTCGAACTGGCCGCTCTTCGCCGAGAAGGCGCGCCAGCTGATCACGCAGGACAAGGTCGCGGTGGTGTTCGGCTGCTGGACCTCGGTGTCGCGCAAGTCCGTGCTGCCGGTGTTCGAGGAGCTGAACGGCCTGCTCTTCTACCCGGTGCAGTACGAGGGCGAGGAGATCTCGAAGAACGTGTTTTACACCGGCGCCGCGCCCAACCAGCAGGCGATCCCGGCGGTCGAGTACCTGATGTCCAAGGAAGGCGGCGCCGCCAAGCGCTGGGTGCTGCTCGGTACCGACTACGTCTATCCGCGCACCACCAACAAGATCCTGCGCGCGTTCCTCAAGTCCAAGGGCGTCGCCGAGGCCGACATCATGGAGGACTACACGCCCTTCGGCCACACCGACTACCAGACGATCATCGCCAAGATCAAGAAGTTCGCCGCCGAGGGCAAGAAGACCGCGGTGGTATCGACTATCAACGGCGATTCGAACGTGCCGTTCTACAAAGAGCTGGGCAACCAGGGCGTGAAGGCGACCGACGTCCCGTCGGTGGCGTTCTCGGTCGGCGAGGAGGAGCTGCGCGGCGTGGACACCAAGCCGCTGGTCGGCCACCTCGCGGCGTGGAACTACTTCATGTCGCTCAAGAACCCTGAGAACGACGCCTGGAAGAAGAAGTGGGCCGACTACACCAAGGCGAAGAAGCTTTCGAACGCCGGCAAGCCGCTGACCAACGATCCGATGGAGGCGGCCTACATCGGCGTCTACATGTGGAAGCACGCGGTCGAGAAGGCGAAGAGCTTCGACGTCGACAAGGTCACCGCGGCGATGGCGGGCCAGACCTTCAAGGCGCCCTCGGGCATCACCTCGAAGATGGACGAGAAGAACCACCATCTGCACAAGGCGGTGTTCATCGGCGAGGTGAAGGCGGACGGCCAGTTCAACGTCGTCTGGAAAACGGCGGGCCCGATCAAGGCGCAGCCCTGGAGCCCGTTCATCCCGGGCAACGACAAGAAGAAGGACGAGCCGGCGCTGATGGCGGAGAAGAAGTCCTAGGCGAAGCGTACAACGCGGTAGTATCGGGAAGGGCCGGTTCGCCGGCCCTTTTCTTATGCGGACCCTGTTCTTCCTGTTGATGCTTGCGCTGGCGGGGCCGGGGCAAGCCCTGGACAAGGCGCCAGTCGGCAAGCTCGCGTTCGGCGACGCGGAGGAAAGGACCGCCGCGATCGCTGCTCTGGTCTCTGACGGAGATCCCAAGGCAGTCGCGCTGCTCGAGGCGCTCGCCGAGGGCGACGTGCAGACTGCCGGAGAGCGCGTGCTCATCGTCAAGGGCGAAGAGGCGACCGACGCGGTGACCGGCGAGAAGGTTGCGCCGCTCCCGGCCGAGCGCGAGGACGTGGTGGCCAACAACCGCTTGCGGCGCGAAATCGAGAGCGCCCTCGCCGCGCTGAAGCTCCTGTCGCCGGATCCCGCAGCGCGGCTTGCTGCGGCGAAGGCGCTCGCGGGCGGTGCCGGCGAGGCGGTGTTGCCGCTGGTGAAGAAGGCGATGGCGCAGGAAACGGATTCCGCGATCAAGCCGGTGCTCGAGCTGATCGCGGCCACCATGGAACTCAAGTCCGGCACCAGGGAATCCAGGATCGCCGCGATCCGCACGCTCGGCGGATCGAGCAGCCCGAATGCGAAGACGCTGCTGATGGCAATGCTGGAAAAGGGCAAGGACGGCAGCTTTGTCGAACCCGACGAGGAGATCCGGGCGGCGGTGCAGGCGAGCCTGCACTCGGTCGAGGGCAAGCTCGTCTGGGGCGAAATGGCCGGGCTGCTGTTCGCTGGGGTCTCGCTCGGCTCGATCCTGCTGCTCGCGGCGCTGGGGCTCGCGATCACCTACGGGCTCATGGGCGTGATCAACATGGCGCACGGCGAGCTGATCATGATCGGCGCCTACACCACGTATGTGGTGCAGAACCTGTTCCGGGTCCATGCGCCGCAAGCGTTCGACTGGTACCTGCTATGCGCCGTGCCTGCCGCTTTCGTCAGCTCGGCGCTCGTCGGCATGGTGCTCGAGCGTTTGGTGATCCGCTGGCTCTACGGCCGGCCGCTCGAGACGTTGCTCGCCACGTGGGGCATCAGCCTGGCGCTGATTCAGGGCGTGAGGACGATCTTCGGCGCGCAGAACGTGCAGGTCGAGAACCCGGTCTGGATGTCGGGAGGAATCCAGGTACTCTCGAACGTCGTGCTGCCCTGGAACCGCATCATGATCATCGTCTTTGCGGCGGCGGTGCTCGCCGCGATGTGGGCGCTGCTCACGCGCACGCGGCTCGGACTTTTCGTGCGCGGCGTGACGCAGAACCGCGAGATGGCTTCCTGCGTCGGCGTGCCGACCGCGCGGGTGGATACGCTCGCCTTCGGCCTCGGCGCGGGCATCGCCGGGCTCGCCGGGTGCGCGCTGTCGCAGATCGGGAACGTCGGGCCCGACCTCGGCCAAGGCTACATCGTGGACTCGTTCATGGTGGTCGTGTTCGGCGGCGTGGGCCAGCTCGCGGGCACCGTGTATGCGGCGCTGACGCTCGGATTCGCGAACAAGTTCCTCGAGGCATGGTCGGGCGCGGTGATCGCCAAAATCGCCGTGCTCGTATTCATCATTTTTTTCATTCAGCAGCGTCCGCAGGGCCTGTTCGCGCTGAAAGGCCGGGCGGCGGAAACCTAGGATGGGACCGATTGCGACCACGATCTCGCGGCTCTACGGCACCCGCGGCTGGATCGCGCTCAGTTGCGTTGCGGCGGCG
This sequence comes from uncultured Enterobacteriaceae bacterium, assembly GCA_964651335.1. GTDB lineage: Bacteria > Pseudomonadota > Gammaproteobacteria > Burkholderiales > SG8-39 > 2-02-FULL-66-14. Next base: position 14,624 of record CAZYVT010000054.1, on the reverse strand, counting down.
CTGTTCGTGGCATTTCCGGTGTTCAGCCTGGCGGTCCCGCCCGAGAGCCCATTCCATCTCTCGCAGTACTGGGTGACGCTCGTCGGCAAGATCATGTGCTATGCGATCGTCGCGCTCGCCATGGATCTGGTCTGGGGATACGCGGGGATCCTCAGCCTCGGCCACGGACTTTTCTTCGCGCTCGGCGGCTACGCCATGGGCATGCACCTGATGCGCCAGATCGGGCGCGAGGGACAGTATCAGTCGGAACTGCCGGATTTCATGGTGTTCCTCGACTGGAAGGAGTACCCCTGGCACTGGTGGAACACGGACCAGTTCTGGTGGGCGATGCTGCTCGTCGTGCTGGTACCCGGCCTGCTCGCCTATGTATTCGGCTATTTCGCGTTCCGCTCCAGGGTCAAGGGCGTGTACTTCTCGATCATCACCCAAGCGCTCACCTTTGCGGCGATGCTGCTCTTTTTCCGCAACGCCACCGGGTTCGGCGGCAACAACGGGTTCACCGATTTCAAGCGCATCCTCGGCTTCACTATCGCCACGCCGGAGACGCGCATGGCGCTGTTCGCAGTGACCGGAGCCACGCTGATCGCCACGCTGCTGCTCGGCCGCTGGCTCGTCACCTCCAGGTTCGGGCGCGTGCTGATGGCGATCCGCGACGCCGAGCAGCGCGTCGCCTTCTGCGGCTACAACACCGTGCACTACAAGCTGTTCATCTGGACGCTGTCTGCGGTGCTGTGCGGGATCGCCGGGGCGCTCTACGTCCCGCAGGTCGGGATCATCAATCCGAGCGAGATGTCGCCTGCAAACTCGATCGAGATCGCGATCTGGGTCGCGGTCGGCGGCCGCGGCACGCTCGCCGGTGCGATCGTCGGTGCGGGCGTGGTGAACGGCGCCAAGAGCTTTTTCACCCAGGCCTTTCCGGAATACTGGCTCTACGTGCTGGGGCTGCTGTTCATCCTCGTCACGCTGTTCATGCCGCAGGGCATTGCCGGTATCCTTCGCAGATGGCGCACGGCGAGATGAAACCGTCGGAACCGATCCCGTTGCAGGAGGCCGTAAAGCCGGCGGCCCAGGACGAGCCCGCGTCGCGCTATACCCATCCGGTGGTGCCGGGCGAAGTGGACCTTTCGCACGGCGCGATCCTGTACCTGGAGGACATCAGCGTCAGCTTCGACGGCTTCCAGGCGTTGAAGAAGCTCTCGCTCATGATCGAAGTGGGCGAGCTGCGCTGCGTGATCGGGCCGAACGGCGCCGGCAAGACCACGATGATGGACGTCATCACCGGCCGCACGCGGCCCGATGCGGGGAGCTGCTTCTTCGGACAGACGATCGACCTCACGCGGCTGTCCGAGGCCGAGATCGCGCACGCCGGCATCGGCCGGAAATTCCAGAAACCGACGATTTTCGAGCAGCACACGGTGTTCGAGAACCTCGAGCTGGCGATGAAAGCGGACAAGAGCGTGCGTCGCACGCTGTTCGCGCGGCTCTCGGCGGAGGAGCGCGACCGCATCGCCGAGACGCTGCAGCTCATCCGGCTTTCCGACAGCGCGGACCGCATCGCCGGGCTTCTCTCGCACGGCCAGAAGCAGTGGCTCGAAATCGGCATGCTCCTGATGCAGGAGCCGAAACTGCTGCTGCTCGACGAGCCGGTCGCCGGGATGAGCGACGAGGAGACCGAGCGCACCGGCGAGCTGTTCGTTGCGCTGGCGGGCTCGCATTCGCTCGTCGTGGTCGAACACGACATGGCCTTCATCGAGAAGATCGCGCGCAAGGTCACGGTATTGCACGAAGGCAGCGTCATTGCCGAGGGACCGATGGCGCAGGTGCAGAACGACCCGAAGGTGATCGAAGTCTATCTCGGAAGATAGCGATGCTCGCCGTTTCCAACCTCAATCAGTTCTACGGCGGCAGCCACATCCTGCGCGATCTTTCGTTCGAGGTTCCCGCTGGCAAGGTCACCGCGCTTCTCGGGCGCAACGGCGTGGGCAAGACCACGCTGCTGCGCACGCTGATGGGATTGATTCCGGCGAAGACCGGAAGCATCCGATTCGCGGAGGCGGACCTCACCACCGCGAAGCCTTACGAACGCGTGCGCGCCGGGATCGGCTACGTTCCGCAGGGGCGCGAAATCTTCCCCCGCCTCACGGTCGAGGAAAACCTGAGGATGGGACTGGCGACACGCCCGCACGGTTCCGCCGTGCCGGGACGCGTTTTCGAGATGTTTCCGGTGCTCAAGCAGATGCTGCGGCGTCGCGGCGGCGACCTCTCCGGGGGCCAGCAGCAGCAACTCGCGATCGGCCGCGCGCTCGCGATGGGGCCGAGGTTGCTGATTCTGGATGAGCCGACCGAGGGCATTCAGCCTTCCATCATCAAGGACATCGAGCGCGCGATTCGGGCGTTGGCGGCAACCGGCGAGATGGCGATCCTGCTGGTCGAGCAGTACTACGATTTTGCGCGCTCGCTTGCCGACCAGTACCTGGTGATGGAACGGGGCGAGATCGTGCGCCGCGGCGCCGGCGCCGACATGGAGAAGGACGGCGTCCGCGGATTGCTGGCGGTATGATCGCCGCATGCGCATCGCGGAACCGATTCTCGCTTCGTGGAAGGCGGAGCTTGCGCTCGACTTCGAGCGCCGCGGCGCAAAGACCGTCCTCGCCGGCCGTCGCCACTACGGGCCGCTCGTGGTGCAAAAACCGCTCTACCCGGAAGGCGATGCGGTCTGCCACGCGATCGTCGTCCATCCGCCGGCGGGTATCGCAGGCGGAGATGAGCTGGAGATCTGTGCCACGGTCGGTCGCGATTCGCATGCTCTTCTGACCACCCCCGGCGCGGGAAAATGGTACCGGTCAGCGCGCGTCTGGGCGCGGCAGCGGCTTACGTTTCGCGTCGCGGGCAGTCTCGAGTGGCTGCCCCAGGAGACGATCGTTTTCGACGCTGCGCTGGCCGACATGGGGTGCGCCGTCGACCTCGCGCCGCAGGCGCGCTACATCGGTTGGGACATCCTCTGTCTCGGACGCAGCGGCTCGGGCGAGCGCTTCGGGCGCGGCGCCTGCAGGGTGGCAACCGAAATCCGGCGCCAAGGCACGCTCTTGTGGCTCGAGCGCGGCCGGCTCGAGGGCGGCGGCGCGCTGCTCGAATCGCCGGCCGGACTCGGAGGAAGAACCGTGTGCGCGACGCTTCTCGCCGCCGGCGAAATCGAGGCCGGGCTCGTGACCGCCTGCCGTGAGGTGCGGGAGGTCGCAGTCACGCTGCTCCCGGGCGTCCTCGTTGCGCGCTACCTTGGCGACTCGAGTGAAGAGGCGAAGCGCTGCCTGGCGCGGATCTGGTCGGTGCTGCGCCCGTCGCTCTGCGGGCGCGAGGCGATCGAACCGCGCATTTGGCGCACTTGAGCGTCATGCGGACCACGATTGAAAGCATCAGCAGGTTGTTCGTTGCTGCACGCCGCGGGCGGCAGACGTTTGCGGTACCCGCGAATCTGGACCTGCAGTCTGAGGCAGATGCCTACCTGGTCCAGGACCGGGCCTATGCCCTGCTCTGGCCGCGCGAGCGGCCGGGGGCGTGGAAGGCGGGCGGCCCGAGCGACAAGTCCGAGCCGACCGCGGCGCCGATCGCGCCGACAAACGTGCACCGGAGTCCCGCTTGCGTTGCCGCCGCCGGAATGAACATGCTCGGCGTCGAGGCGGAGATTGCCTTCCGCCTCGGGCGCGACCTGCCGGCGCGTGGGAGCCCGTATTCTGAAGCAGAAGTTGCCGCGGCGGTCGAGGTCGCGGTGGTGACGATCGAGTTGTGCGATACGCGCCTCGCGAACTGGAAAAAGGCGCCTACGCTCTGGAAACTCGCAGATTTCCAGAGCAACGGAGCGTTGGTCGTGGGTAGCGGCACGTCCGACTGGCAAGGCGTCGATTTCACAGCCCAGCGGGTCGAGTGCCGACTTGGCGACAGGACCATCACGGCGGTCGGCACGCACCCTTTTGGCAGTCCGTTCCGGCTGCTGCCATGGACCGTGGCGCATTGCGCCCGGCGCATCGGCGGACTGCGTGCCGGCGACATCGTGACGACCGGATCATGGACCGGACTGGAGTTCGCCCGGACCGGAGACGAAATCGTGGCGCGCTTTCCCGGAATCGGCGAGGCGTCGGCGAGAATCGCGTAATATCGATCGAACCGCGCATGAAACTGACCCCGAGAGAGAAAGACAAGCTGTTGATTTTCACCGCCGGGATGGTTGCCGAACGCAGGAAGGCGCGCGGCCTCAAGCTCAACTACCCGGAGGCGGTTGCCTACATCAGCGCCGCGATCATGGAAGGCGCGCGCGACGGCCGGGGCGTTTCCGAACTGATGGGCTGGGGCGCTACGCTGCTGAAGCGCGAGGAGGTCATGGAGGGAGTCCCGGAGATGATTCCGGAGATCCAGGTCGAGGCCACCTTCCCCGACGGAACAAAGCTCGTCACCGTGCACCATCCGATCCCGTGATCCCGGGTGAATTCAAGATCGCCGCAGGCGACGTCGAGCTGAACAAGGGCCGCAAGCCCGTCACGCTCGAAGTCACGAACACGGGCGACCGGCCGATCCAGGTCGGCTCGCATTACCATTTCTACGAGACGAACGACGCGCTGAAGTTCGAGCGCAAGAAGGCCTACGGCTGCCGGCTCAACATCGCCGCGGGCACCGCGGTGCGCTTCGAGCCCGGTCAGACACGCACGGTCGAGCTGGTCGAACTGGCGGGAGACAGGAAGGTGTATGGATTTGCCGGCAAAGTCATGGGATCGTTGAAATGAAGATCACTCGCCAGGCTTATGCGGAGATGTTCGGCCCGACCACGGGCGACCGCGTGCGCCTTGCCGATACCGAGCTCTGGATCCAGGTCGAAAGGGACTTCACCACGTACGGCGAAGAGGTGAAATTCGGCGGCGGCAAAGTGATCCGGGACGGCATGGGCCAGAGCCAGCGCACCGCGGCGCAGGTCGCAGACACGGTGATCACCAACGCGCTGATCGTCGATCACTGGGGCATCGTCAAGGCGGACATCGGGATCAAGAACGGCCGCATCTGGAAAATCGGCAAGGCGGGCAATCCGGACATCCAGCCGGCGGTCACGATCCCGATCGGTGCCGGGACCGAAGTCATTGCGGGCGAAGGCATGATCGTCACCGCGGGAGGAATCGACTCGCACATCCACTTCATCTGCCCGCAGCAGATCGAAGAGGCGCTGATGTCGGGCGTCACCACGATGATCGGCGGCGGCACGGGCCCGGCGACCGGCACCTTCGGCACGACCTGCACGCCCGGACCCTGGCACATCCTGTCGATGCTCGCCGCCGCGGAAGCTTTTCCGATGAACCTCGGCTTTCTCGGCAAGGGAAACGCGTCGTTGCCCGATCCGCTGCGCGAGCAGGTGAAAGCGGGCGCCATCGGCCTCAAGCTGCATGAGGACTGGGGGACAACCCCGGCGGCAATCGACAACTGTCTTGCGGTTGCCGATGAGATGGACGTGCAGGTCGCGATCCACACCGACACGCTGAACGAATCCGGATTCGTCGAGACCTCGATCCAGGCGTTCAAGGGCCGCACCATCCACACCTACCACACCGAAGGCGCGGGCGGCGGCCACGCGCCCGACATCATCAAGGTCTGCGGCGAGGCCAACGTATTGCCGTCGTCCACCAACCCGACGCGGCCGTTCACGGTGAACACGATCGCCGAGCACCTCGACATGCTCATGGTCTGCCACCACCTCGATCCGGCGATCGCGGAGGACGTCGCATTCGCAGAATCGCGGATCCGGAAGGAAACCATAGCGGCAGAGGACATCCTGCACGACCTGGGAGCGTTCTCGATGATGTCTTCGGATTCGCAGGCGATGGGGCGCGTCGGCGAGGTGGTCATCCGCACCTGGCAGACGGCGCACAAGATGAAGACGCAACGTGGCGCGCTGAAGGGCGATCCGAAAACGCACGACAACGCGCGCGTCAAGCGCTACGTGGCCAAGTACACGATCAACCCGGCGATCGCCCATGGCATCGCGCACTGCGTCGGGTCCCTGGAAGAAGGGAAGCTCGCGGATGTCGTGCTCTGGAAGCCGGCATTTTTCGGCGTCAAACCCTCGCTGGTGCTCAAGGGCGGCATGATCGCGGCCGCCGCAATGGGCGATCCGAACGCCTCGATCCCCACGCCGCAACCGGTGCATTACCGGCTGATGTTCGGCGCCTTCGGCAAGGCGCTGCGCACTTCGGTGACGTTCGTTTCGAAGGCTGCGATGAAAAATCCGGCGCTGCACGAGCTCGGGTTGTCGCGCCCGCTGGAGGCCGTACAGGGTACGCGAGGGATCGGCAAGAAAAACATGATCCACAATGACCTGCGGCCGAAGATCGAGGTGGACCCGGAAACTTACGAGGTGCGCGCGGACGGAGAGTTGCTCGTCTGCGAGCCGGCGAAAGAGCTGCCGATGGCGCAGCGCTATTTCCTCTTCTGACATGCTCGAAATCAGGACCAAGCTGAAGGTTCCTCGCGGCGCGTACAAGCTCGAGGTGCGCGGGCAGCTGCGACTGCCGTTCGAGCAGCGGCAAAAGAGCCGCTTGCGCGCGCAGCTCGTTTCGGGCGAGGAGGTGGCGCTCATGCTCTCGCGCGGCGAAGTCCTGAGAGGCGGGGAGCTTCTGGTTGCCTCGGATGGCCGCGTCATCGAGGTGATCGCAGAACCCGAGGTGGTCCTGCATGTGGAATGCGCGAGCGCGGCCGAGCTTGCGCGCGCGGCGTATCACCTCGGCAACCGGCACGTGCCCGTGGAAGTCGGCGCCGGGTACCTGAGGCTCGCTGCGGACCACGTGCTCGAGGAGATGCTCAAGGGCCTGGGCGCGAGCGTGACGCACGTCGAAGCAGCTTTTGAAGCCGAGGCCGGCGCCTATGGCGCAGGCCACCAGCACGGCGGCGAGCAAGCGCATGGCGCCCGCATCCACGAGTACGGCTCGCACGAGCACGGCCACGAGCACTGCGACCACGAGCATCATCATGACCACAAGCACTGAGCGCCTGGCACGGTTGCTGCAACTCGCGAGCCCGGCGCTCCCCGTGGGCGCTTACAGCTACTCGGGCGGCCTGGAGTCTGCGGTCGAAGCCGGCATCGTGAGCGACGCAGCGAGCGCCGAACGCTGGATCGGCGACGTGCTCGCGCATTCGGTTGCGCGCATGGAGGCGCCGGTGCTGCTGCGCCTGTACGTGGCTTGGCGCGAAGGCGATGCGGCCGGCATCGCACGCTGGAACGAGTATTTGCTTGCCAGCCGCGAAACTGCCGAATTGCGGGCCGAGACCGCGCAGATGGGCTACTCGCTGGCGAGGCTGTTGCATGAGCTTGGCGTCGGTGAGATTGCGCTGGAAGAAATCGCGTACCCCACGGCCTTTTCGTTTGCTGCCGAGCGCTGGGAAATCAATTCGAAAGATGCACTCGAGGCATACCTCTGGTCGTGGCTCGAGAACCAGGCAATGGCCGCGGTGAAATCCGTGCCGCTCGGCCAGACCGAAGCGCAGGGAATGCTGCTCTCCCTTGGATCGAGAATCCACGAGATTGCCGAACGGGCGGTCTCGCTCGCCGACGATGAATTGTGCAATTTCGCTCCCGGCCTCGCGCTGCTTTCCGCGCGGCACGAGACTCAATACTCCAGGCTGTTCAGGTCATGACCCTGCGTGTTGGCATCGGCGGACCGGTCGGTTCGGGGAAAACCGCGCTTGCGCTTTCGCTATGCCGGGCCTTTCGCGATCAGTACGAAATCGCGGTCGTCACCAACGACATCTATACCGAGGAGGACGCGCAGTTCCTGGTGCGCAACGAGGCGCTCGCGCCCGAGCGCATCATCGGGGTCGAGACCGGGGGTTGCCCGCATACGGCGATTCGCGAGGACGCCTCGATCAATCTCGAGGCGGTCGCGCGCCTCAATCGCCGCTTTCCGGAGCTTGATCTGATCCTCATCGAGTCGGGCGGCGACAACCTCGCCGCCACCTTCAGCCCGGAACTATCCGACCTCACGCTCTACGTGATCGACGTCGCCGCCGGCGACAAGATCCCGCGCAAGGGCGGTCCCGGCATCACGAAATCGGACCTGCTGGTGATCAACAAGATCGACCTCGCGCCCATGGTCGGCGCTTCGCTCGAAGTGATGGCGCGCGACGCGAAGAAGATGCGCGGCGAGCGGCCTTACGTCTTCACCAATCTCAAGACCGGGCAGGGACTGGAGAGCGTGATCCGGTTCGTCGAAAAGGAAGGCATGCTATGCACCGTGCAACGTTGATCCTGTTTCTTTCCGCCGGCGAAGCGCTCGCGCACCCGGGCCACGGCACGGGCGGCTGGCTTTCGGCGGAACTGCTGCACCTGCTGAGCGAACCCGATCACCTGGCGATGATCCTCGCGCCGCTCGTCGTCGGCCTCGTCTGGATCGCGTGGCGTGCGATCAAGGCTTCCTCTGCCAGTCGGCCGTGCGGGTCATCTTTCCCCACTGCGCCTTGCCGCCCGTCGCCCATCGTGCGAGGCCGATCAGCCGGTACCAAGCCATGAGCTGGCGATAGCCCAGGTTCTCGAATACCGCGGCGAGCGCGAGCGCAGCGATATGGCGGAAGCGCGGATAGGTGTGAAAGGAAAGCTCCTCGAGCAGCAGCGCGCTCACCGAGAGCACGACGCCGAAACCAAAGGCGACGAGCAGGAACACCCACATGGCGCTCATCGAGATCACGCCGAGCAGCGCGCCGATCACCATCAGGACGAACCCCGCCAGCTCGACGACGGGAGAAATCCACTCGAACAGGATCATGAACGGCATCGCCAACCATCCCGCAGCACCGCCGTGGGGATGAAAGAGCAGCGTTCGGTTCAGCATCAGGCTTTCCGACAGGCCGCGCTGCCAGCGCACGCGCTGGTTCTTCAGGACGGGCAGCGATTCCGGCGCCTCGGTCCAGCAGATCGGCTCGGGCACGAACACGATGCGGTAGGGCCGGTTCGCGGCGCGGTACAAGCGGTGCAGCCGAATGACGAGTTCCATGTCCTCCCCCACCGTGTCCGTGGAGTAGCCGCCGACGGCGACCACGGCATCGCGGCGGAACAGGCCGAAAGCGCCCGAGATCACGAGCACCGCGTTGAGGGGCGACCAGCCGAGGCGGCCGAACAGGAACGCTCTCAGGTATTCGACGATCTGGAACAGCGCGAGCAGATTCCCGGGCAGCCCTACGCGGGTCAGGAATCCGCCTTCCACCGTGCAGCCGTTGGCCACGCGGACGGTGCCGCCCGAGGCGATCGTGCGCCGGTCCTCGAGGAAGGGCTCGACCACACGCCACAGGCTGTCGCGCTGCAGGATCGAGTCGGAGTCCATCGCGCAGAAGAGCGGATAGCGGACGACGTTGATGCCCGCGTTCAACGCGTCGGCCTTGCCGCCGTTCTCCTTGTCCACCAGGCGCAGGTTGGGTTGCCGCCTTGAGCGGTACACGCCGCGAATCGCCTTGCAGGGCAGCGAGCGCCGCACAGGCTCGGGAAACGGCACCAGGTCGAACTCGCGGATCATCGTCTCCAGGGTGGCGTCCTGCGAGCCGTCGTTGATCACCACCACCTCGTACTGGAGATACTCGAGTTGCAGGAGCGAGCGCACCGAGGTCGCGATGGTCGCCTCCTCGTTGTACGCCGGTGCGAGGATCGTGACCGGCAGGTCGAGCCCGCCGAAGGAGCGTCGCAGCGCGTCCGACCAGCGCCGCGCCGCATACTCGCGGATGGCGAGGATGGAGACCAGGTTGAGTGCGAGATAGCTGGCGCTCAGCGAAATGAAATAGAAGATGAAGAACCATTGCGCCGCGACCAGGACGGCCGAAAAGGTCATCGCATCCCGCCTTCGGCAAGCGCGCGCGCAAGCGCGTCCTTCGCGTACCGGTCGGAAACGACCTCGCGCAGCCGCTCGAGCTGGGCGCGATCGAGGAAGGGCAGCTTGACGAGCGCGTCGGCGGCGCGCTGCCGCACCCACCATTCCGGATCGGAAAGCGCGGCGATGAAGCGCGGCACGTCGTCCTCGAACGCGATGCGTGCGAGCGCCTTCACGGCCGCGAGGCGCACGGCCCAGGCGGGATGGCGCAGCAGCGAGCGTACGCGCGGCGCGTCTCGCGGGTCGGCGACCAGCCTGAGCGCGGCGCACAGGCACTCCGGATCCCGCGATCCTTCGAGGACCGCGCGCACCTGCGGCGCGATGCGCTCGGCGGGAACGACGCGCGCGATGGAAAGCAGCCGGCGCAGGTGGCTTTCGGGCACTTCCGCGAAGGCGCGGGCGATCCGGTCGCCGATCGCCGGCTGCCAGCCTTCCCGCAGGGCGTCCGCGGGGTGCGTGACCGGCCAGTCTTCCCGCTCGAGCATCTGCGGCAGGAGCGCGGCCAGGGCTCCGACGGGATCCATCCGGAGCGCCGCGCGCGCGGCGGCGAGCGAAACTGCGGGGCTCGGGTCCGTGGCCAGGGGCAGCGCGACGGCGAACTGCGTGCGATCGGCGAGATGTTCGAGCGAAGCGAGGCCGAGCAACCGGTGGTGCACCGAGCGTCGCGCAAGGAGCGCGGCGGCCTGTTCGCCGAAGCCGCAGCGGCGGCCGTACTCGGCCAGCCGCTCGCGCGCCGGGCCTTTCACCGCTGCCGCGTTCTGGTTCCAGAGAGACAGCACATCGTGCAGCTCGCCCGCACCCGGGCGCTCGGCGGGTACGGCGTCGCCGATGATGACGGCGGCGAAGCGCGGCCGCCAGCGCGCGTCCACGCGCGCGGTGAAGGCCTCGGCCAGGCGCGTCTTCCAGCGCAGCACGAGGACGCAGACGACGAGAATGCCGGAGACGGCGAGCGTCGCGAGCGCGGAGACGAACACCGCCGAGAGCAGCGGGTCAGAACTGATGTCGAAGCCCGAGACGGAATCCATGGCGCCGGTACAGGCTGCCTTGCTCGTGCGCAATCGCCTCGCCGCTCAGCGCCCAGTGGCGCGCGATCCACCAGCGGCCGAACAGCGTGAGGTTGCGCACGTCGCTCGCGAGCAGGCCGCCCGGCACGATGTTCTCCACCTCGCGGCCGCGCGCGGCCGAGATGCCGGCGAAATCGCGGTCGTTGAAGAAGTGCGACCACTGCAGGCGGTGGCTCGGCGACCAGCCGCCGCCCTCCGGCTTGCCCGAGTAGAACGTATACGCAAGACGCTCATTGCCGACGTAGCGCTCGATGGTGAGGAGCCGCAGGTCGGCGTGGTTGAGCGTGTACTCGGAGTGACGCAGTCCCGCGTGGATCCCCCAGCCGCCGCTGAGCTGCTTCTCCACCTGTGCAAAGAGCGAATAGCGCGGCAGGACCTGGTGCGTCGGGCTGCCCGTATATTCGAAGGTCGCCGACCAGCCCTCCCCGAACGGAAGATACATTCCGAGCGCGCCCTCGCGATCCCCGAGGCCGAAGCGCTCGGTTTCGCGCCACCGCCCCGTGAAGGTCTGCCTTGCCGCGGTTTTTACCTCGAGAGCGAGGTTCGTATCGGTCCAGGGCGAGCGCCCGTCGGTGAGCCTTTCCCGGCCGTGCCCGGCCTCGAACTCGACACGCGGCGAGTCTTGCGCCGCGCCGCACGCGGGCGCGCCGAGCGCCGCGGCGAGCAGGGCGCCGATCAGGCCCCGCATGGCCTCAGGCGCCCCTCTTCACGAGCCGGCGCACGCGCGCGAGCAGCTCTTCCGGAAGAAACGGCTTCACGACGTAATCGCTGGCGCCCGCGTCGAGCGCACGTACAATGTCCACTTCCTGCGATTTCGCGGTCAGCATGATGACCGGCACCGCCGACCAACCCGGCAGCGAGCGGATCTTCTTGAGCAGCTGGAACCCGTCCACGAAGGGCAGCATGATGTCGAGCACCGCGAGCGCGGGCGGCTCGCCCGAGATCAGCGCCTCGGCCTCGCGCCCGTCGCGCGCGAGCCTGACCGCGTACTTTTCCCGCTCGAGCATGTATTGGACGACGAAGGAGACGTCCGGATCGTCCTCGACGACGAGGACGGCGGGGGCGGTGTCCTGCGGCTTCTCCATCCGGGTACGGTGCGCGACGAGTTCGCCGCAATCTACTGAATTGCGGCAGCCTTGTCGAATCGCCCCGCGGCGGGCCGGGAGCTGACCGGGGTGCGGCCCGCGTTGATCAAGGCGGCGCTCGCCTCGGGAGCCGTGTTCGCTGCCGCGGCGATCGCCGCGGCGTTCTTCACCATCGTGCAGTACGGCGAGAACGCCCGGCTGGTGGGACAGGCACTCGACGTGCTCGGCCAGATCGAGGCGGTGAGAGGGGAAATCTACGGAGCGTGGACGGCTCAGCAGCGCTACATTTCCACAGGAGAGGAAGCCGCGGCGCTGGAGTACGCGAGACGCAAAGCGAACGCCGAGCGGAAAATCGGTGAACTGTTGCGGATTGTCGCGATCCCCGAGCAGAAGGAGCGTGCCCGCAGGCTCGGCGAGGCGTCGGAGCGCCTGTTCGCGCTGCTCGACGCATCCGTCGAGCAGCGAAGGCGGGACAGCGTTTCGACGGTGCAGCCGACGGTGGAGGACCGGATCGCCGAGGCCATGGGCGAAGTGCAGCGCATTGCGGGCGAGTTCGTGGCCCGCGGCAGGAGCCTGCAGCAGGAGCGCAGGGCGCGGGCCGAGTCAGAGGCCCGTTTTGCCATTGCGCTGATCTCGTTCGCCGGCGCGTTCGCGCTCGCCCAGTTCTTCGCAGCAGCGCTTATGCTCGGGCGCTTCCAGCGCCAGCGCGACCGCGCTCTCGCTGAGCTAGCGGCGGTCGAGCAGCGGCTGAAGATGGCGCTCGACGGATCGGACCTCGCGGTGTGGGACTGGGATGGCGCCTCCGATTCGATCTACCTGAGCGAAGCCTGGTCCGGCATCGTGGGCGGGGCGGCGCGCGCGACCGCGACCAGTTCGAAGGCGCTCGCGGCGCTCGTGCATCCGGACGATCTCGACAAGGTGCGCGCGGCGCTTGCCGCCGTGCACGAGGGCGGGCAGGACTCCTACAGCGTCGAGCACCGCGTACGAACCGCGCACGGCACGTACCGCTGGATCAACAGCCGCGGCAGGGTGGTCGCGCGCGACGCCAGGGGCGCCGCCACGAGGATGGTCGGCACCAACGCGGATATCACGCTGCGCAAGTCCGTGGAAGAAGCGCTGGCCGCGAGCGAAGCGCGCTTTCGCAGCCTCACCGCGCTTTCGGCCGACTGGTACTGGGAGCAGGACGAGCACTTCCGCTTCGTGGACTTCTCCAAGGAAGCGCCCGAACGGGACGGATCGGCGCCGGGCTCGCACATCGGCAAGACGCGCTGGGAGCTGCCTTTCGCCGGCGTGACGGAAAAGCTATGGGCCGAGCACCGGGCGGTGCTGGAAGCGCACCGGGCGTTCCGCGATTTCGAGTATCAGCGCGTGACCCCGCGCGGAGAGGTGATCTGGCTGTCGGTGAGCGGCGAGCCGATCATGGACAGCGAGGGCCGCTTCAAGGGCTACCGCGGCACCGGCCACAACATCACCGAACGCAAGCGCGTCGAGGAGGCCTTGCGCGAGAGCGAGCAGCGGTTCCGCGGCGCCTTCGAGCTGGGACTGATCGGCATGGCGCTCGCTTCGCCCGAGAAAGGCCTCGTGGAAGTGAACGATGCCTTCTGCAGGATGCTCGGACGCTCCAGGGAACAGCTGATCGGCACCTCGTGGCTGCACTACGCGCGCCCGGAAGATGTCGCGAAGAACGAGGCCGTGCTCGCGCGGACGCTTGCCGGGGAGACCGACACCTGCGGCATGGAGACGCGCTTCGTCCGCCCCGACGGCGGGACGGTCGACGCCGAGATCGCCGCAAGGTGCATCCGCAATGCCGACGGCTCGGTGCGGCATTTCGTGCTGCTCGTCCAGGACCTCACCGAGCGGAAGCGCCTCGATCGCATGAAGGACGAGTTCGTGGCCACCGTGAGCCACGAGCTGCGCACGCCGCTCACATCGATCCGCGCGTCGCTCAGCATGCTTGCGGGCGGCATTGCCGGCGAAATCAACCGGGAAGCGGCGAAGCTGATCGAGATTTCGCACAACAGCTGCGAGCGGCTGGTGCGGCTGGTGAACGACCTGCTCGATTTCCAGCGCCTGCGCGCCGACCGGCTGAAGCTCGAGGTGCGGCCGGTCGATGCGGTCGAGCTTGCGCGCCAGGCGATCGCGGCGAACGAAGGCTACGCACGCGAGCGGGGCGCTTCCCTGCAGTTCCGGGCGCCCGACTCGCCGCGCACGATCCTCGCCGACCACGACGCGTTCATGCAGGTCGCGACCAACCTGATCTCCAACGCGGTCAAGTTCTCGCCGCGCGGCGCCGCGGTCGAAGTGGCGGTCGAGGACGGCGACGGCGTGGTTCGGGTGAGCGTGCGGGACCACGGACCCGGCATACCGGCATCGTTCCGCCCGCAGATCTTCCAGCAGTTTTCCCGCGCCGCGCGCCTGCGCGCCCGCACGCACGGCGGAACGGGCCTGGGTCTCGCGATCTCCAAGGGGCTCGTCGAAAAGCTGGGCGGCAGGATCGGCTTCGAGTCCGAGGAAGGCGCAGGCAGCGTGTTCTGGTTCGACCTGCCTGCCGCGCAGGTTGCAAGCGAGTCGGACGCTCTCGCTCGAGTGTC
>CAZYVT010000053.1:22181-27038 GCA_964651335.1 uncultured Enterobacteriaceae bacterium | reverse complement strand
GGCGCGGCGGTATCGAAGCACTTCAATCGCTCGGACGCCTCCGCGATGCCCGCGCATTTGACGATCTCGGCCAATGCGTCTTGCGTGGCGTCGGCGTGCGCCGGGCCGGCAACGAATGCCAAAATGGAAACAAGCACAAGGAGTCGCATGGGAAACTCGCAGTAATTTGACCAAGCGGCCGGTCGCGCCGGCCGCAGCCCCCTCTGCATCGCCCGAATTACACCATAGGCGCTGGGAATCGGGTAATCACCGGGCGCTGCCATGCGGATCGGCGTACTAAACGCGCCGGGCCGGCCCCCGCTTGCGGCGCGAATCATCGCCTTTTCTCTCTGGATCGTTTGAAGTAGACTACAGCGCCTTTTGAGGGGGGTAAGAGGGGCTACACCGGCCCCTCTTGTCGTTCTGGTCCTTGAGATTGTTGTCGCATGGCACATCGGAATTGCGGGAATTCATCGGGGCCGCTGGCAGTCTTTGGAGATCGGTGAGATCTGAGATGTTGCGGTCATATGGTGTTCGGTTCGTCAAGGGTCCCGGGTGAGCTACGCAGAGCCCAGAGACTCTGGACTTAGAGTGACCGGCATGGTCATCGTCATCGTATTCCACATCGCACTCGGCTACGCGCTCGTCCAGGGCCTCGCCCGCAAGATCGTCGAGGCGGTGAGGGCGCCCCTTGAGACGAAGATCGTCGAGGAGATCAAGCCGCCGCCCCCCGACAAGCCGCCTCCGCCGCCGCCCAAACTCGCAACGCCGCCGCCGCCGTATATTCCGCCACCTGAGATTCAGGTGCAGGTGCCGGTAGGTGTGGCGACGATCACCGCGGTCACGACGGTGAAGCCGCCGGCGCCTGTGCCGCCCCCTGCGGCTCCGGCGCCGCCGCCGCCGCCGGTGGTCAAGGCGCATGTTCCGGTGCGGGTGGCGCCTGTCGTCGATGCCAGGGCGTGCGAAAAGCCGCCGTACCCGGCGGGCTCCCTGCGGGCGAATGAAACCGGGATCGTTTTGCTGAGTTTCCTGATCGACGTGGATGGCAAGGTGCTCGAGAGCAAGGTCGATCGCTCTTCGGGTTCCAGGCGCCTCGACGACGCGGCGAGGAACGGGCTCGGGCTGTGCAGGTTCAAGCCGGCCACACTGGACGGAAAGCCCGAGCGCTCATGGGCGCGCATCGAATACGAGTGGAAGATCGAGTAACGGGCCGGGTATTGGATCGGGTTACCGGATTTTCGGGAATTTCACCTCTTGTCAGGGATCGGAACATGATGAGTTTCAAACCTGCACGTCTCACGCGCCTGCTCGCGACTCTGCTGGCCGGCCTGACCTTTGCCGCTTCGACGGTTGTTCCGCTCGTAGCGCTGGCGCAGGCCCCGAAGCCGGAGCCGGCCGCCGCGCCGATCGGCCAGCCGGCGCCGCCCGCCCCTGCGCCGATTGCCAAACCGGCGCCGCCCGCCGCGTTGCCGGCGACCACGGTCGTGGAGAACCCGTATGGCCTTGAAGCGCTTTGGCAACAGGGAGATTTCGTCTCCAGGGGAACGCTGATCGTTCTCGTCATCATGTCGGTCGGCTCCTGGTACATCGGCATCGTGAAGCTGATCGAGCAGGCGAGACTGATGCGCGACGCAAGAGAAGTCGATGAGCGGTTCTGGAAGGCGAGCTCGGTACAGGAGGGCCTCGCCACGCTCAACGAGGACAGCGCGTTCCGCTTCATTGCCGAGAAAGGCTCGTTCGCGGCGGAGCATCACGGAGGCACGCTGACCGAGCAGGTTGACCTGAATGCATGGGTGGGAATGTCGGTGCAGCGGGCGATCGACGTCATCAGCAACCGGCTGCAGAACGGCCTCGCGTTCCTCGCCACCGTGGGTTCCACTGCACCATTTGTAGGACTGTTCGGAACGGTGTGGGGCATCTACCACGCGCTCACCGCAATCGGCATCGCGGGGCAGGCGTCGATCGACAAGGTCGCCGGTCCCGTGGGCGAAGCCCTGATCATGACGGCGGGCGGCCTTGCCGTCGCAGTGCCTGCGGTGCTCGGCTACAACTGGCTGGTGCGTCGCAACAAGGTGGCCTTGGAGCTGGTGCGACACTTCGGCGGCGGCGTTCACATGACGCTGTTGGGCGGCCCCCGCAACGCGCGTAAAGGGGCCTGATCCATGGGCATGGCCGTCGGCCCGCTCGAGGCCGAGGACGATCTCGTCTCCGACATCAACACCACGCCGCTCGTTGACGTGATGCTGGTGCTGCTGATCATCTTTCTCATCACGATTCCTGTGGTCATTGCGAGCGTGCCCGTGGTGCTGCCGAAGGAAAGAAACCTGCCGACGCAGACCAAGCCCGAGAACATCGTGATCGCCGTGAACAAGGACGGCGACGTGTTCTGGAATAACCAGCTCATCCCGGACGAAAACAAGCTGCTGGACCGGCTGAAGGAAATCGCGGTGCTAAAGCCCCAGCCGGAGGTCCACATTCGCGGCGACAAGGAAGGACGGTACGAATTCGTCGGCAGGGTCGTGTTCGCCTGCCAGCGCGCCGGAATCCTGAAGGTTGGATTCATCACTGAACCGCCGGCATTGAACGGCGGGCGGCAAGGGGGTTGACCGGGTCATGGCGATGAATGTCGGACCCGGAGCGGGGCAGCGGGACCCGGAAGTGATGCTGGACATCAACACGACGCCGTTAATCGACGTGATGCTGGTGCTGCTGATCATGCTCATCATCACGATCCCGATCCAGACGCACGCGGTCAAGCTGAACATGCCGGTCGGCGTCCCCCCGCCGCCGTTGGTCCCTCCCGAAGTGGTCACCATCGAAGTGGATTTTGACGGCACATTGATCTGGAACGGGCAGGTCCTGGAGAGCCGGAAGGAGCTCGAGGCGCGGCTGCGCGGTGCCGCTAACACGCCGGTCCAGCCGGAGCTGCACTTGCGCCCCAACAAGCTGGCCAAGTATGAGCACGTGGCGATGGTGATGGCTTCCGCGCAGCGGCTCGGGGTCACAAAAATCGGATTGATCGGCCACGAGCAGTTCATCCGCTGATCGATGCTTGCCGCACGCCCCATGCCCATCCGCCGGATCTTCATTGGCCTGTTCCTGGCCGGATGGATCACGGCCGGCGCGCTTGCGCAGGACGAGGGCGCCAAGGGCCCCGCGGTTCGCCCGGAGATCGGTAAGCCGATTCAGGCGGCGGTCGAGCTTCTGAAAAACAGGAGAGGCAAGGAGGCGCTGGCCAAGGTGCGCGAAGCGCAGGCGGTCCGGGACCGGACGCCGTACGAAAACTATCTGGTCGAGCGCGTTCTCGGTCAGGCTGCCGCCGCGGCGGGCGACCACGCGACCGCCGCTCGCGCTTTTGAGACAGCAGCAGTGTCGCCGGGGGCTCCGGACGGTGAACGACGGCAATTTCTCGCCGCCGCCGCCGGTCAATACTATTCGATCAGGGATTACGCCAAGGCAAGTGAGCTGGCGGCCCGTTACTTCAAGGACGGCGGCACCGACAAATCAGTGCGCACGATCTACGTGCAGGCGCTCTACCTGAGTAACAACTTCGCCGGCGCGGCAAGGGCGCTCTCGGCCGACGTCGAGGCCGAGGAGCACGCGGGCAGGGCGCCCTCGGAAGAGCACCTGCAACTGTTGGCAAATGCCTATTCGCAGCAGCGCGACACTGCGGGTTACGCCAAAGCGATGGAAAAGCTCGTCGCCTACTATCCGAAGAAGGACTATTGGCTGGGCGTTCTGCACAGCATTACCACTCGCCCCGGGTTCTCCGAACGGCTGGCCATTGACGTTGCGCGCCTCAAGATCGCGACCGGCACGCTGCGCACGGTGGACGAATACGTCGAGGCGGCGCAACTCTCGCTGCAGGACGGGTTTCCGATGGAAGCGACGACGATCATCGAGCAGGGCTACGCCTCCGGTCTCCTCGGTACCGGACCGGAAGCGGAGCGGCACAAGCGTCTGAAGGACTTGGCCGCCAAGACTCTCGCCGAGGACAGGCAAGCGCTGGCGCGGGACGAAGCGCAATCGGCAGCCGGCAAGGACGGAAAGACGCTGCTCAACGACGGCTTCAACTACGTGCTGCACGGCAAAACCGGGAAAGGGCTGGAGATGATGGAGCAGGGCATGCGTCTGGGGACCGGTTTCAGGCGCCCGGAGCACGCCAAGCTGCAACTGGCGTACGCTTACCATCTCGCCGGGCAGAACCAGAAGGCGATCCAGATCTGCAGGACGGTACACGGAACCGACGGCGCGGCCTCCATAGCCCGCTTGTGGGCTCTCCGGCTCTCCCGCCCTTCCTGAAGGCCGCGCTGATCGTGCGGCACGCGCTGCAGCAGCGCCTCAGACCCAGTCGCGCGGCCGGAGAAAGTCGGTGTACAGCCTCTCCTCGGGCGAGCCCGGCTCCGGTTTCCAGTCGTAGCGCCAGGCGGCCAGCGGCGGCATCGACATCAGGATCGACTCGGCGCGGCCGCCCGATTGCAGGCCGAACAGCGTGCCGCGGTCGTACACCAGGTTGAACTCGACGTAGCGCCCGCGCCGGACCGCCTGGAACGCGCGCTCGCGCTCGCCGAAGGGCAGCGCGCGGCGCCGCTCCACGATCGGTGCATACGCGGCCATGAAGTGCTCGCCGACCGAGCGCACGAGCGAGAAACAGGTCGCGAAATCCGGCTCCGCCAGATCGTCAAAGAAGATTCCGCCCACGCCGCGCGGCTCAGCCCGGTGCCTGAGATGGAAATACTCATCGCACCAGCGCTTGTAGTGCGGGTATCGCCCGGCGCCGAACGGCTCGAGTGCGCGCTTGCAGGCGGCGTGGAAATGCCGCGCGTCCTCTTCGAAGCCGTAGCAGGGCGTGAGGTCCATGCCGCCGCCGAACCACCA
>CAZYVT010000053.1:0-22081 GCA_964651335.1 uncultured Enterobacteriaceae bacterium | reverse complement strand
TGCACGCGCGAGAAATTCACGCCGCCGCGCTCGAATACCCCGCCCTCCTCGATCACGCGCGTGATCCCGCCGCCGCCCTCCGGGCGTTGCCATGCGTCGGTGCGGAACGCGACTCCGTCGAGCGCCTCAAGCGCGGCGACGATGCGCTCCTGCAATCCGGTAAGGTAGTCGTGGACCGCCTGAATGTTCACGCCAGTGCTAACCGCGCTTCAGGGCGCCGTGCCCGATGTCATGGCGGAACTGCATTCCGGTGAAACGGATCGAGGCCACCGCTTCATACGCTCGACTGCGCGCGATGCGAAGCGAATCTCCGAGCGCAGTGACGCAGAGCACCCGACCGCCGTTCGTCACGATCCCCTTGCCCTCGAGCCTGGTGCCGGCGTGAAACACGCGGCAGTCGCCGGTCGCCGCCGGCAGGCCCTCGATCGGATCGCCGATGCGCGGCGCCTCCGGATATCCGGGTGCTGCCATGACGACGCCGAGCGCGGGGCGCCGGTCCCACTGCGCCGAGGCGTCGTTGAGCGTGCCCTCGAGCGCATGCTCGAGAAGATCGAGCAGGTCGGACTTCAGCCGCAGGACGATCGGTTGCGTTTCCGGATCACCCAGGCGGCAGTTGAACTCGAGCGTCTTCGGGTTGCCCGCCTTGTCGATCATGAGTCCGGCGTAGAGAAAGCCCACGAAGGGCACCCCTTCCTTCGCCATGCCCGCGATCGCCGGCTGAATGATTTCACGCATGACGCGCGCATGCACTTCCGGCGTGACCACTGGAGCAGGCGAGTACGCTCCCATGCCGCCGGTGTTGGGACCCCGGTCTCCGTCGCCCAATCTCTTGTGGTCCTGGCTGGTCGCGAGCGGCAGAGCGTGCGCGCCGTCCGCGATCACGATGAAACTCGCTTCGTCGCCCTCGAGACACTCCTCGATGACCAGGCGCGAACCCGCGTCCCCGACGCGGCGCTCGACCAGCATCGCATCGATCGCCGCTTGGGCTTCGGCCACGCTGGCCGCGACCACGACGCCCTTTCCGGCGGCGAGGCCATCGGCCTTCACCACGATCGGTGCGCCCTCCTTTTCGACGTATGCCTTGGCATCGGAAGCGCGCGTGAATGTGGCGTGCCGTGCGGTCGGTATTCCGTGGCGCACCATGAACAGCTTGGCGAACTCCTTCGAGCTCTCCAGGCGCGCGGCGGCGCGCGTCGGACCGAAAATCTTCAACCCGGCCTCGTTGAAGGCATCCACGACCCCCGCGGCAAGCGGCGCCTCCGGTCCTACGACCGTCAGTTGAATGCTCTCGCGCTTGGCGAACCGGATCAGGTCCGCAATCGCCGAGAGCGCGACGTTCTCGATGCCCACCTCCGTCGCGGTGCCGCCATTGCCCGGCGCGACAAACACTTTTTGCACCCGCGGGCTCTGCGCGAGCTTCCACGCCAATGCATGCTCCCGGCCGCCCGATCCGATCACAAGAAGCTTCAAGGTTTTTTCAAACGTTTGGCGTTGCAATGCAACACCAGTGTTGCTTTGCAACGCATCGTTGTTCTACGGGTGACGCTTTGCAACGCAGCGTAGTTCTCAATGCCTGAAATGCCTTACGCCGGTAAACACCATCGCCACCCCGCGCTCGTCGGCGGCCTTGATGACTTCGTCGTCGCGGACGCTTCCGCCCGGCTGGATCACCGCGACGGCGCCCGCCTCGGCGACCACGTCGAGGCCGTCGCGGAACGGAAAAAAGGCGTCGGAGGCGGCAACGCAGCCGGCGAGCGTGAGTCCCGCGTTTCGCGCCTTGATCGATGCGATGCGCGCGCTGTCGACGCGGCTCATCTGCCCGGCTCCGACCCCCACGGTCGCTCCGTCCCGGCAAAACACGATCGCATTCGACTTGACGTATTTCGCGACCCGCCAGGCGAACAGGAGATCGGTCCACTGCGCTTCAGTCGGCTGCTTCCTGGTCACCACCTTGAGTTCATCACGCCCGATCAACTTCGCGTCCGGGTCTTGCACCAGCAGCCCGCCGCCAATGCGCTTGTAGTCGTATCGATTCGTGCTGTGCGCGAGCGGTACCTCGAGCACCCGGAGATTCTGCTTTGTGGCGAAGAACTCCTTCGCCTCAGGCTCGACCCGGGGGGCGATCATGACTTCGGCGAACTGCTTGCCGACCGCCTCCGCGGTGGTGCGATCGAGCGCACGGTTGAACGCGAGAATGCCGCCGAACGCGGACACGGGATCGGTCCTGAACGCCTTCTCGTAGGCCGCGAGCAGGTTCTCGCCGATCGCGGCGCCGCACGGATTGGCGTGCTTCACGATCACGCAGGCCGGCTCCGTGAAGCTCTTCACGCACTCCCAGGCGGCATCCGAGTCGGCGATGTTGTTGTATGATAATTCCTTGCCCTGCAGCTGCCGATAGTTCGCGAGGCTTCCCGCGACCGGCGGATCGTCGCGGTAGAACGCCGCCGACTGGTGCGGGTTCTCGCCGTACCGCATCTGCTGCACCTTGCGCAGCTGGATCGTGAGGATGTCGGGAAAATCGCCGCGCCGGTTCCTGTCATCGAGCGAGGTCAGGTAATTGGCGATCGCGCCATCGTAGGCGGCGGTATGGGCGAACGCCTTCTTCGCCAGCGAGAAGCGTGTCGCGTGGCAGACGCCGCCAGCGCTGCGCAGTTCAGCCAGCACCATGGCGTAGTCGTGCCGGTCGACCACGACGCACACAGCGTCGTAATTTTTCGCCGCGGCGCGCAGCAGGGCCGGACCGCCGATGTCGATGTTCTCGACCGCATCCTCGAGCCGGCAGTCAGGATCGGCGACGGTAGCGGTAAACGGATAGAGATTGACCACGATCAGGTCGATCGGCGCGATGCCCGCCTCGCGAATCGCCGCCAGGTGGCCTGGTCGATCCCGGCGCGCGAGGATCCCGCCGTGGATTCTTGGATGCAGGGTCTTGACCCTGCCGTCGAGCATTTCCGGAAAGCCGGTGTAGGACGAAACCTCGGTCGCGTCCACGCCCTCGCGAGCCAGCAGCTTTGCCGTTCCGCCGGTCGAGAGGATCGCGATGCCGAGCGCGGCGAGCGCGCGCGCAAGCTCGACGACCCCCGCCTTGTCGGAGACGCTGATCAGCGCCTGCCGGACGGGGGTCACTTGATGCGAAGTTGCTGCATTTTCTTGCGCAGCGTATTGCGGTCGATCCCCAGCATGGCGGCGGCAAGCGTCTGGTTGCCCTGTGCCTTTCCGAGAACCGTCTCGATCATGGACTTCTCGACGTTTCTCAGGACCATGTCGTAGATTCCCGTCGGCCGCTCGCCGTCCATGTCGCGGAAGTAGCGCTCGAGCGAGCGCCGCACCGCCTCCGCCAGCTCGTTGTGGCGGATCATGCCGCCCGCTCCAGGCACGCCGCGTCGTTCGCCGAGCCGGCGAAGCGGTCGAAAAACCCCTGCACCGCGGCGCGCTGGATGCTCGCATCCTCGGCGCAGTTCGCCGCACGCCGAAGCGCTTCGCCGCCGGGCAACCCGCGTGCGTACCAGCCGACATGCTTGCGCGCCACGCGCACGCCCTGCTCGGTTCCGTAGAGGGCGTAGATCTCTTCGAGGTGTTCGAGCACGACGAGGCGCATTTCCGCGACGCTCGGCGGCGGAGGAGTCGAACCGGTAGCGAGATACTGGACGATCTCGCGGAAAATCCACGGCCGCCCGTGTGCGGCGCGCCCGATCATGACGCCGTCGGCCCCCGTATGCGCGAGCACGCGTTTCGCATCTTCAGGGGTTTCCACATCGCCGTTGGCGATCACCGGAATTCGAACCGCCGATTTCACTTCCGCGATCGTATCGTATTCGGCGCGGCCGGCGAAACCGCAGGCGCGGGTGCGCCCATGGATCGTGAGAAGCTCGACGCCCGCGGCCTCGGCGATGCGCGCGATGCGCAGCGCATTGCGGCGCGTCGGGCTCGGGCCGGTGCGGATCTTGAGCGTTACCGGCACTCCCGCGGCCGCCACGACGGACTCGAGAATGCGCCTCACCAGCGGCTCGTTTTCCAGCAGCGCCGAGCCGGCGGCGACATTGCAGACCTTCCTCGCCGGGCAGCCCATGTTGATGTCGACGATCTGTGCCCCGTGATCCACGTTATAGCGCGCCGCCTCGGCCATCACGGCGGGGTCCGCGCCGACGATTTGCACCGAAACCGGTGCCGGCTCGCCCGCGTGCGCAATCCGCAGGCGGGATTTTCGCGAGCCGCGCAATTCCGGCCGGGAAGAAACCATCTCGGAGACCGCAAGGCCGGCACCGAATCGCCTGCAGAGCGCGCGAAACGGCCGGTCAGTCACGCCTGCCATCGGGGCAACGAAAAGTCCATTGCGCAGGTCGTGCGCGCCTAGACGCATCGAAGGCAGCGGACTGGGATCTCGAACGAAGGGATGCGAATTTTAACCGCTTTCGCGGCGAAAAAAAACATACGCCGCGCAACAAAGAAGTGCTAGGGGATCGCCGACGTTCCGTAGATCATGCGGCGCGCAAGGAAGCGCCGCGCCGGCGGGCACAGGTCGATCGCGCACATCGCGGCGCCCCGTGCAGCGCTCGCCAGCGGGTTCGCGCCGGTGAACAGGCGGGCGAGCAGATCCGTGACGCGAATCGTGGCGAACGCATCGAGCCTTCGGCGCGACGAATATTGACGCAATACGGTGAGATCGCCCGGGTCGGCTGCCTGGCCGACCGCGCATGCAAGTTCCCAGGCGTCCCGAAGGCCGAGATTCAGGCCTTGTCCGGCAACCGGGTGCAGCGTCTGCGCGGAGTTACCGACGTACGCCTGGCGCGCGCCCGCGCGCGCAGCGCGCACTCGCAGCGCGAGTGCCACGCTTGCGCGTCCTTCGACCGCAGTGAAACGGCCGGCGCGCGCGCCAAACGCTGCCTGGAGCGTGTCGATGAAATCCAGCGGCGGCATTTCGACCAGCGTGCTCGCCCGCTCGGCGCGCACAGCCCAGACGACGCCGTAGCTGCCTGCGAGCGGCAGCAGCGCGAGCGGCCCCTCGGAGGTGAAGCGCTCGAATGCGGTGCTCGCCGCACGCGGCTCGGAGCCGACCAGCGCCACGACGGCGGTCTGGTCGTAGCGCTTTTCGCGTGCCTCGCCGCCGGTCCCCTCGGCGTGGACGACAAGCGGTGAATCGCCGTGCTCCGTCAGTGCGTTTTTGCGGTCGTATGCGATTTCGATACCGGCTGCTGCAACCCGCGCCGCCAGCGAAGCGGCGAGGGCGCCATAGTCGATCACATACCCGAGCGCCGGCACTGCTGCATCCGCGGCAGTCATGCTGGTCCTGCCAAAGCCGCCTGCCTGGGAAACACGAATCGCCTCGATCGGCGTGACGGTGAGCGCATTCCAGGCGCCGGCGCGCTCGAGAATGACCCTGCTGGCATGGGAGAGCGCGATCGGGCGTGCGGCGGGCGCGCCCTCGCCGCGCCCGCGCTGTTCGGCGATCGCGACCGATCGCCCGCGGGCGCGAAGCAGCAGCGCGAGCGTGCAGCCGACGGGACCGGCGCCCAGTATGGCAATCTCAGTGGGCACTGCGCATCAGCGCTTCGATGTCGGTGACGCTTTTCGGTGCTGCGGCGGTCAGGACCTGGCAGTCGCCTTCCGTGACGCGCACGTCGTCCTCGATCCGCACGCCGACGTCGCACAGCGGTTCCGGAACGTCCGCAGCCGCCCGGATGTAGATCCCGGGCTCGACGGCGGTCAGTTTCATGTCGAAATGCGCTTTGTTCGCAACAGCGTCTCCAGCTCGGCAAGGCGTTCCGCCGTGCCGACGTCACGCCATACCCCGTCGTGAAGCTCTCCGGAAACGGCGCCACGACCGGCCGCGGCGCGCAGCAGCGGCGCAATCGGCGCCTTCTCGCCGGGCGCGATGCCGCTCACCAGCTCGGGTGAGAGCACCGCGATACCCGCGTAAGTGTAACGTGGCGAAGGGTCGTCGCCGACCGACGCGCCACGGAGCGAAAAGTCGCCGCGCGCGCGGTGCGGCGGGTTCGCGACCAGCACCAGATGCGCAAGGCGCGAGTCAAGCCGGTGGCCGCGCAGAGAAGCGAATTCGTAGTCGCACCAGATGTCGGCATTGACGACGAGGAACGGGTCCGCGCCGAGAAGCGCGCGCACCTGCGCGATCCCCCCGGCAGTTTCGAGCGCCTCGGCCTCCTGCGACCAATGAATGGCGAGGCCGTACTCGGCGCCGGTGCCGAAGCGATTGATGATCAGGCGGCCGAGATGCGAAACGTTGATCACGACCTCGCCAAAACCGGCCTGCGCGATCCGTTCCAGGTGCCACGCGAGCAATGGCTTGCCGCCCGCCTCGACGAGCGCCTTGGGGACCCGGTCGGTGAGCGGCCTGAGCCGCTCGCCCCGCCCGGCGGCGAGAATCATCGCCTTCATCGGTGTCCGCTCCGCGCCCCGCGGTCAAGCACGCGGTCCACCAGCTTCGCGAGTGGACCCAACTCCCGGTAACGGCGGCACGCGGCGAGCAGGTAGTCGAGCACGAGCGGAATATCGGCAAGGTAGCGGTCCTTGCCATCGCGGTGGAACAACCGCGCGAAGATGCCAACCACCTTGATGTGCCGTTGCACGGCCATCCATTCGAAGTCCCGGTAGAAGGAGGAGAAGTCCGGAGCAACCGGCAGGCCAGCGTTGCGGGCTTTTTCCCAGTAGCGAACGATCCAGTCGAGCACCCGCTCCTCGTCCCAGCGGATGTACGCATCCCTGAACAACGACGCCAGGTCGTACGTGATCGGACCGTAGACCGCGTCCTGGAAGTCGAGAATCCCGGGCAGCGGCTGGCACACCATCAGGTTACGCGAATGGTAATCCCGGTGCACGAACACTTTCGGCTGTGCCAAGTTGTTCGCGAGGATCGCCTCGAACGCGGCCTCCAGGATCTGTGCGTCCTTCGGCGCCAGGGCCTCGCGCCGTTCGCGCGCCAGGTACCAATCCGGAAATAACCGCAACTCGCGCTCCAGCAGCGCACGATCGTAATCCGGCAACACGCCGGGGCGGCTCGCAAGCTGGATGCGAACCAGCGCATCGGTCGCTGCCGCATACAGTTCCGTGGCGCTGCCTTGCGAAAGCCGCGCAAGATAGGTCGTACTGCCGAGGTCTTCGAGCAACAGGAACCCTTCATCGAGGTTTTGCGCATTGACCCTGGGCACGTGCACGCCAGCCGCAGCGAACAGTGCGGCAGCGTGCAGGAACGGGCCGCAGTCCTCCGTCCCGGGCGGCGCGTCCATCGCGACGTACCTGCGGCCATCGGCGAGCCGGGCGCGGAAGTAGCGCCGGAAGCTCGCGTCTTCCGAGGCGGGCGCCAGCGTATGCGGAACGCCGGCGAACTGCCGGGCGAGCCAACGCTCGAGGGAGACCAGCCGGACGTCCATCAATCGCGGGATTCGAGGAACAACCGCTCCACGCAGGAGCGATTGCACATTCAGCGGAATTGTGCGATTTTAGCATTCAATTTCTCGCCTTCCCTTTCCGCTCATGCAGCATCGCCGCGCGCGCGGGCCGGCCGTTCATGCAACCCGGCTCGCGACGCTGTTCCTGATGATGTTCTGCGCCACGCACGCGTGGTCGCAGGCTGGCGTGGCTACGGCGAAGCACAAGGGCCCGACCACGATCGAGGCGCAGAGTATCGAGAGCGTGTCGGAGCTTGAGGTCACTGCGCGCGGCCAGGCGGAGTTGAAGCGCGACGATCTCAACGTCTATGCGGATTTCCTTCGTTATAACCGCGAATTCGGCCGCGTCGAGGCCGATGGTGGCGTGCGCCTGGAGCGCGGCGGCGACCGCTTCTTCGGCCCGCGCCTTCGCTACGACACCACGAACGACACCGGCGTGTTCGAGGAGCCCACGTTCATCATCCGGCGCGACCTGACTTCGCGCGGCAGCGCCGAGCGCCTCGAGCTGCTCGGCAAGGACCAGCTGAGGCTGACGCGGGGCAGCTTTACCACCTGCGAGCCGGGCAAGGAAGACTGGAAATTCGAGGCCAGCGAGATGGAACTCGATTACGAGGCGGGCACCGGAAAGCTGCGCAACGGCAAGCTCAGCTTTCTCGACACGACCATTCTCGCTCTCCCATACGGCTCGTTCCCGCTTGAGAACCGGCGCAAGACCGGGTTCCTGACACCGTACTACTCGCACAACACGCGTCGGGGCCTCGAGCTCGGCCTGCCGTTCTACTGGAACATCGCGCCCGAAGCCGATCTCACGCTTCGGCCGGTCTACATGACCAAGCGCGGCGCGCAGATCAAGAGCGAAGTTCGCTACACCGATGCGAAATATTCCGGCGAGCTTCGCATCGAGCACATGCCGGAGGACCGGGTGCTCGGCACGTCGCGGACCGGGCTGTCGATGCAGCACCAGCAGCAGTTCACCCCGGCGCTCAGCGGCCGGGTCGATCTGAACAAGGTGACCGACGATCGCTACTTCGTCGACCTGTCGTCGCAGGTGCGGACGGTGTCCCTCGGCAACCTGCAGCGCGAGGGCTTTCTGGAGTACAAGGGCGAGGTCGGCGCAACCAGCTATTACCTGCAAAGCCGGGTGCAGCGATTCCAGACCCTGCAGGATCCGCTCGCGCCGATCGTCAGCCCGTACCATCGCGTTCCGCAGTTGAACGCAGGGCTCGCGCGCTACGACGTGGGCGGTTGGCTTGACCTGTTCACCCCGGCGGAGTACGTGCGTTTCACGCACTCGACGCTGGTGGAGGGCGACCGCCTTTCGCTCAACCCTGTGGTCTCGGCGCCGATGCTCGGGCCAGGCCATTTCCTGACACCGAAGCTTGGCGTTCGCTACGCCGAATACCATCTCTCCGGGACCAACCCCGGCCAGCCCGACCGGCAGAGCGTCACGGTTCCATGGCTGAGCGTGGATGGCGGCCTGACGTTCGAGCGCGGCACGCGATGGTTTGGCGAAAAGGCCACGCAGACGCTCGAGCCGCGGCTGTTCTACGTCTACGCGCCGTACCGGGCCCAGGACCAGATTCCGCTCTTCGATACTACGCTTGCCGACTTCAACTACGCGCAACTCTTCAGCGAGAACCGGTTTGTCGGTGGCGACCGCTTCGGCGACACCAACCAGCTCACGCTCGCCGCAACTTCGCGCATTCTTGGTCCCGGCGGCGAGGAGATCTTCCGCGCCACCGTCGGAGAGCGCTACTACTTCAGGAACGAACGCGTAGGGCTCACTCCGATTTCGCCGCTTCGCAGCCGCGACCAGTCCGACATTCTCGCCTCGATCGGCGGGCGTTTCGCGCGCGATTGGAGCTTCGACGGCACCATGCAATACAACCCGCAACGCTCGCAGGGCGAGCGTTACAGCGCGTCCGTGCGCTATGCGCCGGAAATCGCCAAGGTGATCAACGCGAGCTACCGTTTCAATCGCGACGTTCTGCACCAGATCGACATCAGCGGACAATGGCCGGTGCGACCCGGCTGGTATGCGGTGGGCCGCTACAACTACTCGCTGCGCGACGGCCGCCTGCTCGAAGGCATCGGCGGACTCGAGTACAACGCCGGCTGCTGGGTATTCCGCGCCGTGCTGCAGCGCCTGCAAGCGGCCACCCAGACCACCTCGACGGGGATCTTCTTTCAGCTGGAGTTCAGCGGTTTCGGCGGACTGGGCTCGGACGAGGTCTTGAGCGTGCTCAAGCGCAACATCCCCGGCTATTCGGTTACCAACCCGCGCGACGGGAGGCTGGTGCCGCCGAGCCTGCGGCCGCAGCTGCCCTTCGAACAAGTGTTCTAGCAAGTGCGTACGCCCGGACTGCTGGCCGTATTCGTGATCACCGCGTGGTTCGGGCTTCCCGCGCAGGCGCAACGCCTCGAGCTGGTCGATCGCATTGTCGCGGTGGTGAACAAAGAGGTCGTTACCGCGAGCGAGCTGAGCGAGCGGGTCGAATTCGCGGAGCGGGAGCTGCGCCGCCAGGGCACGCCTCTGCCGGAGCGTGCGCTGCTTGAGCGGCAGGTGCTCGAGCGGCTCGTCCTGGACAAGGCCCAGCTGCAGCTCGCGTCCGATGGCGGCGTCCGGGTCGACGAGTTGCAGCTCGATCGCGCGATCGAGCGCATCGCCGACAACAACAATCTGACCCTTGCGGCGTTCCGCCAGACGCTGGAGCAGGATGGCGTGCCGTTCGACCGCTTCCGCGAGGAGGTGCGCCGGCAGATCGTCACGCAGCGACTGCGCGAACGCGAGGTGGACGAGCGCATCGAGGTGAGCGAAATCGAAATCGACCTGTATCTGGAGGATAACAAGCCCGGCGGCGCCGAGCGGATCGAGTACAACGTCGCGCACATTCTGGTGCGCCTGCCGGAGCAGGCAAGTCCGGAGCGCATCGCGCAGGCGCAGACACGCGCCGAGAAGGCGCGCGACGAGGCGCGCGCGGGCGGCGATTTTGCCCGCTTGGCCGCAAGCTACTCGGACGCCGCCGACGCGCTGCAGGGCGGACAGATGGGTTGGCGCGCGGCCGAACGCCTGCCCGAACTGTTCTCGGCCGCCCTGCAAGCGTTGAAACCGGGGGACGTGAGCGACGTGCTGCGCAGCCCCGGCGGTTTTCACGTGCTCCGACTGCTCGACCGGCGGGGCGCAGGCGCCGGGCGTTCCGTCCTGCAGACGCGAGCGCGGCATATCCTGGTCAAGACGAACGAGCTGGTATCGGAAGCCGAAGCGCGCCGCCGCCTCGCCGACCTGCGCGAGCGCATCGTCACCGGCGGCACCGACTTCGCCCAGGTTGCGCGGCTGAATTCCGCCGACGTCACCGCGGCCCAGGGTGGCGATCTGGGCTGGATCTACCCGGGCGACACGGTGGCGGAATTCGAGCGCGCGATGGAAGCCCTCAAGCCCGGCGAGATCAGCCAGCCAGTGAAGAGCCCGTTCGGCTGGCACCTAGTGCAAGTGCTCGAGCGCCGGACGGGCGGCATGCCGGCGGAGCGGGTGCGGCTTCTTGCCCGCCAGGCGCTGCGCGAGCGCAAATCGGACGAGGCATACCAGGAATGGCTGCGCCAGCTTCGCGATCGCACCTACGTTGAAATCCGGCTCGAGGACAGGTAGCAGCAGCGGGCGCGCGACCCACGTGCCGCGCAAGCGCTTCGGCCAGCACTTTCTTCACGACCCGGGGATCCTGGCGCGGCTCGTCGAGGCGATCGCGCCGTCGCCGGCCGACGCCATGGTGGAGATCGGGCCGGGCGGAGGGATCCTGACGCGCGCGTTGCTTGCCCGGGTGTCCCATATGACGGCAATCGAGATCGACCGCGATCTCGCCGCGCAACTGAGCGCCGAAATTCCGGCGCGCCGGCTGACGGTGTTCTGCGCCGATGCGCTCGATTTTGATTTCGGCGCACTTCCGCCCGGCGCGCGTATCGTCGGCAACCTTCCCTACAACATCTCGACGCCGATCCTGTTTCGGCTCGCGCGCCATGGCGCGCAGTTCCGTGACATGCACTTCATGCTGCAGCTCGAGGTGGTCGAGCGCATGGTGGCATCCCCGTCGACCCCGGAGTACGGGCGACTGTCGGTGATGCTGCAGACGCGCTTCCGGATGCAGAAGCTGTTTCGCGTGCCGCGAGGAGCGTTCCGCCCGCCGCCGAGGGTCGAATCAGCGGTGGTTCGAATGGTCCCGCTGCCGGCACGGATGGCGTGCGACGAGCGACGCCTCGGGGACATCGTGCGGCGCGCATTTTCCGCACGGCGAAAGACGCTGAGAAACGCGCTGCCCTTGCTGCCCGGCGACTACGCGGCACTCGAGATCGATCCTCGACTGCGCCCGGAAAATCTATCCCCTGGCGATTTCATCCGAATTACGCAGCGCGTTTCCGCTCGATGAACTCGATCTTGTACCCGTCCGGGTCCTCGACGAACGCGATCACGGTCGTGCCCCCCTTCACCGGTCCGGGCTCGCGCGTCACGGCACCGCCGTGCCGCCGGACCTCGTCGCAGGCTTTCCTCGCGTCAGGGACTTCGATCGCGACGTGGCCGAAGGCAGTTCCGAGCTCGTACTTGCCCGCTCCGTAGTTATAGGTGAGTTCGAGCACTGACGCTCGATCCTCGTCGTCGTAGCCGACGAACGCGAGGGAGTACTTCTGCTCCGGTCGGTCGGTGGTGCGCAGAAGCTTCATACCGAGTACCTCGGTGTAGAACTTCACCGAGCGGTCGAGGTCACCGACCCGGAGCATCGTGTGGAGCAGTCTCATTGCGCTTCCTCTCTTAGCCGTCGAGCGTTCGCTGCTGCGATTCGATCCATGCCTCCGCCTGCGCCGTGACGTCCTGCGGCGCGCGGCCGCCGCTCTCGATCGGATGGCCGATCCTCACCGTGACCCTGCCCGGGTACTTGAGAAAAGAATTTCGTGGCCAGACGCGCCCGGCATTGTGCGCCACCGGCACGACCGGCGCACCGGCATGCGCCGCGAGCCAGGCGCCGCCGAGCTGGTACTTGCGCTTACCACCGGGGGCGACGCGTGTGCCTTCCGGGAAGACCACCACCCAGAACCCCTGTTCGAGCCGCTCCTTGCCCTTGCGCGCGATCTGGCGCAGTGCCGCCATCCCGCGCGCCCGGTCGATCGCGATCGGGCTCATGAGCGCAAGGCCCCAGCCGAAGAACGGGATCCAGAGCAGTTCCCGCTTGAGCACGTGCACGTGGGGCGGGAAGATCGACTGGAACGCGAGCGTTTCCCAAGCCGACTGATGCTTGGCAAGGATCACCGATGGACGCGCCGGCAGGTGCTCGCGCCCTTCGACTCTCCAACGCACGCCGCACAGGCGCCGCAGGAACCAGAGCACGAGGCGCGACCAGCCGGAGATCACGCGGTAGCGGGCGTGCCTCGGGAGCGGCGCCGCAGCAAGGGCGATCAGGGCATAGGGTGGCGTCACGAGCAGCAGCGCGAGCGCGAACAGGCTCGAGCGCAGAACGATCATGGAACAAGGTGCCCGGCCGCCGCCGCAAGGTCCGCAAATACCCGGGTGCCTTCAGGCAGTCCGCCTGCGTCGTGCGTTTTCCTGCCTTTCCCGGTGAGCACGAGGAACGGCCGCGCGCCGGCCGCGGCCGCCGCCTGCAGGTCGCGCAGCGAGTCGCCGATGACCGGAACCGCGGTCAGATCCACGTTCATGCGATCCGCGATCTGGTGCAGCATGCCGGGCCTCGGCTTGCGGCATTCGCATCCGGCGTCCGCCGCATGCGGGCAGAAGAAGACGGCATCGATGCGTCCGCCCTCCTGGGCCACCGCGCGGTGCATGACATCGTGAATGGCGTTGAGCGTTGCAACGTCGAAAAGTCCTTGCGCGAGGCCCGACTGATTCGTCGCCACGACCACGTGCCAGCCCGCCTGGGTCAGCCGCGCGATCGCCACCAGGCTGCCCTTGATCGGCTTCCACTCGGAGGGCGACTTGATGTGCTGGTCGCTGTCGTGATTGATGGTGCCGTCGCGGTCGAGCACGACGAGCTTCACGCGAATCGTCCTGCGGCGAGATTCATCGTGCAAGCTTCGAGAGGTCGGCGACTTGGTTCATCAGAACGTCCAGCTCCTTGAGCAAGCTGTGCCGATTGGCTCGTAGCCTGGGGTCTTCGGCGTTGACGAGTACCTTGTCGAAGAACGCGTCGACCGGAACCTGCAGCCTCGCCACGGCGCCCAACGATTCCCGGTACTCGCCACGCCGGATGAGCGCCGCGACTTCGGGCTTGATCTTGCGCATCGCATCCAGCACCGCCCGCTCCGCCGGTTCGCGCAGCAACGTCTCGTCGAATTTTCCCTCGGTCGCGTCTGACTTCCGAAGGATGTTGCGGATGCGTTTGTTGGCGGCGGCGAGGTTTTCGGCTTCCGGGAGATGACGAAAGCTCTTCACCGCTTCAAGCCGCGCCGGAACGAGATCGATG
Source organism: uncultured Enterobacteriaceae bacterium (assembly GCA_964651335.1). Lineage (GTDB taxonomy): Bacteria > Pseudomonadota > Gammaproteobacteria > Burkholderiales > SG8-39 > 2-02-FULL-66-14. The sequence goes on along the minus strand of CAZYVT010000053.1, from coordinate 8,217 downwards.
CGCGCCGGCGACTGGCTGACAACCGATTCCACTTCGTCCGCGGCATACCCCTGCTCGCGCAGCAAGTGGCGTAGCCGCTCCATCATGAAGGCGTAGACCTCCGGACCTGTGTACGCCGGCAGATCGAGCGGCATTTTCACCTCGATCAGGATGCGCAGCACCCCGAGCGCGGCGCGGCGCAGGGCGAAGGGGTCCCTGTCGCCGGTCGGTGCGCCGCCGATGGAAAACATGCCAACGAGCGTGTCGAGCTTGTCGGCGAGTGCCACCGCGCAGGCAACCGCGCCGTCGGGGAGACGGTCGCCGGAATAGCGCGGACGGTAATGCGCTTCGATCGCGTCGGCAACCTCGCGCGGCTCGCCATCGTGAAGGGCGTAATAGCGGCCCATCGTACCCTGGAGTTCCGGAAACTCGCCGACCATGCCGGTCACGAGATCGGCCTTCGCCAGCCACGCTGCGCGCTCGGCAAGCGCGGCGTTCGCGCCGAGCTCCCGCGCGATGCGCCCGGCGAGCAACTGGATTCGCTCGACGCGCTCGAGCTGGCTGCCGAGTTTGTTGTGGTAGACGACCTTCCTGAGCTGCGGTACACGCTCCTCGAGCCTGGTTTTACGATCCTGGTCGTAGAAGAACCGTGCGTCCTGCAGCCGCGGCCGCACCACGCGCTCGTTGCCGCCGATGATTTGGCGCGGATCGGCGACTTTCATGTTCGATACGATGAGAAAGTTCGGCAGCAGCTTCCCCGCGGCGTCGAACAGCGGAAAGTATTTCTGGTTCTGCCGCATGGTGAGGATGAGACATTCCTGCGGCGTCTGGAGAAAGACCGGGTCGAACGCTGCGGCGTAAACAGTCGGATGCTCGACCAGCGCAGTGACCTCGTCGAGGAGATTCTCGTAATCACCCAGCGCTGCCCTGTGGCGCTTCGCCTCGGCAAGGAGCTGCGTCTCGATCTGGCCACGTCTGCCCGCGAAATCGGCGATGACCCAGCCGTCGTCCGCAAGGCGCGATTCGTACTCGTCTGCGCTCTTCAGCGCGATCGAGCGTGCGCCCATGAAACGGTGGCCGCGCGTGGTGCTGCCTGCCGCAACGCCGAGCGCCGTTCCCGGGATCTGGCGCGTGCCGTGCAGCATCACCAGACCATGCACCGGACGCACGAACTGCGCGTCGCCGTTACTCCAGCGCATTACTTTGGGCACCGGCAATTTTCTTACGGCATCTTGGACAACGTTGGACAGGACCGCGTGCAGCGATACCCCCTTTACCGTGATTCGCGCGACGCATACCGCGCCCTTCGGTGTGTCCCGTTGTTCGAGCGCGCTCACTTCGACACCGTGCTTTTTGGCGAATCCGGCGACGGCTTCGGGCGATGCTTTGACGGATGGACCGGTGACCTCGCTGAATCGGTCAGGCGCAGTCCCGAGCACCTCGGGTACGAGCACCGCCAGCCGGCGGGGCGTGGCAAAAACACGCCGCCCGGTGAAGTCACGAAGCTTGAGCTGATGCCCAACCAGTCCGTTGCACACGCCATCGGCAAACGCTTGCCCAAGCTGGATGAGCGACTTCGGCGGCAGCTCCTCGGTCAGCAGCTCGACCAGCAGCGTCGCTTCCACCTACGCGGCCTTCGGAAGCATGGGGAAACCCAGCAGCTCGCGTGACTCGTAGTAGGCCTGCGCCACCAGACGCGCCAGCGCACGCACGCGGCTGATGTAGGCGGCGCGCTCGGTGACCGAGATCGCGCCGCGCGCGTCGAGCAGGTTGAACGTGTGCGAGCACTTCATCACCATCTCGTAGCCGGGCAGCACGCACTGCGCCTCGATCAGGCGCCGCGCCTGCGCCTCGTAATCGCCGAAGTGGCGAAACAGCAGGTCGGGATCGGCGAGCTCGAAGTTGTAGCGCGATTGCTCCACCTCGTTCTGGTGGCAGACGTCGCCGTAGCTCACCCCGGGCGTCCACACCAGATCGAAGATCGAGTCCTTCGCCTGCAGGTACATCGCGAGGCGCTCCAGGCCGTACGTGATCTCGCCAAGCACCGGCCGGCACGGCAGCGAGCCCACCTCCTGGAAATAGGTGAACTGCGTCACTTCCATGCCGTCGAGCCACACTTCCCAGCCCAGTCCCCAAGCGCCCAGAGTCGGCGATTCCCAGTCATCCTCGACGAAACGGATGTCGTGCACTTTCGGGTCGATGTCGAGCGCGACCAGCGACTCGATATACAGGTCCTGGATGTCGAGCGGCGAGGGCTTGAGCACGACCTGATACTGGTAGTAGTGCTGCAGCCGGTTCGGATTCTCGCCATAGCGGCCATCCTTCGGCCGGCGCGACGGCTGCACGTACGCCGCCTTCCACGGCTCCGGGCCGATCGCGCGCAGGAAGGTTGCGGTGTGAAACGTTCCGGCGCCGACTTCCATGTCGTAGGGCTGGAGCAGCACGCAGCCGCGGTCGCCCCAGAATTCTTCGAGGCGCTGGACGAGCTGCTGAAAGGTAAGCATGTGAAAAAGGGCGGGAAATTCTAACCGCTGGGCGCGCGGCGCGCGAGGATCAGCGCGATTGCCAGCGCGAGCGCGCACGCGCCGAGCGCAAGCCAGTCGCCGAATCGTACATAAGGCGTGGTACCCGTGTAGCCGCGCACCGCGAGTTCCAGGCTGCCCTCCACGAACTGCGGCAATTGCGCAATGACCCGCGCGTCATGTCCGATGGCGGCCGTGATGCCGCTGTTGGTCGCCGCGAGCAGCATCCGGCCGGTTTCCAGGGTGCGCATGCGGGCGATCTGCAGATGCTGCGCGGGCGCGAGCGAGTCGCCGAACCAGGCGACATTCGAGACATTGACGAGGAGCGTCGCCGCCGGGAGCTGCCGGGCGATCTCGGCGCCGAACGCGTCCTCGTAGCAGACGTTGACCGCGACGCGCTCACCGGCTACCGCCAGGGGCCTCTGCTCGGCCGTGCCGCGGGAAAAGTCGGACAGCGGAATCGAGAGCACGCGGTTGATCCATCCGAACCCGGGAGGGACGAATTCGCCGAACGGCACCAGATGCACCTTATGGTAGGCCTGGCGCGGCGAGATGCCGAGGCTCACGACGCTGTTGAAGTATCGCCCCGCGCCCGTGCGCACGGGCACGCCCAACAGGAGGTCGCCGCCGTTGTGTCTTGCGGCGTTCTCGAGCCGCTCAAGGAACGCGGGATCGACGCCGTCCAGGAAGCGCGGCGCCGCGGTTTCCGGCAGGACGATGAGGCGCGCGCGGCTTTTCTCCGACAGTCGCGCGTAAGTATCGAGCGTGTGCGCATAACGCGCCGGATCGAACTTGAGGTCCTGCGCGATGTTTCCCTGCAGCAGGCTTACGCTGAGCGGTGCGCCGGCCGGTTCGGACCACGCGACGTCACGAAGCGTTGCGCCGACGACGCCGATCACCACAAATGACGCGGCAGCGATCCACGGGCCATGTCCGCTCGCGATGCACCAGAGCAGACCGGCGCTCGCCATGACCGCGAGCGAGACCGCATAGACCCCTGCGACCGCAGCGTAGCCGGCAAGCGGCCAGTCGATCGCTGCGTATCCCGCCGTGAGCCAGGGGAAACCGGTCAGGATCCAGCCGCGCAGCCACTCGAGCAACGTCCAGACCGCCGGGATGATGAGCGCCGCGCGCACCCCTGCAGGCGCCCGCAGGCGCGCCTGGAGTGCCCCGGCAAGCGCGGGGAACAACGCCAGGAAGGCGCAGAACGCAAGCGTGGCGCACGCGGCGAGAGCCGCGGGCATTGCGCCGAAGCGGTGCATGCTCACGTACACCCACGATACGCCCGCGACGAACGATCCGAATCCGAACCAGAAGCCGAGGAGGAACGCGGCCCGCGAGGAGCCCGCGCCGACCCAGACATGCACGAGCAGCGCGAACCCGGCGAGCGCTGCCGGAAACAGGTCGCAGGGCGAGAACCCCAGCACCGTCGCCGCGCCGGCCAGGAACGCGACGCCGGGGGGCGGGAGCCTCACGCTTTCTGCTTCTCCACGATCAGCGTGTAGACGCGGCGGCTGTCCGCGCGCAGCACCTGGAACTTGAGTCCGCCGATCGTCAGGGTCTCGCCGCGCTTGGGCAGGCGCCCTAGCGCATGGATGACCAGCCCCCCCACCGTATCGTGCTCCGCGTCGGAGAATCCGGTGCCGAACGCGGCATTGAAGTCGGCGATCTGTGTGAGCGCCTTGACGCGCCAGCGGCCGCCGGGTTCGGGCAGGATGCTGTCGCTCGCCTCGTCGAAGTCGTATTCGTCCTCGATCTCGCCGACGATCTGCTCGAGCACGTCTTCGATCGTCACCAGACCCGCGACGCCGCCGTATTCGTCGACGACGATTGCCATGTGGTTGCGGCTGGCGCGGAACTCCCTGAGCAGCACGTTCAGGCGCTTGGATTCCGGAACGAACACGGCGGGCCGCAGCATCTCCCGCACGTTGAACTCCTCCTCGCCGGCGTAATGGCGCAACAGGTCCTTTGCGAGCAGGATTCCGATGACGTCATCCCGGTTCTGGTCAATCACCGGAAAGCGCGAGTGCGCCGTCGAAATGACCTGCGGAATGAACTTCTCGACCGTCTCATGGATGTCGATCACGTCCATCTGCGCCCGCGGAATCATGATGTCGCGGACCTGCATTTCGGACACGGCGAGCGCCCCCTCGATCATGGAGAGCGCGTCGGCGTCGAGCAGGTTTCGCTCGTAGGCCGAATGCAGCAGGCGCGTCAGGCTCTCCCGGTCGTCCGGTTCGCGCAGGATGAGCGCGGACAGCCGCTCCAGCAGCGTAGGTCGCGAGGGTTCGTTCACGGGGGGAAGAACACCGGCGCGGCTATTTTATGCTTTTTGGCGATGCTGGGTCGTGCTGCCGTCGATTTGCGATCGCCTGGTGCTTGAGCATCTCGGCGAAGAATTTTGCCTTTCCATGGGTCTCCCGAGTTTGCGCAGCGGCGCAAACTCGGGAGATGTATGAAATGCAAAAGGCGGGCCAACCTGTCCCGGTGGCGGCTACTGCGGCTCGGCAGCGTACGGATCGTCGTACCCGAGGCGCCCGAGTATCGCGGTTTCGAGTTGTTCCATTCGCATCGCGTCCCGGGCCCGCTCATGGTCGTAACCGCGAAGATGGAGCAGTCCATGCACGACCAGATGCGCGTAGTGCGCCTCGATGGTCTTGCCCTGCGCGCGCGCCTCGCGCGCGATCACCGGATGGCACAGGATGATGTCGCCGCGGTGCGGCGCCCGCGGGGCTTGGGGCGCGGTCCGGGGGAAACGGAATGTCAAAACGTTCGTCGCACGGTCCCTGCCGCGGTACGCCCGGTTCAGACGGCGTCCTTCGGCTGTGCCCACGATACGCAACGTCACTTCGGTCGCAGCGGTCGCCGCTGCGCGCGCAAAGACACGCAGCCGCTCCGCAACCGGCGCACCGGAAGCCGTGCAGGCAATCTGCACCGCAACCCTCGCCGCGCGCCTAATTCGCGGCTGGGTCTTCCGCCTGCTTCTCGTAGGCATCGATGATGCGCGCCACCAGCGGATGGCGAACCACATCCGCGGCGCTGAACTCGGTGAATGCGATGCCGCGCACGTCCGAAAGGATCCTGCGTGCCTCGATCAGGCCGCTCTTCTGACCGCGCGCGAGGTCGATCTGGGTGATGTCTCCCGTGACCACGGCCTTGGCGCCGAAGCCGATCCGGGTGAGAAACATCTTCATCTGTTCGGGCGTCGTGTTTTGCGCTTCGTCCAGGATGATGAAGGCGTGATTGAGCGTGCGCCCGCGCATGTAGGCGAGCGGCGCGAGTTCGATCGTGCCGCGCTCCAGGAGCTTTCCGGTCTTGTCGAAACCCATCAGGTCGTAGAGCGCGTCGTAGAGCGGGCGCAGGTACGGGTCCACCTTCTGCGCCAGGTCCCCGGGGAGAAAGCCCAGCCGTTCGCCCGCCTCGACCGCGGGGCGCACGAGCACGATCCGCTTCACCTTGTCGCGCTCGAGCGCGTCGACAGCGCAGGCGACGGCAAGATAGGTCTTTCCGGTGCCCGCCGGGCCGATACCGATCGTGATGTCGTGCGCGAGGATGCTTTCGATGTACTGGACCTGGTGCGGCGTCCGGCCGTGCAGATCGGGACGGCGCGTGAGAAGTTGCGGCAGCTCGCTGTCCCCGGTCGGACGGGGGATCCCCTGCATGAGCTCCGTCAAGCCGAGCTGCAGGTCATCCAGCGTGAACTCGTCCGACGCCTTGCGATAGAAGTGCTCGAGCGCCTGCGCGCCGCGCGCCGCTTGCTGCGGGCCGCCGCGTACGGAGAAGCGCGCGCCGCGACGCGCGATCGATACGTCGAGGGCGGATTCGATCTGCCGCAGATTGCCGTCGAGCGTGCCGCACAGTCGCGCCAGCCGCTGGTTGTCCACCGGCTCGAGGCGGACCTCGAGCGGTTTACTCATTCACGAACTCGCCGCGCAGCGAGTGGGGCCGGGCCGCCGTGATGCGCGCGTTCACGAACCTTCCGACGAGCCGTTCATCGCCCGCGAAGTTCACGACCCGGTTGTTTTCGGTTCTGCCGGCGAGTTCCAGCGGGTTCTTCCTGGACCGGCCCGCTACGAGAATGCGCTGCACGCTGCCCACCATCGCCTCGCCGATTGCGCGCGCGCGGCAATCGAGCATTTCCTGCAGCACTCGGAGTCGTTCGAGCTTGACCTCGCGCGGCGTATGGTCGGGAAGCTCGGCCGCAGGCGTGCCGGGGCGCGGGCTGTACACGAAGGAGAACGAGGCGTCGAATCCGACTTCCTCGACGAGCTTCACCGTCGCGGCGAAATCCGCTTCGGTTTCCCCGGGGAATCCGACGATCAGGTCCGTCGAAATGCGGATGGCGGGCTGCGCTTTGTTCAGGCGCCGCACGATCGAGCGATACTCCAGAGCGGTGTAGCCCCGCTTCATCGCAGCGAGCACCCGATCCGAACCCGATTGCACCGGCAGGTGCACATGGGATGCAAGCTTCGGAAGTTCGGCGTGGGCGTCGATCAGGCGCTGCGTGAACTCGCGCGGATGCGACGTGGTGTAGCGGATCCGCTCGATGCCGTCGATTTCGGCTGCGTAGCGAAGCAGTTCCGCGAAATCCGCAGGCTGCGGCTCGCCCACGGCAGCGGACCCGTCGATTTCGCCGCGCCAGGCATTCACGTTCTGTCCGAGGAGTGTCACCTCCTTTACTCCCTGTTCGGCAAGCAGGGCGATCTCCGCGATCACGTCCTCGAATGGGCGCGACACCTCCTCGCCGCGGGTATAAGGCACGACGCAGAACGTGCAGTACTTGCTGCAACCCTCCATGATCGAGACGAATGCCGTGGCGCCCTCGGCGCGCGGCGCCGGGAGGCGATCGAACTTCTCGATTTCGGGAAAACTGATGTCCACCTGGGGCCGGCCGGTCGCGCGCCGGCGCGCGATGAGTTCCGGCAGCCGGTGCAGCGTCTGCGGGCCGAACACGACGTCCACGCACGGCGCGCGCGCGACGATCGCGCCGCCTTCCTGGCTTGCCACGCACCCGCCCACGGCGATGAGCAATGCCGGATTCTCGCGTTTCAAGCACTTGACGCGTCCCAGATCGGTGAATACCTTTTCCTGCGCCTTCTCGCGCACCGAGCAGGTGTTGAATACGATCAGGTCGGCGTCTTCGGGCCGGTTTGCGGGTTCGTATCCGTCCGTCTGTGCGAGCACATCGGCGATCCTCGCCGAGTCGTACTCATTCATCTGGCACCCGAAGGTCCGAATGAAAAGCTTACCGCCCATGCGCCACGGTCCCGAGCGCTTTTCGGTGTGGTGCGGCAGGCCCCAACGCGTCGCTGCGCAGCGTAGTCCTTACCTCCGCGGATCCGGCTGCAACGCTTCCTGCGCGGACAGGATCCATACACGGAACACGTCGCCCTGCGCATCCACGGTGTACTTGACCAGCGCCCCCGCCGGCAACGCCACCGGTTGCACGATCAGGTTCGACGCGTCGCGGATCTGCGCGCCGGAGGCGAGGCGCATGCGCTTGCCGTTGATCTCGACCAGCGTTTCCTGCACATGACGGATCTCGCCGCGCTTTGCTGGCGTGGGAATGGAGCGGAACTGCGCCTGAACGCCAATGCTTACCGCAAGGCCGAGTATGAGGAGAAGGACGCGGATCATCGACGGCGGGTGGTGTAGAAGAATTGGTGGCGAATCAGGGACTCGAACCCCGGACACACGGATTATGATTCCGCTGCTC
>CAZYVT010000052.1:1454-27151 GCA_964651335.1 uncultured Enterobacteriaceae bacterium | reverse complement strand
CGAGATTCCACGCGGGGTTTCTGCGCTTGAGGAATTCCTGGACGGAAAGCCCCGATTCCCCGAGCTCCGAATGAAACGCGCGCTCCAGCTCGCCCCACAGTGCGGCGAGGACGGCGGCGCTCAGATACTCGGCGCCGGTCATCAGCGGCGCGGCGGCGGCGAGCGCTTCGAGTTCCTCCAGCGGCGGCGTACCGGGTTGCGCAGCAGGGCCCTGCTCTTCGGCGTCCGGCCGTGTGCAGACCGCAGTCACATAGCGCGCGCCGAACTCGCGCCAAAAGCTGAACGCGGGCGGCAAGGCGGTGGCGACCTCTTCCGCGCCGAGCTGCAACAGCCCGTGGCCGGCGCCGCGTGAGAACGAATCGAGGAGTTTTCGCGCAACGTCAGGGGCGAGCGCCGGGGCGTCCTCCTCGGGATCGAGGATGAGATGGCCGTGCGGCGTCAGGATCGGCGAAAGCGAGCGATTCTGGCGGTGAAGCGCCAAGAGGTACTCCTCAGCTCGGAATTCCAACCACAGACTACTTCTCCTGTGCCGCGACAAAACTGCTCAATCGGGGATCGAAGCGTGACGACGAAAAATGCGCTCGAGGCGAATTCTAGCGGTCACGCCCCGGAGCACGAGCTCGGACCGCTCGGCATCCACGTGGCGCACGCCATGATCCACGGCGCGATCGCCCCCCCTTTCATTCGCGATGGATCTCAGGCCCTGAATCGAGAATTGGTGAGTGCTGGTCTGGTGTTGTGCTTCGCGTTGCGACCTGTTTTGGCATGCCGCGCCGATCAGGACTATACTGGATGTGCCGTTATGACATAAGTTATAGTCTTTTATACGCCTAGCATATAGCGCATGAAGCCCAGAGGGCTCGGCCTACGTTCACGCGAACGACTCGCTGCGCTGTTGCGCAAGCGCGCCGGCACGGTCACGCCCATGGAAGCGGCAGAGATCCTTCGCGTTCCCGCCCGGAAAGCCGCGCGGCTTCTGGCCGCGTGGGCGCGCAACGGGTGGCTGTCCCGTGTGCGGCGCGGGCTGTATGTGCCGGTGCCGCTGGAAGCTGCGACCGCGGAGGGACCGCTCGATGATCCCTGGCTCGTAGCAACCGCCCTCTTCAGCCCCTGCTACATCGGAGGCTGGAGCGCTGCCGAGCATTGGGCCCTGACCGAGCAGATCTTCCGGTCGGTATGCGTGATGACCACGAACCGGCCGCGAAACCGCGAGCCCCTTCTGAAGGGCACGCAGTTCGTTCTTCACACCGTCCAGGAAGCGGCGTTGTTCGGCCTGAAAACAGTGTGGAGAGGCCGAGCGCGCGTCCCGGTGTCGGATCCAGCCCGTACGGTAGTGGACATGTTTGCGAATCCTGCGCTGGCAGGCGGCATCAGGCCGGCAGCCGACATCCTCAAGGCGTTCCTGCGAGATCACGAGAAGAGCGTGCCCGCACTTGTCGACTACGGCGACAGGCTGGACAACGGCGCCGTCTTCAAACGCCTGGGTTTCATTCTGGAATCGGAACGACTGGATTATACGGGCCTGGCCGCTGCATGCCGCAAGCGACGGCGATCAGGCTACGTCAAGCTCGACCCTTCGATTCCGGTGCCTCGGCTGGTGACCGCGTGGGGGCTCTGGGTCCCGAAGCGATGGGTTCCGGAGCGCGGTCGTGATTGATCGGGAAGAGATTCGCGAAATGGCGCGCGAGTTCCAGCTCGACCCGAATATCGTCGAGAAGGACTACGCGCTGGGCTGGCTTCTCGCCGGCTTGGCAGCGCACCCGTCCCTTGCCGACACTTGGATCTTCAAGGGCGGAACCTGTCTGAAGAAGTGCTTTTTCGAGACTTACCGATTCTCCGAAGATCTCGACTTCACCCTGCGCGACCCGACGCACCTCGATCCCGATTTCCTGTCACAGACCGTCGCAGAGGTTGCGGGCTGGGTGTACGAGGCGTCGGGACTGGAATTGCCGGAAGCCGCGCGCAAGCTCGAGATTTTCCAGAATCCGAGGGGCAAAGCGGCCGGCCAAGCCCGCATCGGTTACCGTGGCCCGCTTGGCCGAGTCGGCGAGGTACCGCGAATCAAGCTTGATCTCGCCGCCGACGAGGCGCTCGTCCTTCCACCGGTTCGCCGGGCCATTCATCACCCGTATTCGGATGATCCCGAAGAGGGCCTCAGCGCCCTTTGCTATGCCTTCGAGGAAGTGTTCGCAGAGAAGATCCGGGCGCTCGCCGAGCGCATGCGGCCACGCGATCTCTACGACGTGGTCCACATTCACCGCCGCCGTGACCTTCAGCCAGACCGCGTGCAGGTCCGCTCTACGCTGGCACGCAAATGCGAGTTCAAGGGCATCGAGTTTCCAACCTTCGATGCACTTGCGGCGAGGACGGAGCGCCCCGAGCTGGAATCGGAGTGGGCCAACATGCTGGCACACCAGCTTCCGGCGCTGCCGCCGTTCGCCCAGTTCTGGAGCGAACTCCCCCAGCTATTCGTCTGGATCGCAAGCGAGGAAAAGGTTCCGGCGCTCGCGGCGGTTGGTACCGGCGCCGACGTGGATACGACGTGGCATGCGCCAGCAATGGCGACCGCGTGGAGATATTCGACTTCGCTGGAGGCCGTGCGCTTCGCCGGCGCCAATCGGCTATGCGTCCAGTTGCTCTACAGCCAGAAGCGCCGCCTGATCGAGCCCTACTCGCTGCGAAGAACGAAGGACGACAACCTCGTCCTGTATGCGTACGAGCGTGACTCCGAGCAGATCAAGGCATTCCGGGCCGATCGGATCGAAGGAATAGATGTGACCAATACACCCTTCGTGCCGCGCTATGCTGTGGAGCTGTCGGGGACAGGACCGATTTCGGCGCCTGCGGTGGAACGATCTGTCCGTGGTTCGCGGATTCGGACGACCCGCCCGTTGCGCTCCCCCGCCCGCTCACCGAAAGGGCTCGGCGCACTCGGCCCGACTTACATGTTCCAGTGCTCGCTGTGCGGAAAACGATTCAGCCGTAAGTCGTACGATGCGACCCTAAACCCGCACAACAACAAGAGCGGATGGGACTGCGCCGGGCGAATAGGCCTTTACCTCGGGACCCGGTAACGAGTACGAGAGATCAAGCGCATGGAGCAGACAAATGAACGTCTTTGACCTAAGAGACCGCTTGGTTTCGGACTACCAAAGCTACACGCGCAGCTTCATTAAGATTCGCGATCCACGCATCATCGATCATGTGGATCGGGCGCTAGGCGCTGGCGCGTTTTGGCCGGAACCGCTCCTCCAGCTCAACCCGACGTTTTTGCCGGGCGGCACCATCGACGACCTGACGGCTGCAGGCACGCTGCATCTGGAGTGCGTTCGAATCTTCCGCATCGGCAAGTCTGACACTGACCACACTGGGAAGCAGCTGCTCCTGCACGCGCACCAGCGCGAGGCGATCCTAAAGGCTAAGGAGGGCAAGTCCTACGTCCTGACCACCGGCACCGGCTCTGGCAAGAGCCTAGCCTACATTGTGCCGATCGTGGACCACGTCCTGCGCAACGGTTCGGGCCGGGGAATTCAGGCCATCGTGGTGTATCCGATGAACGCCCTTGCCAACAGTCAGGACGAGGAGCTCAAGAAGTTTCTGGAAAAAGGTTACCCAGAAGGTCGGCCGCCCGTCCGATTCGCTCGCTTCACTGGGCAGGAGAAAGGAGCTGAAAGGGAAGCGATCCGGAGCAATCCGCCGGACATCCTGCTCACCAACTACATGATGCTGGAGCTGCTGCTCACGCGTACCGAGGATCGCGAGCTCGTGCGTGCTGCGCAGGGATTGCGCTATCTGGTCTTCGACGAACTGCATACCTACCGCGGCCGCCAGGGTGCAGACGTGGCTCTGCTGATTCGGCGATGCCGTCAGGCCTTTGGCGGTCACGAGATAATCTGCATCGGCACTTCGGCCACGATGGCGAGCGGCGGCACAACCGACGATCAGAAGCGCGAAGTGGCTAAGGTCGCTCGGACGCTGTTCGGCATCACATTCGACGCCTCGCAAGTCATTGGCGAGACACTCGAACGCGCCACTCCCGAGCTCGACCTCACGTCCAAACAAGTCATCCAAGCGCTTCGCACAACCATCGATTCCGATGCCACGCCGCCCGAGGACTATGACGCTTTCTGTCTTCACCCCTTGGCGTCCTGGATTGAGTCAACTTTCGGCGTGCGTGCGGAGGGCGGGACCGGCCGCCTCATTCGGCAGTTGCCACGGCGGCTCCGAGGAGACGAGCTGGAGCATCAGAAAAGTGCCGCGCAAGAGTTGGCGGACCTGACCTCCACCGACCCTGAGCGATGCGCGGTCGTGCTGCGCCGCTTTCTGCTTCAGGGTGCCAACGAGCGAATGCGTCGCAGCACGTCGAGTCGCTTCCCGATTTTCGCCTTTCGGCTTCACCAGTTTTTCACGCGCGGCGATACCGTCTGGGTCACCCTTGAGGCGGAGGGCGACCGTCATCTGGAGATGGCCAAGAAAGGTTCCAAGCCCGGCGAGCCCGACAAACCGTTATTCCCGTTGGTATTTTGCCGTCAGTGCGGCACCGCCTACTACCGGGTGAAAGCGAGTTCGGACGATCAAGGCAGAGCACTCTCCCCCAGAGACGACCGGCGGGAAGAGAACGATGACGGCAGCGGCGATTCCTACCTCTACGTGTCGGCGTCCGCTCCTTGGCCGCGCGCCGACGGACATGAACTGCTGAATCGGCTGCCCGCCTTCATGAAGGACACGACCCCCCAGGGGGCAGAGCGCATTCGGCCCGATGCGCGAGCCGACACGCCGGAGCCGGTATTTGTCAATCCACAAGGCCGGATCGTCTCCGAAGAGCAGGGAATGCCGGCCGCGCTCATTCGCCGGAACTTCCTGTTTTGCCTTGAGCCTTCCTGCGGTGTCGCCTACACGAAGAGCCAGCGCTCCGAGCGGCCCAAGCTGGCGACGCTCGGCGTAGACAATCGCAGCACTGCCACGACCATTCTGGCGGTCCGGTCCCTTATCGAACTGCAGGGTGATCGCGACCTCAAGCCCGAGGCCCGCAAGCTCCTGAGCTTCACCGACAATCGGCAGGATGCGTCGTTGCAGGCGGGGCACTTCAACGACTTTGCCCAAGTGGCCCTGCTGCGCTCAGCGCTGCACAAGGCGACCCAAGACAAGGGCACCAAAGGCTTGTCCCATGGCGAGCTGTCGCGCAGCGTCTTCAACGCGATGCAGCTCCGCTTCGACGAATACGCCGCCGACCCGGAGGTGCGGGGACCGGCACGGAACGCAACCCACGACGCACTGCGTCGCGTCATCGACTACTACCTCTACCGCGACTTGCAGCGCGGATGGCGTGTGACGGCACCGAATCTCGAAGACTGCGGATTGCTGGCATTCGATTACGACGGGCTTCGGGGCAATGATGGGTTGCTCGGCGAATCAGAACTCTGGAACGCCGGCTTCACCGTCAAGGCCGACCGCGATGTGGAGCAGTTCGTCGAGACTCCCGCACCGCTACGCGACTGCCCTGCCGAGTTGCGGGAGGAAATTCTGCGCACACTGCTCGATGTCTTGCGCCGGTCCCTCGCGGTCAAGGTCGATGTCCTTGATCCGCAGAGGCAACTCGATCTGGTCGAGCAGACCAACCCGAGAATCCTGGAAGATACGGTCTGGTATCTCGAGGACGCCCGCGAACTCGCCAAGTCGGATGTAGCCTATCCTCGCCCCCGGCGAAAGCAAGACCGCACCGGTTTGTTTGTCTCCTCCTACGGCGGCTACGGGCGCTATATCAAGCGCTCGCTGGTTCCCTACGTGCCTCAGGGACAGAATTTTGGCCGTGTCGAGATCGATCAGGCGATCCGCTTTCTGCTCCTCGCGCTGAAGCGCTACGGCATCGTCGAGCAGGTGCGCAGCGGTCGCGACGGCGAGGATCCGGGCTACCAGCTCAATGCGGATGCTTTACGCTGGCTGCCGGCGGACGGTGAAATTCGCCCGGTGGATCGCACGCGCTTGCTGGATGCAGGCGAGATCCCGCCCGAAGTCAATCGCTATTTCGTCGAGTGCTATCAGCGCTTTGTGGATCTCAAGTGCGTGCTCGAAGCACGTGAACACACCGCGCAAGTGACGTCGCAAGACCGCGAGGAGCGCGAGGAGCGTTTTCGCAGCGGCGATCTGCCTTTGCTCTTCTGTTCACCGACCATGGAACTGGGCGTGGACATCGCGCAGCTGAACCTCGTCAATCTGCGCAATGTCCCACCGACGCCGGCCAACTATGTGCAGCGCAGCGGCCGGGCGGGACGGAGCGGGCAGCCGGCTTTGGTGTTCACCTATTGCGCGGGGCGGAGCCCCCATGACCAGTATTTCTTCCGTGAGCCGAGCAAGATGGTGGCGGGCTCCGTGGCTCCGCCGCGTATCGACCTGCGAAATCGCGATCTCGTCCGCTCGCACCTCAATGCGATCTGGATGGAAGTGGCCAAACCAGACCTTGGCAAGACGCTTACTACGGTCGTCGACCTCACCGCCGCCGATGGAAAGCTTCCGCTGCCGATCAAGGACGCTATCGCGCGGGATTTGCGGAACCCGGCCCATCGCGCTGCCGCGCTCGCCAAGGCCAATGCGCTCATCACCGGCATTCGCAAGGAGTTGTCGGGCACAGCATGGTTTCACGACGACTGGGTCCGGGAGACGCTCGACCAGGTTGAACGCGCTTTCGATGAGGCCTGCCAGCGCTGGCGTAGTCTCTATCGATCCGCGGTCCGTCAGCGAGAACTGCATCATAAGATCATCGGTGACCACTCGCGGCCGGAAGCCGAGCGAATTCACTCGCGCCGGTTGCGTGCCCAGGCCGAAAGCCAGATTCGCCTGCTCACGGAAGCCGAGGGCATCTATGAGGGCGACTTCTATTCCTACCGCTACTTCGCGGCGGAGGGGTTTCTGCCCGGGTACAACTTCCCGCGCCTGCCACTCTCGGCGTTCGTTCCGGGCCGGCGGCAGCGCAAGGGACGCGACGAATTCGTCTCGCGCCCGCGCTTCCTTGCGATCTCGGAGTTCGGACCACGCGCGCTGATCTACCACGAGGGTGCACGTTACCGCGTCTACAAGGTCAATCTCGACTTCGGCTCCGACGACGTCGAGGCAACGCACGCACTCGTGACAGCCACCATGAAGCGCTGTTCCAAGTGCGGCTACGCTCACCTTGAGCAGAGCAGGAACCTGGCCGAAATATGCGACCGCTGCGGCGCCGCCCTCGATGGACCGGCGCGGGTCGATAACCTCGTTCAACTGCAGAACGTCAGCCTGAAGCTCGCCCAGCGCATCACCTGCGACGAGGAGGAACGTCAGCGCTTCGGCTACAAGCTCGTCACCTCCTACCGCTTCCCGGAGATCGGTGGCAAGCTCGACCGAAAGGATGCCGACGTCTACAACGGCGAGACACTCACGCTCCGGCTGAGCTATGGCGACGCCACTGACCTCTACCGCATCAATCTGGGTTGGGCCAACCAGCGCGGCAACCAGCCCCCTGGCTTCAATCTTGACCTCGAGCGCGGTTACTGGTCGCGCAATCAGGCTGACGACGAGGACCAGGACGATGCCACGGCACAGGCGCGGCTCCAGCGCGTTGTCCCCTATGTCAAGGACACCAAGAACGCATTGGTGATGCGCTTCGAGCCGCGCCGTTCAGGCCCGGAAATGGCCAGCCTGCAGGCCGCGTTCAGGCAAGCCATCCAGAAGCACTTCCAGCTCGAGTCGCGAGAGTTGTCCTGCGAGCCGATGCCGTCGCCGCAGAACCGCGAGGAGATTCTCTTCTATGAAGCGTCCGAGGGCGGGGCGGGCGTGTTGCGGCAGATCGCCGAAGATCCTGCAGTGTTACCGCTGCTTGCGAGAAACGCACTGGAGGTCTGCCACTTCGATCCAGACACGCTGGAGGACAAGGGTGCGCACACCTGCGGCAAGGCCTGCTACGAATGCCTGCTCGACTATGGCAATCAGCCCGACCACAAGGACCTCGACCGATTCCTCATCCGTGATCTCCTGTCGGAACTGGCGAAGGCCGAATGCCGCCCGTCGGGCGGCGCCGGATCGCGAGGCGAACGCATGGCGGCGCTGCGCAAGCGCTGCGACAGCCAACTGGAGAAGCGGTGGCTGGATACGGTGGATGACCTGATGTTTCGTCCGCCAAGCGATGCTCAGTTTCTGATTGAATCGTGCGCGACGAAGCCTGATTTCTTCTACCGCGAGCACAATGCCGCGATCTACATCGACGGCCCGCCGCACGATGAACCGGACCAGATCCGCGCGGATGAAACCATTACCCAGCGGTTGATGGAGGCGGGTTATATCGTCATCCGCTTCCACCACAATGCGATCTGGAACGAGATTTTCCGTCGCCATCCGGACATATTCGGGGTGCCGCGCGCATGAGCGGCGCGACCCTTTCCGAACCTGGCACGCTGGTCCACGCGCGCGGTCGCGAGTGGGTGGTGCTGCCCGACTCCACCGATGACCTCCTGATCGTGCGCCCCGTCGGCGGGCTCGATGAAGAAGTCACCGGCATTTTGCCCTTGGTGGAGCCGGTCGAGTCCACGACATTCCGCTTACCCACTGAGGCCGACCTCGGCGACTTCACCTCGGGCCAACTCCTGCGCGACGCGGCGCGCCTGTCCACCCGCGCCGCCGCCGGGCCGTTTCGGAGTTTTGGGCGCATTGCCGCTGAACCACGCCCGTACCAGCTCGTGCCGCTGATGATGGCGCTCAAGCTCGACCCCGTGCGCCTCTTGATCGCCGACGACGTTGGCATAGGCAAAACCATCGAGGCGGCGGTGATCGCCCGCGAATTGCTGGATCGGGGCGAGATCAGGCGGCTGGTCGTGCTGTGCCCGCCGCACCTCGCGGAGCAATGGCAACGCGAGCTTGCCGAGAAGTTTCACATCGAGGCCGAGCTGGTGCTAAGCGGCACTATCCAGCGTCTAGAGCGAGACCTGCCGTTGGGCGTGTCGGTCTTCGACCGTCATCGCTTCACTATCGTCTCAACCGACTTCATCAAGAGCGCACGCCGAGCCGAGGACTTCATCCTCAAGTGTCCCGAGTTTGTCATTGTGGACGAGGCCCACGGCTGCACCCTGGCCGCCGGCGTGGGAAGCGGGCGCCAGCAGCGCTTCGAGCTCCTGCGGCGGATCGCGGCGGACGCATCGCGACACTTGCTACTGGTCACCGCTACTCCGCATAGCGGCAACGAGGATGCCTTCCGCTCCCTGTTGAGTCTGCTCGACACGGAGTTCACCGATCTACCTACCGACTTCGACCGGGCGGGGCGTGAAGGCATCCGCCGCAAGCTTGCCCGACACCTCGTTCAGCGACGAAGGGACGATATTCGCCATTACCTGGAAACCGATACAGCGTTCCCGACGCGATTTGATAGGAAGCCGGAACCGTCTTACACGTTCAGTGCGGAATACCGTGCGCTCTTCGACGACATTCTGGCCTTCGCGCGCGACTACGTGTCGGAAGACGATGGCGGTCAGCGCCGCCGCCGCGTGCGCTACTGGTCTGCGCTTGCGCTGCTTCGCTGCGTGTCGTCCAGCCCCGCCGCAGCCGCAGCCACCCTGCGCAGCCGCGCGGCCGTTGACCAGGCCGAAGACAGCGACGTGGACGAGATCGGTCGGCGCACGGTCCTCGACCAGGGTGACGACGACGACACCGTCGCCCTCGACTTCAGTCCCGGCTCCGACACCGAGAGCAGTGCCGAGAGCACGCGCCGGCGTTTGCTGGAGTTCGCCCGGCGCGCCGAAGCACTGCCTGCCGATGCGGACCACAAACTCCAGGGTGCCGTTCGCGAGATCAAAGCATTGCTCAAGGACGGCTTCCAGCCTGTTGTCTTCTGCCGCTTCGTGGACACCGCAGACTATGTGGCTCGCCAGTTCCGCGAGGCGTTGGCCGCCAAGGTACGCATCGAGTCGGTGACCGGCCTGCTGCCGCCCGCCGAACGTGAAGCGCGGATCGCCGGTCTGGTGGCTGAGGGTAGCGAGTATGTGCTTGTGTGCACTGATTGCCTGTCGGAGGGCATAAACCTCCAGGAGCACTTCAACGCCGTGCTGCACTACGACCTCGCTTGGAATCCCACACGTCACGAACAGCGCGAAGGCCGGGTCGATCGCTTCGGCCAAAAAAAGCGCGAGGTCCGCGTCGTCACCTACTACGGCATGGACAACCCCATCGACGGTGTAATCCTTGATGTGCTCATCCGCAAGCACAAGAGCATTAAAAGCGCGCTCGGCGTCACAGTCGCCGTGCCAGGCTCGAGTGAGCAGATCGCCGAGGCGCTGTTCGAAGGAGCGTTGTTCCGGGAGAAAAGCAGGTCCGGTTCAAGGCAGTTGACGCTGAATTTCATCGACGACCTCCAGCCGAAGATGCAGGCTATCCATACCGAGTGGGAAAACGCGCGCGACCGCGAAAAGGCTGGCCGTGAAAGCCGTTCGCGCTTTGCGCAGCACACGTTGAGCCCGGAAGCCGTTGCGGCGGAGCTAAAGAGCGTGCGCGCCGCGATCGGCCGCAGCGAGGACGTTGCCCGATTCTTTCACGGCGTGCTGCAAGCGGCGACCGTCCCGATGCAGACCAAGGGCAACTCGGTCACCGTCCACCTGAGCAACGAGGTGCCGCGCGCACTGCGCCAAGCGATCGGCCGCGACGAGTCCTTCATCGGCGGCTTCGATCTGCCGCTGGAAGAGGACGAAATCTACCTCGGCCGGACCAGCCCAGTGATCGAGGGCCTCGCCGGCTGGACACTCGACCAGGCGCTCGACCCAGTGGCCCGCGACGCTCGGCCGATCGCTGCGCGCTGCGGTATCGTCTCCACTTCCGTCGTGAACACCCGCACCACGCTGCTGGTGGCACGCTTCCGCTACCACCTTCAGGTCGGTGGTGGGGACGCGGAAACCATCCTGTGCGAGGAGATCGTCCCGCTCGCCTGCACTGGCCCGACTGATGCGCCGCAGTGGCTTGCACCTGAAGACGGCGAACGCCTGCTCGCCGCCCGCCCCGAGCGCAACCTCATTCAGACCGCAATGGATCAGCAGCTCTCCCTGCTGCTGCCGACGCTGCCAAAGCTTCAGCAGTTGCTCGCGGCTGTCGCCGAGGAACGCGCTGCCGCCCAGCTCACTGCCCATGAGCGCGTACGCGAGGCGTCGCGCACCAAGGGCCGCGTCACCATTCGCCCCGTGCTTCCGGTGGACATTCTCGGGGCCTATGTAGTGTTGCCGAAGCCGTAGGCATGTCTTGTCCGGAATGAACCCGTATGAAATCGAAGAATGCACTTCGCGCGGAGATCCTGAAGTTGTCCGGATGGCGCTCCGGTAAGAAGCTGCTTGAATCCATCGTATGGGAAGGTATGAGCAGCAAGATCGGGGAAGCGCTGAAGGTGCTACTTTCTGGACAGAAGCAATTGAGAGAGGCCTATCAGTCACACCTTGCCAACTCCACGGATAGGAAGCCGGCCCAGGAGATGACATTCGCCCTTGACGGTCGTCTCGTCGGCGACATCGGTGAGCTGATTGCTGCTGAAGTCTTCTGTCTTGACCTTCTGGGAACGAAGACCAAAAACGTCGACGCGGTCACCACCGACCGATTCAATAAGAGGGTTCAGGTCAAGGCCACTTTCCAGACGGACGGCCTTTCGATCAAGCACGGTGGCGATTACTTCATAGGTTTGCAGCTCAACGATGCAGGCAAGTTCCGGGTCATATACAACGGCCCCGCCAGCGTGGTGATGGATTACCTGAGGGTGCCCAAGGCGGAGGGACATGTTGGCCGAAAGAATGCGGGCAAAGCGCTTGAACCACTCTCTCTGGAAGCATGGGCCATACTGAATCTCGCGGTGCAGAACTCGGATCGCATCCCGCGTCGTACATCCAAGTTCGTTGCGGACTGAACCTGCATGGCCCGCCGCACCGTCGACTTCCAGACTATCCGCTCCGAGGGAGGCTTGCTGCCGCCCGATCTGCTGCGACGCGTAATCGACCCCAGGGCGAAGCTCGATGGCACGCGACCCGAGGACTACGGGCTTCCGCAGGGTGAGCGCCTGAACGAAGTCATCACCCAGTCGTGGAACCGCCTGCGAAAGCACTGGGCGGAGTTCCTCGCTGCCGCTGCGAATCTCCCCGACGGCGAGGCGGGCACTGGTCTCACTAACGACAAGTGGAGCCTGCCACTCTTGCGCGAACTCGGGTTCGGCCTGCTTCCCACCAGCGCCGGCCCCGAAGTCGGCGGTCGCGTTTACGCTATCAACCGCTTCTTCGGTCCCGTACCTGTGCATCTCGTTGGCTGTGGTCTCAGCCTCGACCGTCGCGCCAGAGGCGTACGCGGAGCGGCTGCCGTCAACCCCCACGGTCTGGTTCAGGAGTTCGTTAATCGCAGTCCTGGGCATCGTTGGGCCATCGTGTCGAACGGTCTGCGCTTCCGGATTCTGCGCGATAACCAGGCCCTTTCGCGCCAATCCTTCCTCGAGTTCGACTTGGAGGCCATGTTCGCCGGGGAGGTCTTTTCCGACTTCGTGCTGCTCTGGCTCGTGGCCCATGCCACGCGCTTCGATCCGCGCGAGGCCGGGCGGCCGGAGACATGCTGGCTGGAGGAGTGGACCAAGCTCGCCGAGGAGCAGGGCACGCGCGCCTTGGGCGATTTGCGGGGCGGCGTCGAGAGGGCGCTGCAGATCCTCGGCGAAGGTTTCACTAGCCACCCGAAAAACACGACGCTGCGCGATGCCCTGCGCACCGGTCAGGTCAAGCTCGCTGATTTCCACGGCCAGCTATTGCGCGTTGTCTATCGTCTTATCTTCCTGTTCGTCGCCGAGGATCGCACCCTCGACGGCCAGCCGCTGCTGCATCCGCGCGACAATTCCGACGCCGCCCGCACCGCGCGCGAGCGCTACGCCGCCCACTACGGCACCGCCCGCCTGCGGGAATTGGCCGCAAAGATCAAGGGCAGCCGCCACGGCGACCTCTGGCGTCAATTCCAGCTTCTGGTGGGTGCGCTTTCCGGCGACGCAGAGTTCGCCGTCGCCCGCGAGCGCTTGGCCCTGCCGACACTCGGCAGTTTCCTTTGGGAACCGGCTTCCACTGCTGCGCTGAACGATGCCGATCTGACCAACCACGATTTCCTCGAAGCGCTGCGTCACCTTGCCTTCACCCGACAGGGCAAGGTGCTGCGGCCCGTGGACTACAGGAACCTCGGCGCGGAGGAGCTGGGCGGCGTCTATGAAAGTCTGCTCGCGCTTACCCCGCAGATCAGCGCCGACGGCGCGCGCTTCACCTTCGCCGAGTTCGCCGGCAACGAGCGTAAGACCTCTGGCTCCTACTACACGCCCGACTCGCTGGTGCAGTGCCTGCTCGACTCCGCCCTTGACCCGGTGGTGGCGGAAGCGATACGAGGCAAGTCTGCCGCCGAGGCGGAGACGGCAATCCTTGCTCTCAAGGTTTGCGATCCGGCGGTCGGCTCCGGTCATTTCCTCGTGGGCGCAGCGCACCGGCTGGCTCGTCACCTGGCCCGCGTGCGCGCACTTGCGGAGGGCGAGAGCGAACCCTCGCTACTCCTCTACCAGCACGCCCTGCGCGACGTGATCGGCCGCTGTCTCTACGGGGTGGACGTGAACCCCATGGCCGCGGAGCTATGCCGCGTGAGCCTGTGGCTCGAGGCCCTGGAACCCGGCAAGCCGCTCTCTTTTCTCGACCATCACATCCGCGTCGGCAATAGCCTGCTAGGCGCCACGCCGGAGCTGATCGCCGCAGGACTGCCTGATGAAGCGTTTAACCCCATCGAGGGCGACGACAAGAAAGTTTGTGCGGCGTTGAAGAAGCGGAATCGTCAGGAGCGCGAAGGCCAGCAGGACATGCTGCACCTGATGGTGGCCGAGCCAAGTGCCGAGTACAACTCGATCACTTCACGCACGCAAGGCATAGACCAAGCCCCGGACGACACGATCGACGAAATAAAGCGAAAGGCAGAGCAGTTCCACAGGCTTGTTGTGTCACCGGAGTATAGGCACGCACAGCAGGTCGCGGACGCGTGGTGTGCCGCGTTCGTCTGGCGCAAGCACGCCGGACCGCGTGCAGAGCCGATCACCACGGACACCCTCTTTCGTCTCAAGGCCGACACGGAGGCTCTCACGCCAACGCAACGCGCCGAGGCCGAGCGCCTGTCAAGCCAATACCAGTTCTTCCATTGGCATCTGGCCTTCCCAGAAGCGCTCGCGAGGGGTGGCTTTGACTGCGTGCTAGGTAATCCGCCGTGGGAGCGCATCAAGCTGGCGGAAGACGAGTGGTTTGCCGCCAGCCACCCTGACATCGCTAATGCGCCTAACGCCACGGCGCGAACGACATTGATTGGAGGTCTAGCAAGCGACAACCCACAGCTCTATGCTCGTTACCTCGCGGCAAAGCGGCAGGCTGACGGCGCAGGCGCATTCGTTAGAGCGTCTGGT
Organism: uncultured Enterobacteriaceae bacterium; assembly: GCA_964651335.1. Lineage (GTDB taxonomy): Bacteria > Pseudomonadota > Gammaproteobacteria > Burkholderiales > SG8-39 > 2-02-FULL-66-14. The sequence goes on along the minus strand of CAZYVT010000052.1, from coordinate 12,711 downwards.
GCATATCCTCTTTGTGGTGTTGGCGACATCAACACCTACGCGGTCTTCGCCGAATTGAGCAGGGGCATCATGAGGCAGTCAGGCCGACTTGGCTGCGTCCTGCAGGCGGGAATAGCCACTGACAAGACGACAAGCGAGTTCTTCGAGGACGTCGTTAGGAAGAAGGCGCTCGTGTGTTTACATTCGTTCGATAATCACGAGGGTATTTTCCCGGGCATCAAGCGCTCTACCAGGTTCTGCCTCCTTACTCTCACGGGTACTGATAGGCCATTCGACGAAGGCATTAGGTTCATCTTCTACGCACGCAGTCTGGATGACATTCATGACCCCAATCGCTGCGTCATCTTATCCGCCCGAGATATTGGGTTGCTCAATCCAAACACGAAGACGTGTCCTGTGTTCCAGTCAATGCAGGACTGCGATCTTGTTTCCGCGATCTACCGAAGAATCCCAGTACTTGTAAACGAAAGCGCTGGCACCAATCCGTGGACACTTACGATTCGTCGCGTGTTGGATATGAACAAGCCACAAATCCTGGATTTATGCAAGATGTCGTCTCCGGACATTCCGAATAACTACTTTGCAGTCTATGAGGCGAAGCTGTTCGATCAGATGAACCACAGGGGCTCAACCTACGATGGCAATCGTGTGCGTGCATTGACCGCGATCGAGCTAGAGGACCCCGCGTATCGACCGTCTCCACGCTACTGGATTGCACCACGCGATCTTGCAATGCGATTACCAGAATTCTGGACTCACAAGTGGTTGGTCGTGTGGCAGGACGTGACGGACGTGAACACCATGGCACGTACGGTGTCCGCAGCAGTGCTTCCGCTCTCGGGGACCAATTTCACGGTGAGAGTCGGATTCCCACAAGTCGCACCGATCGACAGCGCTGTGTTCTTTGTCAGCGCATTTAACAGCTTCGTATTCGATTACGTGAGCAGGCAGAAAATCGGTGGTACACATCTGTCAGACTTCATTCTCAAGCAATTGCCCCTGCCGACGCCGGACTGCCTCTCGCAAGGACCCATTGGGAGGGATGAAAAGCGGACGCTTCGAGATTGGCTCGTGCCCCGCGTGCTGGAACTTACCTACACAGCGTGGGACCTGGCGCCATTCGCGCAGGAGTGCGGATGGTCCGGTCCGCCGTTCCGCTGGGACGAGGGGCGCCGCTTCCTGCTCCGCTGCGAGCTGGACGCCGCCTTCTTCCACCTCTACCTGTCGGCCGATGCCAACGGCGATTGGCGCCGGGCCGAGGGCGAGACGGCGGAAGACTTGGCGCGGCTCAAGGCCAGCTTCCCCACCCCGCGCAATGCCGTCGCATACATCATGGACACATTCCCCATCGTCCGCCGCAAGGACGAGGGGAAGTTCAACGGCGACTACCGCACGAAGCGCGTCATCCTCGAAATCTACGACGCCATGGCTGATGCTGTTCGCACCGGTCAGCCGTACCAGACCCGCCTCAACCCGCCGCCCGCCGACCCGCGCTGCTGCCACCCGCCGCGAGATGGCGAGGCCCGTGTGCCTGACGCGCAGCCAGCGGACAAGGGCGGGGATGCGCCGCAGGATTGGGCTGACAAAACGTCGAGGAGATGAACGCCGATGCACCTCGCCGAGATACGAATCGAAAACTTCCGGTTGTTCGGGGCAGGAGACTCCGCCCTCGTACTCCCGTTCCAGGCCGGACTCAACGTCCTGGTCGGTGAGAACGACTCAGGGAAGACCGCCATCGTCGATGCCATCCGCTTCGCGCTGGGAACCACGAGCCAGGACTTCCAGCGCGTCACCGACGAGGACTTCCACGTCAAGAGCGGCCAGCGAGCTTCCGAGTTCAGCGTCCGCTGCCGGTTCACAGGCATCGACAAAGAAACTGGCGGTGCGTTGCTGGAGCACCTGTCTTACGAGAACGGATCGCCCTGCCTGTACGTCACCCTCCACGCGATGCGGAACGACGATGCCAGCGTCCGGCGCCGGATCACGGTGGAGGTGCGCTCGGGACGGGATGGCACGGGTCCAGTGCTGGACGGCAACGTACGGCTGTTGTTGTTGGCAACCTACCTTCGTCCGCTGCGCGACGCCGAACGCGAACTCGATGCCGGCCGGAACTCACGACTGTCGCAGATTCTCCAGCACACGAGGGAGATCGCCGCGCACAAGGACGAGCAGTTCGATCCGGCCGCCTTCGTTACCGCGGTGAAAGACAAGATGCAGCCGGAGTTCCCGAAGAGCATCGCTAACGTCTCCCGCCTCGCAGACCACCTCATCAGGGAAAATGAAGGCGTCAAGCAGGCCGGGGAGCGTCTGGACAAGAACTACCTCGCCAAGCTCACCTTGGGCGATGAGCCGATCGGGAGCAGAGTGTCCGTCGGCGAAGACGCGACGGTCGACCAACGTCTGCGAACGATCCTGGAGAAGCTCGAGCTCCGCCTCTCGACACCGGCCGATGTCGGCGGTCAGCTTCCGCATGGGCTTGGTTTCAACAACCTGCTCTTCATGGCCTGTGAACTCCTGCTGCTGGGGCAGGATCGCGACACCCTGCCTCTACTGCTGATCGAGGAGCCCGAGGCGCACCTGCACCCCCAGCTACAGTTGCGGCTGGTGGAGTTTCTTCAGGAGGAAGCCGCCGAGGCCGTAGGAAGGTCGGTCCAAGTCATCGTCACCACGCACAGCCCGAACCTCGCGTCGAAGGTCAAGCTGGCCAGCATGATCCTCGTCTCGCAGGGTAGGGGTTTTCCGATGGGGCCTGAGTACACCTTGCTCTTCCCGACCGACTACGGTTTCCTCGAAAGATTCCTCGATGTTACCAAGGCCAACCTCTTCTTCGCCCGAGGAGTTCTCATCGTCGAAGGGGATGCGGAAAACCTGCTCCTGCCTTCGCTGGCCCGTCTGCTCGGGCGGGATCTTACGCGCTACGGCGTGTCCATCGTCAACGTGGGCAGTCGCGGGCTGCGTCGCTATGCGCGCGTTTTTCGCCGCAAGCCGCTGTCGGGCGAGACGCCGGCACCCTCCATCCCAATTCGGGTGGCGTGTATCGCGGATCGTGACATCCTGCCCGATTGCGCTCGCGAGGCGTTGGATCTCGATGATGGATCGGGCAAGCAAAAGAAGTCATATCAACAGCCGAGGTTCGAAGCTGATCTACTGGACGATGACGCACGCGCGAAGTGGCTCGGTGCGAAGCGTCCGGACGACGGCGAGAATGTGCGCACCTTCGTGTCGGACCATTGGACGCTGGAATACGACCTGGCTCATGCCGGGTTCGGCCGCAGTCTGCATACGGCAATCGCTTTGGCGAAGGACGAGGCAAGCCGGGACAGAGAGGGGAGATGTCCCACAGACGAGGAGCGGGCGGCGACCGTCAGCGCGGCGGAGAAGGCATGGAACGAGTTGAACCAAGAAGTCGGCAACCGCCAGGATGCCCAAGAGTACCTGGCTTGCAAGGTCTACGAGCCACTGCTGCGGAGCGTGTCAAAGCCGATGACCGCTCACCATTTGGCTTCCCTCTTGGCGTCGGGGACCAGCGACGAGCTCTTGGCGTCTATCCCGGACTACATCCGGGGCGCGATCGAGTACGTAACCGGGTTCGGCCGTGCTGAAAGCACAGCCAGGGAAGAGAACAACAATGGGGGCAGCGTGGCTCCGTGAGTGCAGCCGCAGCCAATTCGCCGCTGCCCATTTCCGTGGTAGCTGACGCCGACATCGAAGTCGCCGAACGGTACCTTGGGGTGTCCTTCGACGAACCACGCCGTGAGATCCTTCGCTCGAACGACACCTTCGATGTCCAGGCTTGCCCCGGCAGCGGAAAGACGACGCTGCTGGTCGCCAAGCTGGCCATTCTCGGCGCCAGGTGGCCGCACGCCCGGCGGGGTATTTGCGTGCTCTCCCATACGAACGTCGCCCGGCAGGAGATCGAAAGCAAGCTCGCAGGAACTGCCGTAGGGCACCGGCTGCTCGCCTATCCCCATTTCGTGGGCACGATCCACGGGTTCGTGAACGCGTTCCTGGCCCTGCCCCTGCTGCGTTCGGAGGGGTATCACGTGCGTCTGATCGACGACGAGTCCCACGGAGATATTTGCAGGCGACTCCTCTACTCGGTTGATGCATACGCGAAAGCTAGGCTCTACCTGGAGAACAAGGAGCAGCACAGCCCGGACAGGACGATACGGGCGCTCAGGTACGAGGGTAGCGATCTTACGCTGGGCTCTGCCGCGGGGAGTTTGCCATGTAGCGCTGAATCGCCTAGCGGGAAGATCCTCGACAGGATCAAGAGAGAGGCAGTAAGCAAGGGCTTTTGGCGCTTCGACGACATGTTCGCTTGGGCCGAGAGGGCTGCTGGCGAAGCACGCGAAGGTCGCAGAGTTCGCGCGCTGGCGCTTCCCTGCGGTCTTCCTGGACGAGGCGCAAGACACGTCGGAGCTTCAAGGAATCCTGCTCAACAGAATCTTCCCGGCCTCCGCCTGCGACCTCCGTCAGCGGTTCGGGGACTCGAACCAGGCCATCTACGATTTCGGTCAGCTGGCGGCGACCACCGACCCGTTCCCGGCAAACGGCTACTGGTCACTGCCGAACAGCCAGCGCTTCGGAACCAACATTGCGGCCAAAGTGCACTCGCTGGCTCCCGACCCGCCTTCCCCTTCACTGGCAGGTGAAGGCCCACGTCCCAACCTGCTCCCAGGCGCCCTCGACCCGGCTGCCATGCCACACACTATCTTCCTGTTCGTTCCGAACTCCGCGCAACAGGTCCTTCCGGCGTTCGGCAGCCTCCTGCTTCAGACCTTCCCGGAAGAGGTGCTCTGCTGCGAGGCGTTCCTCGCACGGGCCATCGGGCGGGTGGGGAGGTCCGAAGCATCTGACGAAAAGGTTCCAAGGCATCTCGGCGACTACTGGGAAGCCTATGAACCACGCGCCGCGAAACTGGAGCCGAGGCCAGAACACCTCGTCGACTACGTTCATCTCGCTCAGCGGAGAAGAGTCGCCACAGTCGATTGCGCCGAATCAATCAAGATGGCGGTCAAGGGTATCTGCGAACTGATCGGGATCGTCCAGCCGGGCGCGATCCCGCGCGGCGGGCACACGGCGCGATGGCTATGGGAAGCGCTCCGGAAGGATGAGTCGTCCGTCGTCTCGCTCCGTCGCCTTCTCTGGGAATGGTGCATCGAGGCGATGCCCATTGTCGAGGAGCGTTGGACCGACAAGGTTACGGAACTGCGTCGCGCTCTAGGTCCGATGATCGGGACGGAGTGGAACTCGGGCGCGGACGCATTCTCCCAATGGTCTATGGAGTATGCCGGGCAGACGTCGGGCCAGGATGCCGAAGGCCACGTGGCGCCGAACCGCTACCGATTCCGTCAGGGCGGGCGCTACGTAGACATCGACGTGGGCACCATCCATAGCGCCAAAGGCCAGACGCATACGGCAACCTTGGTCGTGGAATCTTTCTTCAAGAAGCATGATATGGAGGACCTCCTGCTGTGGATCTGCGGTGAAAAATGCGGCGCGGGCTTTAGGCCGGGCACGGAACGAACGGAGCGCATGCGCCTCGTGTACACGGCCGTGACCCGCCCGAGTCATCTCCTCTGCCTGGCCATACGAAGGGATGCGATCAGACAAGACGGCGCGGAAACCGAGACTCGACAGGGGCTTGAGCAACTCGGTTGGACCGTGAAAGACCTCGGTGCCTGAGAAGGAGCTTCCTGATGGCCAAAGCTGAAGCCACCGTCGAAGAGCTCGTCGGCATGATCGAGCGCGGCGAGTTGCGCCTGCCGGAGATGCAGCGCCGCTACGTTTGGCGCTCGACCCGAGTGCGCGACTTGCTCGACTCGCTCTTCCGAGCATCAACGTATTGAAACATTGATGGGTGACGCCGCGGACAAATGATGCAGACGATCGACCTTATGGAGATTACAAGGTACGCGACCGGAAACCCTCAGGTCGCAAGCAGAGAAAAAGAGCGGACGCAGCCACGCTTCTATAGAGGGACTGTTGGATCCGAGAGAACACTGTGAGTGACGCTGTACTTTCACGCACCCCACTCCACCCGCTGCACCAGGAACTCGGTGCGCGCATGGTGCCGTTCGCGGGATACGAGATGCCGGTGCAGTACGCTGCGGGAATTCTCGCCGAACACCGCCATACGCGCGCACGCGCGAGCCTGTTCGATGTCTCACACATGGGCCAGGCGCGACTGCACGGTGCGGATGCGGCGGCCGCGCTCGAGTCGCTTGTCCCGGCGGACATTATCGGTCTCGCACAAGGCCGGCAGCGGTACGCCTTTTTCACCAACGAAGCGGGTGGCATTCTCGACGACCTGGTGGTCGCAAACATGGGCGACCATCTATTTCTCGTGGTCAACGCCGGGCGCAAGGAACAAGACTTCGCATTGCTCCAGGGCCGATGCAGGGCCGAGGTACTGGCGGATCGGGCACTGCTTGCGCTCCAGGGACCGGACTCCGGAAAGGTGATGACGCGGCTGGCGCCCGATGCGGCGACGCTCGTATTCATGTCGATTACGAAGACCACGATCGAAGGCGTGGAGTGCATCGTGTCGCGTTCGGGATACACCGGCGACGATGGATTCGAAATCTCGGCGCCCGCAGGTGGCGCGGAGAAGCTTGCGCGCCTCCTTCTCGGGCACGACGAGGTGCGGCCGGCAGGTCTCGGCGCGCGCGATTCGCTGCGGCTCGAAGCGGGCCTTTGCCTCTATGGGCACGACATCGACGAGAGCACGACGCCGGTCGAAGCGGGGCTCGGCTGGGCGATTCAGAGAGCGCGGCGGCACGGAGGCACCCGCGAGGGCGGCTTTCCGGGCGCCGAAGTAATCCTCGATCAGCTCGAGCACGGTGCTCCGCGACAGCGCGTCGGCATCCTGCCCGAAGGGCGGGCGCCGCTGCGCGAGGGCGCGTCGCTTCAGGACTCCGTCGGCAATACAGTCGGCAAGCTGACCAGCGGCGGATTCGGGGCGACGCTCGACGCACCTGTCGCGATGGGCTACGTCCGTTCGAATTGCGCCGCGGAGGGCACGTTGCTTCGCGCAGTGGTGCGCGGAAAACAGCGCGCCTGCCGCGTTTCCGCGCTTCCATTCGTTCCGCATCGCTATTACCGGGGACCACAACGATGAGCAGGATTCGCATGACCGACGACCACGAATGGATCCGGATGGACGCCGACGGCTGCGGAACCGTCGGCATCACGCAGTACGCGCAGGAGCAGCTCGGCGACATCGTATTCGTCGAGCTGCCCGAGGTCGGCCGCAGGCTGCAGAAGGGCGAAGACGCGGCGGTGATCGAATCGGTCAAGGCGGCGGCCGAGTGCAAGGCGCCGGTGTCGGGCACCGTGACGGAGGTGAACACGGCGCTTGCCGTTGAGCCGGGAATGGTCAATCAGGATCCGACCGGCGCGGGCTGGTTCTTCAAGCTCAAGCTCGACGACCCGAAGGAGCTGGATGGTTTGATGGATGAAGCGGCCTATCTGGGTAAACTGGAAAAATGAAAGGGCATGACGCGTTCGTCAAGCGCCACATCGGCCCCGACGAGGCCGAGCGGCGCGCGATGCTCGATGCGCTCGGGCTGCAGAGCCTCGATGAATTGGTCGGGCGCGCGGTACCGGCGTCGATCCGGCGCGAAAAGGGGCTCGATCTTCCTGCGCCTCTCAGCGAAGCCGAGGCGCTTGCCGCGTTGCAAGAGATCGCTGCACAAAACCGCGTGATGCGCTCGTTCATCGGCAAGGGCTACTACAACTGCCATACGCCCTCCGTGATCCTGCGCAACGTCCTTCAAAACCCGGCCTGGTACACGGCCTATACGCCCTATCAGCCCGAGATCTCGCAGGGCCGTCTCGAGGCGCTCCTCGTCTTCCAGACCATGGTGAGCGATCTCACCGCGATGGAGTTCGCCAATGCCTCGTTGCTGGATGAGGCCACTGCCGCGGCCGAGGCGATGGCGCTTGCGGCGCGCGCGACGAAATCGAAATGCACGCGCTTCTTTGTCGACGCCGGGTGCCATCCGCAGACCATCGAGGTGCTCCGGACACGCGCCGCGGCAGCGGGAATTGAAGTCGCGGTAGGAGACTCGGCGCGCGATCTCGGAGGCACGGACGCATTCGGCGTGCTGCTCCAGTACCCCGGCACGCAGGGCGAGATTCGCGACCTGCGCGAGCCGATCCGCGAGTCGAAGAAGAGCGGGTCGATCATCGCAGTCGCCTGCGACCTGCTGGCGCTGAGCCTGCTCGTGCCACCGGGCGAGATGGGCGCGGATATCGCAGTCGGCTCGGCGCAGCGCTTTGGTGTGCCGCCGGGCTATGGCGGACCGCACGCGGGATTCCTCGCCACGCGCGATGCGTACAAGCGCGTCATGCCCGGACGCCTCGTCGGCGTCACCGTGGACGCTGCGGGCGCGACTGCTTACCGGCTCGCATTGCAGACGCGCGAGCAGCATATTCGGCGTGAAAAGGCGACGAGCAACATCTGCACCGCGCAGGTGCTGCTCGCGGTGATCGCCGGGATGTACGCGGTTTATCACGGGCCGGAAGGGCTGGCCGCGATTGCGCGCCGGGTGCACCGGCTCACTGCGGTGCTGGCGGCAGGGCTCGAGCGCTCGGAACTCGAGGTCCCGGTGCGCGGATTCTTCGACACGATCGCGATCTACACCGGCGGGCGCACGCAAGCCGTGCTGGCTGCGGCGCGCGACCGCGGATACAACCTGCGCGAGGTGGATGAGTCGACGGTCGGCATTTCGCTCGACGAGACGGCGACGCGCGAGGACGTTGAGGCGATCTGGGCGGCGTTCGGATGCGGGCCGCGCTTCGAGGACCTCGAGTCCGTCCCCGACCGGTTGCCGGAAGCGCTGCTGCGTACGTCGGCCTATCTGACCCATCCGGTGTTCCACCGTCACCGCTCTGAGACTCAGATGCTGCGCTACCTGCGCAGCCTCGCCGACAAGGACGTGGCGCTCGACCGCGCCATGATCCCGCTGGGCTCCTGCACCATGAAGCTGAACGCAGCGACCGAGATGATTCCGGTGACGTGGGACGGATTTGCCGCCATCCATCCGTTCGTGCCGGACGATCAGGCGCAAGGCTACCGGCGGTTGATCGGCGAGCTTGAAACGTGGCTCGCGGAGATCACCGGTTACGACACCGTGTCGGTACAACCGAACGCCGGATCGCAGGGAGAATTTGCGGGGCTGCTTGCGATCCGCGCGTTCCACGATTCACGCGGCGAGAGTCATCGCGATGTCTGTCTCATTCCGAGTTCGGCGCACGGCACCAATCCGGCGTCGGCCCACATGGCCGGCATGCGCGTCGTGGTGGTGGATTGCGATGCCCAGGGTAACGTCGATGTCGCCGAGCTCGAGCGCAAGGCATCGCAGCACGAGCGTGAGCTTGCCGCGCTCATGGTCACTTACCCCTCCACGCACGGCGTGTACGAGGCGCGGATTCGCGACATCTGCGACATCGTGCACCGCCACGGCGGGCAGGTGTATCTCGACGGCGCCAACCTGAATGCGCTCGTCGGACTTGCGGCGCCGGGTGCGTTCGGCGCCGATGTCTCGCACCTGAATCTGCACAAGACTTTCTGCATTCCGCACGGCGGTGGAGGGCCCGGCGTCGGTCCCGTCGCGGTGCGCTCGCATCTCGCGCCGTTCCTCCCCGGGCGCGGAAAGGTCGGCCCCGTGGCGGGCGCGCCCTACGGCAGTGCGGGAATCCTGCCGATCTCGTGGGCCTATATCGCGATGATGGGCGCCGAAGGATTGAAGGAAGCGACCGAGGTCGCGATCCTGAACGCCAACTACATCGCGAAGCGCCTCGCGCCGCACTACCCGGTGCTCTATACCGGGCCGGGTGGGCTGGTGGCGCACGAGTGCATCATCGACCTGCGGCCGCTGAAGGACTCCGCCGGGATCCTGGTCGACGATGTCGCGAAGCGCCTCATGGATTTCGGCTTTCACGCGCCGACGATGTCGTTCCCGGTGGCGGGGACGCTGATGATCGAGCCGACCGAGTCGGAGGCGAAAGAGGAGCTGGACCGTTTCTGCGACGCGATGATTGCGATCCGCGAGGAGATCCGCGTGGTGGAAGAGGGGCGCCTGCCGCGAGAGGACAACCCGCTCAGGAACGCTCCGCACACCGCGGCGATGCTGCTGACCGAGCGTTGGGCGCATCCGTACTCGCGCGAGCAGGCGGCCTTTCCGCTGCCTTGGGTGCGAGCGAGCAAGTACTGGCCGCCGATCGGGCGCGTGGACCATGTCTACGGCGACCGAAACGTGTCCTGCGTCTGCCCGCCCGTAGAACAAATGGGAATAAATGGGGTCAGGTGAGGATCTGCCCGCCGTCCACCACGATCGTCTGGCCGGTGATCCAGCTCGCCGCATCGCTCGGGAGGAACAGCACGACGTTCGCGATCTCTTCCGGGCGGCCGAGGCGACCGGACGGAATTGACTTCAGGATCCGGTCGTAGAGCGCCGGATTGTCGCGCTTGGCCACGTCCCAGACACCGCCGGGAAATTCGATCGACCCCGGCGCGATGGCGTTCACCCGGATTTTCTTCGGTGCGAGTGTCAGGGCCTGGTTTCTCGTGTACTGAATGAGCGCCGCCTTGACTGCACCGTACGGTGGAAAGCGCGCGCTCGATCTCAGGCCGGCGATCGACGAGATGTGGATGATCGAGCCGCCGCCGGCGCGCTCGATCCACGGCAGCGCCGCGTGGGAAGCGCGCACGCTCGCCATCAGGTCGACGTCGATGCTGACGCGCCAGCCCGCTTCGTCGTCGGTGCGGCCGAACCCGGAAGCATTGTTGACCAGCACGTCGATGCCGCCGAGCGCTTCGGCTGCTTCATTTACGTAACGTGTCACGCCGGGGCCATCGGCAAGGTCGCAGACCGCTGCGTGCACCTTCCAGCCGTGCGCGCTGAGCTCGGCCTCGGCGTTCCTCAGCGCGTCGGCGCCGCGCGCGCAGATCGACACGTTGGCCCCGGCGGCGGCAAATCCCAGTGCGATCGAGCGCCCGATGCCGCGGCTGCCGCCAGCCACCACCACATTCCTGCCGGTAAAGGCAATGTTCATGCGGGAACGTGCCCGATGCAGACCTTGCCGAAATGCGCACCGCTCTTCAGGTACGCCATCGCTTCCTTCAATTCCTCGAAGGCGAACACGCGGTCAATGACCGGTTTGACCTGATGCTGCTCGAAGGCGCGCACCATGGCCTCGAAGCCGTCGCGGTGCCCGACCGTGATCCCCTGCAACCGCACATGGCGCG
>CAZYVT010000052.1:0-1354 GCA_964651335.1 uncultured Enterobacteriaceae bacterium | reverse complement strand
GCCTCGAAGCCGTCGCGGTGCCCGACCGTGATCCCCTGCAACCGCACATGGCGCGTCACCACGTGGCCGAGTTGCGCCGTCATCGCGCCGCCGGAGAGCACGCCGATCATCGAGAGCGTGCCGCCGGGCCGGATGCAGCGCAGCGATTGCGGCAGGGTTTTCTCGCCGCCCAGCTCGACAATATGGTCGTAGCCGCTGCCGCCGGTGATTTCGCGCGTGGCCTTGGCCCACTCCGGCGTTTTCAGGTAATTGACCGCAGCATCGGCGCCGAGCGCCCTGGCGCGGGCGATCTTGTCGTCGCTCGAGGAAATGACGGTGACGTGCGCGCCGAGGAGTTTCGCGATCCGGATCGCGAACAGCGCCACTCCGCCCGTGCCCTGCACCAGCACTTTCGAGCCCGGGCCGAGCGATTCGTACGTGACGAGAGCGCTCCACGCCGTGAGCGCCGCGCAAGGCAGCGTCGCCGCCTCGAGATCCGTAAGGTGCGCCGGCGCCTTGACCAGTCCCTCCTGATGAACGCACATCAGCTCCGCCATGGTGCCGTCCACGGGCCCGCCCAGTGTGCGGGTGAGGCGCTCCAGGCTCGGCGAACCGGCGATCCATCCCTGCTGGAAGCAAGGAAGCACCCGGTCTCCGATCTTCACCCGGGTCACGCCGGCTCCGATCTCGATGACTTCCCCGACTCCGTCGGAAAGCGGAATCAGCGGCAGCTTGCCGGTGTACGAGCCATACCCGCGGCTCGGCACCAGCAGATCCCGGTAGTTGATGGAGGACGCTTTGATGCGTAGCAGCACTTCGCCGGCACCGGGCCTGGGCTCCGGGCGCGTCGAAATCCTGAGGTTTTCCATTCCCCAGTCGTTTTCGATTTGAAAGACTTTCATCTCTGCGGGTGCAAGGAAGTTTTCACGGCAGTTCAGAAGATCTCGAAGTACTCGCGATGCTCCCACTCGGTGACTTCCAGATTGAAGCGCTCCAGTTCGGCTTCCTTGATCCGGCAGTAATAGTCAACGAATCCGGCGCCGAGCCCCTCAACGAGGCAGGAGTCGGCGCGCAGGCAGGCGAGCGCCTCGGTGAGGGTGCGCGGCAGCAAATCTGCCTTGGTCTCGTAAGGCGTGTCGGCCGGCGGACCCGGCTCGAGCTTGCGCGCGATGCCGTCGAGCCCGGCGTAGATCTGCGAGGCGAAGTAGAGATAGGGATTCGCCGCCGGCTCGCCGGACCGGTTCTCGATGTGGGTGGCCGGGTCGCCCGCGCCGCCGATTACGCGCAGCAGCGCGCCGCGGTTGTCACGCCCCCAGATCACGCGGTCGGGCGCGAGCGAGTAGGGGCGATAGCGCTTGTAGCCGTTGATCGTCGG